>NZ_VYIX01000002.1:0-600000 GCF_009755885.1 Brachyspira sp. SAP_772 | reverse complement strand
AAAATAAAGATAACTGGACTCTTTCACCAGACACATATATAGGCAATGGTCCTTTTACTTTAGTAGAAAGAAGAACTGATGATAGACTTGTAATGGTAAAAAATACTAATTATTGGAACAGTGAAAATATTATACCAGAAAAATTAGTATTCATACTTATGCAAAATGGTACTGCTGCTGTTGCTGGTATAAAAGAAGGTTCTATAGATTTTGCAAATAATCCTCCTCTACAAGACATAGAAACATTACAAAGCGAAGGTTTAATGCATATATCTCCATATTTAGGTACATACTATTATTGTATTAATATTACAAATAGTGTATTAAAAGATGTGAGAGTAAGAAAAGCTTTAACTTTAGCAATAGACAGAAATTACTTAGTAGAACAAGTTACAAGAGGCGGACAAATGCCTGCGGGTGCTTGGGTACCTAGCGGAGTTAATGATGTTGATGGGGATTTTAGAGAGGTTGGTGGAGATTATTATAGCATAAAACCTGAAGACTATAAAAAAAATGTAGAAGAGGCAAAAAAGCTCCTTGCTGATGCTGGTTATCCTAATGGTGATGGATTTCCTGTTATAGAGTTTAAATCTAATTCTGGTGAACATATACAGATATTTGAAGCGGTTCAGCAGATGTGGAAAGAAAATTTAAATATAGATTCTACTATAGCTCAAGAAGAATGGGCTACTTTCCAAGATACTAGACAAAATAAAAACTACATGATTGCTCGCCATGGTTGGATAGCTGATTATAATGATCCTATGAGTTTTCTTGGTGTATTTTTAAGCTATAGTGTACAAAACAATGGCGGTTATTATAATAAAAATTATGATGATAAATTAAAACTTGCTATGTCTACTATAGATCAAAATGTGAGAATGAAAGCTATGCATGAGGCAGAAGATATACTCATGAATGATATGGGGTTAATTCCTCTTTATTTCTATACTGATCCTATAATGATTAGCAAAAAGTTAACAGGCGTGATATTTGACCCTCTTGGCTCTCATAAGTTCTATTATGCTAAATTAGCTAAATAAAATTTATAAACAAAAAAATATGCAATAAAAAAGAATAGGAGTTATATACTAATTCCTATTCTTTATTTCTTTAAATAAAATTAAAATAAAAAAGTTTAATATTCTATTAAAACATTAACAGGATATTTACTTATATCTTTTCTTCCATTTAATTCTTTTAATTCTATTAAGAAAGAAGAGCCTACTATATTGCCTCCAAGCCTTTCAACCATTTTCATCATAGCCAAAGCAGTGCCGCCTGTAGCAATTAAATCATCTACTATAAGTACATTTGCTCCTTTATTTATAGCATCTTCATGCATATATAAAGAATCTGTGCCATATTCTAATGCATATTCTTCTGATATAGTTTTGCAAGGCAATTTACCTTTTTTTCTAACAGGTACAAAACCGCAGTTTAACCTATAAGCCAAAGCAGAACCTATTAAAAACCCCCTACTCTCAGCTCCTACTATATAATCTATTTTTTTATCTTCAACTTGCTTAGCCATAGAGTCTATTGCAAACTTAAAAGCATCTTTATCTTTTAATAAGGTTGTGATATCTCTAAATAATATTCCTTCTTTAGGATAATCTTGTATGTTTCTTATGTAATTTTTTAAATCCATAAATTACTCCTAATTGTTTTAAACTCACAGCATATTATTATATTAAGTTTTATAAAAAAATCAATTAGAAAATAAAAAACAAATGTTTAGGAGTCACAGGTGTTGCTGTTGGAATTTGTTTTAATTTTATATTTAATATATTATCAATATAATTAACGCACGATGAACTAGCTTTTAATGATAGTAGAAATTTAATTTTATCAATCAATAATATATTTAAAATATTTACTCTGCGTGCGATGTATATATTTTAAGTTTAAATAACTATGTCTGTATTATCTTGTAAATTGTATTTTATAATATTTAATATTTTTAAATTAAAAAATGATATATTAAGATAATGAAAAGAATTATATATTTTACATTGATAAAATAAATCTCTATCATATATTATATTTTTCTTTTGATTTGTACTATCAATGTTTTCTGTATTTAATAACTTATCATATATTAAATATAAATAAATATTCTCTATATTTAGCTGATTTAATAAAACACACATTATTCTTAAATAAGCCCCAAAATATTGATCTGATAATTTTTTTAATTTATCATCATGTATATCTTTTTTTAATTCTATTATATGCAAATCTAAATTATTATTTTGATTTGCTCTTAAAATAATTGCATCAGCACATTTTTTTATTTTTAAATGGTTAAACTTCCTTTCTCCTTCTATATCTTTTGAACATATAGATTTAGATGTTAATTTAATATTTATTTCCATTTCAGAATTTTTATCTCTAATATTAAAAATATCATCTTTATTTAATAAAATAAATTTGCACATGTTATTATCAATAATATCATAAAGTTTTTCAAAATTTTCCATAACAATTAAATACCTTTTTAAATATTCTCAATAATTTCATCATATTCATTTGAAGCTTTATTGATATAATCATGGAAAGTTTCTATATAAAAACCTGTTTCTTTATTTCCCTTTAATTGTATTATATTTGTCATATTATCTTTATCTGTATTAAATTGATATATTCTTATCTTTTCAATATCTATAATGTCATTTTCACTGTAGGAATATTTTTTTAATAAATTATTTTGTTTATCTTTATCATTTATAGAATTAAGTTTAATCATATTATTTATATGTTCTAAAATTGTATCACTATGAGTTGATATCATGAGATTTATATTTTTATTTACTAAATTAATAATTATTCTAGCCATTTGTTTTTGAAGTTTAAGATGCAAAGACATTTCAGGTTCTTCTATAATAAGAGTTCCAATATCTTTACCATATTTTAAAAATAAATATAATGGTGCAATTTCTGTAATTACTGCTGAGTTTAAATACATAGGTATTTTTAAATCTGTATTATTAGGCTTATAATAATATCCTCCTGTTTCAGTATTAACTTCAATATTTCCCTGAATCATATTATGAAATATTTTTATTATATCTGTATATTCTTCATTCTCTTTATACTCTTTTGATAAATCAATTAAATTATTTATAAAATCACTAATAGGCTTTTGAAATAAAGTTTTAATTTTTTTGTTTTCAATGTTAAATGCAGAAGTTATAGATTGTTTAGCTAATTCCTTATAAGACAAAAAAAATCCTGTTCTTGATGCTGGTAAAAATATTTTTTTGTCATAATAAATATTAAATAAATATTTTGTCATGATAGAAAAAATATATATTATAATATCTAATGCACTAAAATTTGGAATATTACCAGATATTGGAAAATCATTCATATGATTTTTATATAAAATAGTTATTTTTCTGTTATGTTCTAATAAAATTTTAAAATCAGGTTTATATATATTTAAATTTATATCATCTAAATTAATTAAATTATCAATATCGTTAAATATAAACTGTAATATTTTTTCTTTGTATTTATTAAGAAGTAAATTAAATAAATCATTAATCAATGTTAATTCTTCTAATGATAAAAAAAATCTTTCATCTAGTGTCTGCTCAGCACAGAATATACTATGATTTTTAATAGCATTAATAAAATAATCATTATGTGCTTTTATTATTTGAGAGTAATTTTCTTTATTATATTCTAAATGCTTATTTATAATATTTTCTATATCTTTGTACTCTTTTAAATTAAATAAAAAATCCTTATCTTGAAATAAAATATTTGTGATTTTTTCTGAATAATTTGCAAATCCATATATTAATGTCATCAAATAACTTTTACCACTATTATTATCACCTATAAATAAAACTAAATCGGAAAGTTCTATTTCAGCCTCTCTAATCTTTCCAAAATTTTTTACTGTAAGTTTTGAGTATGACATTATTTTATTCCTTAATAATAAATTATTTCAAATTATTATATCATATTTTTTAATAAAACAGTTAAGAAAATGTTAAATTTAAATAACGCTTGGGCGGGTGCTAATAAATTCTAATTAAGTTATAAAAATAGTTGATATTAAAATTTAAAAGTTAGTTATAGAGAATAAAGGGCGGGGAATGTAAATTAAGTTTTAAAATTTAATTACACTTGCCCACCCTCTAGGCTTTTTATTTTTTCTGGTGTTATAGTTTAATTTTCATTTTCAACTTAAACTGCCATTTTAGCTGCCAGCCCAAAATTTTTTTAAATTTATAGCAGACTCACAATACATAAAACTATAAAAATAATATTTAATAATTTTTATAATTATATATAATATGACAATTAAAATTATATAGGAATATTAAAATATGGCTGATGATATTATTAAAGAATTATTAGGTAAATCTAAAGAAGCATTTGATAATAATAATTTTGAATTATCTATAGAATATCTTGAAAAAATTTTGTTTTATCAAGAAGATAATTATAAAATTTATTATCTTATAGGAATAAATAAAAATCATTTAAAACAATATGAGGAAGCTATAAGAAATTTAAACAAAGCCATAGAATTAAATCCTAATTATAAAGAAGCAAAGCAGGCATTAAAAAGAACTGAAAATGATTTAGATATACATAATTTTATTAATAATAATTCATTAATAGAAAATGACTCCGGAAAAGATTCAAGATATTATTTTGATAAGGCACTTAAATTTTATGATGAAGGAAAATATAAAGAATCTATAGTATATTACAGTAAAACTATAGAGTTAGAACCTAATTATATTTATGCTTATTATAACAGAGGAATTGCTAAAACAGAGCTGCAACAGTATAAAGAAGCGGTTAAAGATTATGATAAAGCCATAGAATTAGACAGCAGCAATCCAGAATATTATAATAATAGAGGGAATGCTAAAGCAGATTTGTATCAGTATGAAGAAGCAATCAAAGATTATAACAAAGCCATAGAATTAAATAATAATGATTCATTAGCTTATTTTTATAAAGGAAAAGCTAAAGCTGATTTGTATCAGTATGAAGAAGCTATAAAAGATTATGATAAAGCTATAGAATTAAATAATAATGATCCATTAGCTTATTTTTATAGAGGAACTGCTAAATTTAATTTACAGAAGTATGAGGAAGCTATAAAAGATTATGATAAAGATATAGAATTAAATAATAATGATTCATTAGATTATTTTTGTAGAGGAAATGCTAAACTTAATTTACAGCAGTATGAGGAAGCTATAAAAGATTATGATAAGGCTATAGAATTAGATCATAATGATTTATATGCTTATTATAATAGAGCAGATGCTAAAATAAATTTACAGCAATATGAGGAAGCGATTAAAGATTTTTGTAAATGCATAGAAACATACAAAAGTGATATACATGCTTATAATCAAATAGGCTTCTGTAAAATTAAATTAGCAAATATTGACTTGAAAAATAATAATATTTCAAAAGCAAAAGAGTTATTAAATGAATCTATAGAGTATTGTAGTAAGGGTATTAAAATAGTTAATTATAATGCTGAAATATATGACACTAGAGGATATGCTAAAACTAAACTTGCTAATATTGAAAGATATAACGGAAATATAAAAAAAGCAGTTAAAATGTATAATGACTGCTTAAAAGATTTTTGTAAAGTTGAAGAATTAGGAAAAGAAATACCAGAAACTTTTAACAGTATAGGATATATTAAAAATATACTTGCCAACATTCAAAAAGGAAGTATTTCAGATGAAGAATATAAAAAATTAAAATCTGAATCTTTAGAAAATTTTGAAAAAGCGTACAAAATATCTAATGATAAATTAAAACCAAAAATGGAAAAGTACTTGATAAAGCTTGCAAAAGAAAATGACAGTGTGGGTATAGAGTTTTGTTATAGAAATGATATTGATTATAGTAAATAAATTTAATTGTATTAAAAATTGATTATTGTATGATAAACCTAAAAGTTTTCAAATATATAATAAGTTTTTTTATTCAACTTTTTCCCATAGCAAAAAGTACAAATGTTATAGCTTTGTATGTTTGGAATATGTATAAAATATATTGTAATACCAACATTTAAAGCTAAACAATGTAGTCCTTTTGCTTCTTTGGGCCACGTCTCCGACACTCCCTTCGGTCGCAAAAGAAGTGGGGTGCGGGGCAAGGCCCTGCAAACAACTAAAATAAATAAAGTTAAAATTTTCAGTATATTCTGAAATAACTATATCTTTTATATAAGTTTTTTATTCAACTTTTTTGTCGCTCTCGCTGTGCGGACTTCGTCAAAAAGTTGCAAAAAATGCAAGTATTGTAACTTTGTATGTTTGGAATATGTATTAATATAAAATAATATTTGTATTTTTTTTATATGCTTAAAAGCTACTTTTTTTAATGTTGAAGGCAAATCTAAGAACATATTTATCTCCTAGAAATTTAACTATTGAATTCAAACCATTTTATATTATAATAAAATTGTTTTACAATAAATTTTAAAATGATTTAAGGGGACATGATGAATATAGAAGAAGCTAAACAAAAAATTGAACAATTAACAAAAACTATTAATTACCATAATAAGCTTTATTATACAGATGATAACCCTGAAATAGAAGATTATGAATATGATAAACTCTTTAGAGAATTAGAAAATCTTGAGAGAGAGTTTCCAGCATTAAAAAAAGATGACAGCCCCACAAATAAAGTAGGAGGCACTATACTTGAAAAGTTTGAGAAGTTTGAGCACCCTATTGCAATGTACTCACTTTCTAATGTTATGAACGAAGAGGAATTCTTAGAGTTTGACAATAGAATGCAAAAAGAACTTAATGCAAGTAATATAAAATACACTGTTGAAAATAAATTTGACGGACTTGCTTTAGAGTTAATATATGAAAAAGGAAAACTCATAGTTGCAAGCACAAGAGGAGACGGACAAGTTGGTGAGAATGTTACTAATAATGTTAAGATGATAAGCAATGTTCCAAAAAACATAAAAGAGACAAAAAAACTCATTGTACGCGGAGAGGCATTAATAACAAAAAAGGATTTTGAAGCATTAAACAAAGAGAGAGAGGAGCTTGAAGAGATACCTTTTGCTAATGCTAGAAATGCTGCTGCTGGAGGATTAAGACAATTAGACAGTGCAGAGAGTAAAAAAAGAAGATTAAAATTCTTTGCCTATCAGATTGCAAATTATAAAGATTTTGATTTAACTAATGAATACAAATCAATGGAGTTTTTATCAGAATTAGGCTTTACAGTTGAAGGAGTACATCCAAATATTGAAGCTAAAAAAGTATTAGAAACTTATTACAGCATACAAGAAAATAGAAGCAAAATGGATTATGAAATTGACGGTCTTGTAATAAAGGTTGATGATGTTAAGTATCAGGAGAAATTAGGATTCTTATCACGTGCTCCAAGATTTGCGGTTGCATTTAAGTTTAAACCAGAAGAGAAAGAAACAATACTTAAAAACATAGAAGTACAAGTTGGACGTACTGGTGCATTAACACCTGTTGCAAAGTTAGAGCCTGTTCAGGTTGGTGGTGTTACTGTTTCAAATGTTACGCTTCATAACCCTAATGAAATAAAATCAAAAGATATAAGAATAGGGGACACTGTTGTAGTTATACGTTCTGGGGACGTTATACCAAAAATTGTGAGAGTTGTATTAGACAAAAGACCTTCAGAGAGTAAAGTTTTTGAGTTTCCTAAAAAATGCCCTGTTTGCGGAGGAGATACTGCTATAACTGATGGTGATGTAATTGTGCGATGCATAAATAATGAATGCCCAAGCAAGATTACAAGATATATAGAATATTTTGTTTCAAAACCTGCTATGAATATAGACGGTATAGGCAAAGAATGGATTTCCGCATTTACAAAAAGCGGGCTTGTTAAAACACCTGCAGATATTTATAAAATAACAAAAAAAGATTTATTTAAGTTTGAGAGAATGGGAGAGAAGTTGGCAGACAATATGATAAAATCTATTGAAGAGAGTAAAAATACCACTCTAAAAAGATTTATATATGCATTGGGAATGCGTCAGGTAGGAGAGACTACTGCAGACTTACTTGCTAAATATTTCACTTCAGTGGACAATTTCAAAAAAGCTACTATTGAAGATTTACAAAATATTGAAGGTATAGGCGAGATAAGTGCTAAGAGTATTTATGATTTTCTTAACAATGAAAAGTCATTAAAGTTAATAGAAGATTTAATTAATGAAGGAGTTAATCCTGTATTTGAAAAACTTACAACTGTAGAATCGCCTCTCACAGGAAAAAATGTTGTAATAACAGGTTCCATAGAAGGTTTTACAAGGACTTCGGCAAAAGAAACTGCAGAAAGGCTCGGAGCAAATGTACAATCTGCAGTATCAAAAAACACAGATATTTTGATTGTAGGCGAGAAAGCAGGAAGCAAACTCAAAAAAGCTCAGGATTTAGGCGTAGAGATAATGGAAGCAGATGAGTTTATAAAGCTTGCTAATATATAGAGCCAGTATAAAAAATACCAGCTCTTTATATATGTAATTATTTACTGCATATACTTTCAACCTCTTTTTCTAGAAGTTGTATAACTTTTTCAGTAAAGTCATATAATTCTTTTTCCTGCTGTGGAAATTTAAATTCTTTTGACCATCTGCCATCAAAATAAAAAGTATCGTCAAATAAATTATGTTTTTTAAGCCAAGCCTTTATATCTTTATTATCCTGCTCCAATTTTTTTATTAATTTTGGATCATCTCCAGTATCTTCACCTCTTGAAAATAAATTGAACCAATAATAATCATTATCCAAGTATATCGCTATAGCATAATTAAGCCCTCTTTTCTTGCTTTCAAAATCTTTGTAAAAACATTCATTTTTCCAATTATCACCTTGAAATTTTGAAACTAAGTTATTGATACGAGTTACAATTAAATTATTATACATATCCGCTATTAATTTTATTTTTTCGTATTCATCAGTATTATTTATTATTTCATTATAAAAATCTTGTGTTAATTTATCCATTTTAGTTACTCCTGTTTCTCTTAATATTTTTAAATAATGCTCTGCTAATAATATCCATTCCTTAGCTTCATTATTTTTTATAAAATCATTTAAACTGTTTTCTATTACTTTAGTATAAAAATCTTCATCTTCTCCATCATATCCGTATATGATTTTGATTTTTTCTTTTGGTATATTTCCAATACTTTGAGGTGTAGGCTGTTTTAATGTATTAGGAGATAAATATATTACTTCAGGTTCTAAATTATTTTTTAAACAATCATTATAATATCTTGATAATTGCTCTTTCATATCTTTAGCCCAATTAAGTTTGTTTTCTATAATTATGCAATTTGTATCAGTTTTAATTAAAATATCAATTTTATTTTCTTCTCTTACAACTGAATAATTATTATTTAAATATTTAGAAGCATCAACATCTATAAAATCAAGAAAATATTTTAATACAGTTTCATGTTCTAAAAGTTTTGCTATTATATCAGAATGAAAATTTTCTTTGTAATATGTATCAGAAATAAGTTCAAATATATTAAAAGGATAATCTTCTTTAAAAGTATTTTTCTTGATATAATCACGATATTTCTTAAGTATATCATCTTTAGCATATTTTTGTATAATAGAAAAAATATCTTTTATGATTTCTTTAGATTTATTGAATGGAAATTGCCAAGTATTTTTTAAATCTTCTATTCTATAATTCATTAATAAACTCCCTATTATAAAGCAGGCGAATGCTTACCCTTATTAGGACCATTAGGATGTTTGAGACAATAACCATTAGTTAATGACTGTAAAGATTTATTTTTAGCTCCGCAATACTTACAGAAATATTCTGACTTCTCTCCTCCCTCATAAAGTTTATGCTTTCCTTTATTAGGGCCATTTGGATGCCTGAGACAATAACCATTAGTAAGTGAAGCTATTGAAGAATATTTAGCTCCGCAGTATTCACAGTAAAAATTTTGAGACATAACAAACTCCTTTATTTTTATTATAATTATATATTAAAGTTAAACTAAAACTAGAATAATTTTTTATTTTTTGACAAAATAAAGGCTTCACCTGAAATTTTTTAAAACTTTCAAGTAAAGCCCTTTTAATTTTTTAATGATTGATTATTTTTTATTGCAAGTTATATTTTTATCTAACATTACCCCTTCTATATCATCTGTATTTTTCATAAAACGAACTTTTACAATAGAACCATCAAAGCCAAAGTACAAAACCCCAACAACTGAATTAGCTGTACCTTTACTATCAGGAAGCGAAAAAATATAACCAGTATCACCACCTGTTACACTAAAGTACTGTGTGTCAGCAATAGTGGGTACTGTAGTATTATCAGTATCAGTGGTCATAGCAGCTTTACCATCTTTTACTGATATCCATAAATAGTCCGCAGAACTACCTTGAATAGAAGTGAGATCAAAAGCTTCTGTTGATACATAAGAATTACCGTTAAACTGCTCTATGCCTTTTGGATTTGTTTGCTCAACGTTTGAACAACTTATTGACAAGATGCCTACTAGAAATAGGCTTAAAAAGATCGTTAGAATTTTCTTATTCATAATAATATCCTTGAATTTTTTATTAAAAAATAATATTTGATGTAATATTTTTTTAATCTATTAACACAATAATATTAGAATGTATTAATAAATTTGGCATAGTATATAATATTTTTAATTAAACACAAGAATAATTTTTCATATTTAAAAAATGAAAGGCTTCACATAAAATTTTTTTAAAACTTTCAAGTAAAGCCTCTTAGTAAAAATATTTATTGATTATTATTTTTTATTACAAATTATATCTTGACCTATTGTAGAAGGTACTACCGTATTTTTTGTAAAATTAACTGTTACAGAAGTATCAGTAAATTTTAGAGTACCTGCTACAATACCATCACCAGAATCAAAACTATAATCAGAACCAGAACCTGTTATACCACTCATATATGATCCAGTAAAATCTGGTGCTGTTGTATTATTAGCATTAGGAGCCATACCAACTTTATTATCTTTTACTGATACCCATAAATATACTTCTGAAGATTGTTGATCTGCAAAAGTTCCTGTTGATACATAAGTATTTCCATTATACTGCTCTATGCCTTTGGGATCTGTTTGCTCTGAATTGGAACAGCTTACACTAAATACACCTACTAAAAATAAACTAAAAATGATTGATAATTTTTTTTTGTTCATAATTAACTCTCCTTAAAATTAATTTTTATATAATTTTTACATATAGTTTACTATAAAAATATTTGAAAACAAAAGACTTCACCTGAAAATTTTTAAACCTTCAAGCAAAGCCTTTTTTGTTAATCAACTTTAATTTTTTTTAACACATTGATATTTTTCATTATGTGGTTCTGTACCATCGTTTATAAGATAAGTAATTTCAGCATTAACAGTAGAGCCATCAGCTGAAAATTCTAGTGTAAATTTTGGCATACCAACACTATCAGGGATCTTAACTGTATATGAACTGCCAGAACCTTCCACATCAAAATATGTTTCACCACTAAAATCTGGCATAGAAGTATTGTCACTAGGACTAACAAAAGCTATTTGCTTACCTTTTACTTGTAGCCACAAATAACGGCCAAAAATATCTTTACTTTCTGAAGCATAAATATTTCCATTATACTGCTCTATGCCTTTTGGATCTTCTTTACTGGAACAGCTTATACTAAATACACCTACTAAAAATAAACTAAAAATGATTGATAAGATTTTTTTGTTCATAAATGAACTCTCCTTAAAATTAATTTTTATTATAAACATTCTTAAAAAATGTTCCCTTCTATATACTAGGGTTTCAAGCCCGCGTAAAATAAAGTCTATATTCGTACTATTATTGTAATTCCGCACTCCCTCAAAAACAAGGGTTTCAAGCCATTTTAAAATACTGCTTGTTTGGTTAATAATTAAATTGAAAATTATTGAAAGATATATTAAAAATTATCAATAGAAATATTTATTGAAAATAACTTATAATAAAGAGGAAATTATTAAATAATCTCCTCTTTAAATTAATAAAACTCTACCGAATTAATTGAATTGGCTACTTGCTCCATAGATATATATTCATTATCTTTTGGAAATGTGTAGCTTAATATGAGATAATTTGACCTTTTCTCTTCAAATATAGAAAAAAACAATATTGTATTTTCTAATATTATTTTATATTGTATATTTTTATTACCATTAATACTAAAATAATTTTTAGATATATTATTTTTAATACTCTCTATGTAGTTTATAAGTTTTTCTAAAGAATTATTTTCTGCTTTCATATAACCTATTAAACAGCTCGTTTGACTTTCTTCTTCCAAAAAAATACTTTCTACAAAAAATAAATCTTTTACATATCCCGTAGTCTCTATTATGTAATCTCTCTCTTCATCAGATAGTTTTATAGAATTATTTAATGGAATAAGTTTTGCATTTACATTCGTTACATCATATTTATTTTTATATAAAATATTATTGTCCAAATCTAATTTTTTAAATCTTATATTATTATTAGAGAATATATCATAATTATTATTTTGACTGCATGAAATTATTAATAGTAATAAAAAATAAAATATTTTCATAATCTCTTTTTATTTTGTTACAGTAACAGTTCTGCTTGTAAAACTAACTAAACCTGTGATAAGATTTATAAATACATCACCCGCACTTCTTCTTGAATAGACCTCATAATTTTCTGAATTGCCAGCCAACTCTGTTACATTAACATCATTAACAGGAACCAATCCCCAAAGTGCATACCATTGCTTTCTTGTTAATTCAACACCGCTTTGAGGTCCGTCACCTATTAAATGCCTATGCTGATAAGAACATGAAATAGCAAATATGCTTAGAGCTAATAATAAAACTATAATCTTTGTCATTGACAAACTCCTTAATATATAAAATTTGCCCATCTAAATGAACAATGTTCAGTTTAACACTATAAACTATTTTGTCAATGAATAAAAGCAAAATAAAAACATGGGTGTAGTTTTGTTCAGTTTTAATGAATATATTTATTAATAGAAAATATAATTTATTTTTATAGTCAATAAAACCGCACGCTGAATGAATTTATATAAAAAATAAAATTATTTCTATAAATAAACTTATATTTTTAAATCAATTCAACGTGCGGAGAAGTTACCTTGTAAACATCTTAACATATCTTTCTCTATACTTATAGCTTAATAATTTTTTATTATATAGCTCAGAAAGTTCTTTTATTTCTGTATTATCCATTTTATCTGTATCTATTGCATAAATATAACTATCTTCTTTAAAACCTTTTATCATAATATTCATATAGCTATTAAATTTTTTCTCCAAAAATATCTTAAAGAAAAATATAGAAAATACTAAAATCAAAGAATTAACTATAACATACGCCAAAATAAAAATATAATAAGAATATGTAAATTTTTTCCCGCTGCTAAGTATAAAGAAACCTTCTCCCTGATATATAGCTGTTTCAAATAATAAATGTTTCTTTTTAAAATTATTCCAATCATCTATCTGATATTTAAGCTCATTATCATAATATATCAAAGCCACATCATAAGTATTAGCAAATCCCTCATACTCTATATTTTCAGACTCTAATGAAAAAGTAGTTTGAGCCTCATATATAATATTATCTCTTATATTAGCATAAGAACTAGAAATCTTTCCATCAAATGCCCAATTCAAAATGCTATATAATATTATAAATATAAAAGCAATTACTATTGATACACATACTACAAAATTTGATGATAAAAGAGAGAAAAAAGTATTGTTATTTTCAATACTAAATAAATAGAAAAAATATATTATATGACCAATATAAAAAATAAATATTACATGATAAAGTCTAGTTAAAAAAGAAGCAATTATACTTTCTCTTAAAAATATTCTATCAAGCGAAAAGAAATTAAAAGCATAAAATAGTCCCAATATAGACAATATAAAAGGCATTAAATAAATAACCAAATAAAAAAATAATTCTATCCTAGAATATTTTTTAACATTATAGAAGAATACACATACAAAATAAAATGAACATAAAAACTCTACACAAATTAATATATTCATTACATATTTATTAATATCAAGTATCATATACGCACACATAGATATAATAGTTAAAGAAGATATTGCCGCTGCTATAAAATTAATATTATGTTTAATTAGTTTTTCCACTCTATTTCCCCTATTTTTACTATATCATACAATTTTTTAATCATATTATAATCTAATCCCAAAAATGAAGCATTATTTACCAAATTATATATAGCACTTACAAATATAGGCTGAGTATTTATCATATTTTCTTCAACATATGGATATGATGATATTATCCTAGATATATTAAACAAAATTGATATAAGCCTTGATGAAGAAGATAATTCATCATTCTTTATCGAATATGGCAATATACTTTTTGCAGCTATTGCTATAAATATTGGATTAATATTCTCTAAAGTAGATATATTATCAATAGAATTATCTATCATTTCCTTTGCTTTATCTCTAAACTCTTTAACATCATACTTATACTCATTATAAATAGGAAGATACGCTATATAGCTCGTATGCATTATATCTTTTAATATTAAAAGTACAGATAAATAATCAACTAATTCATCATCTGTAAGATTAAATTTATCATCATTAATAAAAGAATACTCTTCACCATTTTCATTTTTTAAACGACTAAGTACTATCTGTTTTATTATATTGCTTTTTAGAGTTTGATAAGTATATGCTGTATAATCTATAAAAGACTCATTATTATTAGATTTTTTTATAAGTTTAATAATAGATTCTCTTTGAACTTCATAACTTTTATCATAGCCCGGTATATGAGATAGAAACTCAAAATTAATATTGTTTTCTACGTATTCGATAAACTTGTTGTAAGCGTCATTTCCCAAAAGCACAAAACCAATCCTATAATATTTTTAGTATAATTCTGTTTATTATATTCGGTAAAATTCGCATATATATAAGATAATTATTTTTAGTAATAGGTTTATTATATTTTTAGAAAAATTATATTATAATATATACAAACAAATTAGGATATTTATATATGAATAATAATATAAAACAAATAATAAATGATTACATAGAACATGCAACGCAAAAAAATAATATAGATGCTATAGTTCTTTCCGGCTCTAAAACTAGTTTAATTAATGATAGTATGTCAGATTATGATATTTATGTTTATTCCAAAGAAAAAGTAAATATAGAAATGAGAGAAAAATTTGCCAAAAAATATTCTCTGAATTATGAATTAGCAAACAATTATTTTGAATATGGTGATGAAATTATATTAAAAGAAAGTAATATTTGTTTAGATTTTATGTATAGAGATATTTCTTATATAGAAAATGAAATTGATTATGTATGGAGAAAATGCAATTCAAAAATAGGTTACACTACAGCATTTTTATATAATATAAAGAACTCAAAAATACTTTATGAAAGTAATGATTATTTTAGAACACTTCAAAAAGAACTGACTAAAGATTATCCAAAAAAACTTAAAGATAATATTATAGAAAAAAATTATAATGTTATGTATCTCAAACAATCGGCATCATTCTACGAACAATTAAAAAATGCAATAAAAAGAAACGATATTGTTAGTATTAATCATAGAACAAGTGCTATATTAGCATCATATTTTGACATATTATTTGCTATAAATGAAGAGCTTCATGTTGGTGAGAAAAAACTTATAGATTATGCTAAGAAATTATGTAAGAAATTGCCTAATAATTTTGATAAAGACATAGAAGATATTATAAATAACAATAATATTTTAGAAAAAATAGAAAATCTTATTGGAAATATTAAAAAACTTTTTTAAATTTAAAGTATAGATATATATTATTTATATTTATTGACAAATATACAGCTATATATTATTCTATCTTTTTATTTATTTATAAAAAAATAAAGGATATTTAATGGATTTAGATAAAAATGTTATATATGAAGATGATGATTTACTCTCTCCAATAGACGTTTCAAAGATATTAGGAGTATCGAGGACTACTGTAAATTATTGGGTAAGACATTATGGACTTAAAGCTGATGTTACACCAGGAAAAAGATACAAAATTAGATATGCAGATTTAAAAGTATTTTTAGCATTCAATAAAAGAGACAAGAGAGCTAAATTAAAAAGAAGAGTATCTAAATATAAAATAGCAATTATAGAGCCTATTGAAATTACAAGAAAGAACTATTTGCAATGGCTTAGAGAAGATTATGAGGTTTCTATAGTTTCTAATTTAACTAATCCATTAAATGAATTAAAAAAGATACTTCCAGATATTATTCTAATGGATATTAATTTATCTGATGATAAGGATTATTTTTATTTATTAGACGAGATAAAAAAAGAAATAAGCTTAAGAATGGCACTTATTATTATAATCACAAAAAAATATAATGAAGATGATGTAGTTAATGGACTTGAAAAGGGTGCTTGCGATTATGTACAAAAGCCTGTTGGTCAAAATGAGTTAAATGCTAGAATTAAGAATGCTTTGAGATTTTATATAGATGTTTAAAGCATACTAATTGGGTCTATATCTATTTCTATATAGTTTCCTTTTTGAGCTATAAAGGATTTGTTTAAACTTTCAAAGAATTCTTTTAGGAGCGAATGCGAAAGAGTTTTTATTAAAATATTCCATCTATAATATTTATTCAGCTTACTCATAGTACAAGGAGTAGCACCCAATATTTCTACTTTTTCAGTATATTTATATGTAAGAGTTCTAGCTAAATCTGCTATAATGTTGGCATCACTTTCTACTTTTTTGGCATCTATTCCTCGTACAACAATCCTCACCAATCTCAAAAAAGGAGGATAAGGCAAACCTGCAGTATGTTTTCTATTTTCTATTTCTCTATTGTAAAAAGAAATATAATCGTGCTCTTTAGCATAAAGTATAGCATAATGATTAGTATTAAATGCTTGAATATAAACAACTCCTTTTTTATCTCCCCTTCCGCTTCTTCCCGCAACTTGAGTTATTAAATTAAAAGTTCTCTCAGCACTTCTAAAATCAGGTATATGAAGCGACATATCGGCAAGCAAAACACCAACCAAAGTAACATTAGGAAAATCAAGCCCCTTAGCTATCATTTGAGTTCCAATTAAAATATCTATTTCTTTGTCTGCAAATCTTTTAAATATATCTTCATATTTTTTTGTTCCGCCAACAGTTTCTTGATCCATTCTCTCTATAACAGCATTTGGAAATAAAGTATTAAGATTCTCTTCAACTTTTTCTGTACCAGTGCCAATTCTCTCAAAATGCCCAATGTTACATTTATCGCATAGCTCCTCTACAAATTGAGTATATCCGCAGTAATGACACATAACAACATTCTTTTTTTTATGATAGGTAAGCGAAACAGAACAATTAGGACATTCCAACACCACTCCGCAATGGGAACAGCTCACCACTGGTGCATATCCTTTTCTGTTTAAAAATAATATTATCTGCTCTTTAAGCTCTAATTTTTTATTAATCTCTTCCACCAGTGTTTGGGTAAGCATTGGAAAAGAATCAGCCCTCTTTTCTTTTTTTAAATCCAAAATCTTAACTTCCGGCATATTAATTGATGCTGCTCTTTTAGTGAGAGTAAGAAGCTCTATAGTGCCATTTAAAGCATGATAATAACTTTCAAGAGAAGGAGTAGCACTTCCCAAAATAAGTGTAGCATTTTCTCTCTCTTTTCTATAGAAAGCAATTTGCCTAGCATGATACCTCGGAGTTTCATTTGATTTATAACTAGTTTCATGCTCTTCATCTATCACTATAATACCAAGATTAGGGGTAGGAGAAAATATAGCACTTCTTGCTCCTATCACAATTTTTATCTCATTATTTCTTATCATCTGCCAATATCTATATTTAGCAGTAGGAGATAATTTACTATGAAGCACAGCAATCTTTCCTTCAAACCTTTCAGCAAATCTTTTTATGGTTTGAGGGGTTAGAGATATTTCTGGAAGTATAACTATAGCCTGTTTTCCTAAATCCACTACCCTTTTTATAGCCTGCAAATAAACTTCTGTTTTACCGCTTCCAGTAACACCATGAAGCAAAAAACTTTTAGCTTTTTTTTCTTTTTCTATGCTTTTTAATATTATATTTAAAACATTTTCTTGTTCATCATTAAGTTTAAGGTAAGGTTTTTGTTTAACTTTTATAGGTTTAGGAGTAGTTTTCTTTTTGGAAGGATTTCCAGCGGGTAAAGCAGCAAATAATGCCTCACCGTAGGAAGAGTGATAATATCTGCTCATCCATTTAGCTAAATTAAATTCATTTTCAGAGCATATAGGTTCAAGGTCTATTCTAGTAGTGATAGGCAGTACTTTATAATCTCCATCAAGGTCATCAGTCTCTTCTATTACAATACCCTTAGTGCCTCTATTTCTTATAGGAGCTATAACCCTACAGCCTATCAAACTATCATTTATATCATCAGGTTTTTTGTATGTAAGTACCTTATCTATAGGAAGGTTAAAAACAACTTTAACATACATTACATTTTTTCACGACGTTTTTTATCTTCATATTTAGACATACAATTAATACATCTTAAAGTATATGGTATAGCAGTTAATCTCTCTTCATTAATTTCTTCTTTACAATCTATACATTTACCATAAGAGCCATCTTCAATTCTTTTAAGAGCATTATTAAGCATATCTAATCTGTCTCTTTCTTTTTGTGAAAAAGATACTAAATTTTGTTTTTCGTAAGCCTGAAAAGCTATATCAGCCAAATCCCCATGAGCATCTTCTTTAAGTGTTTCGTAAGATTCATTACCGCTTAATAATTCATCTAAAGTCTTTCTTTTTTCTTCTAAGATTAAATCTTTAAATTTCTTTAATTTTTTAGCATTCATTTCTTAAACACCTTATATAATATTTTAAGAGAATAATATATAATTAACGTTTTGAGAATTGGAATAGCTTTCTAGCACCAGATCTACCGTATTTTTTACGTTCAACCACACGAGAGTCTCTTGTAAGGAAACCATTACGTTTTAAAGTAGTTCTAAAGTCTTGACTCTCACCTATTAAGGCTTTAGCTATACCATGTCTAACAGCATCAGCTTGAGCAGAAACTCCGCCGCCGCGTACATTAGCATATACGTCATATTTACCTAAATTTCCTGTTACTTTTAAAGCGTCTTCCACAACTTTAAGTAAAGCTGCTCTATTACAGAAATATTCAGCATAATTCTTACCATTTATTAAAATTTTGCCGCTGCCTAAAGTTATACGAACTCTAGCATTAGCAGTTTTTCTTTTGCCTGTGAATATAGTTAATTGTTTAGATGCCATTTTTTAACTCCTAATTATATATTTACAACTGTAGGTTTATTAGCTTCATGCTGATGTTCGCTGCCAGCATATACTTTTAACTTTTTAAGATGCTGTCTGCCTAATGGATTATGTGAAAGCATACCCTTAACAGCTATTTTAACCATTCTTTCAGGATTTCTCTCTAAAAGCTCACCATAGCTTACAGATTTTATACCGCCGGGATAACCTGTGTGTCTGTAATGTATTTTGCCTTTCTTTTTATTTCCTGTTAATACTATATCTTTAGCATTTATAATAATAACATAATCACCATTATCTAAGTTGTAAGCATAATCAACTTTATGTTTTCCTTTTAATAAATAAGCTGCTCTGCTAGCAACTCTTCCTAAAGATTTACCTTTAGCATCTATAATAAGCCAGTTTTGTTTTATATCTTTTTGGGATAAAACATAAGTATTATCTTTTGTTTTTAATGTTTTCTTATCCATAATACACCTTCTAAAAGTTTTTAAATATTGTGGTTTTTATTCTAAAATGTAACGAGTGAGTAATTATAGCATAAATAACTAATGAAGTCAAATTTTTTTATAGTTTACTTCACATAAATTACATGAATTTTATATTTTTTATTTAAATTAGCACAAATAACAATATATCAAACCTAATTTCATCTTTTTATACTTATATAATTTATTTAGTATAAATCTTGCCATTATGTTTTTCTTTTATTTTTGCAACAGTATCAGATATCATATTAACAGACTGCATAATATCATCAAACACCTCTGGCCTTATAGATTGTGCCCCATCACATAAAGCATGCTCAGGGTCATTATGCACTTCTATAATCATACCGTCAGCACCTGCAGAAATGGTAGCAAGAGTTAAAGGAAGTGCCATCCAAGATTTACCGCTTGCATGCGAAGGGTCACCTATAACAGGTAAATGGCTCAAACGCTTTATTGCTGGTATTGCCGATACATCAAAAGTGTTTCTTGTGTAAGTTTCAAATGTTCTTACTCCTCTCTCACATAATACCACATTATCATTACCCTGATTAAGTATATACTCAGCACTCATTAGCCATTCTTCTATAGTGTTAGCTAAGCCCCTTTTTAAAAGTATTGGTTTTTTTAATTTTCCAACCTCTTTTAGAAGCTCAAAGTTTTGCATGTTTCTTGCCCCAATTTGAATCATATCAACAGTATTTTCAAAATCTTCTAAATGTCTAATAGATACTATCTCACTTACTATAGGAATGCCAACTTCTTCTTTTGCAAGTTTTAATATTTTAAGTCCGTCAAGTGCCAAGCCCTGAAAAGCATAAGGTGAAGTTCTTGGCTTAAAAGCTCCCCCTCTAAGCATTGAAGCTCCTGAAGCTTTTACGCTTTTTGCTATGCTTATTAATTGTTCCTCACTTTCTACAGAACAAGGTCCTGCTATTATTACGGGTTTCTCTCCTCCTATTTTTACACCAGACACATCTACTATAGTATCTTCTTTTTTAAATACCCTATTTGCCCTTTTAAATGGCTCTTGTACTTTTAAAACTTTTGATACTCCGGGTAAAGATGCTATTAATTCTCTGTCTATCTTGGAAGTATCACCAACCATTCCTATTACTGTATAATCCACACCAACACTTTTATGTATTCCTAAACCTGCATTTTTTAATCTTTCTATAATACTTTCTATATGCTCTTCTTTGGCATTTGGTTTCATTACTACTATCATAATAAAATCTCCTTAAAAAATAATATTATTTTATATATTTTCTATTTAAAAAAAGCCCTTCTAAAATAAAGCCCATGAGCAGGAGCAGTTACAAAAGCAAGAGTTCTATCCTCTTTTTTTAATATCTCTTCTATAAAATTAATAGGCATATTCTTTCTTTGTCCTTCAACCAATGTACCAACTATAATACGAACCATATTATGCAAAAAAGCATTGCCCCTTATAATAAAATATATAGTATCTTTTTTTCTTATAGCTCTCACTCTCTCAATATATCTAAACTTAGAATCATTCTCATCTTCAGTAGAGCAAAAAGATGTAAAATTATGCTCACCTATAAGATATTTTGCATATTCATTTATAAGCTTTTCATTTATAATATTTTTTCTATAAAACCAAGAATATCTCTCATAAAAAGGAACCGATATATCACTGTTTTGTACTACATAAATATATTCTCTAAAAGTAGCAGAAGCTCTTGCATTAAAACTATCATCAACCACTTCAGCATTAATTATTCTTATATCCTTAGGAAGAGAAGAGTTTAAAGCCCTAGTAACCCTTTCTATAGGCACAAGCATTTTTTCAACCCTAAAATTAGCCACCTGCCCCAAAGCATGCACCCCAGCATCAGTTCGTCCGCATCCATATATGGTGCTTTTTTTTGAATATATTTTTTGAACCGCCTTGTAAATTTCACCCTGAACCGTTCTCAAATTAGGCTGTATCTGCCAGCCATAAAAATCTGTGCCGTCATATTGTATTGTTATTTTTATATTTGTCATTATTATTTATACTAGTAAAAATTATATTTGAATAATCATACTATAATAATAAATTAAGTCAAATTATTATTATAGTAATATTTTTTAATAAGTATTTTTTAATTATTACACAAAATACTAAAAATAAAAAAGAGCTGAGAAATAATAATATCCCAGCTCCCAAATAATAATATATTTATAAGTTTTATTCTTCTATAATAATAACATAAGTCATTCTAGAGCGTTTTATTGTAATTGTAAATGACTTATCATCACCATAAGATTTAACAAACTTATTATAATCATCAATATTAGATATTGTTATTCCATTAATAGCCTTAATTACATCACCAGGTCTAAGTCCTGCAGCATAAGCTTTAGAGCTTTGAGTCATATTTAATACAACAACACCCCTCTCATTGCTTCTAATCTGAAGTCTTTGAGATATCTCTGGAGTAACCTCAGAAACATCTAAACCCATCCAAGCATTAGCATCTCTTGAGCTTTGTGATGAATTAGAACTAGGTACAACATCTTCATCTTCTTCTCTAGCCTCTATTGTAATTCTTGTAACTCTTTCTTTTCCATTTCTTAAATATTTAACTTCAACTTTGCTTCCAACTTTAGTAGTAGCAACTTTATTAAATAAGTCAACACTCTTAGTCATTCTCTCGCCATCAAACTCAATAATAATATCACCATCTTGTAAACCGCCCTTAGAAGCAGGTGAATTAGGTATAACCTCACTTACATATACACCAGTATTTTGTTTAACATTTAAACCTCTAGAAAGATTTTCATCAATGTCTTGTAAATATATTCCTAAATAACCTCTAGTAACTCTTCCATTTTCTTTTAAATCTTTCATAACAGAAGTAGCAATGTTAATAGGAGTAGCAAAACCTATACCAATGCTTCCGCCGGAAGTAGAATATATCAAAGTATTAATTCCTATAACCTGACCATGTATATTAAATAAAGGTCCGCCAGAATTACCGGGGTTTATAGCAACATCAGTTTGAATGTATCTCTGATATCTATTAGCTCCAACATCGCTTCTACCTTTAGCACTAACTATACCAAAAGTAACAGTATTATTTAAACCATAAGGGTTACCAATAGCGATAGCAAATTCACCGGGTTCAATAGCATCACTGTCTCCTAAAGCTACATAAGGAAATACTCTATCAGATTCTATTTTCAATAAAGCTAAATCATAAGCCTCATCATAACCTATTAATTTAGCAGGCAACTCCTCATCTTCACCATATAAAACAACCATAATCTTAGTAGCACCCTTAACAACATGGTAATTAGAAAGAACATATCCTTCATCATTAACTATGAAACCGCTTCCTAAAGATTTTTGGCTTCTTCTTTGTCTAGGCATTTGATCTCCAAAGAAAAATCTAAAAAACTCATCAGCATATCTATCTTCATAAGTCTGACCAGACTCAATCTCTGTAGATATATTAACAACAGCAGGCATATTCTTATTAACAACTTCTCTAATAGCACTCTCAACCTCTAAAGCCCCATCTAAAGAACCATTAAAAGCAGCCTTTTCTGGTGCAGCCTGTGCATGTACAATAAAATCTCCGTCTTTAGAGTTCTTCTCATAAGAAAATATAAAAAATGATATTATTATTCCTAATAAAGTGAATGTAAGACCAAGATTTAGAAAAAACATAAACGATTTTTTATTTTGATTCATATATATAACTACCTCCTATAATTGTAGTTTATTTTTAATTTTATTATATTGATTGAATGATGATTTCACTATATAAACCTGTTATAAAAAAGTAAAGTAAAAATTATCTGTAATTATTATGCTTATAAAATACTTCAGGCTCTCCATTAGGACGAGTATTCCATCTTGGATGCACCCAAAGCCAATTTTCAGGATACTTTCTTATAATATCTTCTAATTTCTTAGTATATTTTTGAGTATTATAATATAAAGTCTCCTCTTTAGTCTCTTTCTCTTCTATATACATCATCTCAGAAACAATTATTTTATGATGACCATACCTATCAGGCACATCATACATTATAACTATAGGAGCTTTGGTCTTCATGGCAACTGCAACAGGTCCAACAGCAGTAGCACATTTCTCACCAAAAAAATCAACATAAATTCCATCTATGTAATTCTGATCGCATAAAAAAGCAACAGGCTTATTTTCTCTCAAAGCATAAAATATATCTTTTAAATTGCCCTTCCTAGCAATACATTTAGCCCCTCTTTTTTCTCTCCAAGACTTCATATAAGCATCTAGTTTAGGATTATCTAAAGGCCTCACTATAACACTAGGATTATATCCATGAATGCCAAAATATGAAGCTATAAACTCCCAATTACCAATATGCCCTGTAATAACTACAGCTCCCTTATTTTCTTCTAAAGCCTTATCGAATATCTCTCTGCCTTCTATCTTTATACGTTTTAATATTTGTTCATCTGACATCCTTGAAGCCTTTATAAACTCGGCAAAAGTCATCATCATAGATTTCATAGAACGTCTAGCAATAAGCCTTCTCTCCAAATAAGATTTCTCTGGAAAAGCCTGCTTCAAATTAATTAAAGCAATTTTCCTTGTCTTTGGAGCTACATAAAACATCAAAATCCCTATAATCTTTGCAAAAAATATCACAAAAATATAAGGAAAAAACGATATAACTTCCATTAATATTCTTAATGGAATATACTCAAGCATAATAATTTTATTTGATTTGTAAGCCAATTCCTACTCCTGAACATTATCATCATCTTTCTTCAACTCAGATTCATCAGATTCATTTGTTAATTCTTCTTCAATATTTTTTAAATTATCGTCTAAATCATCTTTTTTTTCATCTTTAACACTATTTTCTTCTTTTTGTTTAGCAACATTTTCTTCTGATTTTTTAGCACCTTCTATTAATATTCCAGCTCCAGATAATTCTCCTGCTGTAATTAAATAATAAAAACCAGATACAAAATAATAAGCCTCTGTTAAAGCTTTTAATACATTATATCCCTGTATTCTTTTTTTACTGCCGCTAACATCAGAAAAGAATGTTAATATCTCATTAGGATTTGCTATTATCCTTTCTCTCTCTTCTCTATCTAATAATAGTTTATCTAATTTCTTTTTTAGAGATGATATAATAGAAACTATATGTGATTTTAGGTTTTTAGCAGTGTAAGATATTTGCCCATTTTTTTCAGCCAACATAGATACTCTTTGCTCAAATCTCATAGTAGTATCTTGTTCTATTTTTAAAGCATTTTTGCACATATCACTGTACTCTAAAAATCTAGAATTAGAATCTGATAGCGATAAAAATATGTTATTAAAATCACTCTTATAATCTGTTCTCACCAAATTATCATAAAGCAAATTATATTTTACTTTATTAGAAACAAATAATACAGAATACTCTCTATCTAAAAAATCTAATAATACTTTTATTCTATATATTTTATCATCATCTGATACTTTAAAAAAAGGATCACTTTCTATTTCTATATTATTATCTGCTTTTCTAAATGAAACCACTTTCTCTATAAGTTTTACGCCTATAGATTCTATTTTCATTAATTTTTCTTCTTCATTGTCTTCAGCTGTTTGAGTCTCTTTTGTTTCTTCTTGCTGCTGTTTTGTAATTTCTTCTTTTTGCTTTAATTCTTTTTCTTTTTTGATTTTAGTATAATATCCAACTACATCTGTTTCTGTGATACCTAGAAAATTATTAATATCAGACAATGTTTCAAGTTTTTCTTTAGAAGCATATTGAAGCAAAGAGAATAATCTAGGATAATATTTTGAATATATTAAATCTACATCTTTTTTAAAATTAGATATTCTAGGATTAATAACTCCCTTACTAATATTATCTACTATAGAATATGCAAGCAAAGCTTTTTCTCCTGCCAATTTTAATTTTGAAGAATAAGCATGCAAAATATATAAAGGCTTAAACATAGCCTTAAGTTCATTCACATAACTGCTTGCTTTTGTAGGGGAATGTAAATCTTTATACTGTCTTAAAAAAGTCTTATAAATATTTTCATCATATTGATCTTTTATACGCTCTAAAAGTTCAACATCTTCCAAATCATTAGCAAATTGAGCTAATATTTTTTCTTTTTTACTTTTAGGCTCTAGAGAATTATCATCCATTGGATTTAGAGCATTAAATATAAAAGTATCCATCTCCAAAAATGCTGATATAACATTCTTATCTATAAAGCCCAAAAACTTATTATGTACATTTCCTCCAAAGGTTGTTATTGTTTTATTAGATAAAGCATCAAGCCATAATTTTAAGCTTAAAAATACACTTTTTCTTTTTTTTACAATTAATGTACTAGTTGGCTTTTCCTTTTTTGGAGCTTGAGAGGCATTAGTATAAACATAATTTCCTCTTGGAGTGCTATTAGAATAATTATTATTTTTAGGTTTATTATAACTAGAAGTAGTTTTTTTAGATGAATAGTCAAGTGTAGATTGCTTTTTTCTGTTGGTTATTACCTCACCGCCTGCATCTACAAACTTATTAAATAAATTTCTTCTATCATCTTCTTTAAGATTATCTAGCTTTAATCTATTTCTAGTATTATCTATATCACCCATAGAAAATAACTCCTAAAAATATTATATAATTATTTACCCCTATGTATCATAGTGGCTGTAGCCTGATTACCTGCTAAAATAGTCATACTAGATACTTGAACATGTCTTTTTCTAGTGATAACGTATTCTATATTATCGGCTATATCTTCTGCATATAAAGGATCAAAACCCTTGTAAACATTATCAGCCTTCTCTTTATCTCCTTTAAATCTAACAGTAGAAAACTCTGTGTTTACAGCACCCGGTTTTATATTTGTTACTCTTATAGGCTTGTCTATTAACTCAACTCTTAAAACATCTCCAAACATCTCTACAAAAGATTTACTAGAACAATAAATGGCTCCTCCAAAATAAGCCTCGTCTGCAGCAGTAGAAGCTAAATTAATGATATCAGCATTTTTACTATTAAGCATTAGAGGTATTATCATTCTAGTTAATACTATCAAACCTTCGCAGTTTACTCTTATCATCTGCAAGCTGTCTTCTATATCATTGTTATAAAAATAATCCTTACCCAAAGCAAGCCCTGCATTATTGATAAGTATATCTATATTCTTCCATTCATTTTCTAATGAAGATACAGCATTTTTTATGCTATTAACATCGGCATAATCTACTTTGATAACTTTTACTTTTATATTATAATCTTTCTCTAACATACTTTTAAGAGACTCTAATTTTTCAATTCTCCTAGCTGTTAGAATAAGATTAACACCATTAGAAGCAAGCATCTTCGCAACAGCTTCACCAATACCAGCACTAGCTCCAGAAATAAAAGCCAATCTGCCTTTAATATCTTCTTTATACATAAAAACTTGCCTTTATAATTATTTATTCAGCAGTTCTTACTCTGCCAGCAACATCTTCTGCAGTGTATTGCATACCAACCTCTTGAAGATATTTTGAAATTAAAGTATCCATTTGTTTTTTTAAGCCCTTTGAATATAATTCTGCTACAACTGTACAATTTTGTTTAGAGTCCCATTTGCTCTCAATTATAGATACTCCCCTCACTCTTCCTGCAACTCTCTCTTGTATTACATATTCATCTATCATTCCCTTTTCTGTAGAGCTTAAAGATTCTACATAAGAACCAACTATCTTAGCTACTATTTTATTTTTAGCATCTAACTCTGCAGCCTGTCTTGATACAACTTCTCTTCTAAACTTATCATCAACATCTATATCATCACTAGGCGAACCCATCCCCATTACTCTAAAAGTATCATCATTTATCCAACCTTCAGGATTGTTTCTGCTCACACCTGTTCCGCAAGAAGTTAATACTATCATCATCATAATAGTTATAAGTAAGTACAATTTGTTATTTTTCATATAGCGTACCTCCGTTTATTAATATATTTAATATTATATATATTAATAATATGATTGCAATAGCTTAAATCAAAATTTAATATTATATTATAATACATATAACACCTATATTTTAATTTTGTTTTTGACAATTTTTTATATTAAACTATAATAAAAACATAATTGAACTAAATTAAATAACAATTAAAAAAAATTATTTTTATAGAGGTATTCACAGATGCTACAATATGCAGTTATAGGAGTTGGTACTTTAGGTAAGGCTCTAATAAATAGATTAATGAATAAACCTTCAATAGAAGTATTGGCAATAGATAATGACATTAATGAAATAGAAGCTATAAAAAATAATGTTACTCAGGCTTTGAAATTAGACTCTACTCAAAGAGAAGCATTAGAGGCTATAGAAATTAATAAATTTGATGCTGTTATAGTTACTATAGGTGAAGATATTATGACAAGCATATTAACTTCACTAATATTAAAAGAACTCAACGTAAAAAATATAATAGCAAGATATTCTGATGAAAGACATAAAGCTATATTAAGCAAAATAGGAATTACCCACCTTGTAAGTCCGGAAGAGTCAATGGGAATACATATAGCTGAACAGCTTGAAGTTGGAGATTCTCTGCTTTTATACGACTTAACAGAATACCACTCAATAGTAGAGTTTCCTGTGCATGCTGGGCTTGCTGGCAAAAACTTAAAAGAACTTGATTTGAGAAAGAAATATAAAATTAATGTTGTAGCTATAAAAAAAGAAACAACTAGTATATTGGGAGAGAAAAAGATTATAGTTGATTGTACTCCTGACCCTGAAGAGTCTATGGTTGAGGGGGACATACTTGTAATAGCTGGGCACGATAAAGACATAGAAAAATTAAATAGAAAACTCTCTGAATAATTTTTTATAAAACATTTTTTAAATAAATAAAAAGTAATATAATTTAATAAGAGAATATGATGAATAACTACTTTGCAAAAATGCTTATTGTTGTAGGAATCATTGCTATAATAATAGGCATATTAATATTATTAAAAATCCCAATCGGAAAACTTCCGGGAGATATTGTTATAAAAAAAGAAAATTTCACTTTTGCATTTCCAATAGTAACTTCTATAATAGCTAGTATAATATTGTCTCTTATAATGTGGATAATTTCCAAATTTTAATAAAAAAAGTGTATTTTGTAACAATAAAAAGACTAATTATCATATATTTGCTATTGAAAAATATATAATATGATATATCCTTAATGTAAAATAAAAAATTAATTAAAAATTAAAGAGAGGATTAATGATTATGGTAGTAAAACCTCAAATAGCAAATAATGTATGCAGAACTTCTCATCCATTAGGATGCAAAAAAGAAGTAGAAAATCAGATTAACTATGTTAAATCAAAAGGAAAGATAAAGTCAAACATAAAAAACGCTTTAATACTTGGAGGGTCTGGCGGATATGGTCTTGCAAGCAGAATAGTGTTAGCATATGGTATGAATGCAAATACTTTAAGCGTATCATTTGAAAGAGCAGCATCAGAAGAAAAAACTGCTACACCGGGCTGGTATAACAATATGGCTTTTAGTGAGTTTGCTAAAAGAGACGGCATTAAAGAAAAAACTATAGTAGGAGATGCTTTTTTAGAATCTTCAAAAGAAAATATTATTAAAGAAGCTAAAAACTTTTTTGATGGCAAAATAGACTGTGTTATATATAGTTTGGCTACTGGTATTAGAAAAGATGAAAAAGAGGGCATTACATATCGTTCTACTTTAAAACCTATAGGAAAAGATTATAGCGGATTTGGTGTTGATTTTATGACTGAAGAGCTTATACAGGTAAACATGCCTGCTGCTAGTGAAGAAGAGATTAAAGCTACTGTAAAAGTAATGGGCGGAGATGATTGGAGATTATGGATTGAGGCTCTAATAAAAGAAGATATGCTCTCTGAGAATGCTTTAACTTTGGCTTATTCTTATATAGGACCAGAGATGACTAAGGCTATATATAGAGACGGCACTATTGGAAGGGCTAAAGATGATTTAGAAGAGACTGCTATAAATATTGATAAGATGATGCAAGAAAAACTTCATGGTCATGCTTATGTAAGTGTTGCTAAGGCGGTTGTTACTAGAGCTTCTGCTGTTATACCTGCTATGCCTTTGTATATAAGCATATTGTTTAAAGTAATGAAAGATAAAAATATTCATGAAGGCTGTATAGAGCAAATGTATAGACAATTCGCAGAAAAAATCTATTCTGACAAAGGCTTTATACTTGATGAAAAACAAAGATTAAGATTAGATGACTGGGAGCTTAGAGAAGACGTACAAAAAGAGGTTGCTCTTGCTTGGGATAAAATTAAAGATAATACTACATTAAAAGAAAATGCAGATTTAAATCAATTTAGAGATGAGTATTTACATCTTCACGGCTTTGGTTTAGACGGCATTGATTATAACGCTGACGTTCAAATATAATAATAAAATATAATATATATAATAAGGAAATATTAATAAGGCATGTCTATTTTTTAGATATGCCTTTATTTTTAATTACTCTTTTGGCTTACAAAAAAGAATAGTCTCCCCACCCCGAGGTGAATAGCTTCTTATGTAGTACTCATAATCATCTGCAATGCTTTTTATAAATACTGGTATCTTAAAAAAATCTTCCATAAAAAGCTCTCCGCCATGATAAATCGCTATAGCTAAACTCGGCCTATATTTTTTTATTGTGTTTACGGCACCTTCCAAAATTTTTTGTTCCGCCCCTTCAACATCCATTTTTATATAATCAATATTTTCTATGTTGTTTTTCTCTACAAACATATCTAAAGTAATAGCATGCTTTTTTACTGTAGGAGTATTTGGTATCATAGAAACAAAATCTATATCCTTTTCACAATCTAAAAGAATCTCATTTTGAAGTATTACATTATTGAGATTATATTTATCTTTAATATTTTTAAGAACATTGTATGCATTATTATCTGGCTCAAAAGCATATATTTTTGCATTATTAGAGCTTCTCTTAGAAAAAAAGTAGCTGCTGTCTCCCTTCCAAGCACCAACATCAAATAATACATTATCCCCATTCACTTCAAACACATCTCTTACATTATACTGCTCTAAATAAAATATATAATATAATGCCCAAGCTCCTATTTCTTTAGGAAGTTTAAATCTCTTAGTAATTAAAAAAGATATCATTTTTATAATCCATTTAAATGTTGATATGATGCCGTATTTAAAACTAAATAATATTTCCTTTAATAAATTTTTATGCACCTTAGGATTAAAAGCAAGCATATACCTATATAATACTACTTTCCTAAAAATATTCTTAGAATAATCTTCTTCAAGCATATTATAAAAAATATCAAAATTATCTGTATTAATTAATGCATTTATAAAATTATCGCTATTCTCTTTTTCTTTTATAAATTCTTTTGTAAACTTGTTTCCTAATTTTTTTCTGCAGTCATTTAATAAATCATTTGATATACTCATAAAAACACCATAATTTTTTTTATATAGTATAACATATAAAAGAATATTATGTAATTATTATTTTGATATAATTTTATTTTATTGAAAAAAATACAATTCTATTATAAAGTATAGATATATTTTAAGATAATAATTTTATTAAAGGAGATACATAAATGATAGTAGCGCCTAAAATATTGAATAATATATGTACTACAGCTCACCCATTAGGATGCAGAAAGGAAGTAGAAAATCAAATTAATTATGTAAAATCAAAAGGAAAAATAAAATCAAATGTAAAAAATGCTCTTATATTAGGAAGCTCTGGAGGATACGGCCTTGCTAGCAGAATTGCTATAGCTTATGGACTTGGAGCTAAAACTATGGGAGTTTCATTAGAAAAAGCAGCTACAGAGAGAAGAACAGCTACACCGGGCTGGTATAATAATATGGCTTTCAGTGAGTTTGCTAAAAGAGATGGTATAGAAGAAGTAAGTCTTAATTTGGACGCTTTTTTAAATGCTTCAAAAGAAGAAGTTATAAAAGAAGCTAAAAAATTTTTTGATGGAAAGATAGATTTATTTATATATAGTTTAGCTGCTCCTGTGAGAACAGATGAAAAAACTGGTATTTTGCATCGTTCTACATTAAAGCCTATAGGAAAAAAATATGAAGGTATGGGAATAGATTTTATGACTGAAGAGTTATTAAATGTTTCTATAGAGCCTGCTAACGATGAAGATATAAAAAACACTGTAAAGGTTATGGGAGGAGAAGACTGGGAGCTTTGGACTAATGCTTTACTTGAAGCAGATTTACTTGCAGAAAATGCAATTAATATAGCTTATTCTTATATAGGACCAGAAATCACTAAAGCAGTTTACAGAGACGGAACTATTGGAAGAGCTAAAGACGATATAGAAAACACAGCTCATAGACTTGATAAAGAGATGCAAAAAAAGATAAACGGACATGCTTATATATCTGTTAATAAAGCTGTTGTAACAAGGGCTTCTTCTGTTATACCTACAGTGCCTCTTTATATTGGAATATTATTTAAAATAATGAAGGCTAAAGGATTACATGAAGGCTGTATTGAGCAGATGTATAGATTATTAAGTGATAAATTATATAATGGAGGCGATATACCTTTAGACTCTGTTAATAGAATTAGGCTTGATGATTGGGAACTTAAAAAAGATGTTCAAGAAGAAGTATTAAATGTGTGGAAAATACTTAATCAGGATAATTTAAAAGAGTTAGCTGATATGTCTATGTTTAGAAAAGATTATATGAATATGCATGGATTTGAAGTTGAAGGAATAGATTATTCTAAGGATGTAGAAATATAATTTTTAATTAATAAAAAATTATTTAAGGGCTTTACTTTATGTATAGCCCTTTTATTTTTTAATTTATATTTTCTTGTTAGTCTTAGATTTTCTAAATATTGACACAGCATAAAGAATAGCTGCCAATATAATAATAGCCAATGTAATAGCTCTATTTAAATTCAACTCCTCTTTATAAACAAATATAGCAAGCAATGTTGCAAGCAAAGGAACAAAAAACTGTAAAAAGCCTAAAGTAGAAACCTCTAAAGATTTAGCAGCCTTTGCATATAAATATAATGGTATGCCTGTTGCAATTCCTGCAAACATTAAAGTTATCCAAGTACTAGTAGGCTGAGGTGTTGTTGGAAAATAAAGTTTAGATAAAATAATTGAAGGTATTAGTATAGATAAAGTCTCCAAAAATAAACTCTCCCAGCCTGAGTATATAGTCATCTTTTTTAATATTCCATATATAGAAAAAGTTAAACCTATAAAAAACGCCATTACAGGAGGTTTGCCTAATGTAATAGTTTGATATATCATTCCAATAAACATTAAAACAATAGCTAAATATTCTAATAGAGTTTTTTTCTCTCTAAAAAATATTATGCCTATTAATATACTTAAAATAGGAGCAATATAATAAGCAAGTCCTGCTTCCAATACATGACCAGAGTTTACAGTGTAAATATATAAAAACCAATTAACTCCAAGAAAAATACCAGCTATAAAAATTAAAATTAAAGGCTTCATGCCTCTGTATAGATTAGCTTTTTTAAATATTATTATAATAAGAGTAAATATAAAAGTAGTGATAACTCTCACCCCAAGCACAAAAGCAGAATCAAAATTCTGAACAGCCTTCCAATATATAGGAAGAAGCCCCCACATTATATAAGCACTAGCTGCTATAAAAATAGATTTGTTATTATTGTTTGACATAAATTAATTTATTATTCCATTTTAAATTTTTGAAATATAATAAACTCAATTTAAATATTTTCAATATTATATTTTTAAATAAAAATAAAAAACACACAAAAAAAGGAGGCCTTATTCAAGCCCCCTATTATTTCTAATTAGTTATTACAAATTAATAATTCTCAACTCTAACTTCAAAGAATTTTTTAGCATGTTTACAAGCAGGACAAATTTCAGGAGCAGCCTCACCTTCATATATATATCCGCAGTTTCTGCATTTCCATTGAACTTTAGTATTTCTTTTGAAAACTGTACCGTTTTTTACAGCTTCTCTTAATTTAGCATAACGCTCTCTATGTTCTTTTTCAACATCGCCGATTAATCTCATAGAATTAGCTATCTCATCGAAACCTTCAGCAGCAGCTTCTTTAGACATAGTAGGATACATTTCTTCATACTCATAGTTCTCGCCTTCCCAAGCAGATTGTAAGTTTTGAAGAGTATCACCTATACCGTTAAGATATTTAAAATGTACTTTAGCATGTTCTCTTTCGTTTTCTGCTGTTTCAAGGAATATTGCAGCTATTTGCTCATAACCTTCATTTCTAGCAACGCTTGCAAAATATGTATACTTATTCCTAGCCATAGATTCGCCAGCAAAAGCATCTTGTAAGTTCTTTTCTGTTTTTGTTCCTTTCAAATCTTTCATTTTATTTCTCCTTAAATTGTATTATTAAAAATTAACTTATTTTGCCTTATTTAATCTCTCTGCAACATAATCCCAATTTACTAAATGTTCTACAAAAGTAGTAAGGAAATCAGGTCTTCTATTTTGATAATCTAAATAATAAGCATGCTCCCAAACATCGCAAGTTAAAACACCATGTACTTTATCAGCAACAGGGTTCATAGCATTAGCATATTTTCTAACTTCTAATTTACCGTTATTTAATACCAACCATACCCAGCCAGAACCAAATTGTGTTTTACCGCCTGTAGTAAATGCTTCTTTAAAAGCATCAAAGCTGCCAAAATCTGCTTCTATTTTGCTTTTTACTTCAGCAGGTATAGCAACGTCTTTCTTCAACATTTTGAAAAACTCTTCATGGTTATAAACCTGACCAGCATTGTTAAATAATGCTTGCTTTTCGCTATTGTTATGAGAAAGAAGTATTAACTCTTCTATACTTTTTCCTTCTAATGACTTATCCTTAGATACCAAATCATTAACTGTTGTTACATAAGCATTTAAGTGTTTGCCATGATGGAAGTCTAAAGTATTTGAAGACATATATGGTGATAAATCCTCTTTACCATAAGGCAATTTCATTAATTCAAACATATTTTATCTCCTTTATTTATTAAACATTAAAAATATTAAACTATTTTTCATTTATGTCAAGTGTATTTATTAAATAATACAATTAACTTATTAGTAATATATATTAATAAGGCATGCCAATTAAAATTGACATGCCTTAAGTTATTTTTTATTCTTAATTATTGTGCTGTTTCTGTATTTTCTGTAGTAGTAGTTGTATCTGCTGTATTAGCTTCGTTTGCTTCTCCTTCTTTATAAACAGGAGCTACCTCTCTAGATAATACCTCATCTTCTGTATTAGCATATACAAAACCTAACTCATCATAATATTTAGAATATATAGCTCTAAATCTGTCAGAAGTTGTATATAATATTTTATGATATTTAGTGATAAGAAGTTTATATTTAGCAGATTTAATATTTTCATCTTCATTTTTCAAAGTAGTTAAATCCCATAAGTTATTAAACATCTCATTAAGATAATAAACTCTTCTAATATCACCAGTATTTACATTGTTAGCTAATAAATAATTAACACCAGCTAAATAAGTATTAAGCATTATTAAATTAGTAGTAGAATTTTGATTATTTATTTCATTTGATAAAGCTTTATTGAAGTGATATCTGCTTACTGAATAATAACTAGGAGAACCTTTAAATAAATTAAGTATACCAGCATAAAGATTTAATTCATAATCAGTTTTAGCAAGTTCATTAGTTTTGCCTAAAATTTCATAAGTAGGTCTAACTTGCTCATATAAATCAATAGCTTTATAAATTTCTTTAAGTCCTAAATCAACATTATTATCATTAGCTATAGGTCTAGCTACTAAATCATAATAATTGATAGCATTATAAAACATTTCATTAGTATCTGTAAAATTAACATTAGTATAATTTTGTAATATTTTATTAGCTTTATATAATACTCTAAAAAGATAATCATCTTTTATAATATTTAAATTAGTTTGAAGAAGATTATATTCTCTATCTAAATTAGCATCGTCTACATTTCTCAAATCTGCAAAATTAGGTGAGAAAGGCACTATACCTTCTACAGTATTTGTATTTTCTGTTGCAGCAGTATCGGTAGTAGTTTGTTCTTGAGTTGTTGTCTGCTGTTCAGTAGTTTGTTGTGCTTCATCCTGAGCATAAACAAGATTTAATGATAAGATCATTACACTTAATACAAGAAATAGCTTTTTCATGTATAACTCCTATAGGTTTTTAATAATTATTTAGCCATATATAAATGTTGCTTAAAGCCTTATAAAGTATCATTTTTGGCTGACTATTAGTATTTAATAAAGTATTAATTAAAGAATCTAATTCATCTATAGCCCATATAATACTTATATCGGAAACGGAATTAGGAAGTATATAGCTTCTTTCTTCTATTTCCAAATATTTATCTTCCAAAGATTTTTTAAGAATATTAATTAATTCTCTTATAGTATCCAAAATATCATACTCACCTTCTGAAAGGAGTGTAATGATAGAAGACACTTTTGAGGCATTATTCTTTAAACTTGCATCTATGAAAGACAATAATACTTCCCTAATATTATCGCTTGTATTTGATTTTTTGTCAAGCAAATATTTTATAGCTTTAGACATACTTCCTGAAGAATATTGAAGTGCTAGGGCTGTTTTTTCTTCATTTAGTCTTAATCTTTTCATTAATATAGACCTTAAAGTTTTCTCTGAAAGTGCTGAAAATTTAAGCTCCATCATACGAGATATTAAAGGCTTCATTCCATCTTGAACTAATTTATTTGTATCTGAAGTTATCAAAATAAATATATTATTATCAGATGGCTCTTCTAAAGTACGCAAAAAAATGTTGGGGGCTCTTTTATCCATTAATTCTATGCCTTCAATTATCACTACCCTCTTTCTTCCTAGTCTTGGCTTTCTATATGTCATCTCTATTATGTTTCTAATTGTGTCTAATGGTATAACTGTATGAATTATATTATAATGTATTTTCTTTAATGCTGTGAAAAAATCACCATCTATAGAATATTTCTTTTTACCGCCTTTAGCTTTTACTATATTAATAGCATCTTTGGATTTGGTCCTAAAAATAGAATCTATAAACTCAACATTATCTTCATTAAGTTCATTTAATGTGTAATTAACAGCCAAATAATAAGGCTCTATTAAAGCATATCTTGAGCTTTCTTTTTTGTTTCCAAGCATATACTCTTTTGGCTCACTTGAAGGATAGTTATCATAACTGTCAAAAAGCATAGATTCCACTTTATAAAGTATAGAACGGCATTCTGTGTAAAAATTATTAAACAAGTGCGGAAGCTTATATTCTAAATACTGATTAAAATATATTTCAGCATTTCTAAATCTCTCATCAGTTCCAGCCACTACAACATCAGGGTGCTTATAATTATCTATCATTTTGCAAGAAGAGCATTCATCGCAATAAGTACCGTTATTTCTTTCACATAATAAAACTTTAGCATAATTTAAAGCACTCTCATATTTGCCAACTCCCTCTTCCCCATAAAACAAATAAGCATGATGAAGCCTGCCGCTTTTATATATACCAGACATTATTTTAAGTGGCGTTGTTTGCCCTAATACTTTAGCCAATTATTTATCTCTCCATTTTTTTATATTTAATTTATAAATTATAACAAAATTTATAGCAATATAAATTTGATATTTTACATATATATTATATATTATATAGTATAAGAAATAAATTTTTAAGGATTTTATTATGTCATTAGAAAATAACAATAATATATCAAGAGAAGATTTAGAAGAAATGGAGAAAAAGAATAAAAGATTATTCAAAAAAATATTGTTAAACTCTGAAAGATTAGATAATGCAGAAGAAGGAATAAATAATTTGCAATATCATATAGAAGCTTTAAATAGAAATCTAGATTCTATAAATGACATAGACTTAAAAATAGAAATTCTATTAGAAAAAGCAAATGAATTAATAGAAGAGAATATTCAAAAAAATGAAATATTAATACAAAATGCAAATAAAAAATTAGAAGAGCAAAATAGTGAATTTGAAAAATCTATAAATGAAAAGTTTAAAGAAAAACTAGAAGAACAAAATATTAAAAATCATGACATTGTAAAAAATATTAATGAAGTAATAAATCTAAAATTAGAAGATAATAATTTAAAAAATACTAAATTAAATGAAGAGCTATTAAAGAAAACAGCAGAACTATTAGAAGAAAACACTAAGAAAAATGAAATATTAATACAAAATGCAAATAAAAAGCTAGAAGAACAAGGCAGCGAACTTATAAATAATATCAATGATGAAATTAAAGAAAAATTAAAAGAACAAAATATTAAAAATGAACAGTTCATAAAAACTCTTAATGAGATTATGAATACAAAACTTGAAGAACAAGATAAAAGAAATGATGTCAAATTAGAAGAGAGCAATAAGAAAAATAAAGACATTAATGAAAACATCATAAAAACAACAAATGAGATGCTTGAGAAATATGACAAGAGCCATGAGGTATTGATTGACTATACTAATAAAAAATTAGAAGAACAAGTTAAAAATAATAATGAGTTTCTCAAAACTATCAACAACTCTATAAATGTAAGATTTGAAGAACAAGACAAGAAAAATAAAGAGTTTAATGATTTAATAAATAAAAATCATAATGAAATAATCAAAACAACAAATGAGATGCTTGAGAAATACGACAAGAGTCATGATGTATTGATTGACTATACTAATAAAAAATTGGAAGAACAAGCTAAAAAGAATGATGAGTTTCTCAAGACTATTAATAATTCTGTAAATATCAAACTTGAAGAGCAAGACAAGAAAAATAAAGAGTTTAATGATTTAATAAACAAAAATCATAATGAAATAATAGCAAAAACAAATAGTATGATTGAAAAATATGATAAGAGTCATGAAGCTGTTATAGATTATACAAATAGAAAACTTGAAGAACAAGATATTAAAAATAGAGAGTTTTTAAAAACTGTAAACAATGCAATGAATGATAAATTGCAAGAGCAGGATAGAAAAAATAGTGAGTTTAATCAATTAATTAATAAGAATTATGACGAAATACTCTCTAAAGCAAATAATATGCTTGAGAAATATGATAAGAGTCATGAAGTATTAATTGATTATACTAACAAAAAATTAGAAGAACAAGACTCTAAAAATAAAGACTTCTTCAATGCAATGAATAAATCTATAAATGAAAAACTTGAAGAGCAAGACAAGAAAAATAAAGAGTTTAATGACTTGATGAATAAAAATCATAGTGAAATATTATCTAAAACAAATAATATGCTTGAGAAATATGATAAAAACTATGAAACATTGATGGAATATACAAATAAAAAGATAGAAGAGCAAAATAACAAAAATGATGAGCTTATAAAAAATATTAATCATAGCGTTAACTTGAAAATGGAAGAGCAGGATAGAAAAAACAGAGATTTTGGCAATCATATGGAAACAAGAATGAATGATATGCTAAAAAAATATGACAGAAATTATGATGCATTAATGGAATATACAAATAAAAAAATAGAAGAAAACAGCATAAAAAACACTGATTATATAGCAACTCTAAACAATGCTAAAACTATTATAAATGAGTTTAATAGTGATAAAGAAAAATTAAAAGAATATACAGACAGACAAATAGAAAAACAAGAGCAAAAAAACAAAGAGTTTAGAGATGATATGGCTAGACAATACGATAGTATGTTTAAGACAGCTGATGCTATGCTCATAAAACAAAAAGAGTCAGAATTATCAGAAAAAAATAAAGCTAATAACTTTGCTATAATTATGGGTTCTTTGGCTGCTGTAGTTATAGTAGTTGTTATAGCTTTACAGATACTATAAATTATGTACCTTTTTGATAATAAAGAAATAGATAAGCTGCATTATGAAAAATATTATTTAGACTTGGGCTATAAATATATTTGCGGTATAGATGAAGTTGGACGCGGTTCGCTTTTTGGAGAGGTGACTGCCTGTGCTGTTATAATGCCTTTAGATGATGATATAATAGAAGAGGCAAACGATTCCAAAAAACTTACCGCCAAAAAAAGAGAAGAACTTTATACAATTATCACTCAAAAAGCATTATCATATTCACTATATTCTGTGCCTGCAAATATTATAGATAAAATTAATATATATAATGCCACAAAATTAGCTATGCTTAAAGCAGTTGAAGGTTTAAAAGTAAAGCCTGATATATTGTTAATAGATGCAATGAAAATTGACACTGAAATAAAACAAGAGTCCATAATAAAAGGTGATTTAAAATCATACTCTATAGCATGTGCAAGTATAGTTGCTAAAGTAAGCAGAGATAAAGCAATGAACACATTATCAGAAAAAAACAAAGAATATGATAAATACAAAATATCAAAAAATAAAGGCTACGGCACAAAAGAGCATATTGAAGCTATAAAAAAATATGGTGCGAGCGATTTACATAGATTATCTTTTGAACCTATAAAATCTATAAAAGAAGAAAATAGTTTTTTTATATAAAATGCTAAACATTAATAACAAATACTCAAACATCATCATAAATAGCAAAAACTCTCAAAACATAAAAGAGGGAGATATTGTAAGATATTCTCTTATGCGTAAATTGGATAATGATAAGGCTATTATTAATATAATGGGCAATAAAGTTGTGGCATTATTTAAAGATGGAATACAAGATAAAGGTTTTGCCGTTATTAACAGAGAAAATGGTAATATAGTATTAAAATTGCTTAAAGATGTAAACAGTATCAAAGAAGCAAGAGAGACTATTAATAATAATGCTATGAAAGATACTTTAGTTTTAAACAGCAATAAAGAAAATAATAGCGAAGCATCTTCCATTTTATTAAAGAACTCAATAAAGCAAAGCCCAGAAAATATCGCTTATTTGGAGAGGGTTTTAAAATATATACCTCAATTAGATGATAAAAAAATGAAGTTTATACTGCATTCTATGTCTAATAAAATATATTTTACTATAGATGAACTCGAAATGTTTGAAAATATTTTTTCAAAATTCAATAATTTATACTCTATCATAAAAAAATCTAACAAAAATATTGAAAAAACCGAAATATTACTAACGCTTTTAAAAGAAATTAATGATACTAACAAAAGCTTAAAAAATTACATATCTTCAAATGGAAATTTGAGTGTATGGTTTATGCTCTTTGATATGCTTCAAGATGAATTATCTTCTGATAGTTCTAATATGCTTAATCTTCTTTTAAAGATATTATCCTCAAATAGGGAAAATAAAACTTTTAGAGAAGGTTCTTTTTTAATACCAATACCTTTTATGGTTAATAATGAATTAAAAGAGGTACTTCTTTATGTAAATAGAAAAGATAATAAAGCTAAAAGTTTAGAATTTATAGCTTATGATAATAATAAAGAACTTTGCAAAATAGAAATTGTAAAAGAAAATAAATATATTATTAATTTATTTTTATTTGATAAAAAATTATTCTTAAAATGTAAGAATATAAAAACAAATATAGATAAAGAGTTAGAAAAGTTTGATAATATAGAATTGGAGATAAGTTATGAAAAAAGAGATTGAAAATGCTGTTGCTTTACTTTATGAGAGAGAAATACATAATGCTCCAATAGTAATATCAAAAGGTGAGAAACTCTTAGCTAAAAGAATGATAGAGATAGCCAAAAAAAATAAAGTACCTATAGTGTCAGATGAGGAGACTGTAAAAGAGCTTATGCATTTAGGAATAGGAGAAGAGATACCATATTCAGTTTATGAAGCAGTTAGTATAATATTAAAATATGTATATAAATTAAAGGCAGAGTAAAAAGACAATTATGGAAAAAATTACTAGTGTTAAAGTAGATGATATCAAAACCAAAGTTGATAAGCAGGATATTTATATCTATAATGGTTTTATGGCTATTAGCAAATATATAAAATCTATAGATGAAGATATTAAAAGATTAAAAAAATGGGATATAGAAGAAGTATTTATAAAAGACTCTGATGCTAATGCGGAAGGATATCAAACTCCTGAAGATTTTGAGAAGTTTTCTAGAGAATGCCTTGTATACAAAAATATATATTTTAGTATATTAGAAAAAGTAAAAACAAGCTTGGGGGATTTTAGATATAATAATATAGTTAATATATCCAATTTAAAATCAATAATAGATAGCGTATTAGACCTAATTAATAAAAATATGAATGCTGCTATAGAATTATTAAATATAGAAGATTTAAATAGAAATGACTATTATTATATAAGATCATTAAATGTTGCTATGATATCCTTAATGCTTGGCAAAGTAATGAAATTTCCTGAAGATAAATTACAAAAATTAGGTTTAGGTGCTATATTATATGATATAGGTCTTATTAGAATACAAGATAAAGTTTTAAATAAACATGAACAGTTTACACCCGAAGAATATATTGAAATAAAAAAACATACAGTATTTGGTTATAAAATAGTAAAAACAAATTTTAGATTAGAAGAAGAAATAGCAGTTATCCCTTTAGAGCATCATGAACATTATAACGGCAAAGGATATCCAAGAGGCATTAGCGGCAATCAAATACACTTATATCCAAAAATAGTTGCCGTTGCTCATTCTTTAGAAAAAATATTAAAACCTATAAGAATATCAAAAGATAATACAAAAACTCCTACATATTCTAAGATTGTTAATGGTTCTAAAACTATTGAAAACAAAACATTATCTGATGCTGTAAGAGAAATAATAAAGGGAGCTAATATTAAATTTGACCCTATAATAGCAAAACTTGTTGTAGGCACTTTTAGTGTTTATCCTGTAGGAACAGTTGTAATTTTAAATGATAATAGAAAGGGCTTAGTATTTGCTACTAATGTAAGTTATCCTATTAGACCAATAATAAAAATAGTATCCGATGAAAATGACAATTTTATTGAAGACGGAGAAGTAATTAATTTGATAGAAACTAATAAATTGCTAATAAGCGGGGTAGATAAAGATAGTAATATTTTAGAGGAGGTAAAGTCAAGACTATTGAATAAAAAAGATAATAATGATGGCAATTAAATGAAAAGTAAAAAAGAAATAGGCAATTTTGGAGAAGATATTGCCTTAAATTATCTCGAGAGTCTTGGGTATGAATTATTAGAGCGAAATTATAAAAGCAGCATAACAAGAGGCGAGATAGATTTAATAATGACAAAAGGAGTTGTTATTGTGTTTGTAGAAGTAAAATATCGAAGACAGGGAAGTTTTGGATATGCAGCTGATGCTATAACAGAGCGTAAAAAACAAAAGCTCTATGAGACAGCTGAGGAATACTTAATTAAAAAAGGATTAAGTTTAAGTCAAAAATGTTCCTTTGGGGCAGTTTTAATAGACGATACCAACTATAGTAGAGAAATTTCTTTTGTAGAAGACATTTTTATATAGGGGTATTGTATGAAAACGGCTGTTAAAATCAATTATGAAAAAATAGAAATTTATAAAAAGAAATTAAAAGATAAAAAGTATGTAGATAAAGCTATAGAAAGGCTTGCTGGACACTTAATTAGTGCTGTTATAGATTAAATACAATTAAGGGCATAAAATGAATATAATAGACAGAGGTAAATTAACTTTATTATTAGAAAGTGAAAACTTAAAATTATTATCTGAAAAATTAGACAATAATTTTGAAAAAGCGGTTAATGAATTATTTAATATTAAAGGAAGAGTAATAACCTCTGGAGTTGGTAAGAGCGGACATATTGCAAGGAAAGCTGCTGCAACTTTTGCTTCAACTGGAACGCCTAGTTTTTTTGTTGACCCTAATGAATGTTTGCATGGCGACTTTGGTATGATAACTAAAGATGATTATTTAGTATTATATTCCAAAGGCGGAGAGTCTAGAGAGATAATAGAATTAGTAAACTGGTCTTGCAGGCAAAATATACCATACATAGCCATTACTAATGATGAATCCTCTACTCTATCAAAAAATGCAAAAATCACTTTGCTTACGCATGTAAAAGAAGAGGCTTGCCCTTTAAAATTAGCGCCTACTGTTAGTACAACTGCTTCTTTAGCTTTATCTGATGCTTTGGCTACTGCTTTAATGGAGATTAGAGGATTTAGAGCTGAAGACTTTGCAATATTTCACCCGGGCGGAAGTTTGGGAAGACAATTAGCTAAAGTAAAAACCATAATGCATACTGATAACTTGCCAATTATAAATTTAGAAACCTCTTTATATGATGCTTTATTTAAAATCATAGAATGTAAACTTGGTATTGCAATAATTACGGACAATAACAATATTCTTAAAGGCATTATTGTAGATGGTGATTTAAAAAGATTATTGGTAAAAGATAAACAAATAGAAAATATTCTAGAAACAAAAGTAAAAGATATAATGAATAACAACCCTAAAGTAATATATCAAGATACACTTATAGGTGAAGCTTTACATTTAATGGAAGGAAAAATTACAAACCTTGTAGTTGTTGAAGACACTAAAGAAGGCAAAAAACCTATAGGTATAGTTCATATACATGACATTCTAAAAATAAAGGCCTTTTAAGCTTCTAAATAACCTTTATCTAACAAAGATTTTTTAATTCTATTCGTCTCTAATTTATCATCAGTTGTAACCGTGATATATTTTAAACTCTCCATAGCGGATAATTTTTCTATATTAAAACCTTTAACATTATCTAATATAAGTATTTTAATTTTTTTATTATTAAATATTGGCTCTAAATCTTCCAAACTTCTTAAATTTCTTAATATCACTTTTTCTAAGTTTTCTAATTTTGATAAATCTGGTATATATTTTAATTCTGATATAGAGTTTAATTCTATTATTCTTAAGTTTTTTAAATCATTTAAAAAATCTAAAGTGTTTATACCCTTACCCTTTTCAATATATATCTCTTCTAAATTCGGCATTCTTTTTGGAATCTCTTCAATATGAGTGGCAGATGAAAGTATGGATAATTTTTTTAATTGGCTAATTTTAGTGAAATGCTCTACTCTAATATTTGAAGCCCCTATATCGCAAAAACTTTTTCTATTTTCTATATAAACAGAATGCTTTAAGCTAAAACCATTCTCTAAATAAAAACTGCTAAGTGTTTCAATGCTGTCAAGAGGGCTTAAAGCAATATCTTTATCAACATTTCCATTAATATGCAAACTTATCAAATTGCCAAGTCTTGAAAAAACATTTAAATTACTTATAGGGTTTTTAAGAGAAGCATAAAATGTTAAGTTTCTCACTTCTGGTATAAACTTTATTATATCTTCTCCAGATAAATTAGAACTACTATCTTTTTCTGAAGAGATATTTAAAAAGAAATCAGGTCTTTCTTTTAATATATCATTTAAAAAAGGTATCATATCTTTTGATATGCCGCTATTATCTATAAATAAAGATATTCTCTCTTCGGAAGTTTTTAATTCTAATAAATCATTTTCATTTAATGATGAGATTTTTACGTTTTTCATAATTCCTCCATTTATAAAAACTAAAGCACAGGGGCAATAATTCTACAAGCTGAATTTCTAAGCCTAATTAAAATAGGTTGTTTTTGATATTCCTCCATAGTTATTTTATGAGACCTTGAAATATCATCTTTAAAAATACTTTCAAATTCCAAAGCAGTATCTATATCATATATAACCGCATTCATCTCATAATGCAAATAAAAACTTCTTATATCCATATTGCAAGTTCCACAAGATACAATTCTTCCGTCTATAACACAAAACTTACTATGCAAAAAACCGCTCTCATATAAATAAATATTAACACCCGCATTAAGAAGTGTCTCAAAATAAGTTTGAGCAACCCACCAAGCTATTAATTTATCAGGCTTACCCGTAATCATTAAATTGACATTTATTCCAGATAAAGCGGCATTCTCCAAATCATGCAAAAAACCATCATCAGGAACAAAATAAGGACTTTCTATATAAACACTCTCCTTAGCATCATCTATCATTTTTGAATAAATTTTTTGTATAGAATCCCATTTAGAATCAGGCCCAGAAGATATTATCTGCATAGGTAGGTATTTATCTATTTTTGAAGGAGGAAATAATTCCTTCATAAGTGAAGAACCTTCCACATTATCCATCAAATTATCTAAATCTCTTCCGCCAGCATTATGCCAATCGCATACAAAAACATTCTGTATAAGATTACAAGCATCACCCACTATACGCATATGAGTGTCTTTCCAAGAAGCAAATCTCTTTCCGCCGTCAATATATTCCTGTCCTAAATTCATTCCGCCCATATAGGAAATTATACCATCTATAACTACTATCTTTCTGTGATTGCGGTAATTAACATATCTAGTCCAAAATATAGAAAATGGGTCATGATAATATAAAAACTCTATGCCATTTTCTCTAAGCTCTTTTTTATATTTTCTGCTTATTCTAAGCATAGAGCCAAGTCCGTCAAATATAAGCCTAACCTTAACTCCCTCTTTGGACTTTTTTATCAGTATATCTTTTATTTTATTTCCTAATTCATCGCTTCTCCATATAAAATATTCCATATGTATTGTTTTTTCAGCGAGTTTTAAATTGCTAATTAAATCATCAAATAAATCTTTACCCTCATCAAAAACATAAACTTGATTTTGAACAGTAATTGGAGAGTATCCGCTTTTTATTGCAAGCTTTACTAAATTAGTATGTTTGGCATAATTACCGCCCATGTTGTCTATGATATTCATCTGCTCTTCAAGCAAAGAAGAGAAATGTTTTTTTATCATATCTTCAGGAAGTCTTGCAGAAAGTTTTCTTCTAGATTTTTTCCAATTTACACCCAAGAATAAATAAAAAATAGCACCCACATATGGCAAAAATACCAACACAGTAAGCCAAGCTATAAAAGAATAAGGCGGTCTATTTTCAAGAAGCATTTTTATTGCTATTAATATGACATATAGAAAAAATATAATAGTCAATATATAAATAAACATTTAATTAAAATCTCTAATTTAAATATTATATATTATTATTTATAGTATATAAGACAAATACAAAAAGTCAATGAATGCCATATTATAATTTTGTATTTAAAATATTTTTATTTTGTGATAAACTTTAGTACATACTAAAAATTTTATATTTTTAATTTTAAATATTTGTGGGGCTTTGCCCCACACCCCACTTCTTTTGCGACCGAAGGAAGTGCCCTTGTGGCGTGACCCAAAGAAGCAAAAAGGCTATATTTAAGTTTAATTTAATAATTTATACTTACATATCAAACATAATTACTATGATTTAGTATTATTTTTATTTGCATTTTTTTACTTAAAATACAGGTATTATCTTACATTTTATTTATATTCCAAACATACAAAGCTATAGTACTTGCACTTTTGGTTCTTTGACGAAGTCCGCACAGCGAAGGCGGGAAAAAGAACAATACAAAGAATCAAAAGGCGGCATTAACAAAATCTAAATATATTACCAAATAATATGTCAACAAAAAACTCAATAATACATCTATAAAATATATAAATTGACAAAACCAATATGTTTCAATATAATGATTTTTGTATTTAATTTTATATTAAAAAAATAGGAATAAAAATGGATAATAAAAAATTAGAAAACACTGAAGAAGCTCTTTTTTCTCACGTATATTTTTATAAAATTTTATTTAAAGATAAACCAGAGCTTCCAAATATAGAATTGGTAAAACAAAAATTAAGAGGCGTATATAATAACATAGAGGCAATCTCTGAAGATAAAAATCTATATAGCATAATGATTAATGACCTTAAAGTAAAATTTCAAGATGATAAAGAATTAGGTGTTCAAGTTTTTATGTATGAAGCTATAGAGTTTGATTATAACACTATAAGCGATGAAGTTTATAATCAGGCTTGGGATATAAAAGATGCTAAAGAATTATTAAAAGACTGTAAATATCAAGTGATGCTAAGCGATTTTTTAGCTGGCGGATTAGATTACAAAGAAAGAACTACCCTACTCAATAATTGGCTTAATATAGCATTAAATCTTTTTCCTGATGCTGTTGCCGTATATAACGAACAAAGCGGTAAAATTTTACTTAGAGAACAATTATTAAAAAATCAATATCCTAAAAATTTAAGATTCTTATATTCAGGATTAAATATTAGATTTTTTAAAGTGCAAAACACTAATGATATGATAGTTGATACTTTTGGGCTTTATTCTATAGGGCTTTCTGATATTCAGTACCATTTCCATGATCTAAACCCAAATGATATAGTACAGCATGCCATGAATATTGCTGCTTATATATTTGAAAATGGAAACATCATAAAAAGTAATGATGAAATAGAAAGCATATTTAGTGGAGTTAAATGGTTAGGCAGATACGAAAACTCTTTAACTAAGCCATATAGAGAGATATTAGATATTAATACTCTTGAATATGCTTCTGGAAAAAGAAATTAAATATATAAAAAAATCAACAAAAAACAATAATTTTTTTAAATAAATTCGAAGTAAAGTATTGACATATTCTAAAATTATGTTAGAATAAACTAACAATTAGTTAGATATGTTAGTTGTTTTAAGCAAATTCTTTTGTATCCTTAAATTGATACAATATATTTTATAACCTTCATTTAATTAAACTGTTTTGGCACCTTTACAATAGTAGGGGTGCTGATTTTTTATTAACATCAAACAACACTAGGGCAAAACATCTATTTGACATTATCTCTTTTACTGCTATAATAAAAATATTATGAAAGTGATTAAATTGTTAAGAAGAATAGATAAAAAAGGTCAAGTAAGTATAAAAGACTATAAAGCTGAATATGTTGAAAGCAAAAAAGATAAATTAAGATTTGATAAAATGCTTCATAAAGCTAGTTCTATGGGGCTTATCATAAAAAAGGGCGATGTATTAAAACTCACAAAAGAGGGAAAATACTATTTAGATTCAAGCAGTAATGAAAGAGATTCAAGACAAAGTTCAAAAAAACAAGAGTTAAAAAAAGGCTATCCAAAAAAAACATCCAAAAAAGAAAACAGCACTAAAACAAATGTTATAGAAAAACCTGACATAAAAGTAGAAATAAACAATGCTAAAAAAGATGCTGAGATAGTAGCTAATGCATATAATGTGCCTACTGATTTTCCAAAGAAATGCCTTGAAGAAGCAAAGATTCTTCCAGACAGTATGGAAAATGTAGGGCTTGAGTTTGACAGAATAGATTTAAGAAATATAAGAACCGTAACAATAGACGGAGCTGATTCTAAAGATTTTGATGATGCTATAAGTGTAGATAAATTAAATGACGGATACAAGATAGGCGTGCATATTGCTGATGTAAGTTTTTTTGTAGCTGAGGGTTCTGCATTAGACAGGGAAGCAAGAAAGAGAGGAAATAGTGTTTATTTGATTGATACAGTATACCCAATGTTTCCGCATGAGCTTTCAAACGGAATATGTTCACTTAATGAAGGAGTGAGCAGATTCACAATGACAGTGTTTATCACAATAGATAATAAAGGAAATATAAAAGAAAGCACTTTTCATAAAAGCGTTATAAAATCAAGCAGAAGATTAACTTATGATTATGCACAAGATGTTTTGGACGGTATAGAACAAGATGAAGATTGGCTTTTGGAACTTTTAAGAAATGCTGATGACATAAAAAAAATACTTCTTCAAAAAAGAATAGACAACGGCAGTATAGAGTTTAATCTCAATGAAACACAAATAATATTAGATAAAGGCGGAAACCCAAAAGACTTTTTTATAGGTGAGAGGCGAGAAACTCATAAAATAATAGAAGAGTTTATGCTTCTTGCTAACTGCGAAGTTGCTAAGAGATTAAAAAATATAAAGGGTGCTATTTATAGAGTGCATGACAGTCCAGATTCTGAAAAGCTAGACACGTTTAGAAGAATAGCATTCAACAGAGGCTATAGACTTACAAGCGACAATGAAGGCAATTTGGATTTTCATTCATTTATAGAATCAATTATTGGAAAGCCTGATGAAAAACTGCTTTTAACTCTTCTGCTTCGTTCTATGAAACAGGCTATATATGATGTTAATAATATAGGACACTTCGGTCTTGGTTTTGAATATTACACACACTTCACTTCTCCAATAAGAAGATATACTGACTTACTTACTCATAGACTTTTAAAACTATCATTAGAAGGTGCTCAAAATATGAAACCTTCTATGCAAAAGATGTTTGATAATTGTGCTAAATGGTGTTCTAAGACAGAACGTGTTGCTGTGGAATGCGAGAGAAGTTTATATAAAGTAAAAGCTGCAAGGTTTATGAAAGATAAAATAGGCAAAGAGTATAACGGCATTATAAGCGGCGTCACTAAATTTGGTATATTTGTTGAAATAGAAGAGAGAGGAATAGAGGGTTTAATAAGATATGCAGATTTAAGACATCATTATCATTATGATGAAAATGAACAAGCAGCCTACAGCAATGAAGAAGCTAAATGGTATACTCTTGGAGATAAAATAAGAATAGTTGTTCATAGGGTAAATATAGAAGAGTTATTTATAGACTTTTTGCCTGCGAGTGAATTTGATAATGCATTAGACGACAGAGATATAATAGATAGCAGAGATTTTTTAAAGAAGAAGAAAAGCAGTAATAATAAAAAAGAAATATACTCAAGAAAATCTAAATCTTTAAAAAACAAAAGCAGAAAAGAAAAAAAGAAATCTAAAAAGAAAAGATAACACTTGATTGCTATTTATAATTATTGACAATGAATATTTTTCAATATACAATCAAATTGGTTTTAAGATATATGGGGTATATATGAAAAATATTATTTCTATTTTTGTTTTAATAGTTTCGATAATTTCCTGCAGCGGCGGTAACAGCGGCAATACTAAACAAACAGAAAATACTCAAACTAATCAAACTCAAACAAATGAACAAGTATATATTAATCCAACAACTACAAATACTAATGAATATGTTCAAGTTACAAAAATGTATCCTATGTATTCTCAGACTTTCTTTTCAGCTGTAAGATATAATAACATAGAAGGAGTTAAATCATATTTAGCTAAAGGAGCAAATCCAAATGCTCAAGATGAATACGGTTTTACAGCATTAATGTACGCTGCTTTAATGGGATATGATGATATAGCAAAATTACTTATAGAAGAAGGTACTGATGTCAATATTAAAGATAATGCAGGTGCTACAGCATTAATGTATACTGCTAGAAATACAAATTATGAAATGGTTGAATTTTTATTAAAAAATGGTGCTGATGTAAATATTAGAAATACAGAAGGAGAAACTGCATTATATTATAGTATTCAGCATGATAGTTTCGGACAAGAAAATGCTATAAAAATACTTAATTTATTAATAAAATACGGTGTTGATGTAAATACTAAAGACAATGATGGAGCATCTCTCCTTGATGTATCCTATAGAATTTCAGAATCTTTTGATAAAAATAAAGAAATGTTTAAAATATTAGTTGAAAATGGTTTTGATTTAGAGTCAAGAATAAAGACGGGTATATCTGATTATGATTATACTCCTTTAATGATAGCAGCTTTAAGAAATGATTATGATATGGTTAAATATTTGCTTGATAAAGGTGCCAATCCTAATACAGCAAATAATGAAAAGAAAACTGCTTTAACGATTGCTAATGATTATGGAAAATTTGATATTTCAAAATTACTTATACAACAAGGTGCAAATATAAACACACAAGATGAACACGGTCTTACAGCATTAATGAACGCTGCTATGATAGGAGACTATGAAATGGTTAAATTTTTATTAGAAAATGGTGCCAATATAAATACTAAAGATAATGATGGAAACACTGTATTATATTATAATATTCGCTATGATCATTACGAAAAAGAAGAAATGCTAGAAAATGCTAAAAAAATATTTAATTTATTAATAAAATATGGTGCTGATGTAAATACTAAAGACAATTATGGAGCATCACTTCTTGATACAGCTTATACAACAGAATTGGCACTAAATAGAGAAATGTTTAAAGTATTAGTAGAAAATGGTTTTGACTTAGAATCAAGAATAAAGGGTGAGGAGCATTATGATTATGATTATACTCCTTTAATGATAGCAGCTTTAAGAAATGACTATGATATGGTTAAATTTTTAGTTGAAAAAGGTGCTGATGTAAATGCCAAAACACATTCTGAATATAGCTCAGTAGAAACTCCCCTATTACTCTCATTAGATAATGAACATCCTGACTCTAGATATTATTATTATAAAAATGAAAATTCATCTGCTGCAGAATTTTTAATAAATAATGGTGCAGATATAAATGTAAAAAATAATCATGGAGAGACACCTTTAATGTATGCTTCCAGAATTCATAATACAAAAGTGGTAGAACTTCTAATACAAAAAGGTGCTGATATAAATGTAAAAAATAATCATGGAGAGACACCTTTAATGTATGCTTCCAGAATTCATAATACAAAAGTGGTAGAACTTCTAATACAAAAAGGTGCTGATATAAATGTAAAAAATAATCATGGAGAGACACCTTTAATGTATGCTTCTAGAGTTCATAATACAAAAGTGGTAGAACTTCTAATACAAAAAGGTGCAAATATAAATGCTTTCGATGATTATGGAAATACAGCCTTAATGTATGGTGTAAATAATTTAGAAACAGTAAAATTATTAGTTGAAAACGGTGCTGATGTAAACTCTCAGAAAGGAGGAAGTACTGCTTTAATATTAGCATGTAAGCCTCGTTTGGAAATAAATATAGACGTAATAAAATATTTAGTTTCAAAAAATGCTGATATAAATGCCCAAGATAATGAAGGATACACAGCTTTAAACAAAACTCTTACTACTATGCCAGACTTTGAAATAGCTCATTTTTTAATAGAGCAAGGTGCTGATGTAAACATAAAGAATAAAAACCAATATACTCCTTTGATATATCTTGGTATGCTTGAAGGTAGTTTTTATAATATAAGTTTTCAGGAAAATCGTATAAAATTAGCTGAAGTTTTATTAGAAAAAGGTGCAGATATTAATGCTCAAGATTATAATGGATACACTTCTTTAATGTGGGCTTGTACAAGAAAATCTAATGAATCATTTGTTAAATTTCTAGTAGAAAAAGGAGCCGATGTAAATATAGAAGATGACGATGGAGATACTGCTTTAGATATGGCAGAGAATCTTAAACTTAGAGAAATTGCAGATATTCTAAAAAAAGCTCAAAGAAATGGAAAGTAAATTTTTATAATAGAGTACTTAAAAAACTAATATATAATTTAATAAAACTATATTTATTTACATAAAAAATAATAATATTTATATAAAAAATAAATTTGTTATTAATCATTTTTTATAATATAATATATGCACAATTAAATAATATGGATTTTAAATATTGGATAAAGAAAGTATAACTAACTCCAATGAAAACTCTTATGATGTTAATACTTCTTCTATAAGACCAAAAGGATTCAATGATTTTATAGGGCAAGAAAATATAAAATCTAAATTAAAAGTTTTTATAGACAGTGCTAAAAAAAGAGATGTTTCTTTGGATCATATATTATTTTACGGCCCTCCCGGTTTAGGAAAAACAACTCTTGCACAAATTATTGCAGAAGAGTTAGGAAGCAATATCAAGGCAACATCTGCACCAGTTATAGAACGCCCCGGAGATTTAGCATCAATACTAACAACATTAGGTGAAAAAGATATATTGTTTATAGATGAAATACATAGACTTAGAACCGTTGTTGAAGAAGTGCTTTATTCTGCAATGGAAGATTTTTTTGTTGATATAAAGGTAGGTGAAGGGACAAGTGCTAAAAGCTTTAGAGTAAAACTTCCAAAATTTACTTTAATAGGAGCTACAACAAGAAGCGGATTATTAAGCACTCCATTATACGACAGATTTGGAATAGTAGAGAGGCTTGAGTTTTATACTAATGAAGATTTAGCAGATATAGTAAAAAGAAGCTCAAAGTTTCTTAATATTGATATAACAGACTCAGCTGCAATTTCTATAGCATCAAGATCCAGAGGAACCCCTAGAATAGTTAATAGACTTCTTAGAAGAGTGTTTGACTTTGCAACAGTTTCTGATGTTTTAAAAATAGATGAAAAGTTTGCCTCTGATTCTTTAGAGAAATTGGGGGTTGACAAAAATGGTTTTGAAGCCCTTGACAAACAGTACCTAAATACTATAATAAAAAATTATAATGGAGGACCTGTTGGTGTAGATACTATATCTGTTTCATTATCCGAACAGATAGAAACTATAGAAGATGTAATAGAGCCATATTTAATACAATCTGGCTTTATTAAAAGAACACCAAAAGGAAGAGTTGCTACAATAAAAGCTTATAGCTATTTAAATATTAATGTAAAAAATAACGATAATTATAAAGAGAATACTTTATTTGATTTATAAGTTGGAGGTTTATTATTCAAACGAGAAACACTTTTGAAACAAAATCTAATATCAAATTAGATGAATATTATATACAAGAAACGTCTAAAGATAAAAGTAAAGTGGCTAGTAAATTTGTAAATAATTTTAAATCTAATAATAAAAAGCAAGCTGCAAAATATCCAAAATATTATAATAAAAAAGCAAACTACAAAAAAAATCATAATAAACTCTATCATTTAAAAATATCTATTTCTAAAATATATGATTCAACTTTACCCATAAGAAATTTCTTTAATAAAATAATATCAGCTATCATGAAAAAAGGTAATCATGAAAGAAGCATATTAATATTTTATAATAATGAAGAAAAAGGTTTAAGCTTACCTATCAATAATTTTATGATACTATTTTTTGTATTAATCTTTGCATCTTTAATCTATACAGGTTTTGATGCTTATTATAAACAAAAAGAAGCAAGAGATTTTTATAATACATTATCTGCTACAGAAGCTAAAACATATAGTTTAATTACAGAATATAAAGATTCACTTAATAGATATTCAAAATCTCTAAAAGAATATAATGATACTATAAAAAATATTTCTTATTTAATAGACTATAATAACAACTCTTCTTTCAATAATAATAGCAATAATGATAATGATATAAATAAAACTTTGAATGAAATAGATAGATATCAAAAGAACATTTTAACATTTATGAATGTTCCTTCAGTAATACATAAAGAAATACCAGTAGGCTGGCCTGTTGCAGGAGGCGGAAGAATATCAAGTGGATTTGGGGCAAGACTTTCACCATTTACACAAGAAAAAAGTTATCATTATGGTGTTGATATTGCAGGTCCTTATGGCACACCAATACTAGCAGCTGCAGATGGAAAAGTTACATTTGCAGGTTGGAAAAATGGTTATGGTTGGTTTGTACTTATAGAGCATGCTAATGGTTATCAAACTGGTTATGGTCACAATTCAGAGCTTTTGGTGCATGGTGGTCAACAAGTAAAAAGAGGACAAAAAATTGCTATGATTGGAAATACTGGAAGAACAACTGGTATACACTGCCACTTTGAAGTGAGAATAGCAGGCGACCATAAAAACCCTATGCCTTATTTGAATGCAAGATTTTAATAAATAAATTATATATGAGAATAATAAAAAGAGGTAATTTTAATTATATTAAATTACCTCTTTATTTTTTATTTAACTTGTATCATAGGAGTAACGCCAGAACCAGAAACTTGAGGCATTTTACCGTCCCATTTTTCTATATACATTCTTTGTATAAGAAGAGGTGTTAAAGATTCCTGCATTATTCTGTTTGCTTCAGCTATACCTTTAGCTTTTGTAATTTCAGCTTCAGCTTCATATCTTACTTTTTCTAATGCATTTTGTGCTGTTAGAGCATCTTGAGAAGCTATTAATTTTCTCTCTATTGCTTGGTCAAACTCATCAGAAAAATCATGCTCTATAATAGAACAAGCCGCAACTGTAATGCCGTAATCCTGAAAATCTGCCATAACTTCTTTTAATAATTCTCCTGCCATCTCATTTCTTTTTGTTATAAACTCTTCTATTGTGTATCTTGCAGAAACAGCATTAAGACTCTCTGATATTCTTGGATTAACTAATTTGTTTTTATAATCTGTACCAAATTTTCTATATAAATCTAAAGCATCACCAGTTATAGAATATTGAACATTCAAAGTCATTGATATAGTTTGCATGTCCTTAGAAGATACAGCATAAGTTTTTTCAACAGTTTGCTCCCTCACTTCCATAGGTCTAATTTTATCTATAAAAGGTATTCTAAAATGAAGTCCCGGCTCCTCTTCTGATATTGCTTTACCTAATCTGCTTCTTATTCCAACCTCACCAGTTGATACTATTGTAACGCTAGAAAAAATTAAAAATCCTACTATTAAAACAATAGGAAGCAGTATAAAAAGTATAGAATGTAATTTACTAGTATTGATATCAATAATTCTCATAAACTTTAATCTCCTAAAAAATATTTTTTATATACTAAAATATATACTATATTTTTGCAATAGTATAATATATTAAATAATGTTTATAAATTTAATAAAATATTATTTTTAAAATATGTCTAATTGATTATTATAATAAAAAAGCTATCTTCATTATTATTATTATAAAAAATGAGATAGCTTTATATAAAGTTAATTAATAATTTAAATTTTAAAAAATTCTATACTCTTTTCTAAAAACTTAGCCTTTTCTAATAAAGATTTTGACACCTCATAAGAACTCTCTGCTAAACTTGCATTTTGAGATGTAGCACTTTCCATATTATTAACTTCTATACTTATTTGGTTAGTACCAGATTCTTGTTCCAGAGTATTTGATGTAATAGTCTCCATAAGTTCAGAAGTTTCAGTTACTTTTTTCTGTAAATCAACAAATATTTTTTGAGATTCTTTAGCAGTTTCTGTAGCTACAGCAACTTTTTGTGTGGTATTATCTACTAAATCAGTAATATCCTTTACAGAAGCCTGAGTAGTTTGAGCAAGATTTCTCACCTCAGAAGCAACAACTGCAAAACCCTTACCCTGATCTCCTGCACGTGCTGCCTCAACTGAAGCATTAAGAGCAAGTATATTAGTCTGAAAAGCAATATCTTCTATTATTTTAGTAATATCTTTAATTTTTTCACTAGAATGATAAACTTCTTCCACATTAGAAGCTGTTTTTGATATTATATCGGCAGCATTTTCAATAAATACAATAGACTCAGACATCATATTTTTACCAGCTACGGATTTTTCTGCTGATATTTTAATACTAGAAACCATCTCTTCTATACTAGCAGCTGTCTCCTCTAAACTTGATGATTGTAAATCTGTTCTCTGAGATAATTCATTGCTGCTTTCCATCATATTTTCTGCCGCCTCTATTATTTCATTAGAAGCATTATTAACATTAGAAACTACCTCAGATAATCTACTACTCATCAAATCAAAAACTCTCTCTAATTCTCCAAACTCATCTTTTCTATAATTTGTTATATTGCTCTTTTTTATATTTCCGTTAGATATATTTGTAGCATGAATCATTAAATTCTTTAATGGATATGTAACTCTTTTAATATATAGAAAAGCAAAAATATTTATAAAAATAATAGATAATATACAAATAACTATTGATATCTTTATAGAATCATTATTAGCCTGATAAATAATTCTATCATCCATTGCCATAATTAAATACCAAGGCACATTATCTATTCTTGTATAAACAGCTGTTCTTGAATCATGACTAACAGAAGATATGTAAGTCATATATCCAGATAATTTATTAGAAGTAATAATTTGTTCATAAGCCTCATTAGCTTTAGTATTAAGCTCATTTTTAGTATCTAAAACTATATTCCTATCATCATCTACAGCAAATATCCTTGTTCTTTCAGGAAGTTTTAAATCTTGAAGCCTTATAGATAAATCTTCCCAATCCATTATAATATATACATTTCCTATATGCTCCCCATTATAAAATACTCCAGAAAGAGCTGCCAAAGACCATTTATTATCCGCAACAGATTTTTGTAATTGATCATCAAAAGAAGCTTGATTATTGTTAGCTTTTAATATATTTAAAATATTTGTTCTAATGGTAATAATATTCTCACCTATTTTTACTCCATTTACGTTATCTAATATTATACCATTTGTATCAGTTAAACCTATATCTAAAACCAAATCATTAATTGCCTCGAACTCAGCAAGCACAGGCCTTATATCAACAGCATCTCTATTCAAAAGATACGATATTACAGTAGGAGATACTGAATAAGTTCTTATTAAATTTCTCTGATCATCTAACCAAGTATCCAACATTTCTTTATAACCAGTAACTGTATTATCAAATCCAGATAAAGTGGATTCTTTTATTATTTTATTGGATCTAATGGACAATATAACAACTATCAAAACTAAAAAAAATGTACTAAGCAAGCTGATTACTATAGGCATCTTAACCCTAATAGAGTGTCTATTTTTCATAATGTATTCCTTATATTGTTGTTGTATAGAGTGCGAGTTTATATTAAAATTTGTTTAATGTCAACACAATATGTAATTTTTATATTTAGATTATGTAAATATAATATTATGATTTAATTAGATTAAATAAAAATAGTACATATAGAACATTTATTCTAATTATTATAAATATTGAACTTTATACAAAAAAAGCTGCCCAACTTTTATAGTCAAGCAGCTTATATATTTATATTAAATAAAATTTATTACTTAATAATTTGGTCAGCTATACCAAGTAAAGCTTGAATTTTTGGTGAGAAAGCAACAACCGCACCAGCAAATACAACACTTATTAAGCTCATAAGTTTAATAAGAATGTTTAAGCTTGGTCCAGAAGTATCTTTGAATGGGTCACCAACAGTATCACCTATAACAGCAGCAGCATGATTAGGGTTAGTGATTTTGTTACCATTTTCATCAACTATCTTCTTACCGCCTAAATTACCAGCTTCAATATATTTTTTAGCATTGTCCCAAGCACCACCAGCATTAGACATCATAACAGCCATAGCAAAACCAGAAGTTAAACCACCCACTAACATACCTATAACAGCAGGTACACCAAATATAAAACCAACAACAACAGGTACAACTATAGCAAGTACAGAAGGAACAATCATCTCTTTTTGAGCAGATTTAGTACAGATTTGAACAGCTTTTTCATAATCAGCTTTAACTCCAGCCTCTCCAGCTAATAAACCTTTAATCTCTCTGAACTGTCTTCTAACTTCCTCAACAACTCCAGCAGCAGCACGACCAACAGCTTTCATAGTTAAAGCACAGAAGAAGAATACTAACATAGCACCGATAAATATACCAACTAATACTTTAGGGTTCATCAAGTGAATATTGAAAGCATTCATAAACTCATTCATATGTAAGCTATAAACTATTTTTTGGTATAATTCTGAAGGTGTGTTAGCAGTATACTCTATAGTACCTATATTAATAGAAGTTAAATTACCAGAATTAATCATTCTGCCTAAAGAAACTTTAATCTCTTCTATATAAGCAGCAATCAAAGCCATAGCAGTTAAAGCAGCAGAACATATAGCAAAACCTTTACCAGTAGCAGCAGTAGTATTACCTAAAGAGTCTAAAGCATCAGTTCTCTCTCTAACACTCTCAGGAAGACCAGACATCTCAGCGTTACCGCCAGCATTGTCAGCTATAGGACCATAAGCGTCTGTAGCTAATGTGATACCTAAAGTAGATAACATACCAACAGAAGCTAAAGCAATACCATATAAACCTTGAGAAAATGCAGAAGCACCCGAACCAAAACCGCCAGCAAAACCAAATGCTAATATAATAGAAACAACTACTGTAACAACAGGTATTAAAGTAGATTGCATACCAACAGCAAGTCCGCCGATTATAACAGTAGCAGGACCAGTCTTAGATTGTTCAGCAACCCATTGAGTAGGTCTGTATTCAGCAGCAGTGTAATATTCTGTAAAGAAACCAACAACGTTACCAGCTATAAGTCCTACAATTATAGAAACAAATAAGCCTAAGTTGTTTGGAAGAAGCATTTTTACTAATATGAAAGCAACTACTATTATTATAGCACTGCTCACGTAAACACCAACTCTTAAAGATTTTAATAATTCTCCCATAGTAGCACCTTCTTTAGTTTTAACGAAGAATACACCTATTATAGAAGAAAGAGTACCAATAGCTGCAAGTATCATAGGAAGAGATACAGCATATATAGGGCTAATATCAGGATTAATATAACCAAAAGCAGCAGAACCTAAACTCATAGCAGCTAGTATAGAACCTGCATAAGATTCATAAAGGTCAGCACCCATACCAGCAACGTCACCCACGTTATCACCAACGTTGTCAGCTATAACAGCAGGGTTTCTAGGATCATCTTCAGGTATTCCAGCTTCAACTTTACCTACCAAGTCAGCACCAACGTCAGCAGCTTTTGTAAATATACCGCCGCCAACACGAGCAAATAAAGCTTGGAAAGAAGCACCTACACCAAAGCTAAGCATTGTAGTAGTTACAAAGTGCATCTTAGCAGATATGAACTCTGAAGAATCACGAGCAATATTACCTAAAGCTAAAAAGTCAGTGTTAAACCAACTATTATCAAGCCAAGCATTAAGTATTATAAACCACATAGATATATCAAATAAAGCTAAACCAACAACTGTAAGACCCATAACAGCACCAGAACGGAAAGCTATAGTTAAGCCTTGGTTTAGTGATTTGCTAGCAGCATTAGCAGTTCTTGCTGATGCATAAGTAGCAGTTTTCATGCCTAAGAAACCAGAAAGTGTTGAGAAGAAACCTCCTGTTAAGAAACCTATAGGAATGAAAGGATTTTGTACTTTTAAAGCATAAGAAAGAATAGCAAAAATTATGAAAGCTCCAGCAAAAAAGAAAGCTATAACTCTATATTGTTGTTTAAGATAAGCTATAGCACCAGAGCGAACATGTGAAGCAATTTCTTTCATTTTGTCTGTACCTTCATCTTGCTTACGCATCCATTTATAGAAATAGAATGCAAAAGCTAAGGTTAGAATTGCCGCTGATATTGTGAAAAAGCGGGCATTTTGAGCTAAAATTTCGTATTTCATATACTTACCCTATTTTTTGAATTTTGTTAGAAATTATACAGTTATGCAATATAACATAAAATATATAAATTGTCAATGTTTTTTATAAAATTATTGTATATAGTATTATATATATTTTTTTGACAATTTCTATTTATTTGGTTATAATTAATAATTAATCATATAAAGGTTTAAGCAAAATTATGAAAAGAGCTTTAATTATAATAGTTTCTATAGCTGTAATATTCACTATATCAATAGGCAGTTTAATAATATATACAAGTTCACCTATATCAAAAGACTCTCAAAAAGTATACTTTGAAATTAAACAAGGCGAAGGTGCTTACAATATATCTAAAAAATTACAAGAGCAAGGACTCATTAGAAATTCAAGACTATTCGTTGTATTAGCTAAACATCTCAAATACGACAGAAAACTCTTAAGCGGATATTATGAGCTTGATAAAAATATGAGTATGATAGATATAATGAAGCATTTAAATAGCGGCAAACAAGCTATGGTAAGACTCACCATTGCAGAAGGAAAAAACATATACGAAATAGCCAACTATTTAGACAACCAAGGATTCACAACAAAAGAAGAGTTTTTAAAAGCATGTCATGATAAAAAAATATTAGAAAAATATAATATTCCTTCTGATAGCGTGGAAGGATATATATTCCCTTCTACATATTATATAGTAAAAGGCAATTCTGCAGAAGTATTGGTTACACATATGATAGATTCACTTTTTAAAGAGTTTCCTGATTTAGAAGAAAGAGCAAAACAAATTGGAAGAACTGTACATGAAGTATTAACTATGGCTTCTATTGTAGAAAAAGAAATGGGACCTAATGATGACCCTAAATTAATAGCTTCTGTATACTATAACCGATTAAATATAGATAAAAGACTAGAGGCAGACCCTACAACAATTTATGCTATGACTTTAGTGAAAGGTGATTATATAGAAAAACCAAATTTAAGATATGATGACTTGCGTATGGTACACCCTTATAACACCTATAAAAATACAGGACTTCCTCCGGGACCAATATGTTCAAGCGGTGCTAAAGCCATAGAAGCTTCTCTAAACCCTGCTAAAACAGACTATATATTTTTTGTAGCAGACGGTACAGGCAAACATGCTTTCTCTGTAACCTATGAAGAGCATTTAAGAAACATTGATAAATATATTTTAAAAAAATAACTATATTTTGTTATATGATTTTTTATTAAACTTTTTCCCGCGTACGAGCTGTACCACCTTGCCGCACGGTAATGCTATGCTTTAATTATAACTTCTTAGTCGTGCGGATGAGTGCATTTTAATGTACAATTAAATTATAAAATTTATAATAAAAATGCAGCCTTTTTGGTTCTTTGTGGCGACAAAAGAACTGGGGGTGCGGGGGCTAGCCCCTGCAAATAATTAAAATAAAAGAGTTTAAAATTTTTTAGTATATATTAAAACTATTATTTTATATCAACTTTTTCCTGCCGCAAAAGTTGCAAAAAATGCAAACGTTTTTATTTTATATGTTGAGTATATATAAAGTATAATAATAATACAAATATTTTAGCTAAAAAATGCAGTTCTTTTGCTTCTTTTATACCAATACCATAGGCACTTCCTTCGGTCGTACCGAGTAGGTGCCTATCGGCAAAAGAACTGGGGGCGTGTACCCTAAGGGCACGCTTCGCAGGGAGCAACGCCACCACAAACAAAAAACTTAAAAAATATTTTTGGGTATTAAATAATAATTTTTTATCAACTTTTTTGTCGCTCTCGCGGTGCGGACTTCGTCAAAAAGTTTTCGCCCTTCGGGCACGCTTCGCAGGGGGCAAAGCCCTGCAAATAATAAAAATAAATAAAGTTAAAAATTTTGATATATATTAAAATAATTATTTTTTATCAACTTTTTCCCGCAGCAAAAAGTTGCAAAAAGTGCAATTGCTATAGCTTTGTATTTTTTGAATGTGTATAAACTATAATACAATACCTTTATTTTAGGCTAAAAAATGCAGTCTTTTTTATTAAAATTTTTAGTTCATATCAAACATTACAGCTTCTAAATATATTAAATACATCGTCTTTATTCAAAGTTCTAAAATGTTTAAAAGTTAAACTGCCATTTCTTGTAGTGCCATCAGTAAGCACATTAAGCATATTGTCATTTTGAATACCTATTCCTAATTCTGTAAAATTGGTAGGCATATTAATTTGTTTGAAATATTCTATAGTTTTATTTATTCCTTCAAGAGCATCATCTACATTCCATACATTCTTTGCATATTTTCTAAATCTATCTCTTGTATGATCAGAATAATCATAACAATATTTAGCCCAATGCCCCCAAACAGTAGAAAGGCTAGCTCCATGTGCTACATCAAACTTAGCACTAAGTTCATGTCCGAATTTATGAGCTATAAAATCAAACTCATTTCCTAAGCCTGTTAAAGTATTATGCGACAAACTTCCGCACCACATAAGCTCACTCATTGCATCATAATTAGTTTTATCTTTCATAGCTATAAGACCATTTTTTATTACAACTTTTAATAATGCCTCAGCAAAAGCATCTGTAGTTTCATTATAGCAATTATCAGCAAAGTATCTATCTAAAGTATGCATCATAATATCCACTATTCCGCAAGCTACTTGATAATAAGGCAAAGTAAAAGTATAACAAGGATTCATTATAGCAAATTTAGGGCGATTAAACTCTGTATTAAGCCCTCTCTTTTCTAAAGTTTCATCATTTGTTAATACTGCCGATGTGCTAGTTTCACTCCCTGCTGCAGAAATTGTAAGTATAGCTCCTACATTAGTAGTTTTCTCTAAAGTTTTTTTGTTAGTCCAAAAATCCCAAATATCAACATCGGGATTTGCAACCCCTATCGCTATCGCTTTTGCAGTGTCTATTACACTTCCTCCGCCTATAGCTAAAATTAAATCAGCATTAAATTCTATAGCTTTTTTTACTCCTTCTCTTGCATGCGAAAGTAGAGGATTAGCTTTTACATTATTAAAAAGAGTATAATAAATATTCTCTTTTTTTAACATATTTTCTATATTATCTAATAATCCATTTTCTTTTATTCTATTAGAACCATAAACTATAAATACTTTTTTAGCATTTAATTTTTTTATTTCTGAAACAGTATTCTCTTGAGCATTTTTTCCAAATATTACTTTAGTAGGAAGCTGTAAATTAAAACTTTGCATATTTTTAACTCCTTATAAAATAATAAAAATGATTGCACTTTGTAAAATTTTAATTTTTTAATTCAAATTATTGCAGGGCTTTGCCCCGCACCCCACTTCTTTTGGTGACCCAAAGAAGCAAAAGGACTGCATTTTTTATGCTTAAAATAAAGGTACTATCTTATAGTTTATACATACTCCAAACATACAAAGTTATAGTACTTGCACTTTTTGGTTCTTTTTGCTGCGGGAAAAAGAACAAGAAAAAGTTGAATAAAATAAAAACTTATATAACAAAATATATATTTAAATATATAATAAACTAAAATTATTTTCTTAAATCATCAACTAATTTTGTCTTATCAATTGTTTTACTGTCTTTTTCTTTAATAACTTTAGCAGGGTTACCAGCAACAACCTGATTCTCTGCTACATCTTCTATAACAATAGCACCTGCACCTATTACAGCATTCTTTCCAATATGAACACCCTCTAATACAACAGCATTAGCCCCTATTACAACATTGTCCTCAACTATAACAGGTTTAGCAGAAGGAGGCTCTATTACTCCAGCTAATACTGCTCCCGCACCAATATGACAATTCTTTCCAACAATAGCACGTCCGCCTAATACAGCACCCATATCTATCATAGTGCCATCTCCTACTTCAGCACCAATATTAATAATAGCCCCCATCATTATAACAGCATTATCCCCTATTTTTACTTTATCTCTTATAATAGCACCGGGCTCAATTCTAGCATTAACATTAAAATAACTTAATGTAGGCACTCCAGAGTTTCTTCTGTCATTTTCTAAATAATAATCCATTATCAACTCTTTATGTTCTTCTAATATTCTTTTTACTTCATCATAATCACCAACTATAAAATTAAAATCACCATAAGAAAAAATTTTAGCATTAGTATTTATATTTTTTGATAAAGTTCCTTTTATATATGCTTTAACAGGTGTTTTTTTAGTAGAGTTTTTTATATAAGCAATTATATCTTCAGATTTTTCTAACATATCCATTTTTTACTCCAATTATTAATTTTTTAGATTAAGATAATACACAATTAATTAAAATTTGTCAAAAGGAATTTATAAAATAATATCATGATTAATTATATATAAAAAATATTTATTGTTATTATAGATTTTTAATTAACTATTTAAATTAAATGCAAATTTCAAAAGATAAAATTAAATCCAAAAAATAAATAAAATCAATTTACCTTTTCTTTTACTATACCGCTTCTATAAGCATTAAGCAATTCTTCTAAATCAGTTATTCTTTTATTTAATTCAATACCTATATCAGTCTCTCCTACAGTAATTCTCGTTACAAATCTATCTACTATAGTTGTTTTTGGAGATATTCTAAAACCAGATTCTACCACTTCAGCAAAAGGTCTATGCTCTGCTATAAACATTGCATTAGAATTTGATATTAAAGTATAGCCTCCTATACCTGTACTTTTATGATAAGCCTTAGAAAGTCCTCCATCTATCACTAAAAGTATTCCTCCGCCTTTGATTGGGCTTTCTCCTTTATGAGTCTTTACTGGAACATGTCCATTAACTATATGTGATTTATGTATATCCAAATCAAACTCTTTTAATATACTCTCGCAATAATCTTTTTTATCTATATGATAATAATATGGATTATAACTTTCTTTGTGAATTTCTTTATCTTCTATAAAATATCTCTCAAAAGTTGTCATTTTATTTTTGCCAAATAATGGAGATTTTGGTCCGCACCATAAATACCAACAATAATCTAAAGCATTAAGCTGCTCTTCGCTTCCTACTTCACAGTAAAATGCCTTACGCACCTTATCTTCAACTTGTTTTAAATACTTCTTTCCAGATAAATATTGTCCGTCTATATATACATCATCAAAACTTCCATCTTCTTTTGTGGGTATGCATCCATGATAGAGCAAATTACCATTAAATATTTTATATATTCCGCCTTTTGCATAAATATAATTAGTATGCTTTTGAAGTGTTGGGCTATTAATAAAAGAAAATGCTAAACTCTGTATTAAAGTGTTTTCACCTTCTGTAAGTTCAAATGGATTTTTAGGATCTATTGTTGGGAAGTTTTTATCTTTAAGCTCATAAGTTTTACCGTCAATATTAATATTTCCATTTTTATAATCAATCCTATCAAGAAGTATACGGTCATCCATAGCATAATTTGGATGTCTTTTTATAAGCTGACATTCTAACTTAAACTGTATTATTGATATTGCCTTATGCATCTTTGAAGCTAAATCTTTATCAACCTCATCATATATATTTTTATCTAGAGTATTAGGTTTAAACACTTCACAAGGGTCATCTTTATAAACCTCATTAGCAAATGATGATAATCCCCTTAAATTGATACCATAACTATATTCAAGCAAATCAAAATTATTATACCTCACAGCCAAACGAACAGCATTGGCAACGCAAATTAAACTTCCATTAGCAGCCCCAAGCCAATGTATATCATGATTGCCCCAAGCCATATCAACTTCATTAAAATTCATTATGCTCTCTATTACCTTATCTGGGTGAGGTCCTCTATCATAAATATCTCCCACAATATGAAGCCTGTCTATACTGCATTTTCTTATTAAAGCACATAATGATATAATAAACTTTTCTGATGCTGATACATCTATTATAGAATCTATTATAGAAAAATAATAATTCTCTTTATTGTCCTCAACCGATGTTTGTAAAAGCTCATCAAGTATATAAGCGAAGTTTTGAGGCATCTTCTTTCTAATCTTTGACCTTGTATATTTACTTGTAACAAGCTGGCATATTTTTATGAGCCTATATATAGTTATTCTGCTCCAATCATTAAAATCTTCTCTTACAGACTTTTTATTAATCATATTCTTTGTATCTACTATAAGTATTTGAAGCTCTATTCTTTCATTTTCTGTTAAAGTGTTTCTAAATAATATTTCTATTTTCTCTTTTATAACCCCAGATGAAGTGCCTATTAAATATTCAAATCCGTCAGATTCTCCATGTATATCACTTAAAAAATATTCGGTACCTTTAGGTAATTTACATATAGCTTTTAAATTAATAATTTCAACAGAAGCATCATCTATAGTTGGATATTTTTTTGATAATAATTCTAAATAATCCTTATCTCTCATGATAAAAACTCCAAAATATTATTTAAAATACAAAAATATATATGAAAATATTTTTTTATTGTAGAATAACTCCGATATAATATATAAGTATATACAAAAAATAATATTAATCTATTTTTATGAAAAATATAATAATAAATTCGAGTAATTTTTATAATATTGATATATAATTATATAAAAAAGAGTAATGTTTATGGCTGAAAATAAAAATGTTAAAATATTTCATTCTATAAGAGGTGTATCTCAAAACTTTGGAGAAATGCCGCAAATTGATTTAGAAATTGATTTAGACAATGAATATAATATATATAAATATAAAGATGATAATATTATAAGAAAACTAAAAAATATTATAGTATCCAAATTAGAAGAGGCAAATATTACAAAACAAGATAAAATTATTCTGTATGCAATAGCACCAAATAGTATACTAGTGTCTATAGCATATATATTAGAAAAGTATAAATATAATTTTGATTTTCTTCCAAAACCTAAAGATTCTCTTACTTGGGGATATAGCGATATTGATATTACCGACCCAGAATTAACCAATTTTATAGACAGTAAATCAACCAAATTAAGAATATCAAACATAAATCAGCCAATAGGTATAATATTATCAGGAAGGTCTAATGTTGATAATATAGAAGAAGTTTATAAAGATAATGAAAACCTAATTATAAATAAGGGTTTTGATTATTCATATACAAATATTATAACTATAACACATCAAATAAGACTGCAAGAAAACTCTGATAGAAGCTTAGTAAATAAAAAATGTTATGATATATTTGTAAGTGAAATAAACTCTATTTTTAATGATATAGCATCATATGAAAATATTAAAGAAGTTCATATATTAAGCTCCATACCAGCGAATGGGCTTTTATATTTGGGAAAGAAAATGGCTAGTTATAAAAATAATTATCTAACATTCTATATTTATAATTACAGCAGCAATAATAACAGATATGAATTAGGTGCAATACTAAATAGTAATTTAATAGATGAATATTAAAAAACTAGCTTTATAAAAATATTATTATTTATTGCAAATAAGAGTAAAAAAATCTTCTTATTTCCAAAGTATCAACTACAACATCTTTTAATTTAGGGCTTTTCATAGAAGGTGCTGTATAATAATATAAAGGTATCAAAGCCATATCATCGCCTATAAGCATATCTTCTGCCATGTGCATATTACTCATTCTTTTATTATTGTCTATTGTAGACTGTGCTTCTTTTATGAGATTGTCATAATTAATATTGCTGTAGCCTACTCTATTGCCTGCACTTGTTGAAGTAAATAATTGAGCAAAAGTCATAGGGTCCAAATAATCACCAATCCAATCGGCACGGCATACTGTATAATTTCTTGTTTGTCTATTCTTTTGAAAAACTGACCATTCTTCTTGAGTGATAGACATATCTACATTTAAATTTTCTTTCCACATCTGCTGCACCGCTTCAGCTATTGTTACTCCAGCACCGGGATTAGTTTTAAACTCTAACACAGGGAAATTAGCCCCATTGCTGTATCCAGCTTCAGCGAGCAACCTTTTTGCCTCTTCAACATTTGCTTTATAATCCTCTTTTGATACGCTAAAATAATTGCCGCCATTTTCTCTAAAATCTCCATTTACATCTTTAAGCCCAAATGGAATAAATGCTCCAGCAGGAACCTCTCCGCCTTTTGTGATATTTTCTACTATATAGTTTCTGTCTATTGCTAATGCTAAGGCTTTGCGAACCCTTTTATCTTTCAATACTTCATTTGTATTATTTACAGCATAATACGCAGTACCCAAAGACGGTGTTATAACTAAATATCCTTCTTTTCTTAAAAGCTCTATATCATTATTTTGTATTCTTGAAGAGTAATGCAATGAGCCTTCCTTTAATGCTGGGTATGCTGTTGATATATCTGAAAGCATTATAAAATCTATTCTGTTTGCTACTATATTATCTTTATTCCAATAATTTGTATTTAACTCTAATGATATTAATTCATCTATTTTTCTATCTATCATCTTATAAGGACCATTTCCTATATATGTGTTTGGATAAAAAGTCCATTTCTCATTATCTTCAATATAGTCTGCTCTTAATGGAGAAAATATAGGTATGCAAAACAATTCCAAAAAATATGCAGTTGGAGCTTCAAATTTTATTAACAAAGTTTTTTCATCTATTGCCTCAACTCCCAACTCTTCTTTTCTAAGCTTGCCCGACATTATTTTATCAGCATTCTTAATAGGCGAAGCTAAAAAACTATAAGAAGATGCTGTAGTAGGATCAACCAATCTTCTAAAAGAATATACAAACTCATCTGCTGTAACCTTTTTGCCGTCAGACCATTTAGCATTATCTCTCAAATGAAATATAATATTTAATCCATCAGGAGAAACTTCCCAACTTTCTGCAACACCTCCTATAATATTGCCTTCTTTATCTTTTGTAACTAAACCCTCGAATATATGTACAGCGTAAATCATACTATCAATTGCAGATAAATATGATGGGTCTATACTTTGAGGCTCTGCTCCAACACTCACCTTTATTACTTCATTATTTTTTACATCATTAGAACAAGATAAAATAAAAATACAAGATAATATTGCAAATAGTTTTTTCATTTGTTAATCCTATTTTTTTAGTTATGTTAACATTAAGATAAAAATGATAAATTGTCAATATTTGTTATTTATATAATAAAATTAAATTATTGTTTAGTTAAATTTCCAGAAATTTCTTTGCCAATCTCTCTATATATAAAATAAAGCCCCTTTGAAAAATCTAAAAGAATATAATAATCTCCTCTTTGAATTTTATATTTTGAATCTGATAACTTTGTCATATAATTAGAATCAGTAAAAAAATAAATATTTTCACTATTTAATGTAATATCAATTGCAACATCTCCATTATCATTAATATTTAAACTAACAACAGCATTTACATAGAAACCATTAGATATAACTCCATCTCCAAAATATCTTCCTTTATAATTAATAAGTTCACTTAAAAAATAAGTATTATTTCTTCTGCATGACATCAAAAGTAAAATTATAAAAAATATTTTTAATAAGTTTATCATAACTTAATTTCCTTGATATAATAATTTACAAATAAATTAATTATCAATATTTTTTATATTAAAATTATAAAGCATAATAACACTTAAAAAAGCTAATATGGATAATACAGCTCCTCCAAAACCAACCCATTTAAGACCAAAGCTATCAAATATATTACTTCCAACAAATGAACCTAAAGCTATACCAAAATTAAATGAAAAAGAATTATTTGAAGAAGCTAAAGTAATACAAGAAGGATAATCTCTCTCTGTAAAATCTAAAATATTTAATTGTACAGGAGAGTTCATTAAATACATTAAAAATCCTATGCATAATATTACTACAGCAGAAGTTATATAATTATTAAAAGCAAATGGCAAAATAATCATACATATAAATTGAAGCACAAATATAAATCTTAAATTATAAACACCATTATGCTCTGCCAATTTTCCAGAAAGCAAATTACTAAAAAGAACTGCTACTCCAAAAATTAGTAATGCAATACTAATATATTTATTATCTATATGAACATAATTTAAAAATATAGGCTTTAAATAAGTATAAAGTACATAAGAAGAAGCCGCTCCAAAAAGAATTGTTAATGTACTTAATATGAATCTAACATCTTTAAAAATAACAAATTGATGTAATAACTTTATTTTATATTGAGGAGTATTTTTTGGTAAAGAAATAAACATCATTATAAGCATCAATATACTAAAAATAGATATAAAAATAAAAGAAGCTCTCCAGCCAAAATTGTAACTTATAGTAGTGCCTATTGGAACACCAAAAATAGAAGCTATACTAAAACCAGAATAAATCCAAGCTACAACCATAGGTCTTTTTTCTTTAGTTGAAACATAAGGAGTAAATGATATTGAAACAGAAATTAATGCTCCAGAAATAATTGCTAAAAATATTCTTATTATCATTAATAAATTGTAATTAAAAGCTAAAGAACATAAAAAGTTTCCAACAATAAAAAGTATGCTAGTAAATATTATAAAATGAAATCTATTAAACTTACCCGCAATAGCAGCAGAAAAAGGTGTGCATACAGAATAGAATAAAGCAAACATAGAAACTAATCCTCCAGCAATAACCTCACTAACCTTAAAGCTTTCAGCAATATCTGTTAAAACACCTATCACTATAAACTCACAAGTACCCAAAGCAAAACTTAATAAAACTAAAGCTACAATAGCTAATATATTATTTTTATTATTCTCAATCATATTTTCACTCTTTAAAAATTTCCTACTATGATATATGATAAATATCAAAAAAACAATTTACTTTTCGTAAATTTATAAAAAATTATTAAATTATAAAAAATATTTATTTTAAGGGGATAATCCATTTATGAAAAATATAATAAAACTCTCAATCGTATTATCTATTTTTTTATTCTCATGTACTAATAGAAACTCTGTTGAAAATATAGCAAAATATCAAGGTACATATAGAGCAAGTGTTAATACGACACCTGCATCAGAAAGACAATTAATTGTTAATACTGCCACAGTAAAAGTAGATGAAAATAGCTCAATTAATGTGTTAATGGAAGCAGGAAACGCTTATGATAAAAATGTGGATATAGCAAAAGAAGAATTAACTAAAGTAAATGACAATTCATACAGTGCACAAAAAGATGGTAATAGCTACACTTTTACTTTCTATAATGATTATATGAACTTAAACATACATAATACAGATAACAGTATAACAGATGGTCAGCTTCCAAAAGTTCAATAACATTTAAAAATTGTTGAATTTTATTTTTCCTTCTTCAAATAAAAAACCGTAAATAGAGTCATTAAACATATTAATTCCTCTTAATTTATTAAAATCATCAGTACCCAAATATTCTTTGCTGAAGTTCTGCGATACAAATGGATTAGTTTTTATTATAAAATAAAGTCCATTATCCATACCAGTATATATCACCCTGCCATTAGCAGACATACCAACAGCAAGAGCATTATCTCTAGCTGCAATCTTATATGTCTCTTTTAAAGAAAAATTATCCAGAGCTGTTGTAAATATTATATCTTCTTTATGCTTACCATTTTCTATACTCATAGTAAGAATAGCTAAAACATTTTTTTCTGTTATATATTTACAATCTACTATCTCTCTGTAAGACATAGTAGCTTCATCTGTGGTTTCTATATTATCTAAAATATATCTATCTTCTTTTGCCCCCGTATTAATATTGTATACATCCAATATAGGTACTCTTTTATCATCTCTTTTTAATACAGCAAACTTATCATCTTTTAAATAAATTAGTTTTATAACCTTTTCATATTCATTATCAATTATAGAAGATATACTGTATAATGTTTTGCCTTCAGGAGATATCTTATTTAAAGATACAAGTCCAACTTTTGTATAATTAGTATTAGTCACCTGTATGATGTAAGTTTTTATATCAGGAACATCATTTCCTTCAACAGAAGGGCCTTCTGAAGGAAGAGACATTAATACATTTGTAATTGTAATATCTCCAATATATGCCAAATTATATCCTGTTATATATACATTACTGCTATTATCTATAAAAGATATTTTAGAAGTTTCGAGACTATTATATTCCAAATTAAAAGAACTAATATTACTTCCACTAGCTATGACCATTCTAGAATTAGAAACGTCTATAGCATAAACGGTATTATCTTTAATATAATAAAAATCTCCAAAATAATACTCTCCATTCACTTCATATATTTTGGGGCTATTTAAATCCACTATCTCATCTTTATACACATAAATATCTTTACCAAGCTCAAGTTCTGTAACAGTTTTTGCAGGAGCAATAGGAGGCTTAGGCAAGCATGCAAATATTGATATAGATAAGATAATAACTAAAAATAATAATTTCCTCATAATCAAATATAATCCTTATAAAGCTTTGATAAGCTCATCTAAAGTTAAAGTGGAAGTGCCCCTTTTACCAACAACAACTCCCGCAGCAGTATTAGCAATTTCAGATGCCTCTTTAAAAGAAAAACCAACAGAAAGACACATACCAAGAACTGATATTACTGTGTCCCCAGCACCAGAAACATCAAATACACTCTTAGCCTTAGTAGGTATTATATAAACTTCATCTTTAAATGTTTGTATATCTTTATCAAATAATGCCATACCATTAGCACCAAGTGTAATCATAAGCTTTGATAAACTTAATTTTTTTACTATATCATTGCCTAATTTATTTATAGAATCTGTATTGAAATTATAAAAAGGCATTTTACTGTCAGAGCCTTCTACAGCTTCTTTTAAATTCGGAGTCATTAAAGTAGCCTTTTTATAATAAGAAAAATGTTTTATGGCAGGATCAACTAATACTTGTATATTATTTTTGTTGCAAGCGTCTATTATTTTTTTTGCTATTTCTTTAGTGATAACTCCTTTAGCATAATCACTTATAATAACAACATTATATTCTTTTAATTTATCTAAAAAAACATTCTCTATTTTTTTATAAATATCTTTAGAATACGGCTCAACATTTTCTTCATCTATTCTCACTATCTGCTGAGTACCCGCAACAATTCTAGTTTTTGTTATAGTGGGTCTAGTTTCATCTACTATTATACCTGCATTAGATATATTCCAATTATGCATGCTTTCTATAATAGTTTCTGACGATTTATCATTTCCTATAACACCAATAATGCCTATATCGCCTCTTCCTTCCATGTTTAGTAGTGAAGCAATATTTCTAGCCACATTTCCAGCACCGCCTAAATAATTTTCTTCATGATTAACATGCAAAACAGGTACAGGAGCTTCTGGAGATATTCTAATAACATCACCATAAGTAAATCTATCTAACATCAAATCACCAATTACCAATACTCTAGCTTTTATAATATCTTTTATTTTCATACAATACTATTCCTAATAATTATAATTAAATATTATAAACAAAATAAATAAATTTGTAAATGATGAAAAATATTAAAACTTATTAATTGCTTTCTCTTACATATTCTGATTCATCTAAATGTTTTGGAGCTTTCTCAGAAATATCTCTTTTTTCTTTAGAATAAAAATATTCTGTACCAGATATTTTTTTTGAAATATATTTTCTTATATTAGATATATATATTGTAACACCAGGGAAAAAACCTTCCATAGAAGTAATACTGCTTCCTGATAATCTTTCAAACTCCTCGGCCATTTCATTTCTTTTTTGCTCTAAATCTTTGGTTTCTTTTATTATATCAGTGATTCTTTTTAATATTCCCTTTATAGCATCTCGCTTCTCTGGAGCGATTCTTGCTATAAATGCTCTTGGGTCTCTAAAATATTCAGAACCTAATAAAGATTTAATTTTATTAATTTCTTCTTTATTAGTTTTTAGTGTGTTTGTAATTTCTTTAAATAAGGCATCAGCTTCGGGGTCTCTTCCAACCATTATAGTAGTTTTTGATTCACTTATAGCACCAATACTCTTAGCCCAAACTCCATTTAGTGCCTTAATAGAGCCGCCAATTATAACGCCCTTGCCTTCTAATACTATTACTCTGTTGCTGCTTGATATATCTGAATTAACTATCTGCTGACTTATAACATCATCTTTACACATAATCTTAGCATTTCTAATAAAAGAAGAATAAACCTTTCCTTTTATATTGATATCGCTGTCAGGCCCTCCAATAATACCCCCAGAAACAATTAAATTTCCTCCGCAATCTATTTTAGCATCCTCTATATTGCCATAAACTTCTATATTACCTTCTGTTTTTATACTAAAGCCCGGAGTAACATTTTCTTTAATAATAACAGATCCATCAACTTCTATATTTCCAGTAGATAAATCAACCTTATCTATTTCAACAGTATCACTAACCGATAAAGTATTATTACTGCTATTTACAAGTATTCCCCTAATAGCACTTCGTATAGTGATACCGTCATCATCAACTTTAAGATTATTGCCTATCTTATAACAAGTATCCTCATCAAAATTAGCATCTATAATCTCATTATATATATCAAGTCCATCAACAGCAGGCTTCTCTGGAATAAAATGTGCTATTTGAACATTAGCATCTATATTGTGTACAAAACTCCTCTCTTTAAAATCAATAGAACCATCTTCAGATTTTTTTCCAGTGCCTATTGATAAATCATAATCTAAAACAACCTTCTGAACATTGCCATCAACAGGCTTTCTTCCCTCAACAAATACACAGCAAATACCTTCATTATCTTTTAAATTACGCTCTACAAGCTCAGCAATCTTATCATAATCTACCATAAGTTTTATAGGTATCTCAGAAATCATCATTTGTATCTCTTCAAGAGTAAGCTGCCTTTTTGCATCTTTCTGAGGAGGAAGTACTAATACGCCTCTCCATTTATAAGAAACATTAATAACAGGAATAACTGATACAGATTTTAAATCATTATAAGAAACATAACCATAAGTAGTACTCCTATATATGCCTGTCATCTTATCAAACTTTACATTCTTGCCTGCTTTTATACCCTCTCTTTTTGATATAGATTTTAACACTTGCACTCCGGGTACAACATAATATCTTAAAAGTTCATCATACAAACTTTGATCCTCACTATCAGAATCAACAACTTTGTCATATACTTCTCTTATGTCAATAGAATCATCAAAAGCAAATTCATAATTACTTTTATCAATATTAAGATTACCGCTAGTCATCATTTTTATCTCCTTTTATTAAATTACTTTTTGCATAAGAAAAGCATAACATCGCCTTTATTGAATTTTTTCACAAATTTGTCAAAAAACTTTTTTACTATCTTATTAGGTTTTTTCTCTATAGGTATACTTCCCCAAGAGAAATCACTTATTATATTAAATCCAACCTGTTTTAAATAGTTAGAAAGCACAGGTTTTGAAAATAGCCATAAATGCTGAGGCATAACAGCCCTCCAATTAGCACCATATTTTTTAGCAAACATTCCATCAGCATTTGGAGTAGTAATAGCTAAATATCCTCCTTTGGCAAGTATTCTATAAATCTCTTTTAAAGTATAAGCAGGATTTGGCACATGTTCTATAACATGAGAAAAATGTATAAAAGAAAAATAATCATCAGGAAAAGCAACATCTATAAGAGGCTTCTCATAAATATTTAAATTATAATGTTTTCTTGCATATTCTGCAGAAGCCGAGCAAATTTCTATACCAGTAGTATTATAACCCTTACTCTTTAGATAATTAAGAGTCATACCTGTAGCACAGCCTATATCTAAAACATTTTTATTTGGAAGTTCATTTTCTATTCTTTCAAAACCTATATCTTTTAAAGCAAGACGTATTAATGCAAAAAAATTATCATGATTAGCTACTTCATATTCAAAATAGTTATCATCATATATGGCATCAATTTCTTCTTGAGTGATAATAGGGTCTTGAAATATAAGTCCGCAATTTGAACATTTACTATAACTTACTAAATCTGTTTTTATATAGGGTTGATATTCATTGCTGCCGCAAAATTCACATTTTCGTTTTTCCACAATATACCTCGTCTATTCGTAAAGTCGGAAATAAACAACATTTCTTTAGCAATTAATAATTTTATTTAATATAATAAAAATAATAAAAAATACAAATATTACTCGGTTTTATTGTTAACAGTTAATACTATTTCTGTGTTTATTGTTATTACTTCATTAGCATTAGGTACTTGCGACAATACCACATTATTATCATAATCTGGATTATTGTCATCAACTTTTGGAAGTATTTTAACATTAGGCATTTGTGAAATAATGTCATTAGATATTATACTAACAGCTTCATCGTAAGATTTTCCTATAAGGTCTGGCATTTTTACTAAAATTTGCTCTGGTACATTTACAACCAAATAAACTGTTCTTCCTCTTTTTACTCTCATTCCGCCTTTAGGCTCCTGACTTACTATTGTACCTAATGGATAATCTTTAAAATAGTGTGATTGTATATTTAAATTCATATCTTCTTTTGCTAGTACATTAAAAGCTTCAAATGCTTCTACTCCCTGTACATCTGGAAGTACAAAAGACTCTCCTCCTGCTTTTACCACTATAAAAACAACAACTGAAACTATTATTCCCTGTAAAACAAATAAAAATATAGCAAAAATTATTAGCCTTTTTATCACTAAAAGAGATTTATCTTCTGTCAATATTCCCTTAGGAAGTATTTTATTCATAAACTTCTTTATATAAGCATTATAAAAATTATTAACCTTAGACTTAATTTTTTTAAATAACTCTTTCATAAATATAATTATTACTCCATTTATTTTATATCAATTAAAATATTCATTTATATTTAATTTATTGCCGCATAAAAACTCTTTTACGCTTTGTCTTTTTTTGCCCTCTCTCTGAAGCTCTTTTATAATATATATTCCATCTAATGCCTGAACATGTATACCTTCATTATCAACATGAACTATTTTACCAAAATCATTGCTGTTATTTTTGCTTTCTTTATATTCGCTTTTAAAAACCTTTATAGAAATATCATTATAATAACAATAAGCAACAGGCCAGCGTACAAAGGCTTTAGTCATATTATAAAGTTCTAATGCACTTTTATTAAAATATAGCCTTCCATCTTCTTTTTTTATTTTAGTACAATAAGTAGCTTTACTGTCATCTTGTTTTTTTAGATTATGTATATATTTATCAGCATTATCAAAAAACTCTTTTAAAATGCAAACTCCGCTTTTTTTGATTTGTTCATAAAGTTCATTAAATTGCCAACTATTGTCTATATCAAACTCATCTTGCAATATAACATCGCCCTCATCAAGTTTATAATCCATCTTCTGTAATGTAGTGCCTGTTTTGTCAAATCCATAAAGCAAAGCATGTTCAACTGGGCTTGCTCCTCTTAGTATAGGCAAAAGCGAGCCGTGAATATTCATAGGCATTATTTTTGGTATAGACAATGTTCTTTTTGAAAGTATTTTACCATATGCCACAACTATAAAAAAATCAGCATTAAAATCAACTAATGTATTATAAAAATCATCGCTGTTAATATTTTCTGGCTTTAGTAAATTAAGATTATTTTCTAATGCTGTAACTGTTACAGGATTTGGTATAATATTTCCTTTTCTGTCTTTTTTTGTGTCTATTGTAGAGATTACTGCTGATATATTTACATTATTCATTTTCATTAATTGCAAAATACAATCAGAAGTGAAATCTGTAGAACCTGCTATTATTACATTATACATGCATTTTATTATATCTGTAATATGCTTAAAAGTCAATTATAATAAAAACTAATAAAAATATTTTTATAATTGTATTTTTATTTTACTCTTTATATATTATAATAAGTTTATAAACTATTATAAGGGGAATGTTTATGATGAAATATGTTTTAACAATAACAATACTAATATCAAATATGGTTTTTGCCTATAATCAAACTTTTAAGGTTGGAGAATATATTAAATATGATGTTTTGGCGCAAGTACCAGAGTTTAATATAAGCGGAAAGGTTGGAACACTTGAAGCTAAAGTACTTGCAATTAGCAATGTAGATGGAGTTCCTGCTTATCATTTATATGCTCATGTTTATGGAACTAGAGCTGCTAACCTAATATACAGAATAAGTGATGTATTTGAAGCTTGGGTATCTACAAATGATTTTACTCCTTTACTAATAGTTAAAGATGCTCAAGAAGGAGAATGGACTAATTATGAAACTTCTAAATTTAATCATAAAGAAAGATATTTTATTTATAATGATAAAAGAGCAACTAATGAAAAAATAACTTATGAGGGTTTAGCTTTTGATGGTTTATCATTAGTATTTTTCATGAGATTTGTTGATAAAAATATTGGAACATTTTCTATTGATTGGCTTGAGGCTAGAAATGTAAAAAAAGGTATTAGATTTATAATAGAAGATGGTCCGGAAATAAAAACAAAATTAGAAAGAGGAAAATTAAAAACTGTAAGAATATATGAAAATGGAAAATATGGAACAGACGCTTTAATAGCAAAAGATAAATATAATCAGATACCTTTAGATGTTATAATAGCAGAGCAAAAATTATATGGGCTCACTATTAGAGTAAGAGGTATTATAAGAGAGTATAAAGACGGAAAATGATATTAAAAAAAAATATAGAAGTTTTAAAACTAAATAAATATAATATAAATGCTATAAAAAAAATTGAAAATGTTGATAGTAATGATAGCTATGAAATAAAGTTTAATAAAAATAATTTTATAAATGTATCATACAAAAATAAAGCTCTCACCTCTCTTTATGCACCAATAGAAGAAGCTAAAAGATTGATAGAGCAGTATATAAAAAATAATGATGCAGATTATATAGCTATATTTTTGTCTGTAGCTTCTTTTTATCATATAGATTATTTTTTGTCATTAAATACTAAAAATAAAGCTATAATAATAGAAAAAGATATAGAGTTATTAAAGCTTATACTTTCAAATATAGATATAAAAAATGCTGATAGAATAATTATATTATCAGAAGAAAAAGATATTTTATTATTTTTTAATAATTTTATTAAAGAGGATAATGTTAAAAAACTTGTGGTTATAAGACATATAAGAGTTTCTAATATTAGCGAAGAAAATAAAAACTATTATGACAATATTACAATACAATTATCAAATATCATAAAAGAGAGATTAATGTCTCTTACATCAAATTATTATTTTGCTCCTATATGGGCAAGAAACATTATTTATAATATGCATTCTAATTATTCTTCTAATAATTATTCTATAGAAAGCTTTAAAAATTATTTAAATAAAGAAACTCCTCTTCTTTTAGTATCTGCTGGTGCTTCCATAGATAATTATATAGAAAAAATAAAAGAGTTATCAGAAAGCCATTTTGTTTTGGCAGTATCTCATTCATTAAATACTCTTCTTAATAACAACATAAAACCAAATGCAGTAGTATCCACAGACGGAGGTTTTTATTCTTTAATACATATATTAAACCTTTTTAAAGAAGAGAGTATATTGCTATTTACAACGCATACATCATACCCAGTAAATAGCATAAAAAAAGAAAGGAAGTTTTTTTTCTCGCACAATGAAAGCCTTGAAAAAATATTATATAACACACAAGACAATATTTATTTTCCTATGGAAGGAAGCGTTATAATGCCTGCTTTAAGAATAGCAGAGTTTTTGAACCCTAAATATATTCTTCTTGCAGGATGCGATTTCTGTCATGTTGATGATAAAAGCCATTCAGAATATTCAAATGCAATAGCTTTAGATTTTATTACAAGCAATAAGATAAACACATTTGAGACAAAAAAATATAAAAGATTAAATGATGATAATAAAATAAAATGCTTTGATGATTGTTTAAGAAATACTTCCTCTTCGCTTTTAAGCTACAAAGCTCATTTTGAAAGTTTGATTGCATATTTATCAAAGAATATAGATTTTTTCACACTTACAAAAGAATCAGCAAAAATAAAAAATGTAAATATATATGATAATATAAAAAACTCTAATAATAAACAATTAAAAGATTTTAACTATATAGAAGAAAAACAAAATAAAGAACTATTAAAAAATAAATTATCATTATTAATAACAAATATTAATTCTAATAATTTTTCTGATGATATAAATACAATATTAAATATGATATCCCCATGGCATAGAGATGCTTTTATAGAAGGAAAAATAAAATATGATGAATTAAAAGATTATATAAATAAATGGTATGATGATGTATATGATTTAATAGATTAAATATAATTTAGATAAATATCTTTTTTACATTATTTAATAATAAGCGATTTTATTATATAATATTTCACTATAGTTATTTTTTGCAGGGCTTTGCCCTTAACGAAGTACACACCGTGCAGCACCTCACTTCTTTTGTGACCGTAGGGAGTCATTCAGGGCGACCGAAGGAAGTGCCTGTGGTATTGGCACAAAGAAGCAAAAAGACTGCAATTTGATGTATTAAATCTATAAATTACAAAATATTTTTATACACAAAATTATACAATGCATTTTTCAAATTACTTTTGATATAAGTCTAATTTTTTTAAACTATATCTAAAGGCATTTTTCTGTTAGGCTTAGGAAACTCTTTATTTAAAAGCTCTATATCTTCTTTATCTAATACAATCTTTTGAGAATTAATATTTTCTAATATATGTTTTTCACTTGAGCTTTTTGGTATGGGAACTCTCTTATCAAAAGACATTATAAAAGCTAATGCTATTTGACTTGGTAAAGCATTATGTTTTTTTGCTATATTTTTAACGACACTATTGTTTAATAAATCTTTGCCCAAATCTCCAGCCTGTGCTAAAGGACAATAAGCCATTAATACAATATTTCTCTCAAGCATATAAGAAGCCAAATCAAAATCAATACCACGAGAAGCTAAATGATATAACACCTGATTAACAGCACATTTATCTCCATTTTTTATACTCTCAAGCTCTCTCATATCATCTACATCAAAATTAGAAACTCCCCAATCTCTTATAAGTCCCTCTTTTTTAGCCTCTTCCATACATTCAACAGTTTCTCTCAAAGGAATACGTCCCCTCCAATGAAGTAAATACATATCCAAATAATCAAGCCCCAAACGACTTAGAGAATTTTTTAAACTAGTAAATAAATTATCTCTGCCAGCATTATGAGGATAAACTTTAGAAACTATAAAAAACTCTTTTCTATCTATATTTGCTTTTTTTAAAGCTTCTCCAACTATTATCTCAGCTCCGCCCTCTCCATACATCTCTGCAGTATCTATTAGTTTTACACCATTTTTTAAAGCACATTCTATAGCTTTAATTTCTATGCCGCTCTTTTTAGCATTCTCTCCCATTCTCCAAGTGCCTATTCCAAATTTAGGCATTTTGTTTGAAGATTTTAAAATATAACTCATAATCAAAACCTAATATTTATTTATATAAAAATCTTTTAATTTTTTTAGTAGGATTCTTTTCAAACTCTTCTTTTTGTATTTCAAAACTAGAAATTCTAGCAAAATCTGGAATCAATTTATTAATATTCTCTTTGATTTTTTCTAATTCCCTGTTTATCTCTTCTTCGTTTAAATCTTTTATTTGCTCAGCATCCAAATATACCAAAGCATGAAGTTTGTTTTCTCTTTGAACAATTAAAGATTCTAATATATAAGGCATACTGTTTAATTTACTTTCAATCTCCTCAGGATAAATATTCTGTCCGCTAGGTCCAAGAAGCATATTTTTACTTCTTCCTCTTATAAATATTCTATTTCCCTCTCCAAGTACGCCCAAATCATTAGTTCTAAGCCAGCCATCACGAGATAAAACTTCTGCAGTAGCTTTAGGGTTTTTGTAGTACCCAAGCATAACATTTTCACCCTTAACCATAATGTCCCCAACTTCATCACTGCTGTTAGAATCAATCTTCACTTCTAATGTGTCTATTATGCATCCGCAGCTTCTAGCCACATGCTTATCCCATGGAGAATAACTAATTAAAGGTCCGCATTCTGTCATGCCATAACCCACTGTAAACTTAAAACCTATATCCATTAAAAATCTTTCAACTTCTTCATTTAAAGCACTCCCTCCAACTATTACCTCATGAAAGTTACCGCCAAATGATTCTGTTAATTTATCTCTAATTTTATTTTTTAATATTTTAGATATAAAAGGGAAATTTAATAATTTTTTCATTATAGGCTTATCTATTGTAGGCTTTAATTTTTTGAAATAAATCTTCTCCAAAACTAAAGGCACCATAAGTATTAAATTGGGTTTTACCTCATCAAAAGCCTTAAGCAAAATATTAGGGCTAGGTATTGCACTTAGCATATATATACAAGCACCTTTAGAGAAAGGAAATAAAAAATCAAACAAACATCCAAATACATGTGCTAAAGGCAAAAATGAAAGTATATGGTCATTAGATTTTATAGGCATATTGTCTATTGCAAATCTTACATTGGCAGCAAGCGAATTATGATTAAGCATAACACCTTTACTAAAACCAGTAGTTCCAGAAGTATATATTATAGTAGCTAAAGTATCATTTTCAAATATATTTAATGAAAAAGTTTCTCTGCTGAAATTTTCTAATTGCACATCAAGAATATCATTATACTCTTCTGTTAAATCATTTTTGTGGTCGAATATAGTTAAATTATCCAAATAAAATATTCTATTTAAAAAGCTCAACTTTTCTTTATCAATTTTTTCTAATATATACTTATCCATAAATAGATACTTAGAGCCAGAATCATTTAATATAGAAATAATATCATCTTTAGCAAAATCAACTAATATAGGCACAACCACAGCCCCATAACTTACTATAGATAAATAAGTTAAAGCCCAATTTGCAGAGTTAACCCCGCATAATGCAATTTTATCTCCCTTATATATCTCCATTCTTTTAAATATAGTATGCATTTTTAATATATGCTTAGCTACATCAGAATATTTTATAAAATTATCCTTACCATAATCACAAAAAGCATTAATATCCCAATTTTCTTTAATAGAGTTGAAAATATACTCAGACAATTTTTCATTAATCATAAAATAAAACCTCCTTAAAAATTATTACACTATATGAGCAACATATCTAAACATAAAAACAGCATGACATACATTAGACAAAATTAAAAGAGAATAAAATAGAGGAAGAAATAAAGTATATCTTTTATTAACTTCATACATAGCAAGCCTATAAAACACCATAGCAATATTTAAAAGTAAAAAAGCATTTAAATAAAGTATAGTACCATATTCTCCAACCGATAAAGCAATTTTTGGTATAGCAATAAGCCAAACCCAATTTAGAAGAAAGTAATATATAGTTTCTGTAAATCCTCTCCACCTATAGCTAAATACACTTCTTAAAGTAATACCAAGTACGCAAAGCCCAGTAATAACGCCAAAAAAGCTCCAACCCCAACCATTTTGAAGTAATATCAAACAAGGAGGTATATAAACTCCCCATATCATCATAATAAAAAAAGCATGCGAAAGTATATAGAATACTTTTTTTGCTTTATTGTTGAAAGGAAAAAAATGATATATAGCATTAATTATATAAAAGATTATTAAAAAACTAGAATAAAGCGAAAAAGAAGTGGCTTCTAAACCGTTTTTAGAGTTTACTATTAAAACAACTAAAACAGCAATAGCTGAACTTGCACATATTATGCATATAATAGCACATATTATTGAAACATTTTTTTTAATTAAAACACTCATAATTTTATCTTATATTTTATTTTATATAAAGTAAATGGTCATTTTTAACTATTTACTAAAATTGCATAATATCATTCCAATACCTCTCAAAATATCTATGCATGCCTAATCCAGCAGAAAAATAATTATAAATCTTGTGAAAATCTTTTGAAGCCTCTTTAAAAGAAGAATTATTAATATAACCTTTCTTAGCCATATAAAGCAAACATATAGAAGGCGAACGCGACATACCAAAATTGCAATGAACTAACACTTTTTTATCTTTAATTTTTCTATCTATAAAATCTATAGCCCTTTTAATCATAGGTGAAGCATAATCATAGGAAAGACTAGATATGTCAAGCAAGTTTAAATACAAATCATCATTATTCTCATAAAAAGTTTTGTTTCCAACAGCCCCATTAACACCTCGTACAAAACAACTTTGACAAGCATGCACTATAGCCCCCTCAAAAACGCTGCAATCATGGTCATTTCCCACATATAAATTATGACAAAGCTCAAACATAAAAATCTCCAATTGTTATACTATATTTTGTCATATAAGCTTTTTTATTCAACTTTTTCCCGCCGCAAAAAGTCTTTACCCTTCGGGTACGCTTCGCGAAAGTGCAATTATTAGAACTTTATATCCTAAAGATATATTATAATCACTTAGGTATACGCTATACCAAAAATGAATATATGTCATTAACTTCTACTATGTTATCAGTATTAACTATATCATATACATCAGTCTTTATTAGCAATGTTTTTAAAAAAGGTATTTTTATAATGTCGCTGTCTCTATCCCCTATCATAAAAGAAGAAGTTAAATCTATATTATATTTTTTGCATGCTGTTAAATGCATAGCAGCTTCAGGTTTTCTCAATACCGAAAGAAGTTTATACTCTTCAACATTTCCTTTTATATGATACGGGCAATAATAAAAATCATCTATAATAGCATCATGTTTTTTATACTCTTCATAAAGATAGTTATGAACATTCTTCACATCATCATTAGTATAATAATTGTAAGAAACTCCTGCCTGATTTGTGGTTACTATTGTAATATAATTTTTTTCATTGGCATGTTTTACTATACCTAAAAAATCATTTTTTATTTTTACTCTATCAACCTCTCCAATATATCCAACATCTTCCATAAGCACCCCATCTCTATCCAAAAATAAAGCCTTATTAATTTTTTTATTTGTATCGGGAATATATAAAGGTATGCCATATAGATTGCAATTATTAAATGCTTCGCTTATGATTAAATTAAAACTTTCATTATACTCAAAAACTTTATTATCATACACAATTAAATCTGATATAGAATATCCAGACAATGGATTTTGAATATTATCTTTTATTATTTTATAGTTATCATCTATCGTATATAATTTATTTTTATTATTAAAATCAAATGTTAATCCAACAACTACTGCATTGCTATTATTTAAATTATTATAAAACAAAAGAAAGAAACTTTTTATTTTATCATATACTATTTTATCAAAATTATTCATAGCTAATAATATATTATAGTTTCATCAATATTTCAAATTTTTATGAATTAAACATTTAAAATTAAAAAATTTGTTTTTTTAATATTACTTTTTTTAGTAATTTCTTTTAATAAAATTGACAAGCATAAAAATAAAACTATACTATATTATAAGAAAAAAATTTATTTTTTTTAAATCTAAGTAAAAAAATCTATCAAAATAATAATAGTAGGAGATTATCATGGCAACAAAAAAGATGGTTTACTTCTTTGGTAATGGTAAATCTGAAGGAGCTAAAGAGACAAAAGCATTATTAGGCGGTAAAGGTTTAGGTCTTGCCCAAATGACAGAAAGTAAAGTACCTGTTCCAGCAGGATTTACAATTACAACAGAAGTTTGTGATTATTACTCAAAAAACAAATCATACCCTAAGGGTCTAGAAAAGGTAGTTGATGAGAATATTAAAAAGCTAGAAAAGGCTATGGGAATGGAGTTTGGTAATGTTGATAAACCTCTTCTCGTATCTGTACGTTCTGGTGCTGCTATATCTATGCCCGGTATGATGGACACTATACTTAATCTTGGAATAAACGAAAACGTAGTTAATGGAATTATTAAGAAAACTAATAATCCAAGGTTTGCTTGGGACGCTTATAGAAGATTTATACAAATGTTTGGCGATGTAGCTATGGGCGTTGATCATGATAAATTTGAAGAAATCCTTGACGAAAGAAAAAAAGCTATAGCACCAAAAATTGGTAAAGCTGAAAAAGAAGTTAAAGATACTGATTTAGATGTAGAAGAATTAAAAATCGTAGTAGAAAAATATAAAGCTATGTATAAACAAGAGATGGGTGAAGCTTTCCCAGATGACCCTAAAGTACAATTATGGCATGCTATTAATGCTGTATTTAGAAGCTGGAACAACCCTAGGGCTGAAGCTTATAGAAAATTAAATGATATAAGAGGACTTTTGGGTACAGCTGTAAACGTTCAGGCTATGGTATTTGGTAATATGGGAGAGACTTCTGCTACAGGTGTATGTTTCTCTCGTAACCCTGCTACTGGTGAAAATAAATTCTATGGAGAGTTTTTAATTAATGCACAAGGTGAAGATGTTGTTGCTGGTATTAGAACTCCTCAAGAAATTACATTAGAAGGAAGTAAAGAATGGGCTAAAAATAATGGTAAAAGCGAAGAAGAAAGAAAAGCTAAATATCCTTCTCTTGAAGAGGTTATGCCTGATGTTTATAAACAATTAGTAAGCTATAAAAATCAATTAGAAAAATATTATAAAGACATGCAGGATATGGAGTTTACAATTCAGGAAGGCAAACTTTATATGCTTCAAACTCGTAATGGTAAGAGAACTGCTGCTGCTGCTGTAAGGATTGCTGTTGAACTTGCTGAGGCTAAGATAATTTCTAAAGAAGAAGCTTTAATGAGAGTTAATCCTGCTGATTTGGATCAGTTACTTCACCCTATGTTTGACCCTAATGCTAAAAAAACTGCTAAAGTGCTTGCTAAAGGTTTAAATGCTTCTCCAGGTGCTGCTGTTGGTAAAGCTGTATTTGCTGCTGAGAGAGCTGAGGCTATGAAAGAAGCTGGAGAATCCGTTGTACTTGTTCGTATAGAGACTAGCCCTGAAGACATTAAGGGTATGAATGCTGCTGAAGGTATATTAACTGCAAGGGGCGGAGCTACTTCTCACGCTGCGGTTGTTGCTCGCGGTATGGGTAAATGCTGTGTTGCTGGATGTAGTGAATTAGATATTGATTACAGTCAAAAACTTATGAAAGTTAATGACACTGTAGTTCGTGAAGGTGATTACATCTCTATAGATGGTTCCACTGGTGAAGTAATGCTTGGACAAGTTACTACTAAAGAGGCCGATATGTCTGAAGACTTTAGAAAACTTATGCAGTGGGCTGATGAGATTAGATTAAAAAATAAATTTGAAGTTCATACTAATGCTGACACTCCTAATGATGCACAAATCGCTAGAAAATTCGGTGCTGAAGGTATTGGTTTGTGCCGTACTGAGCACATGTTCTTCAATGCTGACAGAATCAAAAGCGTAAGACAGCTTATACTTGTTGCTGAAGAAGTGAAACAATTAAGAGAAAAATTAGAAGAAGCTAAAAAAGTAGGTAAAGCTGATTTGGTTGAAGAATTAGAAAGACTTTATAAAGAACCAAGAAAACTTTATGATGATGCTTTAGATAGTTTATTCCCTATGCAAATGGAAGACTTTGTGGGTATATTTACTGCAATGAGCGGTTATCCTGTAACAGTAAGACTTCTTGATCCGCCTTTGCATGAGTTTATTCCTCATGAAGATTCTCAATTACAAGAATTATCAAACGAAATGAATGTTCCTTTTGAAAAACTAAGAGCTATTAGAGATTCTTTACATGAGTTTAACCCAATGCTTGGACACAGAGGCTGCCGTCTTGGTATCACTTATCCAGAAATCTATGACATGCAGGCTAGAGCAATAATTGAAGCTGCTGTTAAAGTTAAGAAAAATGGAGTAGATGTTCATCCTGAAATAATGATTCCTCTTGTTGGTACTCTAAAAGAGCTTAAAATGATAAAAGATAGAATTATTAAAATAGCTGATGAAGTATTCTCTAAAGTGGGAGATAAAGTTGCTTATAAAGTTGGTACTATGATAGAAGTTCCAAGAGCTGCTTTGGTTGCTGACAAGATTGCTACAGAAGCTGAGTTCTTCTCATTCGGTACTAATGACTTAACTCAAATGGGAGGCGGTTTCTCAAGAGATGATGCAGGTAAGTTCTTGAAAGATTATGTTGATAAAGAGATATACGAAAAAGATCCTTTCCAATCATTAGACCAAGAAGGTATTGGAGAGCTTTTAAGAATAGGTGTTACTAAAGGAAGAGCTGCTAACAAAAAACTTGTTGTTGGTATATGCGGTGAGCATGGAGGTGATCCTGCTACTGTTATGTTCTGTTATGATATAGGTCTTAACTATGTAAGCTGTTCTCCTTATAGAGTACCTATTGCTAGACTTGCTGCTGCTCAAGGTGTAATTAATGCTTCTTCAAAAAACAAAAAAACAAGCGTTAAAAAAGAAGTAAAAAAAGTAGCTAAAACTGTTAAAAAAGAAGTAAAGAAAGAGATTAAAAAAGATGCTAAAAAGGCAGCTTCTACAGTAAAAAAAGCTTCTAAAGATGTTAAAAATGCAACTAAAAAAATAGAGAAAGTTGCTAAGGCTGTAAAAAACACTGTAAAAAAAGAAGTGAAAAAAGCAGTATCAAAGAAAACAAACTCTAAAAAATAATCTTTTATCTTTATAATTTGTAGCCTGTGTGCGATATTAGCATGCAGGCTTTTTTATTTTGTATACTAAAAAGTTTATCAATTTTTATTATTGTTCTTTTTCCCGCAGCTCGCACCCATACCTAAAGGTACTTCCTACGGTCGCAGGCACTTCCTTCGGTCGCGGTGCGTACTTCGTCAAAAGAACCAAAAAGTGCAAATACTATAGCTTTGTATATTTTTGAATATGTATAAACTATATTGTAATACCAACATTTTAAGCTAAACAATGCAGTTCTTTTGGTTCTTTTATACCAATAAAAGAACTGGGGGTGTGGGGGCAAAGCCACCACAAATAAAAATTTAAAATATATTTCAGTTTAGAACTTTTCAGTGTATATTGAAACAATAATTTTTTATCAACTTTTTTGTCGCTCAAAAAAGTTGCAAAAAACGCAAGTACTATAGCTTTGTATATTTGGAATATGTATAAAATATAGAATCTCGTAAAGCATATCCAAAGAATATATGGCATTAGACATTCAAAACATAAAAACTCAATTAAACTTAAAAATGTTATTTACAAACGAAAAATATAAAATATAATAAAAGCATGAAATATATATCAAACCTACACACACATACCACCTACTGCGATGGAAAAAACACTATAGAAGAAAATATATTATATGCAATAGAAAAAAACTTTATAAGCTTAGGTTTCTCTGGGCATTCTTATTTGCAGTTTGATAATTCATCTATGTCTATAGAAAATACAATTAAATATTTTGAAGATATAAAAAAATTTAAAGAAATATATAAAGATAAAATTCAAATATATTCAGGAATAGAAGCAGACTACTATTCAAATATAAATGCAAATCTAGATTATAGAATAGGCTCTGTGCATTTTATAAAAGATGATAACAATAATTACTTTCCTATAGATGCCTCAAAACAAAACTTTGAAAACACATTAAAACATTTTGGAAATATTAAAGAAGTAATATTGAGATATTATAATAATGTAATAGATATGATAAACAATCAAAAACCAGATATCATAGGACATTTAGATTTAATTAGAAAATATAATTTCAATAAAGAATATTTTACAGAAGAAGAAGATTGGTATATAGAAAAAATTAACGAAGTAATAGAAGCAATAAAAAACTCAAACTCTATAGTAGAAATAAATACCAGAAAAATGAATAAAGATAATTTAAACGCGCACTATCCAAGTACTTACACTATAAAAAAATTATTAAAATTAAATATACACATTACAATAAATACAGACGCACACTCTGCAAATGCTTTAGATTATTTTTATTATGAAATGGCAGAAAAATTAAAAACTCTAGGCTGCACTAAAATAAAAATGCTTATAGACAACTCATTTAAAGATATAAGTCTAAATTAATTAAACGTATTTTTCCATTTGATTGTAAATAATTTCTGCTAAACCAAATGTTTTAGTTTTAGAGAACTCTTTAGCATACTCATCATATAGCATATCTTCAAATATCTCTTCTGCCATACCACCGTCTATAAGTCCGCTTTTATTTACAGTCTTTCTCATCTCTTTAAGCATTTGATTAATCATTAAAGATTCAAAATCTTCAGAAACTTCTCTTAAACGTTTTTTTTGAAACTCTTTATCAGTAACATTTTCAGAAGTATTTTCTATACTAAACTTTGTACCATAATTTTGATACTCTCTTTTAGTGTTGTTAAGTTTATTTAAATTAGCTGTTCCAATACTTAAACTATATTTATCAGTAATATTCATATATTAATACCTCATAAAAACATATACTATATTATTACTATCGGAAAGTATAAAAATCTTATTAATACAATTTTCTATTACCAAGTAACAATATATTCAGTATAAATATACCCATTATTAATAGATTTAGAAATAGTTACTTTAGTAGAATTAGGATATCTATATCTAAATATATTATTAATTAACTCATCAAAATATATTTCCATCATAGAATCATAATTAGGGAAATAGTATAGATGATAAATAAGCTTTCTCTTCTCAGATTTTACAACTTCTATATTAATATTTTTAAATCTTTTATTACTGAATTTAATAAGCAAATCAGCTAAATTACGGCCTCTATAAAATTTTATTTTTAATTTATTTAAAAAACTACATTTTCTAAAACCATATTTAGCAACATCTCTTATAGCCTCTTCGCTTCCATCATAAAATTCATTCATAATTATATTAATAGGCATAAAAAATGAACTAGATAATACAAATTTCTTTTTAAACTTCACTTTCTTTATATCACTATATATAATTTTAGCATCTTCAGGCATTTTAGCAATTAAAGCAATAGTTTTTTCTTTGCCAAAAGTTTCTATCATAAACTTATAAAATCTTTTTACTAGTGTATATTTAGCATAAGCCCTGTCCCCATCATTAATACTCTTAATCTTTCCGGCAATAACTTCTTCAAAATCCTTAACCACATATGAAGACATCTCTTTATCTAATGTATCAATAGAATCTCCAGAAATATTTGAAAGAACCTCTATCTCTTTAATCAAATTAAATACATCATTAATACGTTCACTCATATCTTGTGTTTTGCTAACTATATCATCTGTATTTTTAGATACTAATTTTACAGCCTCATCATTTTTCTTAGCAAAATCTGATAAATGAACCAAATCATCTTTTGCAACAGATATTCTGCCATGTAAAGATGTATATTGATCTTTAATATCTTTAATAGCACTAGTAAGATGTTCTATAGAAATATTCATATCCTTTGTGCTTATATATTTATCATCCACAACCTTTTTTACTTTAGTCATAGTATCTACAAAGTTATTTACTTTAGATATCATATTTTCTATAACATTCATTCTCTCTGTCATTTTTTCTATCATCAAGTTCATCTCTTTTTCTATCTCTCTAAGTATTCTATGAGCTTTTTCAGATTGAACATTTGTAGTAGTAGCCAATTTTCTTATCTCTTCAGCAACAACAGCAAAACCCTTTCCCTGTTCACCAGCATGTGCAGCCTCAATAGCAGCATTCATCGCAAGCATATTAGTCTGCTGAGAAACATCTATTGTAGAATTAACAAACTCTGATATTCCTCTAATTGAAGATACAAGATTTCTAGTAATATTTTCTGTCTTTAATATTTTATCTTTACTATCATTTGATAATGATAACATTGTCTCTGACTCATCTTTAGCCTTAGCAACAGACTCTGATACCTCTTCCATATCTTTTTGTATTGATAATGTTAAAGAGTTTATTTGATTTAAACTTATAGCCTGCTCATCAATTTTTATTTGCAAATCATTAGTCATCTGATCTATAGAAATAAGCTCAGCAAGGTTGGAAGCTATTATTTTATAAATTTCTAAATTACTGCTTTCTACAGCTTTAAACTCATTTTGCTGAGAAGATATATTATTTACAATTAAGTTTACAGACTCAGTCATAGAATCAGCAACCTTAGAAATATCTGACATTTTATTTTTTAATGATGTAATTTGCTCTTTAAATACTGATAAAGTCTTTGATACAGTAGAAAATACATGCTGAACCATATCAAAGAATATTATTATCCAATTGCTCAAATATCCTAAAGAGTCTTTGGAGTTTATCTTGGTGATATTAATAAACATATTATTATTAAATACACCCTCTTCAAGTTCATGCGATATTCTATCTAAAGGTTTTAATGATATTGGTATAGTAATGCTTAATATAATAATTATTATTATAATAGCAGATATCAAAATAACAAATATGGTATTATTAGTTTGATCCAAAACACTTGAGAAATATGAACTAGGTACATACATAAATAAATTATATAAACCGCTGCTAAACTGTCTGACAAATATATGATATGGAACCTCATCAATCATTACATTATTTTTTACAATAATATTTGTAGATATATCTAAATTATTTATAGCACCATTAAACCATGTGAAATCATTTACATTGCTTAATATATATTTAGGATTATCATGATATACTATTTTATTATTTCTTGTATCATATATTATTGTATTAAACGGACCTGTTTTTACTATATTAGTTAATACTTCATGTGCTATATCTAATGAAACATCAGATAAAGAAACCCCTATAAGTCTAGTATTATCTGTTGAATATATAGGCGAAGAAAATGATATTACTTTTTGAGGTTTATCCAAATTTTTTAGATATGGAGAAGAATAATAAATATCTTCTGGTCTCTTAGCTTCTCTATTCCAGTTATTAGGAAGGGCCAATGAATAAAACTCTTCATCTATATAATTATCCATAATAGTTCCAAATCTTGGCTCCATTGTACCTGCATCAGGAACATCATATAAATATAAAGAGTATAAATTTCTTAAATTAGCATTATCTGATATAACACTAGGTTCAAAATATATACCATTTGCTATAACATGATGCAAATTAAGCTGTGATTTATGAAATCTATAAATAATATCTCTAAGGTTTCTTTGAGGGTTTTCTATATTACCTACATCGTATAATTCATAAGCTACTGTAGCTATATCTGATAATGAAACGGTACCAACAGAAGTAGTAGTATAAATATTATTAAATGCTGATACTATATCATAAAAATAATTTTGAGTAACTGTCATAGCGTTATCGTACAATGCTTTTCTATTGGTTGTACTATTAATAAAAATAGTAGGAGATAATGACAATGCAACTACCAAAATAACAGAAAAAAGTACCTTATTTTTTAAACTCATATATAGAAACCTTATTTTTTTTACTTACAAAATTATTACTTAAATTGTCGGATATTGCAAGCATATTTTTGAGAGCCTTAAATATTTATTTTTTATCAATCTAAACATTATATAATTTATAAAAATTTTTATTTTTTTACTATTTTCTTTTTAAATAAATTAAAAATAGCAACAAAATCTTCATTCTTTAAAACAACATTAACTATACTGTAAATTATAACACCTATAATTATAACAACAAATACTTTTATTATAAAAACTATTCTTGTAGTATTTAAACTATCCCTTAAAATGTAATATCTAAGTGAATAAACTGCCATAGCCATGATAATGCTTGAAAATAAAGTTTTGATAGTATTAATTTTGCCGTTATTAAGAGAGAAAGACATATTCATTTTTTTCATAAGAAGTATATATAATATAATAAAAGAAACAATATTTGCTATTACACTTGAAATAGAAATTCCTATGATATCAAAATGAAATATATAAACGCATAAATAATTGCTAATAGCATTAATAATAAAAGCAAAAAAAGCTATATATACAGGAGTTTTCATATCTTTCATAGCATAAAAAGACTGAACAACTATCCTATAACTAGCAACAAAAAAAAGCGAAACAGATAAATACCTTAAAGCATTAGATACAAGCAAAGTAGATTTTTCTGAAAAAGCACCATATTGAAAAATCATAGCAACAATTTCTTTTCCGAGTATCATAAACCCAAAAGTTGCAGGTATGGTTATTAATGCCACCAACCTCAAAGAATAAGATAGTGTGTCTTTTGCCTCATCATACTTTTCATTAACTATTAATTTACTTAAAGTAGGAAGCATAACAGTAGCTATACTAACAGCAAAAACCCCCAAAACAAACTCATGTATCCTATTAGCAAAAGTAACAGCAGACACCCTGCCCTCTCCAATAGCACCAGCAAAAGCAGTAGATACTAGCAAATTAATCTGATAAATACTAGCACCAAATATACCCGGAGCAAATAATTTAATCATCTTTATAACATAACTATCCCTAAAATTAAAATTAGGCAAAAAATTAAAGCCAAGCCTATTAACAAAAGGAATCTGATAGGCAAATTGCACCATTCCTCCAATAAGTACAGCTATAGCAAAAACATAAGACATATTATTAAAAACATTAGGAAGCAAAAAATAAAATATTAATGCCAAAGATATGATAACAATATTAAGAAGTATAGGGCTAGCAGCAGATATAGAATAATAGCCTCTAATGTTTAAAACTCCCTGCATCAAAGCGGCAAGTGAAATAAACAAAAGATAAGGAAACATTATTCTTGATAAATCTACAGCCAAACTATAAGCCTCATAGCTTGCCGATTTATAAAGCAGCTTTACTAATAAAGGTGAAATTACTATACCGACAAAAACTATAAATATTAGTATTAATGATAATAATGTAAAAACAGCCCTAAAGAAAACTTTAGAAGCTTCAATACCTTTATTTTTTTCAAGGTCAGTAAAAACAGGTATAAAACTAGCAACCATATTGCCCTCAGCAAATAACCTCCTCAATAGGTTTGGAAGTATAAACCCTATAGCAAAAGCATCTGCTATAAATGTTGTACCAAGTAAAATAGCTTGTATCTGGTCGCGTACAAGGCCAAAAACTCTGCTTATAGTTGTTACCACAGACATTTTTAAACTTGACTTTACTATGTTTTCTTTTGTATTTACTTTCTCATTTTTCTCTTGCATGCAATTATCTCTTATACTATTGTTACTATTATTATATAACTATTGTTAATTAAAATAAGAAAAATACTGAAATTTTATTGATTAATTATTCTTTTTTATCTTCTTCTTTTGGCAAAGTTTCTTTCTTTAGAGCTTTCTTCTCTTTTTTGAGAGCCTTATTTTCTTCTTTTAGAGCTTTTTTAGCTTCTTTCAAAGCCTGCTTCTCATCTTTTTTTAATTCTTTAGCCCTAATTTTTTCTCTCTTGGCTTCCATCTTAGCTTCTTTTTTAGATTCTTTTAAAGCCATTTTCTCTTCTTTTTTTAATTCCTTAGCCTTAATTTTTTCTAACTTAGCTTCCCTTTTAGCTTCTCTCTTGGCATTTTTCATAATTCTCTTTTTAGCTCTATTTACAGCAACCTTCTCAAAAAATACTAATATCCAAAACCTTATATAATCAAAATATAAAAATATCCTAAAAATATTTCTTTTAAGATAAAAAGCTTCATCTTTATTTGCTTCAATTAGTTTCATGCTAGGCGATTTTTTCTTTCCGCAAAAACAGTCCAAAGGTCTAGACATAGGTACACATAACTTCATACCTAATTTGCCATTATTTTCATTAAACCAATATAATGACTTTTTAAAAGGCATATATATAAAAAATACATCAGGATCCATCTTTTTAAAACCAATAAAAGCTTTATCTAATTCTGATTTATTTTTTGTATTTTGATAAGTTCCAAGTATGCTAATATCAGGATATATTTTTTTCATTTTTTCAGTGATAGTAAAAAAATACTTCTCCTCATCACCAAATAAAAACATTGTCATCTTTCTTTGTTCTATATAAGACAATACACTAGAAAATAAATTAAAATCTTTAATATATTCTAAATCTTCTTTATATATAAACTTATATGCTTTAGATATGGAAGGATGAGCAGCAATTACCAAAGAAGCATTTTCTATAATATTTTTTAATTTCTTATTAAAACGCACACTCAATAATTGATGCACATCCAATGTTACTATCAGAACATCATTTCCATCTTTTAGTTGATCTAAAGCAGCATATAAATCATTGTTAAAAGTATCTATTCTAATACCCAACAAAGAATTTTTATTTATCATAAAATATTAAGCCCTAATAAATCATATAGCAAGAGTTCTGCATAACTCCAAATCTATAGGATCAACTTTAGGAACCTTTTTAACAGCATCCGCTAAAGGAGTGTAAGTATATTCACCTTTCCATATACCAACAGCAACATTTCTCTTACCTTCTAATAATGCCTTAACTGCAATATAACCAAATCTTGCAGCCATAAGACGTTCACGAGAAGTAGGAGAACCGCCTCTTTGCATGTGTCCAAGTATAGTTACACGAGTATCAAAACCTGTTTTACCTTCTATCTGTTTAGCTACCTCCATAGCTCCGCCTGACTCATCACCCTCAGCAACAACTATTATAGAAGATTTTTTACCTCTCTTTTTAGCAGTTTGTAGATTTTCTACTATCTTATCAATATCAGTAGTAGTTTCTGGAATAAGTATGTCTTCAGCTCCAGAAGCTATACCAACTTCTAAAGCAATATAACCAGCATGTCTTCCCATAACCTCAACAACAAAACATCTTCCATGGCTAGTAGCAGTATCTCTTAATTTGTCTATAGCCTCCATTGCAACGTTTACAGCTGTATCATATCCTATAGTATAATCAGTACCAAATATATCATTATCTATAGTACCCGGTATACCAATAACAGGAAACTCTTCATGGTGTGTAGCAAAATCTAAAGCTCCCTTATAAGTACCATCACCGCCTATAACAACTAAAGCATCTATTCCATTATATTTCATATTATCAGCTGCTTTTTTCATACCATCTTCTGTTTGAAATTCTGGAGATCTTGCAGAAAATAAAATTGTACCGCCATGATTAATAATGCCGCCAACAGCACCAGCATCCATTTTATAAACATTATTATACATTAAACCCTGATAACCTTCTCTTATACCAACAACTTCTAATCCATTGGCTATAGCTGTTCTAACAACGCTTCTTATAGCAGGGTTCATTCCTGAAGCATCTCCGCCGCTTGTTAATATTCCTATTTTCTTTATATCAGCCATATTGAAATAACTCCTTATAAAACATATAATATTTAATTATATTATTATTTATCTAATTTTTTATTGTATATTATATATTAATAATAAAAGAATTGATACACAAAAAAAGAAAAAAATTAACATGATAAATTCACAGTACATTGAAATAATAAACATCATAGAAAATAAAAGATGGGATAAACTTAAATATATCCTAAACGATATGCACCCTATAGAAATAGTGGATATAATACGTATATTAGAAAATAATAAAGATAAAACTATTCTTTTTAGATTATTATCTACAGAGAAATCTGCTTTAGTTTTTGCAGAGTTGGATTCTAATGAACAAGAAGAATTAATATCTTCTATGAATGATAAAGAAATAGAAGAGTTAATGCATGAGATGAGCCCTGATGACAGAACTTCTCTTTTTGAAGAACTTCCGGAAGAAATTAATAAAAAAATATTTTCTTTGATGGAAAAAGAAGATTTGGATATCACTAAACAATTATTAGCTTATCCTGAATATAGTGTTGGCCGTATAATGACTACGGAATATATATCTATATCTCCTAATTTCTCTGTAAGTGAAGCTTTAGAATATATTAGAAAATACGGAAAAGATTCTGAAACTTTTGAGGTTATATATATAGTTGATAACAAAAACATATTATTAGGATATATTTTATTAAAAGATTTATTATTTGCTAAAAAAGATGATATTATAGAAAACCTTATGCATACGGACATTATATATCTCTCTGCATATTCAGACCAAGAAGAGGCTGTGCTTGTGGGAAGGAAATATGATTTACTATACATACCAGTAGTTGATGCCAAAAACGCTTTAATAGGAATAGTTACTATTGATGATATATTCGATATAGCAGAAGAAGAAGACACAGAAGACTTCCACAAGCTCGGTGCCATAAGTATAGATGATGATTTTACAGGAAACATTAAACAAGCCCCTGTACTAACTTTATATAAAAAAAGAATTACTTGGCTTTTTATATTAGTATTTATAAATATATTTTCTGGTTATTTTATAGGGATATTTGAAGAGACTATAAGCAAATATGTTTCTTTAATATTCTTTTTGCCTCTTCTAATAGACTGTGCAGGAAATGCGGGGGCGCAATCTTCTACACTCATAATAAGAAGTTTATCGCTTGGAGATGTAAAAAAAAGCGATTGGCTGTTTATGTTTTTTAAAGAAATTGCCATATCTTCCATACTTGGCATTACCATGAGTTTAGCTGTTTCGCTTCTTGCAGTATATAGGGGCGGATTAATGATAGCTTTGGTAGTGTCATTATCTATGATATGCGTTGTTATTATAGGAAGTCTTATAGGTTTATGTTTGCCTTTTATATTTGTTAAACTGAAAAAAGATCCTACTACAAGCAGTGTGCCCTTAGTAACTTCTATATGTGATATTACAGGAACTTCTATATATTTATTATTAGCAAGCATTATACTCACAAAAATTAATATATAAAAATTTCTATTAGCATATTTTTTTAAATAAAAAACGAATGTAATATAAAACTATTCCGATAATAATTAAAACTATTTTTGGGAAGTTTAATTATGAAAAAATATATAGTTTTAATATTTATTTTTGCTATAAGCACTATATATGCAAGTAATTACGAGAGTATGATAGAATCAATGAGATTAGACAATATAGAAGAATTATCTATATCAGATGAAAATTCCACTATTACATTCAATCAATTAGCAGAGTATTATGCAAGCATAGTAACTGATAAAAATGCCACACCAGAGCAATTAGAAGCTTTGGGAAATATTATAAAAATGTGGACTGATACTATAAATCAAAACTTCTCTAAAGAAGAAATATTCACTAAATACAGCACAGTAACATCAACTCTATCATCTATGTCTATACTTTTAATATTAAGAATAGCTATAAAAGACAATAACATACCAACAGAAGAAATGCAAAAAAGTATTTACGAATCAATTAATAATAGATTTATACCATCATTTGCACAATTTAAAAATGACGGCTGGAAAACAGATTTTAACTTTTATGTAATAAATATGTCAGCTGCAGTTTGTAAATGGTATGAAGATGAATCAAAAAAACTAGATTATCCCGATTTTAAAGTATGGAGAGAGGGAGATTTTTAATTAATAAATATTAAAAAATTATTATTCATGGAGGAATAAAAAATCATGGAAGCACAAGTTCAAGAAAGAGAAGATGTAATGACTATTACAGCTAAAGAAGATGTAAAAACGCTCATTACAAAATATAAAGAACAAAATATTATAACTATCACAAGCAAAAAAATTAAAGCTATATAAATTAAACAAAAAGGCAAATTATTATTTATTTTATTAGTAGAAAATAATTGCCTTTTTATAAAATAATTAAAATAGTTTTATATGTTTTAAATAAATTTTTAAAACATTTAATAATTGCTTAAAATAATGCTATAAAAAATTACAAATTAAAACTCAGCACCTTCAGCACTTAAAAATCCGTCTTTGCCTTTATCATAAGAACTCTTTAATAAATATCCGTAAAAACCTTTAGGATACATTTTCAAAGCTTCGTCTAATTCTCTAAAAGCCTTATCTGTTTCATTTACTTTCATATATGCCATAGACTTGTAAATATAAGCTCTGTAAATCATATAATCTGGTAAATTACTTGTATCATTTAATGAAGTTATCACAGAATAAAAAGCAGCATTGTTATAAAAGCCCAAAGTAGCTATTTGCCACATTCCGTATACTTGTTTTGCCCTTATATTGTTTTTATCTTTTAATAGTGCCAAACGAGCATAAGTATACATATCAACTATTACACTATAAGGATATTGATTATTAAAAAAAGCAAGTGAAGTAAAAGAGTTTGCAAAATTAGCGAATGCTCCGTAAATATCAGAAGAACCTTTTTTGAAAACTTTATCTTTTTTGATATTTTTATATATCTCTCCTAAAGTTTTATAATCTTCTTCAAAAGTTCCGCTTGCAATAGACACATTAGCCCAAAGAGTGTAGCATTCTATACTTAGATGCATTTTCTCTTCTTCGCTTAAATTGCTGTTATTAACTCTATTTAAAATATCTTTAGCCTCACTCGTTCTCACAAGTCTAGAGCCTGAATGATATTCATTATTTTTATTATCTATTTCTTTTAATATAGCATTAGCCTCACTTGAAATCTCTCCGTATAAGCTGCATAAAGCATTAATAAAAATAAAAACAATCACTCTAAACATTTTAATTTCCTTATTATAGCAATTACAATTTTTTATTTTAACATTTGCAGGGCTTTGCCCCGCACCCCAGTTCTTTTATTGGTATAAAAGAACCAAAAGAACTGCATTTTATAAAATCACCTTGAGATATAAGATGTTATATTATATTTTATACATATTCCAAACATATAAAGCTCAAAAACTTGCACTTTTTGGTTCTTTGACGAAGTCCACACCGTGTAAGGCAGGAAAAAGAACAACAAAAAAATTGACAAACTTAAAAATTTTTTAGTATATTTAATTATATCTTAATTAAACATCCCCTTTCCTTTAGAGTTCATATTGCTAACATTATCTATAAAAGCCCCGTCTGGAAATATATCCTTTGCCATATTCATATACTTCTCATAATTAACTTTATCATTATTTTTAAAATAAGCCTGCGAAGTCCATAAATATACTAAATGCTTTTCCCATTTCTCTTTGGCGTTGTTTTCAGCCTTTTTAAATATTGGAAGCGATTTATCTATACCGCCTCCTACAAAATCAGGACTATATGCTGTAAGTATTGCTTTACCTAATAGTGAAGGAAAATGATTAGCATTAATTTTTAAAGCATTATCATATATCTCTCCAGCCTTACCTGAAAGTTTTACAACCTCATTAAATGAAGAATAATTAATAGCACTGCTCATCACATCAGCAACAGAAGCCATATAATCAGAATCTTTTTGTGTTAATAATGGTGTATTCTTTTTTATATTATCATTCAATAATTTGTAAGACTCTCTTTTACTTTTTGGATTCATATATATTTCCATAAGCAAAATAAGATTCTCATAAGTTTGTTTTTCTGTCTTGCCATAATTACCATTTTTTATTTTTTCTATAGCCTTATATAAATCTTCATTTGTATTAGACATATAATAAATGTTATAAAGCTCATTAAAATCTTTGCTGTATGAGAAAGCCGAAATAGTAAAAATAAAAGATAAAAGCAATACTATAAAAATATTTCTAATCATAAACCCTCCTTAAAATACTATAGTACTAATTATCAAATTCATAACCAAACTATTATTATTATCAACTCCGAAAGTTAATTGTAAAGGTGTTGTGCCGTAGAGGTTATAGCCTATTCCTCCACCCACAACATATAATAAATTTCCTTTATCAATGCTATTTTCAAAATATTTTCCGTACCCTGCATTTCCAAAAGCAACCAAGTATATATCATTAAAACCCGAAGGAAGAAATCTCATAAAAAGCTTATATTCAAGATGAACGAATGTAAGAAAGTCCATATTTTTTGTATGAGCTTTCAAATTACTTAAAGGCATCATCATAAGAGAATATAAATATTTAAACCCAATAGAATATTTTTTCTCGCTTTTATCAAAATAAGCACTGTAACCCACATAAGGCATAATTCCAAGCTCTCCCAAGTAGTGAAAAAACGAATAAGGAATACTAGCATAAACATTATAAGAATACTGCTTTTCATTAGGTATAATACTTGCCCCAACCCCAGCATTAAGCTTTAATTTATTAACTCCGTCATCAACAAATGTACTACTTAAACTAATACTCTGATTAATCTTAAATATAGAACTTAATCTGTAAACCTCTCTTTCAGAAGCAATCATTTTACCTATATTCATTCCATAATAAATACTTACATTATCAAAAGAATAACCTAATTTTAATTGTCCGTAATATTCCAAATCTTTATAATTAAAAGTAGCAAATGGAGGAGTTATTCCTTGTTTGTAATTTAAATCTATAAAAAATTTTCTGTATCTATATTCCATTCCAATATTAGCAAACATTCCAAATGATGATTCTGCCCCATAATCAAAACTTACACCCACACGAGGAACATATACAAAATGTGAGTTCTTTTTATATGCATATCCTAAATCAACAGAAAATGGAAATCCATAATAATTATAACTATAATGAAAGCCAGAGTTTACAAAATCATTTTGAGCAAAAAGGAAACTTGACAATATAAAAAAGATTAACAGTAATTTTTTCATAAAACTCAACTTGTATTTATTTAACTATATTAATATTGTAACAAAATTATTATGTCTATCAATATACTTTGTGTAAAATATTAAAAAAATTTAATTTCTATATAAAAACAAATCATTTTATAAACTGTAAACTAGATATTAAGTAATTAACTATATTTAGAAATGATATATAAAAAGTTTATATACTGAAAAATTTTAAGTTTTATCAATTTTTTGTTGTTCTTTTTCCCGCCTTCGCTGTGCGGACTTCGTCAAAGAACCAAAAAGTGCAAGTTTTTGAGCTTTATATGTTTGGAATATGTATAAAATAACCCCTATATTTTTGCTATAAATGCAGTCCTTTTGCTTCTTTGGGTCATACCCACAGGTACTTCCTTCGGTCGCCAAAAGAAGTGGGGTGCTACCCTACGGGCACGCTTCGCAGGGGGCAAAGCCCTGCAAATATTTTAAATTTAAAAATTATTTTTGACAAAATATAGTTGTTTAAATATAAAAACAAGCCTATTATTACTTATCAACATATCTGAAAGTATTAACTGCAAGAATTAAAGCAATTATCAAGCAAACTAAAAGTACTGCTAAACCAATAAAATATGACTGAAAATCAAAATAATAAGCTCCCCTAACAGCATTTAAAAAATACTGAAAAATATTTAATCTGCTTAAAAACTTCACTACACTTGGAGCATTATACAAAGAATAATAACCATCACTCAAAAACATAGAACCCATTAAAATAATATTATATAGTATACTAGCAGTTTCATTATTTTTTACCAAACTAGAAACAAAGAAACTTATAAATATATAAACTAAAGATGCCGCTATAATTACAGGTAAAAATAAAAGTATAGAAACAAAATAAAGCTCTAATTTAAAAAACAAAGCACAAGAAATAAATACAAACAAAGAGCTTATAATAGATATAATCACCCAAGCACAAGAAGAACTTATAATATATTTATATAAAGGAAGCGGAGTTACTTTAAGCAAATTATAAACACCCCTTCTTCTTTGACTTAATACATTAAAACTAGTAGTCATAAAAGAATAAGCAAGCACACTCACACAAGTCATAGCAGTAAGTATATGAATAGTATAGACTTCAGTATTAAATAATATACCCAATGCTATTATTGTAACTATTGGGAAGAAGATAGACCAGAATATAAGGAAAGGGTCTCTTATAGCTTTTTTTATAGTGAGTTTAAATATCGTTTTCATATAATCAAAACTAAAAACTATTTTTTAATAAATTTAAAAAACATATTAATAATTAGTAATATGCAGATAAACTTTCTCCAAACTATCAAAATTATACTTCTTTAAAAGTTCTTCTTTACTGCCCTTTTCTAATATCTCTCCTTTATATAAAAATACTATTTTACTCGCTATATCTTCTACCTCCTCTAAATCATGAGAAGTAAAAAGTATAGTCTTATTATTTTTTGCAAGCTCTAATATCATATTCTTTATATTATATCTTTCTCTCGGGTCTAAACTCGCAGTAGGCTCATCAAATATAAGTAAATCATGGTTTTGCATAGTAGCTATCATTATAGCAAGTTTTTTCTGCTCTCCCCCAGAAAGCTTTATAGCGGGTGTTTTTGGATTAAGACTATATTTATTAAGAATACCTTCTATTTCTTCATCACTCATCTTAATGTCATAAAGAGCTGAAAACATTAATATATTATCTTTTACATTGTAGCCTTCAAAAAAAGGAGTGGATTGCAATTGAAGACCTATATGTTTTTTATAATCTTCTATATAGATTTTTAATTCACCCTTATCAGCCTTCAATATTCCTAATAATATATTGATTAATGTAGTTTTACCTGAACCATTCGGACCAACAAGTGCTATTACTTCACCTTTATTTATATCTAAACTTACATTTTTTAGAATAATATTTTTATTAAACTTTTTCTCTATATTTTTAGCACTTATTAATACTTCTTCCATTAAAACCAACTCTATTTGATAAAAACTATAATTATTAAAGCAACATATATTAAAAATGTCAATACATATAAGCCCGCTGCATCATAACAATGCAGCAGACATAACAATTTATTATAAAACTATAATAAATTAATGATTAGTTGTAGTTGTTATATTAACACAACAAGAACAACAACAAGAACAGCAACATCCTCCAGGAGTCAATACCGCAGATTGGCTCTTTAAAGAACATGTTGTGCGTACTTTTGAAGAATATTTAATCATATAAATAACTCCTTTAGATGTATTATATTAAACTCTTTAATAACTTTAATAATTAAAGAGAGTAATACCTTTTTTATGAGTATATTCCCATATTTTCAAACTGACCAAAATAATATATTGTAAAAGCAGCATTAGCAAATATCGCTGCAATTAAACTATTAGTATATTCAAAAGAAATAGCATTAATAGCTGTAATAATAAAACAAGAAACTACAAAAATTAAAATTTCTTTAAAATTATTAAGCCTAAGCATTTCTTCAAAAGAAAACAATAAAGCAACTGCAAGAATTATAAAAAATAAATTAAACTCCTGAAATTGATTTTTAATGGCTAAATATATTACGCCATTAAAAAATAAACATTTAATTACACTTGCCAATAATATTAAAGTCCACTTTTTATTATTTCTTGAAGAATACAACAAACTAATAGGAGCAGACAATAATATATTGCTAAATATAACATTTGTTTTTATATTTTTATTAAATAAACTTATTATTGCTAATATTATTTCAAAAGCAGAAATAACAGCAAAAATATTAATAAAAATATAAACAATATATTTTCTTTCTACGAATAAATATAACAAAATATTTTGTTTTTGCAAAAAACTAATAATAATTGAAAATACAATTATAAAAAACCAATATATATAAGTGCTTATGTAAATATAAATATCATCATAATCCCTTTTAGAATAATTCATAATATTAAAACATAAGTTATTTATGATATTTTTACAATTTAAGAATCTTATTACAGTTCCTAATATAAAGCATATTACAATATAAGGTATAAGTTTTAAAAATATCAATTTAATGCCTCTCTATTACTTCTTTTAAATGATAAAATATATAAAATAAGGTTTTGCAAAAAATGAGTAATAGCAGGTATTATTATGCTAAAAGAAGAATAAACAAATAACAAAGAATATATTATACCAACTATAAACTTTTGAAACACCGCATTAGCACCAAAATATATATGATTAATAGAATATGTAAATGCTGATATTATAATAACAATAAAGATATTTACTTCTAATATATTATATAAAATATTAAAAAATACCTGCCTAAAAATAATCTCCTCGCAAATAGCACCTATAAATATAATTATAATATCAAAAAAAATATTATTTTTATTTATAATTTCATGAACCGATATTTTTTTAATCCAGAATTTATATTTAATAAAATGAACAGCAGCAACCTCAATTATTTCTATAGCAATGCATACAAAAGACATAATAAAAGCTAAAACAATAAAATAAATATTAACATTATAATTAATACTTCCAATATACCCTGTAAAAAATGCCATCACTACAAATAAAAAATAGCTTAAAGCATTAGGCAAAATACTGCTTATTTTGTAAAGATTTAATTTAAAAAATATACCAATCAAAGAAGTAGGAAAAGAAACAGCAATTAGCACAAGAATAGCACTAAGGTAATGGGTGTGGAAATTCATTATTTGAAATTCCTCCATTTTTAATTATTCTAGGGTGCTTACTATATGGGAAAGCAGGCATAGACATTTGAAGAAGCTCTGGAACATACACACGCATTACATGCAAATCTTTATCAGCTATTTCTAAGGGCGTAATATCTAAATAAACTGCATATTTTGAAATATTATAAATACCATTAAATAAATACTCCAAATCTTTATCAGTATTTTCTTCGAGGTTTTTATATTTTTTTAATTCAATTTTTTCTGTAACTTTGCTGTTTATAAAGTTTAGTTTTTTGTCTTTATCGTCTAAAGAAGCCCAATAATTAACATTGCTGTCAAGATTAAGATAAGTTTTTTGATACTTAGTTTCCAAATAATCAGCAGGCATAGATAATGGTCCATTAATATTTAAAGTAAGTATAGCCAAAGCCTCCATAAAAGCCCTATATATCACTTTTTTAGGATTAAGCCCAGAAGAAGCTCCTACAACAATATATGGACTTTTTTCACTTTTGTTTATAAGCATAACAGTAAAAACATATCCTAATTTTTTATCAACAGTATAGTCAAAAACTCTTATATTATAATCAATCTCTTTTAAAATTGTATTAATAGTTTGAATATCATCATCAATAACAACTTCTTTAACTTTGCTATCTGTATACCATTTTATCATACAAGCATCACATTCTATAATTTCAGATATAGCAGATTTTAAAGCTAATTTAATATTTTTATGACTAGCACTTCCTTTAGAAAATCCGCCTATAAACACTTTTTCATTTTTATCTTTTCTTATTATATGCGATAAAAAGAAATTCTGTGCTGGAATATAATACTCTTTCTCTTTATCAAATAAGGAAGGTAGAAGCACCCAAGATAATATATCATCTTCCGTAATATTTTCTAAAATTCCTATACTGTTTAATTTATTGCAATCTTCATCGCTATATATTTTAACATATTCAAAAGGTATTACATTATTAGGATACTTTTCTTTTAATTGATTATAAGAAGCATATTTTAATTTTTCTTCAAAATATAAATTTGATGTAAATAAAGCATATCTCTCAATACCTTCTCCTAATAATCTTATAATAGCTTCATCTCTATAAATGCCATAACCAGAAAGATGATAATTAACCTCAGCATTATCTCCCAATAATATTTTATGATAATCTGGAAGCATAGAAGTACAAGTATTCATATTTTGAGCAATAACAGAATTAGCCTGCATTACAATAATAGAATCCATAATACCTGTTTGATGTCCGCAAATAGAATTATATTTATTTAAAACATTTTTATGGCTTGGGTAATATTTAATCATAAGTTTTCCATTTCTATATAATTTATTAAAAATTATAATATTTTCAATTATTTAATAAATACCTAAACAACTATAATTCGTCAAAAATAAAATTATATTTATTTTTAATATATGGGGCTTTGCCCCATACCCCACTTCTTTTGTTGCCACAAAGAAGCAAAAAGGCTATATTTTAAATTTAATTTGATAGTTTATATCATATATAAAAAACAAATTAGTATTATTTAGTTATAATTTTTTGCTTTAACTTTTTGGTTATTTGATAAAGTCCGCACCGAGACTGAAAGGAGTACATGTAGGTGAGAATTGAAAAGAACAACAAAAAATTTATAAACTAAAAAAATTTTACTATAACTTTAATATAACTTTACTCGAAAACTTTTCTATTATTTCTTTTGAAGAAGTATACATTTCATTATATTTAGCCTTGCTTATATGCCCGCATGCTGCACAGAAAGGCACTCTTAATAAATCCTGAATTTGAATCTCTATAGAAGGTATATAAACATTAATAACGCGTCCTGATAGTTTGCATTTTCCTATAGTAGCAAATAAAAATGCTTCATATAATGCAATAGAAGTAAATGTTTGTAAAATAGGAGTTATATAAGTTTTTTTATTATTTGATTTTAAATTAATAGTTTGTTTAACAAATTTATTATAAACTGATAAGCTTTCATTTCTTGCTATCACTCTATTTTCAAAACATTCATAGCAAGCTGTTTCTTTTGCCTTTATAGTGGTAATATTTAAAAATGGTCCATCTAATATTGATATAATCATAGGAATTGATTTTTCAAGTAAAAGCCTATTAATATTTCTAAGTAAATTTAGTCTCGGTTTCTCTACACTTACAACCACACATGATATATCACAAAATAACTTTAATAATTCTTTTTGCTCTTCAATATTTTTAATAGCATCTGTTGTGTCTGTAAGATTTGCTTTTTCTATATTTTTTATATCATCAATATTCATCATAACAACATTCATATATAAATCTTCTGACATTAATTTGGCATAATCTTTTAGTCTCTCGCTATCCGTTATAAACATTACTTTATTTTTTTGAACCTTGCTTTCATCTGGTATATCATAAAAATACTCCCCTATAAGCTCATAAACACTATTAAGCATATTGTTCTCATCATACTCTAAAAACCTATTGCCTATAAGAGAAGATATAATTTCATTCAAAAAATTACTTTCTTTTTCATCAAGAGAAAATTTCTTAACTACATTATCAAAAGAAATTAACTTATCATCAAAAAGTTCTTTAGCAATAAATATTAAAGCTTCTTTTACATTATTATTTAAATCATTAAGCTCTAAAGAAGCCTCTTCAAAATTCCATATCCCCTTTCTAAATCTAATCTCATCATCAGAATTAAAAAATACACACACATTATCATAAAGTTTTATATTTTTCTTAGCCATCTTAAATAACCTATTAATATTTATTTCATAATCATTTTGAAAGCAAAGTTAAATGCACAACATGATCACTCTGCCCATCTAGATTTAATAATTCTTCAGATAAAGTTTTATTAAATCCTCCAATATCGCATGCTAAAATACCACTTGCAGCCGCAGTAAGCTGTATATTTTGTGCAATCTCTCCTGTCTCTATTAAAGCAAACTGCAAAGCCATATCCCCATATTTTCTAGTGTTTTCATATATGCTATATACATAGTAAATAGATAAAGCAGCTTTTCTTAAATCTATTCCCCCTCCAAAAACATTATTATTATAGTAATTCTCTAAATCATCATCATTAAATAATTTTATCTTTTCAAGCGAATGAGTAAAAGGCATATATTTGTATATACCCTTTTCAAGATTATTTATATTAAGTGCCACGATATACAAATAAATAGGATAAAGCCCTCCGCCTGAAGGAGCAGTTCTTAATTTTGATATATATTTATCTCCAAATGTTATAGTGCCATATTCTTCTTTGTTTAAATTAAAATCAAAATCTCCAGAAATTCCATCGCCATAATAAAGCAAGGTAGACAAATCGCTTAATGTTAATGGCTTGCCTTTAAAATCTCTCCTACTTCTTCTTGACCTTATAACTGAACCTATAGGAGCATTAATATTTTTATATGGTGGAAGTTTTATAGCATTTCCTTTTTTATGAACCTCTTCTTCAAGTAACACTCTATTGCTTAAAGCAGCATCTATTGGAAATGATGAATAGCTTGTTACATTAAACATAGCAGATAAATCTATTGATGATTTCTTTGAGTTTAATAAATATTCTTCACTTATATTTCTATTTACCTCAGAGTGCATTACTCCTCTATAAGAAGATTCTGAAGTTTTTATTCCTATAGTATCTGCATACATAGAAACAGGTATATTTGAAGAAAAATTCACAACGCTAAAAAGTAATGGTATCTCTCTTGATTCTAACTCTTCTTTGCTTATCTCTATTTTTTTAATATCTTTTTTCTTTATAATAGACACATAATATTCCTATTTTTGTAAATCGTATCTAATATATAATACTAAAAAAATTTATTTTGTAAAATTAAAATATAAATAAAAAAGACTATACTTATATCATATTAACTTTTTTAATATATATTATATAAGTTTTTTATTATCTTAAAGGAGCTTCTGATATAAGAACTTTTATATTATCTAATTTATTTCTATCTGTATTTTTTTCATGTAAAATCTTTCTTATATATTCAGCAAGCGATTCATTATTTTCAACTTTAGAACCTATTATAATTTCTTTTATATAATTTGTGTTCTTATCAAAAAGTTTTAAATAATCTATATAAAGTTTATTATTAATTCTATCTGCTTGTATCTCTTTAGATTTATAATCAGAAGTTACAAGCATTCTTAATTCTTGTTCTTCAAAAAATGCTTCATGTTTTATTATGTATTTTATATTTTCAAATAAATAATTATATAGTTTAGGGTTAATATTTTTTTCTTTAATTTTTATAGTATATTCAAATATCTTTGAAAATGCATATTTAATTTTATCTTCAATAGTGTCATCTTCTTTTAATTTTTCTTTATAATCATTTATGCCGTTCAAATCAATAACATTACTTGTATATTTTAAGTCTTCTTTATTGAAAATAAGTTTATTTAATTTTTCATTATAATAAAGCACCCAATATAAATTTCTTTTATTTTCTTCTTTTTTTATTTTTTCATTATCTTCATTATTTTTTATACTGTTTTTATTATTTTTATCTTCACTATTATTTAGATTATTTACATCAAAATCATAATAAGAAAAAGGCGAAGTATATAAATTAGTAAAATATTTATTATCTAAAACCAAACATATACCAGTAGCTTCTTTATTGTTTTTTTTACCATATAATCTAAACATAGTAAGAGAATCTCTGTTTCTTGAATATGATGTTTGCAATGTTACAGCTTTTTCATCGCTTCCTATTTTTATATCTATATTATTTCTATTAAAAATACTTTCTAAAATATCTCCTTCTTTAGGGTCATTGGCAGTTGTTATATTATTTATTCTTATGTTTCCTGCTTCTTCTGAATTTTCATCTTCTAATAAGATTAATAAAATATTCAAAGATGTATAATGAGATATTTCTATATTTTTATCATTAGTATTAAAAGTTAATATTTTAAGTAAAAAATATTCATATAAAATTAAATATTTAATATTTTCAATAATCTCATTGTCTAATTTTTCAGTATATTCAAAATGAAAAATTAAATTAGTAATTGGCTCATTTTTCCATAATTCTTTGTTTTCATCTATCACTAATAGTTTAAAAAATTTATTAATATCATTATATTTATTAAAATCTTGAAGAATTTTTATAATAGTTATATCAAAGGCATCATTATTATTTTTAGCAAATATTTTAAAATCATTAACAGCTTGCTTATATTTTTTTAAATTTATTTTTAATACCCCTCTATTAAAATATGCCTCTTTATTATTTGGATTTAATTCTATTACTTTATTAAAATCTTCTATAGATTCCTCATATTTTTCTAACTCATAATTTAACGCCCCTCTTATAAAATAGGCGTTTTCATTCTTTGGATTTAATTCTATTACTTTATTAAAATCTTCTATAGATTCCTCATATTTTTCTAACCTTGACTTTGCAAGTCCCATATTAAAATATGCATCTTTACTATTTGGATTTAATTCTATTACTTTATTAAAATCTTCTATAGATTCCTCATATTTTCCTAATTGTAATTTTATAATGCCTCTATCAAAATATATATTTTCATTCTTTGAATTTAATTCTATAGCTTTATTAAAATATTCTATAGATTCCTCATACATTCCTAATTTTGCTTTTGAAACTCCTATACCAAAATATGCATTTTCATTCTTTGGATTTAATTCTATAGCCTTATTAAAATATTCTATAGATTCCTCATACTTTTCTAATTTCGCTTTTAAGAACCCTATACTAAAATATGCTTTTTCATTCTTTGGATTTAATTCTATAGCTTTATTAAAATCTTCTATAGCTTTAGTATGTATATTAATTATTAAATAAAGTGCTCCTCTACTCAAATATAACTCTGAATCATTATTATCTTTTTCTATAGCTTCATTAATCAGTTTTATTGCTTCTTCTACTTTTTTAAAATATACTAATTCTTTTATTTTATATTTTAATTCTTCTGTCATAAAATAATCCAAATATTTTTTACATATTATAAACTGCAAACTTATTTTATAAAACAATATAAATATTACTTTTAAAAATTTTTAGTATATACCTAAACAACTATATTTTGTCAAAAATTATTTTCTTAGTTTTATTATTTGTGGGGACCAGCCCCACTGCGAAGCATAGCTGTAGGCTAACCTCCCACTTCTTTTGAGAGCGTAGAAAGGACTTCGGTATTGCTACAAAGAAGCAAAAAGGCTATATTTGAGATTTAATTTAATAAATTATCTTACATGTAAAATAATTTTAGTATGATTTAGTACCAATTTCTACACTTGCACTTTTGGGTTCTTTGACGAAGTCCACATCGCGACCGAAGGAAGTGCCTGTGGGTGCGAAGGCGGGAAAAAGAACAATAAAAAAATTGACAAACTTAAAAATTTTTAGTGTATATAATAATATCTTGTTTATCCAAATAAAAAGACTAGACCTTAAGTAAAAAGCCTAGCCTTAATTAATTATATTTTTAATTATTATTTTGCATTAATAGCATCTATTATCTCTACACATTTCATATACATTCTAGGAATATGGAAAGGACCTTTATACATATTTCCTTTTAAGTCAGTAGATATTCTTCCGTCTCTGTGAAGATATCCATACCATTCACCATATTCAGTGTCAATGAATTTTTTAGTATATTCTTTAACCATATCATGCTTTTCTAAATATTTATTGTCTTTAGTGAAATAATAACAATATAAAGCAGCAATAGCAGCTTCTGTCTGAGGCCACCAGAATTTCATGTCATGATGATACTCGCTTTTAGGCTTTCCAAGTACGTCCATATATTGAATAATGCCGCCGTACTCCTTATCCCAGCCCCATTCCCACATCCAATCAAATATTTTAAGACCTAATGCTTTTAATTTTTCATCATGTCCTCTCTCTATAGATTCTCTTAATATAAACCAAGATGATTCTATAGCATGTCCGGGGTTTAATAATCTACCTTCAAAATGGTCTTGTAAAGTGCCGTCTGGATTACATTGTTCAAGTACTGCTTTTTTATCTTCGTATAAGAATAACTGAATATTAGATAAAAGATTATCAATATATTTATCATAATAATCTTTATTTTCTTGGTCTGCTTTTCTTAATTCCTGAACAGTAGCAAGCATTATCATAGGAGGTCCGAAAGCTATAGTAGGTCTGTTGCCTGCATCAAATTTTGGTATAAGAAGACCTTCTTTTTGATAGCGGTCTATATTATCAAGTATCTCTCTTGCCTTTTTAGCATAGCTCTTATCTCCGCTAGCTCTTGAATATGCAGCCATAGCTACCAAACAAAATGTTTCAGAATAGTAATATCTTAATCTTTTTATGATAGGCTTTCCGTCTTCTGTAACTCTGAAATACATTCTTCCGTCGCCAGCTTTATCAAAACAATATTTCTCCAAAAAATCTATTCCAGATTTTGCAGCATCAAGATATTCCTGTTTTTTCTCGAAATCAGCATAAAGTGTAGAAAGCACCCAAGCAAATCTTCCTTGAAACCATACAGATTTATCAGTTTCTATTAATGCCCCTTTTCTGTCTAATGCAGTATAGTATCCGCCATTTTTCTTATCAAGTCCGTTTTTAAGCCAAAATGGTATAATATTGTCTTTCAACATATGAAGATATTCATTTTTTACTTCACTTAAATTACTCATAAAGAATCCTTATATCTATTTTTTATAAATTTATATGCTAATATTAACCTATCAATACTTTAAATCAATAAAAAATTTTTCTTTTTATTTTAAAATATAGTATGATATATTTATTATAAAAAATCATTATATTAATTTAGGGCTTTTTTGTATGGATAAAGATAATTATAAAGAAATACCAGATGAAGATATAGAAATATTAGGTAAAGATGGAATATACAGAAAATATTCAGAATATAAACAAAAAAAAGAAAAGAAAAAAATAGTATATTGGATTCCATTTATTTTGGCTTTAATATATGTATTGTCGCCTATTGATGTAGTACCAGATAGAATACCAATAGGTAAATTAGACGATATATTTTTACTTTCTATTACATTTTTTTATGGTATAAAAAAGTGCAATTTTGTACAAAACCCTTTTCTTAATATGATTATAAAAAATATAATATTATCAACTACTGTTACTCTATTTGTTATAATGATACTTATATATGCAGTAGCTATCTTAGTATAAAAAACCTTTAAAGGATAATATATATTAATTTTAAGTTTTCAAAGATAATATACTTTTTATTAATTATTATTTTTATTACCAAGTATCAGAATATACTTCACTTTCGTCTGTAAACCAAGCAAGATTAAATCTTCTAAATACTAAATCATAATTATCTTTTCCGCCTGCATCTGAAGGCTCTTCAGCAAAAGTCATTATAGTTCCGTCAGGAAGTGCATATATAGAAGAATAACAAGATATATCAGGTTGTATAACTTTTTTAATAGTCCAAGTTTCTCCTTCATCTTCACTCATATGCAAAGTTAATTGAGTTCTTTCAGTTGCTGAATTACAGTTTATAAATAATAATCTGTCTTTAGAATGTCCTTCAGATTGTAATGTATATCTAATACCTTCAGCATTAGCTCTTCCATCTGTTAAACCTACTCCATATTTAACTTCTGTCCAATTGTCATCAACTCCATTAGCTACCGCCCAATATCTATCTTTTCCTTTAGTATTTGGTCTAGCACTTAATAGCAATTTACCCTTATGCTCTCCGCTTACAATTTCAGCTATCACTTTTGGTTCATCATATGCATTCTCAGGATATTGTGTTAAGCCGCCAACTTGCCAAGTATTGCCTCCATCTTTAGAATAATAAGTAGCAACCCCTTTTTTACCAGTTCCATTTTCACTTGTAACTAATAAAGCACAAACTAATGTACCATCGCTAAGAGTAGTGCCTCTTCCAGAACCGGCAAAACCTTTTACATAACCATTTTGCTGTAATTTTCCAGATGTAAATATATCTCCTTGAACTTCTTTCCAATCAGACCAAGTTAAACCGTCATCTTTACTTATTGATACAGCTATTCTAGATTTTTTTTCAGTCTCCCATTTGAATGCCCCGCCGCTTGCAGTTAATATCACTAAGTTACCATTTTTAGTCTCAAATAATACAGAATCTCCATGAGAGTTTACTTTGCTTGTTGGTTCTTCTCCAACTCTTATATTGTCACTCCAAGTTTTACCCCCGTCTGTACTTCTTCTAACAGTGGGTTCTATGAGGTCAGAATTAGCAAATCCTATATCATCATTAGATGTTTTTCTGTTATCAAATACTGCTATTATGGTATTTTTCTTTGTTAGTAAAATAGCAGGTATACGATAATATTGTTTAGGGTCTGAAGTTGTATGAGCTAAAGTTATAGTATATATCATTTGCGCTGTTTTCTGTTCTTTATCAGTTAGAAACCAAGCAGGATCAGTATTTATATTTATTCTAGGTTTTGATGGATTAGTACATGATACCATAAATAAAAATGCTAATATTAAAAATAATTTTGATTTATTCATAATTTACACCTTATAAATTTATTATTATAAAAAATCAATAATATTAATTTTAGAATAAATTAAAATAATATCTTATATTTAGTATGTAATTTTAAGTATATAAAAATAATTTCATATTTCAATATCTTTTACTTTATTACTCATAGGTATAATATGTGTTTATTTTTACACAAATAAATATTATTTTATAAATATAATGCAATTTTATTTATAAAAATATATTAGTATATATCACAAATAAATTTCTATTAAAAGAATTAATTTTATATAAAAAATCTAATTTTGTATAAAACTATTTTTGTAATATGATTATAAAAAATATAATATTGTCAATAACTATCACTCTATTTATATAATGGTTATGATATATATGATAGCTATTATTATTTAAAATAAATTCTGTATTATTGAAAATATCATATTTGTAACTTATATAATTAAATATATTATATGAAAAAGTATATTTTTTAAATATATTTGTAAAAATATTTATAATATGTATTGATTAAACTATACTTAATTTATACAATATATAATATAAGAATATACATAAATATAAAAAATAATAAGGAGAGACGGCATGAACAAATGTGAAGGTATATTATCTGCTCTAATGACTCCATTTAACAAAAGTGGAAAATTAGATGAAAAAGTATTGAGGAAATATGTAAGACATAATATTGACCGTATGAAAGTTAATGGCTTATATGTTGGCGGTTCTACAGGAGAAGGGCTATTAATGTCTAAAGATGAAAGAATAGCTGTACTTGAAATTACAAAAGAAGAAGTTAATGGAAAAATACCTCTAATAGCACATGTAGGTACATTAAACCTTAACGAAGCTTGTGAAATGGCACAAAAAGCAGAAGAATTAGGATATGATTTAATATCAGCTGTTACTCCATATTATTATCCATTTTCATTTAGTGATATCAGCAAATATTACAACACTATTCTAAAGGCAACAAATAAAATTCCTTTGGTAATATATTTCTTGCCTAGCCTATCAAACAACAGCATATCATTAGATGATTTCGGTAAACTATTTGAAGATAAAAGAGTTATGGGTATAAAATATACTTCATCAGATTTATTTTTATTAGAAAGATTAATACAAAAGTTCCCAGATAAAATGATGTGGGCTGGTTTTGATGAATTATTAATAGCATATGCTTCTTATGGCTTAAGATCAGGAATTGGTTCTACATACAATATACAAGCTCCTTTAGCAAGAAAAGTAGTAGATGCTGTTGAAAATAAAGATTTATCTAAAGCTTTAAAAATACAGCATGATATGAATGATATAATTAAAACTTTACTAAGTGTAGGAATATATCCAGCTCTTAAAGAATGCATTACTTTCTATGACTCTTCAGCTGTTTCTTATTGCAGAGCTCCTATGGGTTCAAAACCGCTTGGTAAAGCAGAGAAAAAAGCATTAAAAGATATGTTTGATAAATATTTATCTAAACTATAACATAGTTTAAGAGTGCTGCTTTTATTTACTGCAGCACTCTTAATTTTTAATTAATTTTTTATAAAAAGGACATTATATTATGATATTAAAACCAATAAAAAGTGAGTTCAATCAACATTTCCATGATGTTATATGGAAAGCTAAAAATTATGTTAGAGAGCATTATGAAGAATTAAAAAAATTGTCTACTGGAAAGCATCCGCTTGATAAAGAGATATGTGAAGGCGCTTTTGTAAATGTTATGGAATATGATAATAAAGATAATCCTCCTTGGGAATCGCATCTAAAATATGTAGATGTTCAAATAATTTTTGAAGGCTCTGAAGATTTTATTATAGCAAACACTTCAACATTAAAACCAAAAACTTATGATGAATCTACAGACTATCATGATTGGGAAGGAGAAGGAACTATTCGTTTAACTTTATCTCAAGGAGATATGCTTATACTTCTTCCATATGATGCTCATAGAGTAGGACTTCCGCCAAAAAGCGGTAAAAATCATGTGAGAAAAGCTATAGTGAAAGTTCCATACAAAGAATAAAATAACTATACTTTCTTAAAAGCAAAAAAACTTTTTTATAAATAATATTTTAATAATAGGAGAAAATTATATGGCTTGGCACTGGTTTGACTGGATAGTCATTGGACTATATTTTGTAGTAATGTTTTTAATTGGTATGTTCTTTGCCAAAAGGACAAAATCTACAGATGATTATTTCAAAGCTGGCGGAAGAGTTCCTGCTTTGGTAACTGCAATGAGTATTTATGCTACTGCTTTATCATCTATTTCGTTTATCGCTATACCTGCTTCTGTTTATAATAACAGCTGGCTTTTAGGTATGGCTCCTTTAGGTATTATTTTAATAGTATTATGGGTTGCTCCTACATTTGTACCATTTTTCAGAAGAATTAATGTTACTACTGCTTATGAATATTTAGGAAAAAGATTTAATAATTCTTTCAGACTTGTTGGTAGTTTAACATTCATACTTTTCCACGTTGTGAGAATGGCTATAGTTATTTATCTTCCTACTTTAGCTATACAGCAAGTACTTCCTGCACTTAATCCTGTTTTAATAACTGTTATAGTATCTATATTCTGTGTTGCTTATACATCTATGGGAGGTATTGAGGCTGTATTATGGTCTGATGCTATACAGACTGTTGTACTTCTTTTGGGTGCTTTCCTAATTATTATAGTAGGTTTCTCATCTGCTCCTGAAGGTATAGGTCAGGGTTTCCAATTATTAGCTGATGACGGTAAAATTATTAGTCCTGATTTCTTCACTTTCGATTTAATGAAAACTAGTATATGGACTATCATAATAGGTGGTTTCGTTAATTCTATATATTCTTATATTGGAAGCCAAGATATTGTTCAAAGATATGCTACAAATAAAGATGAACATGAAGCTAAAAAAAGTTTATATATGAATATTCCTTTACTTTGTACTAGTATTATAATCTTTGTAGGTATGGGTTCTGCTTTATATATTTATTTCCATTTCAAAACTCCTTTACCTGAAACTGTTAATGGAAATGCTATACTTCCTTACTTTGTAGTAAATGCTTTACCTGTTGGTATATCTGGTCTTGTAATTGCTGCTATATTTGCTGCTGCTCAATCTACTGTATCATCTAGTTTGAACTCTGTTTCTACTTGTATGACTGCAGATATTTTAGAATATTTCAAATCTGGAATGGAAGATAAAAGCAAACTTAAATTTGCAAGAGCATCAAGCTGGGTAGTTGGTATATTTAGTACATTACTAGCTATATACTTTATTTACAATGGTCAAGGCGATATGTTCTTATATTTCCAAGCTATCACGGGGCTTTTGGGCGGTCCTATAGCGGGAGTATTCTTAATTGGTATATTCTTTGATAAAGTAGAATCTAAAGCTGTATGGATTGGTTTTATAGTTTCTGTAATAGTTGCATTCTATGTTAGCGACCCTGCTGGTATGCTTACTAGATTTATACCGGGTTATGTTAAACCTAAAATCTTTGAGTTTATGTTGTCATTTATAATTATAGGTTCTAGCGTAATAGTATCTTTTATAGCTTCTTTCTTCTTTGGAAAACCAAGCGAAGAGAAAATAAAAGGTTTAACTTACTCTACTGTTATTAAAAATCAAAAATAATAGTAATATTATTTAGGCTTATAATATATAAGGAAACAAAATGAAAAAATTATATTTAATATTAACTATTATATTTGCTGTTAGCTGTTCAAGTAATACTGCTTCTTCTAGCAGCAATGTAAATGTATTAGATTCTAAAACTGATAAAAAAATAGTTTGGGAGATGGGCGGACGTTTACCCGCTCAAACTGGAATGGACAAAAATATTGGTACTGCTGGTTTATTATATGGTTCTTTAGAAAACAAATATATTGTTGTTGGAGGTGGTGCTAACTTCCCTGAAGAATCTGTACTTAACGGCGGAGCTAAAAAAACTTATTCGGATATTTATATGCTTGAAGATAATAACGGCGTATTAGAAGTTGTTGAGCATATCAATTGGGAAAATGAATTAGGATATGGTGCTTCTGTAACTGTTACAAATGGAATATATTATATCGGCGGCTCTTCAAACCCTGAGGCTGATGATGATATATTGTTTATCACATTAAAAAATAATAAATTAAATGTTGAAAAAATAGGCGATTTACCTTTCACATTACAAAATGGTGTTGCTGTTTATAAAGACAATAAATTATATATTATCACTGGTAAACAAGCAGGTAAAGGAAGCGACAAAGTTTATGAATATGATTTAGCTACAAAAGAGACTAAAGAATTAGCTTCTGTACCTAATCAAGCTAGCAGAACTCAGGCAGTGGCTCAATTATTAAACGGCAATATATATGTGTTTAGCGGCGGAGATGCTACTGCTTATACTGACGGTTACAAATATGATTTTACTAACAACTCTTGGGAGCAAGTTTCTGATGTAGCTCTTAACAATGAAGGAATATCTTTGCTTGGTGCTGTATCAGTGAAGCTTAATGAACAAGAAATGCTTGTTATAGGCGGTTTTWATAAAGCTGTTTATGATGATGCTGTTTATAATTTGGGTAATCTTCAAGATCAAGCATTAGCTGATTTTAGAGCTGGTTATTTTGGTGCTGACCCTTATGAGTTTGATTGGAACAGTAAAATATTAATTTATAACTGTGAATCTAATACTTGGAAAACAATAGGAGATGTTCCATTTGATGCTCCTTGCGGTGAAGGTTTAGTATTAATAGGAAATAAGATATATTCTATTAATGGTGAAATTAAGCCGGGTATTAGAACAGACAAAATGTATGTAGGCACTATAATCGCTAAATAAAAATTATTAAATTAGTAATTGATAATTAGTGTAATTAATAAAGGGTTTTATCTAAAAAAAGATAAAGCCCTTATTTTTTTATTAATCATTAAAACTTACTTAAAACACAATGTAGCCCAAAAGGTAGGTACATTATATTCATGAAGAACTCCTTCTCCGTTGGTGTCTTCATAAATATCAATTAGCTTAAATCCGCACTTTAATTGTCCTCTTATCTGCTCTTCTATGGTGTGAGAAAATTGAATGCCGTCATTTTTACTTAATAATTCATCTAATAATTTTTTATCTTTTAATGGATTAAATGGAAGTTTATATTTAATCTCTTTACTATTTTCATCAAACAAAAAGTTAATTCCATTATCAAGACCAGACATAAGCCTTCCGCCTTTTTTTAATACCCTATAGCATTCACTCCATACATAAAAAACATTCTCCACATAACAATTAGAAACGGGGTGAAAAATCAAATCAAAGCTTTCATCTTCAAATGGAAACTTTTTTGTCATATCATATTTTATAGCATTTATATTATAACCCTCTCTATTTGCTACAAATATGTCATTATCTATCTGTTTTTGAGAATAATCTATTAATGTGCATTTAGCTCCTAAAGCTGCAAATATTGGCATCTGCTGAGCTCCTCCAGAAGCAAGCCCCAACACATTTTTATTTTCCAAATTTCCAAACCATTCTTTAGGAACATTTTTAGTTGGTGTTAAAAGCATATCCCATTTCCCATTTTTAGCTTCTAAAAACTTTTCATGTGTAATAGGAACGCTCCATACCCAACCATCTTCAGCCCATTTGTCTATAGTTAAAGAATTAATTTCTGTATAATCCATATAATACCTTGCTATTAGATTACTACTCTATGTTATTATTATGCATTTATTGCTTTGTGAAAACTCCGCTTTGTCCGTCTGCCTGAACAGTTGCTGTAGTATCACTTGTAAACACAAGATCAACTGAGAAAGTTTTATTAGCAACTGTTGTACTTGCAGAATAATGACTGTCATTATGTTTTTTAACAAAAGCTGCTGGAATAGTAATATTATCATATTTTAATGAACCATCAGAATTAATTGTAACTGTTTTACCTAAAAGAGCACCATCAGTACAAACCCAAGTGCCTTCATAGTTCTTACTTATTCCCAATATATTATCAGCTTTACAACTTATTATAACAATATTTAAAAATAATAATAACAAAACTAATTTTTTCATCATTAAATAAACTCTCCTTTATAACATTAATATAATACAATAATATATTTATAGCAATTATGAAATAGATTTTTTTTATTTTTTAATATATAATGTTTTCAACAATAATATAAGGAGATAAGAATTATTAATTCTTTTTAATATCATGATAAATAAAATAAACAAAATGCCTACAGCCCTCACAGGTTTAGCACTTGGGGTAGGAGGTATATTCAACGCTTGGACTATATTTACAGGAAAAAAATATTTTGCATATATTGGAGCTTTAATATCATCTATATTAATACTCACAATAATCACAAAAATATTTTCATCTTTCAAAGCATTTATTAAAGACTTAGAGCACCCAGTAGCAGGAAGTACAATACCTACTTTAGATATGGCAATTATGGTAATATCAAGCTCTGTAGTACAATTTATAAGACCGCTTGGTGTTGCTATGTGGCTTATAGCCATAGTGATACATACAATATTTGCAATTACTTTTATAGCTCATAGAATAAACTTAAGAGACAGACATAATATGGTGCCTAGCTGGTTTGTTCCGCCTATTGGTATAGTTGTAGCTTCTGTTAGCGGAAGTGCTATGGGTTTTCCTACTCTATCACAAGCTATTGTTTATATAGGAATGGTTATATATATAATAATGTTTCCTTTTATCTTTTATAGAATTATTTTCCATGAACCTTTAGCTGAAGATAAGTTTCCTGCTTTTGCTGTAATGGGAGCACCTGCTAATTTATGTTTATGCGGATATTTAACTGCATTTCAAACTTACAATACTGCTATACTTAATTTATTTTTAGCATTAGGTTTAATTACAACTTTTAAAGTTTATTTATCTTTAATAAAAGCTTTTAGAATAAAGTTTATACCGTTATTTGCAGCATACACTTTCCCTCTTGCAATAGGGGCACAGGCTCTTTTGAAATTTGCTAACTATTCAAAATCTATGGGCGGAGAATATTATTATATATGGAGATATGTTGCTATAATAGAGCTTGTAATTGCTAGTTTGATGATATTATATGTATTTTTAAATATGATGTCTTTTATACATTTCAATGTTATAAAGGATAATGAATAAAATATAATTGATTGTGTTTTGTTATAATATTTAGTTCTTATAATTTTTTGTTTTATTCAACTTTTTCCCACGTACGAGCTGTACCACCTTGCCGCACGGTAATGCTATGCTTTAATTATAACTTCTTAGTCGTGCGGGGGAGTGCATTTTAATGTACAATTAAATTATAAAATTTATAATAAAAATGCAGTTCTTTTGGTTCTTTTATACCAATACCAAGTAGGTGCCTATAGGCAAAAGAACTGGGGTGCTACCCTACGGGCACGCTTCGCAGGGGGCAAAGCCCTGCAAATATCTTAATTTAAACAAATAATTTTTTTATATTATGTAGGTTTTTATTTTATTCAACTTTTTCCCGCCTTCGTACCCATACCTAAAGGTACTTCCTACGGTCGCAGGCACTTCCTTCGGTCGCGGTGCGGACTTCGTCAAAGTTGCAAAAAGTGCAAATATTTAAGTTTTATATCTAAGAAATAAATATATGTAAAATAATACTATATACTTTGGGATATACTTAATAAAAATGCAGTTTTTTTGGTTCTTTTATACCAATACCAAGTAGGTGCCTATAGGCAAAAGAACTGGGGACGTGTACCCTAAGGGCACGCTTTGCAGGGGGGCTGGTCCATACAAATAACAAACTATGTTAAAATCTCAATTTCTTTTTCTTTAAAAGAAGCTCTACTAAATATTTAAGCTCATATCTTGAATAATAATCTTTTACCATACTCACGCCTCTTTTATTAAAAAAACTAAAATATTGGTGCTTTTCTAATATGCTTATAAGTGATTTGAAATGTTCTTTATCTAATTTAAAACTATTTGAAACTTCTTCTATGGTGTACAATTTATCTTTATCTTGAAAATGTTTATTTAAAAAAATATTAGCTTTCTTTGATATTATTATCTTAGAGATTATATATTTTATAAAAAGAGTAAAAGCAAATAATATTAATAAATATTGAATCATGATGGAGTTTGATTAAATATTATTAAGTTCATAAATATTTCACCAAGCTCTGTTTTGTAGCATATAGAAAGTATTTTATCATTTTCTCTTTCAAGCATAGATAATTGATCGCTCATTAATATTGCAGGCGGTGTCATATCCAAATCTATATGTTTAGTAGAAAGTTCATTAATAGCAGAGCCAGCAACCATATTAACAAACTCTTTTATAGTTGAAATAAAAATATCGTCTACAGCTGTAATAGATTCCATATTAAGAGCAGAAGCCAATTTAAAAGCAGTAGCCTTACTCATATTAAACATAAGCCTTCCGCTTAAATCACCATTAATTCCAATAAAAACTATAACTCCCCCAACATGATTAGCATTTCTATGTATCTTTATGCTTCCCTTACCAACATTAGAATTAAAATAGCTCTTTAATATAACAACTGTACCCTTACTAAAAGCATTTACAACATCTAAATCAAACATATTTTATTTACCTACAATAATATTTATATATAATAATATCGGAAATTATTTAATATTTTTTTATACAAATAAACTCATATATAAATAATAGTATATTAATAATATTTGATTTATCAAGTATAGTAATTTTTTTTATAATTCTTGACATTATATAAAAATTGTAATATTATATTTATATACCAAAATAGGTATATAAAACAAAAATAATTAGCTTTTATTATATATTAGGAGCAACAATATGAGAGTATATGATTTAAGAACCGACACAATAACAAAGCCAAGCGAAGAGATGCGTAAGGCAATATATAATGCCGAATGCGGTGATGATGTTTATATGGAAGACCCTACAGTAAATAAACTTCAAGATATGGCCGCAGAAATTACAGGAAAAGAAAAAGCAATATTTCTTTCAAGCGGTACAATGGGAAATTTAATACCTTTATTAATATTATCTTCAAAAACCAGACAAATACTTTTGGAAGAAGAATCACATATTATACACTATGAACTTGGAGGAGTTGCTGCCTTAGCAGGTGTTATGCCTTTAGAAGTAAAAGCTAAAAGAGGAATATTAACAAAATCTATAATAGAAGATTATTTTTCTCCTCAGCCTTATTATATGTCGAATATAAATATAGTAGAAGTTGAAAATAGTCATAATAGACATGGAGGAAGCGTATATCCAATAGAAGTTTTAAAAGAATTATATAGTTTTACAAAGTCAAAGAATGTGCATATGCATATGGACGGAGCAAGAGTATTTAATGCTTCAATTGCATCAAAAGCTTCAGTAAAAGAAATAGCTTCTAATACAGACTCTATTACATTTTGTTTATCAAAAGGTTTAGGTGCCCCTATGGGAGCTATGTTATGCGGAAAAAAAGAGTTTATTGATGAGGCTTTCAAAATTAGAAAGTTAATAGGAGGCGGATTAAGACAGATTGGTTTGATGGCTGCTGCTGGAATATATGCTTTAGAAAATAATATAGATTCATTAGAAGAAGATCATATAAAAGCTAAAAAAATTGCTGCTGCTGTAATCGAATCAAATTTGGGAGAGTTAAGTTTAGATGAAGTTGAAACTAATATTGTTATAGCTAAAACACAAAAGAAATCAATAGAGTTAGTAAATAAACTTTTAGAAAAAGGAATAAAGGCAAGTTCTTTTGGTGATTATAAATTAAGATTTGTAACACATAGAGATATTAGCATGAAAGAAGTTGAAGAGGCTTGTGATATAATAAAAAGTTTTAAAAATAATATTTAAAACAATATTAAATAAAAAATAATCACAAAAACTTTTAAAAAATATTACCAAAATTATTAAAAAATAATTGTCAATCTATTGACTTTTTAATTATTTTTAATATAATATATTACTATGAAAGGTAATATTATTTTAAATACAAATAATTTTCTAGCTTATTACTTTAAGTCTTTTTATTATTTTGGCGTTTAAAGCGCCAGAGTATCTTTTTAAAACACCACACACATATACATTTTATAATTTAATCAAACAATAAAAACATTATAATAAAACATAATGCTTATTATTAAAAATTATTATTAAAAATAAATATATTTTAAGGAGAAAACAATCATGATTATTGTAATGAAGGCAAATGCCAAAGAAGAACAAGTTAATAATATAACAGATAGATTAACAAGTTTAGGATTAGGTACAAATAAAATCGTAGGGGTGGATTGCACAGTTATAGGTATTGTAGGAGACACTTCAAAAGTAGATAAAGAATTAATAGCAACATTACCGGGCGTAGATAAAGTATTAAAAGTACAAGAACCATTCAAAAGAGCGAACAGAGCATTCAAAAAAGAAGATACTATAGTAGATGTAAGCAGAGTAAAAATAGGCGGAGAGAAGCCTGTAATAATAGCAGGACCTTGTTCTGTAGAAAGTGAAGAGCAGGTAATAAATATAGCAAAAAGCGTAAAAGCATCAGGAGGCTCAATTCTTAGAGGAGGAGCTTTCAAACCTAGAACTTCCCCTTATGCATTCCAAGGTTTGGCACTTGACGGACTTAAAATATTAAAGCTAGCAAAAGAAGAAGTTGGCATTCCTATAGTAAGTGAAATTGTATCTATAAGACATTTAGAGGATTTTGAAAATACTGTTGATATGATTCAAATAGGTGCTAGAAACATGCAAAACTTCGAACTTTTAAAAGAGGTTGGTAAATTAAAAAAACCAATACTTTTAAAAAGAGGATTAGCTAACACTATGGAAGAGTGGCTTATGAGTGCAGAATATATATTAGATAAAGGCAATCCTAATGTAGTGTTATGCGAGAGAGGCATAAGAACATTTGAAACATACACAAGAAACACTTTCGATGTATCAGCTATACCAGTAATAAAAAGAATGAGCCATTTACCAGTTATAGGCGATCCTTCACATGCAAGCGGAAAAGCTTGGATGGCACTTCCTTTAACTTTAGCAGCAATTTCTGCAGGTGCTGACGGTATGATTATAGAAGTACATAATGACCCAGAGCATGCTTTATGTGACGGAGCACAATCTATAAAACCAGAAACATTTGCTCAAGTAATGGAAGCAGTTAATATGATTAGCGAAACAGTATCCAAAATAAAAGCAAAACACAACGGAAGAGTTTATACAAAGTAATATATTTTAATTGAATGATAATAAGCGATAATACAATATGTATATCGCTTATTTTTTTTAATTTTTAATTATTATTTATTAACTTTTTTTCTTGCTCAAAGAAATTTTGCAATTTGGGTAGGTTTAGCAAAGAAACTACATTTTTATATAGAATACAAATATCATATTTTATTTATATATATTCCAACACATGAGCTTAAAAGGTTTGCACTTTTTGGTTCTTTTGACGAAGTCCGCAAAGCGTGAGCTGCGGGAAAAAGAACAATAAAATTTTTACTATATACTAAAAAAATTTTCTGATTTATCAAAATTTATTTTTTATTATTTGTGGTGGCTTTGCCCCTGCGAAGCGTGCCCTAGAGGTACACACCCCCAGTTCTTTTGCCGATATGCACCTACTCGGTATTGGTATAAAAGAACCAAAAGAACTGCATTTTTAGATAAATATAAATATTATCTTGCATCTATAGATATTCCAGCATATTAATCTAAATTATTTGCATTTTTTGCAACTTTTTGCGGCGGGAAAAAGTTGAATAAAATAAAAACTTATATAAAAAATATAGTTGCTTGTGTATAAATAAAAAAGCGATAATACAATCCGTACTATCGCTTATTATATCATCAATATTATTTTTTTATCAAACTGTAATTTGCATTACATCTTCTTCTTTAGCTGAAGAATCTATATCATTGGCATTATTCATATCACCGCTTTCTTTGTTATAAACATGTAATTTATTATAAAGTTTAACACCAGTACCAGCAGGTATGAGATGTCCGATAATAACATTTTCTTTTAATCCAAGTAACTTATCAACTTTACCTTTAATAGCAGCATTAGTCAATACTTTAGTAGTTTCTTGGAATGAAGCAGAAGATATAAAGCTTTCAGTATTAAGAGCAGCTTTAGTTAAACCAAGAAGTACAGGTTTACCGCTTGCAGGAGAACCGCCGGCCTCTTCATAGCGTCTGTTTTCTTCTTCAAACTCATACTTATCAACATACTGACCAACAATATATTTAGTATCACCCGGGTCAATAATCTCAAGTCTTCTAAGCATCTGTCTAATAATTAAAGCGAAGTGTTTGTCGTTAATTACTACGCCTTGCTTATCATAAACGCTCTGTATCTCTTCAAGCAAATAAGTTTGTAAAGCCAAATCACCCTGAGTTTCTAATATATCATGAGGATTAATTTTACCGTCACATAATTGAGTACCAGTTTTAACATAGTCCCCATTTCTTACCAACAATTTTTTACCATGAGGAACTAAGTGTTTAGTTTCATCAAACTCGTTTCTAATCTTAACAACTTTTTTACCCTTATGAGAACCGCCGATTTCAACTTCACCGTCAATACCAGCAATAATAGCAGTATCTTTAGGTTTTTGAGCCTCAAGCAACTCTTGTACACGAGGCAAACCACCTGTAATATCATTACTTTTCTGTTGTATACGAGTAGTTTTAGCTATAACCTCACCCACTTCAACTCTTTGGTTATTTTCAACTATAAGCTGAGAACCATTAGGTATATCAGTTTCAAAAGTTTCATCACCATCTACAATGAGTATTTTAGGCTGCACGCTAGCATCTTTAAACTCTTGAATAATCTTAGTAACGTTACCAGTTTGCTCGTCTATAGCCTCAACCATAGTTCTTCCAGCTATGATATCTTGATACCTTACTATACCAGCTTTTTCAGATATGATAGGTTCATTATAACCATCGAAGCTAGCAATTACTGTATTAGCATCAATAAATACATTTTCATTAACTCTATATTCACTACCTACTTTAATAGGTATATTATGCTTAGCACCTGTAATCATTAAATATTTATTATCGCTAGTGATTTTTAAAGTACCATTATGTGTAGCCTTTATATCCTCACCATCTTTTGTAGTAGCGATAATATCACTAATAAGCACTTTTGCATCGTTTTCTTTTAATATATCTTTTATAGAGCTTTTTTCCCATTTATTAAGTACACGTCTTATTAAAAGTTCGCCATTTCTTGCTGTAATTTTCACACCATTAGGCTGTACAACATAATTGGAGAACTGTTCTATATATATAGGGTAATTAAGCTTAACTTCATTTTCTTCAACAGACTGACTAGCAACACCACCGAAGTGGAATGTTCTCATTGTAAGCTGAGTACCCGGCTGACCAATACTTTGAGCTGCCACCACACCCACAGCCTCACCAATAGAAGCAAGAGCGTTAGTAGATAAGCTTCTTCCATAACATTTTTGACAAACGCCCATTCTGCTTTCACAAGTAAGAGGATGTCTTATTCTAATTTTCTCTATACCAGCCTGTTCTATTTTATCAGCAATCTCTTCTGTAATCTCAGTATTAGCCTCACATATAAGCTCTTTAGTTTGAGGATGATAAATATACTCATTACTGAAGAAACCAACAACTCTCTCTTTTAATGATTTTTTAATCTCATCATATTCTTTAATAGGCTCAACCTCAATACCCTTAACAGTACCGCAGTCATGCTCTGAAACAACAACCCCAATAGCAACATCAACCAATTTTCTAGTAAGATAACCAGCACTAGAAGTTTTTAATGCAGTATCGGCAAGACCTTTTCTAGCACCGTGAGTAGAGATAAAGTACTCTTGTACAGTAAGTCCCTCTTTAAAGTTTGAAATAATAGGAAGCTCTATAATATCACCATTAGGCTTAGCCATAAGACCTCTCATACTAGCAAGCTGTCTTATCTGCTGTTTAGAACCTCTAGCTCCGGACTCTGCCATTATATTTATAGGGTTAAATCCGTCTTGGTCTTGTCTTAAATTATCCATCATAGCTTCAGTAATTCTACCTTCTACAGCAGTCCATAAGTCTTTTACCTTCTGGCTTCTCTCATCATCTGTAATAATACCGTTCATATATTGGTCTCTAAGTTGTTCTACCTGTTTAGTAGCCTCTTCAATTTCATGCTTTTTCATTGGAGGAATAAGTATATCAGATACAGATATAGTAGAAGCAAATATTGTAGCACTTTGATAACCAAGCTCTTTAATATCATCAAGCATATTAACTGTTACTGCTGTACCATGTTTTAAATATACTTCATGAATAAATTTAGCTAAATCTTTGCTGTTGAAATCTCTGTTTTGGAATCTAAAGTCTTCAGGTATCACTTGATTGAACTTAATTCTTCCCACAGAAGTTTCAACAAATTTTTCCTCTCCGTCTTTATCTTTCATAAGAACTTTAATCCTAGCTTCAAGCTCAACTAAATTGCTGTCATAAGCAAGTAAAGCATCTTCAGGAGAAGAAAACACTTTATTTTCACCCTTCATACCGCTTCTTAATTTAGTTAAATAACTAATACCAAGTACAATATCCTGAGTAGGGTTAACAATAGGCTCACCATTAGCAGGGTTCAATATGTTATGAGGAGCAAGCATTAAAGTCCAAGCTTCAATTTGTGATTCTGCAGAAAGCGGAGTGTGAACTGCCATCTGGTCACCGTCAAAGTCAGCGTTATAAGCGTGACAAACAAGCGGGTGAAGCTGAATTGCCTTTCCTTCAACAAGTACTGGTTCAAATGCCTGTATACCAAGTCTGTGAAGTGTAGGGGCACGGTTCAAAAGTACAGGATGTTCTTTAGCAATCTCTTCTAATACTCCCCAAACTTCTTCTCTGCCCTCTTCTACAAATCTTTTTGCAGATTTTATGTTATGAGCTGAATTGTTTTCAACTAATTTTTTCATTATAAATGGTTTGAATAATTCAACAGCCATCTTTTTAGGAAGACCGCATTGGTGCATTTTAAGTCTAGGACCAGCAACAATAACGGAACGGCCAGAATAGTCAACACGTTTACCCAAAAGGTTTTGACGGAAACGTCCTTGCTTACCCTTTAACATATCTGAAAGTGATTTCAAAGCTCTGTTTCCGGGTCCTTTTACAACCTTCTTTCTCTTACTATTATCAAATAAAGCATCAACTGCCTCTTGAAGCATTCTTTTTTCGTTTCTTATAATGATATCAGGAGCTCTTAAAACTAATAATCTCCTTAAACGAATATTTCTGTTTATAACTCTTCTATAAAGATCATTTAAATCTGAAGTAGCAAAACGTCCGCCTTCAAGCTGAACCATAGGTCTTAATTCCGGCGGAATAACAGGTACAACATCAAGTATCATCCAAGTAGGGTCATTGCCTGATGATTTGAAATCTTCAAAAATTTCAAGACGTTTTCTAAGTCTTCTATCAGATTTCTCACCCTTTTTAATCATCTCTTCTCTAAGCTTTCTGATTTCTTCGTCCATGTCAAGGTCTTTAAGCATATCACGTATACCTTCAGCACCTATACCAATACGAATATTGTCCCCATATCTATCTAAAGCTTCATTATATTCATCTTCAGTAAGCAAATCACCCTTAGAATAATCACTATCGCCCGCATCTACAACAACATATCTCTCAAAATAAAGTACGCTTCTTAAATGAGATATATTCATATTTAGAAGAAGTCCAATTCTAGAAGGAGTGTTTCTATAATACCAAATATGGGCAACAGGAGCAGCCAATTCTATATGCCCCATTCTCTCACGTCTTACTTTGAAATGTGTAACTTCAACTCCGCACTTATCACAAACAACGCCCTTATAACGCTTGCTTTTAAACTTACCGCAATAACATTCATATTCTTTAGTAGTTCCAAATATCTTCTCACAAAAAAGCCCATCTCTCTCAGGTCTTAAAGTTCTGTAGTTAATAGTTTCTGGTTTTTTAACTTCGCCGTAACTCCATTCTCTCATAACCTGAGGACTTGCTATACTTATTTTTATTTGGTCAAAGTTTGTAAATTGCATTAAACTTCTCCTAATTATTTAAAAATCTTAGTTTGTTTTTTAGTTTTTTTCTTTAATTCTCTTTCTTCTTTTTCAGTAGAAGGAAGCTGATTGCCCTCTTCATCGTGAATAGTGATGTTAAGGCCTAAGCCTCTAAGCTCTTGAACTAATACGTTAAAGCTTTCAGGTATACCCGGAGAAGATATAACCTCACCTTTAACAATAGATTCATATATTTTAGCACGACCTGTCATATCATCAGATTTAACAGTTAAGAACTCTTGAAGCATATTAGCAGCTCCATAAGCCTCTAATGCCCACACTTCCATCTCTCCTAAACGCTGACCACCGAATTGTGATTTACCGCCCAAAGGCTGCTGAGTAACAAGTGAGTAAGGACCTGTACTTCTAGCATGAACCTTATCTTCAACCAAGTGATTAAGCTTAAGCATATACATATAACCTACAGCTACATCATTTTTGAAAGGCTCTCCAGTTCTGCCATCATAGAGTTTTACTTTACCAGTAGGATTTAAACCAGCTGCTATCATAGCATCTTTTAACGCATCTTCTTTAGGACCTTCAAATACAGGACAAGCATATTTTAAACCCATCTTATAACCAGTCCAACCGAGCAACATCTCAATTACCTGACCAATATTCATACGAGAAGGTACACCAAGAGGGTTCAAACAAATATCTACAGGAGTACCGTCCTCTAGATAAGGCATATCTTCTATAGGCATTATTCTAGCAACAACCCCTTTGTTACCATGACGGCCTGCCATTTTATCGCCTTCTTGTATTATACGTTTCTTAGCTAAAAATACTTTTACTACTTCCTCAACACCCGGCTTTAATTCATCACCCTTTTCTCTGCTGTAAACTCTTACATCTATAACGGTACCGTCTTTACCATGAGGAACTCTTAAAGAAGTATCTTTTACATCTCTTGACTTCTCACCAAATATTGAATGAAGAAGTTTGTATTCTGGAGTAACCTCTGTTTCACCTTTAGGGGTTACTTTACCAACTAATATATCTCCAGCTTTTACCTTAGCACCTATTCTTACAATACCTCTTTCATCGAGATTTTTAAATGCAGAATCTGGTACATTTGGTATATCTCTAGTAATATTTTCTTTATCTAATTTTGTCTCACGAGCTTCAACTGAAAACTCTTCTATGTGAATTGAAGTAAATACATCTTCTTGTACTAATCTTTTGCTTAATAGAATAGCATCCTCAAAGTTGTATCCTTCAAAAATCATAAATGCTGCTAAAACGTTTCTACCAAGTGCCAATTCACCATGATCAGTAGCAGGACCATCAGCTAAAAGCCCGCCAGCTTTAACAGTGTCTCCTACATTAACTACAGGTCTTTGATGATAGTTAGTATCTTGGTTAGTTCTTTGATATTTTATAAGTTCATAAACATCATAATCATCATCACTGTTTTGTTTAGTAGGTTTGATAACTATTTCATCATGAACTACTTTTATAACCTTACCAGCTCTTTTTGCATGAACTGCTATTCCTGTTCCCGGCTGACAGATTTTTGCCTCTACTCCAGTACCAACTATAGGTGATTCTGGGAATAAAAGAGGTACACTTTGACGCTGCATGTTTGAACCCATTAAAGCTCTGTTAGCATCGTCATGCTCTAAGAATGGAATAAGTGAACTTGAAAGTGAAACAATCTGCTGAGGTGAAACGTCCATATACTGTACTTGATCTGGTGTAGAATATGGGAATTCACTTCTATATCTTGTAGGAATAAGATTTTCTTTGAATGTTCCATCTTCATTTAAAGGAGCATTAGCATCAGCAATATGATAACGCTCTTCATCATGTGCTGTTAAATATTCTATCTCATCTGTTACTTTACCATTAACAACTTTTCTATATGGAGTCTCTAAGAATCCATGTTTATTTATTTTAGCATAAGTAGCAAGTGAAACTATAAGACCGATGTTTGGACCTTCAGGAGTTTCAATAGGACATATCTTACCATAGTGAGTATGGTGTACGTCGCGAACCTCAAAACCAGCCCTATCTCTTGTAAGACCTCCGGGACCTAAAGCATTAAGTCTCCTTTTATGTGTAATCTCTGATAATGGATTGTTTTGATCCATGAACTGAGATAATTGGCTTGAACCATAAAACTCTTTAATTACTGCTTGTATTACTTTTATACTTACAAGTGATTGAGGAGTTACAGCTTCCATATCCTGCATCTGCATTCTCTCTTTAGCTGCCCTCTCCATTCTTGAAAAGCCTGTTTTTATTTGCGCAGCCAATAATTCACCAACGCTTCTTATACGTCTGTTGCCTAAATGGTCTATATCATCTAATTGTTCTTCATTTATGAAAACTTTTATTAAAAAGCGAATTGTCTCTATTATATCTTTATGTCTTAAAACCTTATCCTGCTCGCTTTCTGGGAAGTTTAATCTCTTGTTTATTTTGTAACGGCCAACATCTCCCAAAGTATATAATTTAGGATCAAATACTAAATCATTACAAGTTTTAACAACGTTCTCAATTAAAGCAGGCTCACCCGGTCTTATAACATTATAAATCTTTGTACAAGCGTCTTTCTGATTTTTTGTAGTGTCTTTATCTAAAGTATGAATTATAGTAACATTATTTTTTATTGCTTCCATATTCAATACTTCAATTTCATCTATACCGCTCATTAAAAGTCTTTCTGCTAAGTTTTGGTTAATAAGTTCGCCTGGATTTAATATGATTTCTTCTGGGTTTTCTTTATCAAATACTGTTGAATATGAGTGTCTTCCTATAAGCTGAGCTTTTTTCTCTTCATCAGAAAGTTTAGACAAAGATATTTTATCAATTTCATAGAATAATTTTAAAATTTCTTCATCAGTTGTGATACCAATAGCTCTTAAAAATACTGTAACAGGAAGTTTTTTCTTTCTATCTATTCTTATATACATTATATCTTTTTTGGTATCAAGTTCAAATTCAAGCCAAGTACCTTTCTCTGGAATAATCTTAGCTACAAACATAGCATCTCTATCACTGCGGTTAAATACAACACCCGGAGACCTATGGATCTGAGAAACAACTACCCTCTCAGCACCGTTAATAATGAATGTACCCCTATCTGTCATAGCAGGTATCTCACCAACAAATATTTCTTGTTCTATTATTCTTTCTGGGTCTCTTACAGTTAATTGTACTTTTATTTTGAATTGATAAGCATAAGTTTTATCTCTTCTTCTAGCTTCTTTTTCAGATATTTTAGGCTCGCCTATAGAATAAGATATAAACTCTATTTGCATCTTTTCATTGCTTGCTACTATAGGGAATATTGAAGTTAAAACCTCTTGTAAACCTTCATTTTTTCTTTTATTTTCAGGAACATCTTTCTGAAGGAAGCTTTCATAAGATTCTTTCTGTATAGCGAGGAGATCTGGAGGCTCTATCACAGAAGCCGAACGTGAAAAGTTTACACGGCCATTCTCCATTCTGTATTTTTTTGCGAATTCTACTCCGCGTTCTTTATATACTTTATTATCTATCTGAATGTTATTAGACATATTTAAGGATCTCCACCATATTTATAACAGTTATTATATATTATTATTTTTTTTATTTTCTTAAGATACGCTAATAAGAAGGGTAGAAAATATATCGTACCCTTCTTAAAATATAATCAAATATTGATGATATTATTTAATTTCAACTTTACCACCAGCTGCTTCTAATTGTTTTTTGATAGCTGCTGCTTCATCTTTAGAAACGCCAGATTTAATTGTTTCGCCGCCTTTTTCTACAGCGTCTTTAGCTTCTTTTAAGCCTAAACCGCTAACTGCTCTAACTTCTTTAATAAGAGCAATTTTTTGAGCTGCATCAAAACCTGTAAGAATAACATCGAAATCGCTTTTTTCTTCATCAGCTGCTGGAGCTGCTCCGCCTGCTGCAGGTGCTGCTGCTACTGCTGCTACCGGCATAGCTGCTGTTACGTTAAATTTTTCTTTTATAGCTTCTACTAACTCATGAAGCTCGATAACTTTCATTTCTTCTATTGCTTGTAATATTTCTTCTTTACTTAAAGCCATTTTTATTCTCCTTAAATGTTTTCTTTAATTTCTTAGTTTTAATTTAATATCAACATATTATGCTGATTTCTTTTTTTCCTCTTCAACGCTGTCAAGCACATAAGCAAGCTCTGATATAACGCTTTGCAAAGTGTTTGCAAAACTTGATATAGGAGACTCGAGTGCTGTAACAAGATGAGAAAGTAGAACTTCTCTTGGAGGTATATTAGCTACAACCTGTACATTAGCAGGGTCTAATAAATCCTCTCCCATGTAACCGCCTTTTATTTTGATTTTATCATTCTTTTTAGCGGCTTCACTAATTACCTTAGCAGCTGATGGCATATCTTCTTTTGCAAATACAACTGCTGTTGGGTTAATAAACATCTCATCTTTTACTTCTCTGCCTAAATCTTTCAAAGCAATGTCTACTAATGAGTTTTTGCATATTTTCATTGAAGAAGAAGTTTTTGCTAATTCGCGTCTTAAATCTGTTAGCTGTGATACTGTTACTCCTCTATAATCGAAGAATACTAAACCAGCACAACTGCCCATACTTTCTTTAAGAGCTGCAACTGTTTCTATATTTTTCTTATTAGGCATATATCCACCTTCTTCTATTTATATTAAACAATCTCTATAAAGCTATTCATATAATGGGATCACAAAATACGACTTCGTTTATAAAAATGTTTATCAGCTAATTATAATTTTATCTTCTTATGATCTATCTTTATACCAACACCCATAGTTGATGTTACACCAACGCTTTTTATATAATCACCTTTTAAATCTGATGGTTTCTTTCTTAATATCTCATCATAAAAAGCTTTGAAGTTTTCGTTTAATTTACTAACGTCCATAGATGCTTTACCTATAGCCATTCTTACAACACCGAATTTATCTGCTCTGTATTCCATTCTTCCAGCTTTAAAACTTTTTACTGCCTGAGCTATATCAAGTGTAACTGTTCCTGTTTTAGGGTTAGGCATAAGTCCTTTTCTACCAAGAATCTGTCCTAATTTACCTACTTCTTTCATCAAGTCTGGTGTAGATATTGCAACATCAAAGTCAGTATATCCGCCTTTAATTTTGCTTATTAAGTCTTCAAAACCTACTTCCATAGCACCAGCATTTTTTGCCTCATCTGCTTTCTCTCCCTGAGCAAATACTACTACTCTTTTCTCTTTACCGAAAGCATTAGGGAATGATAATGTATCTCTTATTGTGTGTTTTGGTAGGATATTAAGGTTGATTGTAACCTCAATAGTTTCATCAAATTTACAGGTAGCATTTTTTTTAGCTAAATCAATAGCATCTTCTACAGAATAGAGTGCTAATTTCTCTACTGTCTTTCTTATAGCGTCGTAACGTTTGCCACCTATTTTCTTTTCTTTTGTTGCCATCTTTTCTTTCCTTTTTCAAACGCGTACTTCCATTTATTATTTATAAATGGTGTTGCCTATTTTAATTTTTTTAATTATTCTACTTTAATACCCATAGCACGAGCTGTACCCGCAACTATTTTCTTTGCTGCTTCTATATCATTAGCTGACATATAAGCCATTTTCTCTTGAGCTATCTCTTCAAGCTGCTTTTGATTGATTGTTGCAACTTTTGTTTTGTTAGGCTCGCCAGAACCTTTTTCAATACCCAATTTCTTCTTAATTAAAGTTGAAGTTGATGTACCTTTAGTAACAAATGTATAAGTTTTATCTTCATACACTGTTATATAAGTGTTTAATAACTGACCTTTCATTTTAGATGTTTTAGCATTAAAATCTTTAACGAAAGCAGCTATTTGTATTTGTTTCTGACCTAATGCAGGTCCAAGTGGTGGAGCAGGTGTTGCCTCTCCGCCGGGTATTCTAACCTTTACAATACCAACTACTCTTTTAGCCATTTTTACTACCTCTTTTTATTATAATTTCTTTACTTTATTAAAGTCTAATTCTGTTGGGGTACTTCTTCCAAATATCTCTATTTTTACTGTAACTTTACCCTTATCAGCATTAACATTCTCTATTAAACCATTTAAACCATTGAAAGGCCCATCTATAACCTGTACCTTCTCCCCTATTTCAAATTCCATTCCTATAAGCTCATTAATGTCGTTTTTGTTTTTAGCTTCTCTATCTTCAAATATGCGGGCAACATCAGCTTCACTTAATGGAGTTGGAATTATATTACCTTCTTCTTTAGTTGTAGCATGACTTCCTATAAATCCTGCTACACCGGGAGTTCTTCTTACCATAGACTGTGTAGCATCATTCATTACCATCTTTACTAATACATAACCCGGATAAAAAAACTCTTCTTTAGTTACTTTTTTACCATTTTTGTTTTTTTGTACAGTTTCAGAAGGTATATATATATCTACTACTAAATCAGACATACCATTTTCTTTAATTCTTTTTTCTAAACGTTCACGAACTTTATTTTCATAACCATGCTGAGTGTGAACTATATACCATCTATAATCTCTAGTCATTTCTTCAGACATACATCACCTACTATATCTATTTTTTCTAATGTATCGTATAGCGAAATAAACCACAAATAATACAACAACAAGAAGTATTAAAGCTAAAGCTATTTTTGATGAAGCTATAGAAGATAATATAGAACCATCCAATAATGCTCTAGTTAAAAATGTTACTATATAATCTGCAGCACCTAAAAAAGCAGCAGACAAAATAAGCAAAATAACAACAACAACTGTTTGATTAAGAACCTCCTGACGAGTAGGCCATACACTTCTCTCAAAAAGCTCTTTCTTTATCTCTTCTAAAGAATTAAATAATTTGTTCTTTTTCTTCTCTGCCATATACAATACCTTAAATTTTAATATTAAATTAAGTAAAAAATCAGGTCAGACAGGAGTCGAACCTGCAACACCCGGTTTTGGAGACCGGTGCTCTACCAATTGAACTACTGACCCAAATATATAAAAAAATTATCTTGAAACTTTCAACTCTCTATGAATAGTATGTTTTCTATCATGAGGACAATATTTTTTTAATTCTAATTTTTCTTGAACGTTTTGTTTATTTTTAGTTGTTATATAATTTTTTCTTTTGCATTCTGTGCATTGTAAATGTATTTGTTCGGTTTTTACTTTATTACCTGCCATTTTTATATCTCCGAAATTTAGACTACTTATATTTTAAGTGGTATTCAATTATATAACTATTTTTCTTTTATGTCAATAGATTTTAAAGCAAATTTTTACAATATTAATATATAATAAAAAATATTTACATAATTTTATTTTTACAGTTTTATTATAAAAAATAATGCTCAAATAATATGAAAAATAAATTATATAAATATATTATAATAACAATAATAATATCAATATTAATACTAATTACTCTATCGATTATAGGTAACTTTAAAAGAACTGCATATATTTCAGATTTTAAAAATATTGTAGAAAATAAATATTCTTTTGCATTTAAATATAAATCAAAAATTTTTAAAAATAATAAAATATATGAAATACAACCAAATACAAACCAAACAATAAAAGATGTAATCTCTATTAAGTTTAAAAATGGAAGTTCATTCGGCACATTAATTACAGATAAAAAATTAAATGAAGATGACAAAATAGAAAATATAGAATATAAATTAAAATTAAAAAAAGAAGTTTTTATATTTTTTATTTTTATAATATTAATATTACCAATACTATATTTATATATAATACCAAATATAATAAAAAACTATAAAACATATATACTTCTTTTAATAATACATACATTACTCTACTTCTCAATAACTAAATTAATTCTGCCATCATTTTCGATGTTAAAATTACAAACCAATGTTTATGATATATTATATTCATATTTATTTATTATAATTGCATATAATCTTTTATATTACATACCCAATTTCATGCATTTAAAAAATCATAGAATAATTCTTACAATACTATTTTGTATTATAACGAACTTCTCTTTTTTTGTAATAGAAATTATAGCATTAAGCGTATTAGATATGGTTGTAGTATTTTCTGATATGCCTAATTTATACTCTTCGCTTATAACAGTGCTCCCTCTATACATGAAAATTATAACAATATTATCTACTATAATATATTTCTCTTCTATAATATTTTTATTATCTCTATTTATACATAATCTATACAGAATGTTTAAAATAAAAAAACTAAATGCAATAATTATGATGTTATCAATCATAGCTATATCATATGTTCTATTTTTAAGACCAAATAAAGTTGACATATGGAGCATAGATTTTTTAAGAAATACAAACAGAAGAGGAATAATATATACTCTCAATTACAGAATAAATTATGACAGAATAAACAATATAAAGCCAAGCAAAGAATTAGTATTAAGCTCTATAGAATTATTAAAAACCTATGAAGAGAAAAGAGATTTATCAAATTTATTATTACAAGAGAGTGAAAATAATAGAGATATATTTTTAATATTTTTAGAATCTTTTTATGATTATTCACATTTTGTAAAGTTATTTAATAAAGATCCATTTCCAAAAGAATATAGAAAATGGGCAAATGCATCTCAAAAAATATCACCAAATGTTAATAACGGAAGTTTTTATGCAAGGCTTTCAGGCCTCACTGCTTCAAGCCCGCTATACCCAAAAACTCAATCAGAAAAAATAGATAAAACTTTAATAGACCTTTTAAATGAAAATGGATACTACACTTTGGCATTAGAAGAAGCACTAAACACATACAACCTTAAAACATTCTACCCTTCAATAGGTTTTAGTAATTCAATATTTGGTTTAAACATCACAAATATAAATATATACTTAAAAACTAATATAAATAATCTTAAAAAACCTCTATTTATATCTGGCTTTACAATTTTAGGACACACAGATTCTCATATAGAAAATGATTTTAATATAGCAGAAAAAAATAAAAAGTTTATGAATTATTTTAATGCCAATGATAAACTACATCTTATAGAAACTATGGACAACTCTGTAATGGCAGCAGTAGAGATAATAAAAATTAGAGACACAATATTAAAACACTCACCAAATGCATTAATAATATTCAAGCATGACCATTTATATCCATACTTAAAAGCAATAGTGCAACGTTCAACTATAGACGAAAATATAAAGAAAAGTTTTTTAGAAGACAATACCCCAAGCCCGCTTCTTATATGGGATGGCACTAACAGAGCATGTAAACCATCTATAAATCTAGTGCCAGAAAATATACCAATGTTTATAGCTATTAACGCTGGAATAACAAATTATAAGAACTCTATTATTTCACTACTCTATAAAGAAGAAATTGATGGATTAATTAGTACATATCATAAATATTATAAAATTACTAACAATTCTTTAATATTAGAAAATAATATTGATGAAAACTCAGAAATTTTTAAATATGAGAACGCACAAAAAATATTGTCTCAAGATATATTTCAAGGTAAGAAATATTATTATGAATTAATAAGTGATTTAGAAAAACCTAATTAAAACTTTAAATGTTTCCAAAGTTCATAAAAATGATTAACAGGTCCATGACCTTTACCAACACTATCAACTTTAGCAGACTCTAAAGCATTAAATAAATAATTCTTAGCTAAAATACAAGCCTCTAATGGTGATTTTCCATGAGCAATATAACTGCAAATAGCAGCAGATAATGTGCAGCCTGTGCCATGAGTGTTTTTAGTGTCTATTCTAACAGCATCAAGAAACTCACTCTCTTTAGAGTTTATGAATAAATCTCTTGAAAGCTCTCCGTCTAAATGTCCGCCTTTAAGCATCACATTTTTTGCTCCCATTTTAAGTATATAATTAGCAGCATTAATCATGTCTTCATCTGTAACAATTTTTTTATTAGTGATATCCTCTGCCTCTGGTATATTAGGAGTAATTACTGTAGAAAGAGGTATAATATATTTCTTTAAGCTCTCAACAGCATCCTCCAAAAGAAGCCTGTCCCCGCTCTTAGCAACCATAACAGGATCAACTATTATAGGTATATTCTTTGCATTATTTTCTAAAAAGCTTGCAACAAGTTTTATTATATCATTATTAAATAGCATTCCTATTTTAATGGCATCAGGCACTATATCGTCAAATATGCAATATAACTGTTCTTCTATAGCCTTAATATCTATTTCATAACAGCTTCTCACCCCTTGAGTATTCTGTACAGGCAATGCAGTCAATACGCACATTCCATAACATCCCAAAGCAGAAAACACTTTTAAATCGGCTTGTATACCAGCTCCTCCAGAACCGTCAAAACCAGCTATTGTTAAAGTCTTAATCATAATAAAAAATCCTAACACTTAAGATATTAAATTTTTTTCTATATATTTATCATATATAAATTTACAAATTACTTTATGGTCAAAAGAAGATATATTTTCAAATAATCCAATATACTCTTTGCCTACTACTTCTATAATATTTAGAGAAAATGTCATCTTATAAGAGCCTATAGACATATAAGTAAGCGGTATATTATATCCTACATTAAGATGAATATTCTCATTTGGTATTAAAAATCTTATTCCCCTCGCAGATACTCCTAATACCATAGCATGCACTATTTGTTTGCTTTCTTCATGTCTAAAAACTATATCATGATTTACATTGTTAATGATAGTATATTTTATTCTCTTAGGAAGCAAATTAGATTTAGATAATAAGCTTGAAAATCTATTAAAAAAATCTTTTTCATTAAACGGCTTAAATAATATTCCAGCTACACCTATTTTAAACATATTAGAAACAAAACCCGGTATAATTTCTGATACATAAATTAAAACTTTAACATTTTTATATATATCATTATCATGCATTTTTTCTAATATATTATTAACTTCTTCATCATAAGGAGAGGTTTCTATAATGGCAATAGAGAAAGGCATTTTTGAACAAGTTGAAAGTATATGTCTTTTATCTTTTACAGCAACAACATCATAGCCTTGCATAAGAAGTATTGTTGTAATATTATCTCTTATAATCCGATTAGAATCGTAAACTAATACCCTCATAAAGCACCTCCATTTGCCTATATATTAATTATAAGATAGTTAAAATTAAAATCAAGAAAAAAAACTAAATTATGCTATAATTATCAAACAGATGTTTAATGCTAATTTAACAATATTAGTAATAATAAATTAAGGGTAACATAATGAAAGAAATAAAAATCACAGATATAGAAAATATAAAAATAGGAAATGCTCAAAATATAGAAGCTGCTACAGGATGTACTGTAATAATATGCGAACGTGGTGCTAATACTTCTCTTGATGTACGCGGAGGAGGACCCGCTTCTAGGGAAAGCGAACTTACAAAACCTTTTGCAACTACAGAAGTTATACATGCAGTACTTTTAAGCGGAGGAAGTGCTTTTGGGCTTGATGCTTCGGGTGGAGTTATGAAGTATCTTGAAGAGAGAGATATTGGTTTTGATGTGGGGGTTACTAAAGTACCTTTGGTTTGTGAGTCTTGTATATTTGATTTGCGTGTTGGAGATTATAAGGTTCGTCCTGATATAGAAATGGGTTATAATGCTTGTATTGATGCTCAGAATAATAATCCAAAGATGGGCAATTATGGAGCTGGTACGGGTGCTTCTGTTGGTAAGATATTGGGGGCTGATTATGCTATGAAATCTGGATTAGGTTTTTATGCTTTAGAAGTTGATGGGGTTAAAGTGGGAGCTGTTGTTTCTGTTAATGCTTTTGGGGACATATTTGATTATGACACTGGAGAGAAATTAGCTGGGCTTTTAAGTGAAGACAAAAAAAAATTTAGAAGCTCTGAAGAAGAATTGATAAAATTAACAAGAGATAAAGAAATATCATTTACAAGCAATTTGGTAGAAAATACAACAATAGGAGCTATTATAACAAATGCTAAGTTTACAAAAACACAAATGGGCAAAATAGCTTCTATGGCTCATAATGGTTTTGCAAGAACCATAAAGCCTGTACACACTACATTGGACGGTGATAGTATTTATGCTATGTCTGTTGGAGATATCAAAGCGAGTATTGATGCAGTTGGAAGTTTGGCTGCTATTGTAATGGGAAGGGCAATTAATAATGCCGTAAAAAATGCTAAGTCAAGTTATGGTTTAAAAGCATATAATGATATTTTTTAATTATTTTTATTAAATTTGTATCTATTTGTATTTAATTGATATATTTAAACTAATGAGAAAAATATTTATTTTTGTATTAATACTTGCAACCTTAGCTTTCAGCAATAATCAATATAAAAACATCGATGATTATGCAGGAATATATTATGGAACATTGATTGCATATTCTGATGCAGCAGGAGAAGTGCATCTACAAAATTTTAAAATAGAAATTTTAAAATCTGGAAATATTATATCTGTAATACCAACATCATTAATAATAGGAATAGATACAGACACAGACGTAGAAGTAAATAAAAAAAATATTATAAGAAAATCAAGCAATCAATACAAAATTGTAGATAATATTACAAAATACATTATACCCAATATATCAACAGTTTCAGCAAATGGAGATATAATACTTAATTTTTATGATAATGGAAACACTTTAGAAGTAATGGGAATCTGTGAAGGAAGCGTAAGCTTTAACATAGAAGCATTCGATAAAACAATTATAGAGGCTAATAAATCTACAAAAGTAAATATTTACGGAACTTTTTATATCACTGAAAAAGTATATGATTAAATAAAAAACTTTTAGTAAACTTAAAGCCCTATAATTTATAATAAATTAAAAACCTAATTCTTCATCTATAAATAATATATGTATTCTATTTTTTATATGGCATTTATTTATAATGACAGTATAAGAACATAATCTCTCTTCTATACCACAATTCTCATTACAAACCATATCCCCTACACTACAAGGATTATTAACTTTAAATCTTATAGAGTTTTGTGAAGCAGCAAAATCTTTAGCTCTCTTTAATGCATCATATTGAGTATTAGCAATTTTATTTCTTCCTACAACTAAATATACTTTTTTTGGTCCGTAAATCATAGCAGCAACCCTATTTCCACTTCCGTCTATAGCAATAACATCACCATTTTTACTTAAAGCATTTGCAGAACATAAATATACATCAGCAGTAAAAGCCTTAATCTCTGCCTCTGCTTTTAACTCTTTATTGTTTCTGTCTACAAAGTTTTTATAACCTTTTAAATCTTCTAATATACCCATTTGATTAACACTAGTACTTCCGCCAAATGTTATAACATCATCTTTTTTTATTTGACTTAATAAAAATTTTTTTGCCTCTTCCTTGTTTGCAAAACTATCAAAAGCAAAACCTTTTTTATTGAAATTTGTTTTTAATATAGCAGATAAATTATTAAAATACTCTTCTTGAATAGTCATAAAAAACTCCATAATATAATGATTAACTTAAATTATACTTAATATAAAAATATTTGTAAATATATATTATTTTTTCTTTTTATATTTGTTTTATATGTTGACTTTTATAATTTTTTATACTATACTCTCATTATTAGTAATTAATATCAATAAGTAATTTATTGTATTAATATAATTAGGTATTTCAAAGGAGGAAAATATGCCTAGTTTTGCAAATCCATTTAATGCGAATGTTGAAAGAAAGATTAGTAAAGAAGAATTAATACAGGCTGTGAGATTGGATATAGCTGGAGAATTAGAGGCTATATATTTGTATGATGCTCATTGTATGGCTACTGATGACCCTGTTGCTAAGGCAGTTTTAGCTGATATTAGAGATGAGGAGAAAGCCCATGTTGGAGAACTTATGGCTCTTTTAAGACATCTAGACCCTAAAGAGGCTGAACATTTTGCTTCTGGAGAAATGGAAGTGAAAGAAATGATGGAAGAGTTAGGAATAAAAGAACCAGATTTATCAGGTCTTACAGTTGGAAGTTTGAAAAAAGAATAATTATTACTATAATAAATAGTATAAAATAAAATTTAAAAAGGAGAATATATGGACTTTTTAGCAAGAGATGGTTCGCCTTTTGACAGCGACTTTTGGAGCAAAATAGATAGAACAGTAATAGAAACTGCAAGCAGAACTTTAATAGGAAGAAGATTTTTAAGTATATACGGACCTTTAGGTTCTGGCAGTATAAGCGTACAATATGATAGAAATGATAGAGAAGAAGTTTTTCAAGATGGTATAGTAAAAACTTCTGGAAGGCATTCTGTGGAACTTCCACAGTTATATCAAGACTTCACTCTTCTTTGGAGAGATATAGAAAACAACGAAAAAAATAAAATGCCTTTAGATTTATCTGTAACATCATTTGCAGCACAAACTCTATCAAATAAAGAAGATGAATTAATTTTTTATGGTAATGAGTTTGTTGGAGTTACTGGAATACTCAACACTAAAGGTGTACAAAAACTAAAAATTAGTGATTGGTCTACTGGTGAAAATCCTTATATTGATATTGTAAAAGCTATTAATATGATTAGAGAAAAAGGAATAGTTGGAAGAATAGTATTAGCTTTGAGTCAGGGATTATTTTTTGACTTACAGAGAATACAGCAAGGTACTGGTATGACTGAAGCTCAAAGAATAACTAATATGATTCATAATCTATTTAATATACCTACAATAAAAGGTAAGAAGGCTGCTATTATATGTGTAGAGCCTCAATATATAGATTTAGCTATTGGTGTTGATATGTCTACAGCTTATTTAGAGCAAAAAGACCTTAATCATACTTTCAGAATTATGGAAACTGTTTTACCTAGAATCAAAGAACCTGAGGCTATTGTTGTTTTAGAATAGTACCCCCGATAATTTTTTAAATGTCCAAAAGCAAAAGTAGGCAATATAGCTTATTTTTGCTTTTTTTATGTAAATATCTAAAATAATAGCATCACTAAAAAAATAGTTACTAATAACTATATCATTTTTTGTAGAAAGCAAATATATTGTATACTAGAAAAGTATATTGAATTGGAGCCTAAAATGAAAAGAGCGTATATTAAAAACATAGCTTATTATGTACCAGAAAAAATATTAGACAATAAATATTTTGAAAGCATATTAGACACAAACAACGAATGGATAGTAACTCGTACAGGTATAGAAACAAGACATATGGCAAGACCAGATGAAACTATTTTTGAAATGGGTATTAATGCCGTTAAGAACTTAGAGAAAAAAGGTGTAGATTTAAAAGAAGTTGATGCGATATTAGTTCCTACTGTAACAAAAGATTATGCCTTTCCATCTATGGCAGGACAATTACAAAAAGCATTAGGACTTAATCATTGTTTTGCTTTAGATTTGTCTGCTGCTTGTTCTGGATATATATATTCTCTAAACACAGCTGCTTCTTTAATAGAAAGCGGACAATGTAAAAATGTACTTATAGTGTCTTCTGAAAAATTAACAAAAGATATTAACTGGAAAGATAGAGGCACTGCAATTCTTTTTGGAGATGCTGCTACAGCTTCATTAATTACAACAAGAGAAGACGGCAAAGGAATAATAGGCATGCATATGCAAAGTGAGCCTGATATGAGTATTGTACTTAATGGCGGAAGTGTTTGCCCTATAAAAGCAGATGATATAGAGGCTCCTGAATATAAAATATATATGGATGGTTCTGAAACTTTTAAGAGAGCTGTTACTGAGTTTTCTAATAGTATAGATAAAGTTTTAGAAGATACTGGAAAACAATTAAGCGATGTAAAATACTTTGTACCGCATCAAGCTAATTTGAGAATAATGCAGGCTGTTGCTAAAAGAATAGGTCTTCCTATGGAAAAGGTTAGTGTTGTATTGAATAAATTCGGCAACTGTTCTTCTGCAAGTATAGGTTTAGCTTTAACCGATGCTTTAGAAGATAACAAAATCAATGATGGAGATTTAGTTCTTCTTACAGGATTTGGCGGCGGATTTACATGGGGCTCTACTTTAATGATTTGGTAACAATAGCTCAAAATACTAATCTGCATTTTTTTGTTATAAATTATATTGAATTCTAAATATTTTTGAATATACTAAAGAATATAACAATGTAAGGAATGTAGAATGTTAGATGTAGCTAACTTATTTATAGTTACAAACAATGATAAGGTATTAGATAAATATCCTAACTATAATATAAAATATATTAATAGTGAATCAATGTATGAAGTCTTTATTACCGCAAGAGATTTGATACATAAAGGATATAAACTCTTAACGCATCCCATGAGCAGCAGTCTCAAAGCTAATCAAACACCTTATAAATCAATTTTAATGCTAAAAAAAAATGACGGTCTAATTTTTGAAGATTTAGAATTAATAGAAAATGCAATAGAAAATTATAATAAATTTATAAAAAATAGGAAATTAACTGATTGGCCAGAAAATATAAAAAATGATTTTAAAACAGTCGATCTATCTTTAATAGAATCTTGTTTCTCCAAAACTTTGCCTCTAAATTAAATATTTAGATAAATAAAAAACAAAGGAGTTTATATGGACAATCACAAGGTAAGTATCAATAATGTTATAATGTTCGCGGGGACTTACATAGCATTTTTGATTGGTTCTGGTTTTGCCACTGGTCAGGAAGTATTACAATACTTCACGGCATATGGCTTTTGGGGCGTGGCAGGTGCTCTAGTAATGTTTGCTATATTCCTATATGTATGTGTAAGTTTCATACTTGTAGGATATGACAATACATTTGCAAAACCAAACGATGTTTACAAATATTATTGCGGAAAGTATGTCGGCACCTTCTTTGATTATTTTTCAACTTTATTCATATATATGTCATATTTTGTTATGATAGCAGGTGCCGGTGCAACAATGAAACAACAATATGGCATATCTGAAGTAGTTGGTGCTATTATAATGGCTGTATTATCTGGTGTTACTGTTGCTTTTGGTTTGAAAAATATTGTAAAAGTATTAGGTAAAATTGGTCCTGTCGTAGTAATTTTATCTATATTTTTAGGCTTATACGCCATTTTCTCTAATCCTTCCGGACTTGCTGAGGGAAATCAGATAGTTGGAGACCTTCAAAAAACTAAAGCATCTACAAACTGGTTATTTTCTTCTCTTTCATATATAGGATTCTGTATGCTTTGGCTTACTGCTTTTGTTGCCGCTTTAGGTAAACAGACAAACAGCAAAAAAGAAGGAGCATTAGGTATATTTTGCGGAGTATTAGGCTTTACTTTAGCAGTTGTTATAGTTTCTTTAGGTTTATTAGCACATGTTAAAGAATTAGCTAACAGTCAAATTCCTTCTCTTATATTAGCTGCTAAAATACATCCTACATTCGCTACAGTATTCTCAATAATTGTAATAGCTGGTATATATACTACAGCAGTTCCTTTATTATGGACAGCTTCATCAAGAGTTATTAGTGATGACAGCAGCAGTAAGTTTAAAATATCTACTATTGTTTTAGCTGCTGTTGGATGTTTTATAGGATTAAAAGTACCTTTTGATAAGTTAGTAAATGTTGTTTATGTACTCAATGGTTATGTTGGATTTTTATTGTTCTTTATAATGCTAGGTAAAAGTATTATTAGGATTAAAAATAAAAATAAAAATAATTAAAGGAGGAATAGTTCATGAAATTAGAACTTGGTAAAATTTTTATTAAAGATGTTCAATTTGCTGATAAGCTGAAAGTTGAAAACGGAGTTCTTTATGTTTGTGCTAAAGACATAGAAGAACTTGTGCTTCAAGATGACAGAATTATATCAGTAAAAGTTGAACTAGCTAGACCCGGCGAATCTGTTCGTATAGCACCTGTAAAAGATGTTATAGAGCCTCGTGTTAAAGTTAGCGGCGGCGGCGGAATATTCCCTGGAATTATCAATAAAGTAAAAGAAGTTGGAAGCGGAAGAACTCATGCTTTAGTAGGTGCTTGTGTAGTTACTTGCGGTCGTATAGTTGGTTTCCAAGAAGGTATTATTGATATGTCTGGAGAGGCTGCTAAATATACTCCTTTCTCTGAAACTTATAATGTATGTGTAGTTATAGAGCCTAAAGAAGGATTAGAAACTCATAGTTATGAAGAGGCTGGAAGATTGGCAGGTTTGAAAGTAGCTACTTTTATAGGTGAAGCTGCTAGAAATCTAACTCCTGATGAAGTAGTTACCTATGAAACTAAACCTTTAGCTCAGCAAATTGCTCAGTATCCTGATTTGCCTAAAATTGGATATATACATATGCTTCAGTCTCAAGGTTTGTTGCATGATACTTATTATTATGGTGTTGATGCTAAACAAATATTACCTACTTTTATGTATCCTACAGAAATAATGGATGGAGCTATAGTAAGCGGAAACTGCGTTGCACCTTGCGATAAAGTTACTACTTATCACCATTTCCATAACCCTGTAATTGAAGATTTATACAAAAGACATGGTAAAGATTTAAACTTTATAGGTGTTATACTTACAAATGAAAATGTATTCTTAGCTGACAAAGAAAGATCATCTGATATGGTTGCTAAATTGGCTGAATTCTTATGCTTAGACGGTATTATTATTACAGAAGAAGGATACGGTAACCCAGATACAGATCTTATGATGAATTGTAAGAAAGTAGCACAAAAAGGAATTAAAGTAGTACTTATTACTGATGAATTCCCTGGTAGAGATGGTAAATCTCAATCTTTGGCTGATACTACTCCAGAAGCTGACACATTGGTTTCTTGCGGTAATGGTAATGTTATTATTAATTTCCCTAAAATGGATAAAGTTATTGGTACATTAGATTATGTTGAAACTATGATTGGCGGATACGAAGGTAGTTTAAAACCAGATGGTACTATAGAAGCTGAATTACAAATTATAATTGCTTCTACTATTGCTAATGGATTTAATAAACTTTCTGCTAAAGGTTATTAATTTTTATTAATAAACTATAAAGGAGAAATAAAAAGATGAGTAAAAAAAGAGTTATACATTATATGAACCAATTCTTTGCTGGTATTGGCGGTGAAGAACAAGCTGGTATTAAACCAGAAATTAGACAAGGAATTGTAGGTCCCGGCGGAGCTTTGGCTAAAGAATTAGGCGATGATTATGAAATAGTTGCTACTGTTATATGCGGTGATAACTATTTTGGTGAACATCTTGAAGAAGCTAAACAAACTATCATCAAGATGATGGAAGAGTACAAACCAGAATTATTTATAGCAGGACCTGCATTCAATGCTGGACGTTATGGGGTTGCTTGCGGCGGTATATGTCTTGCTGTTGAAGAGCATTTTAAAATCCCTGTTGTTACTGCTATGTATAAAGAAAACCCTGGGGTTGATATGTATCGTAAAGATTTATACATAATAGAAACTAAAGATTCTGCTGCTGATATGAGAAACTCTATACCTAAAGTTGCTGCTTTAGCTAAAAAATTAGCTTCTGGGCAAGAAGTTCAAGGTCCTGAAGTTGAAGGATATTTTGAAAGAGGAATCAGAGTTAACTACTTTAGCGATGTACGCGGTTCTACTCGTGCTGTTGATTTATTAGTAAGAAAAATTAAAGGTGAAAAAGTTGAAACTGAATATCCTATGCCTATTTTCGATAAAGTGCCTCCTGCTAAAGCTATTAAAGATATAACAAAAACTAAAATTGCTTTTGTTACTTCTGGCGGTATAGTTCCTGTTGGAAACCCTGATAAAATAGAAAGCTCTAGTGCTACTAAATACGGTGTATATAGCATTAAAGGTAAAAAAGCTATGGATAAATCTGAATTTATGACTATACACGGTGGATATGACAGACAATTCGTTTTGGAAAATCCTAACTTGGTTATACCTTTGGACGTTATGAGAGAAATAGAAGCTGAAGGCGGTATAGGCGAATTAGCTGATTATTTCATCGCTACTACTGGTACTGGTACTTCTACTGGAAATGCTAAACGTTTTGGTGAAAGCTTCGTACCTAAACTAATTGAAGATGGTGTACAAGCTGTTATACTTACTTCAACCTGAGGAACTTGTACTCGTTGCGGTGCAACGATGGTAAAAGAAATCGAACGTGCAGGCATACCTGTTGTTCACATGGCTACTGTAGTACCTATATCATTAACTATTGGAGCTAACAGAATTATTCCTGGCGTTGGTATTCCATATCCTTTGGGTAATCCTCCTTTGGGTGAAGAAACTAGTAAAAAAATTAGAAGAAAAATGGTTGAAAGAGCTTTGAAAGCTTTACAAACTGAAGTTACTGAACAAACTGTATTTGAAGATTAATTTTTCTAATTTATAAACAAAAAAGTCACTCATTATATTTATATATTTTGAGTGGCTTTTTTTTATATTGTTTATTTGTAAATTTAATTTTTTATTTTATAGAAATGTTTTTTATAAATTTCTTAAATGAACCTTTCCGTTTTTGTCTATGGTTTTGTTTCCTTTTTTATACATTATAAAAAGATAATTAAATCCCCTCAAATAATAATTATATTCTATAGCAGATAAATGATAATTACCCTTACTTAAACTTTTATTATGCCTCACAACAGAAACTATATCTATTGGCATAAAATATTTGCTCATAATCTCAAAAAGCTTAAAACCTATAGGCATAAAAGGATAATCTTTTTCATAAGAATCTGAAACATATAAAGCCATATATCTATCTTTTTTCATTATTCTAAATATTTCAGATATAACTTTTTCCATAGCATTATAATATTCATCTGTTTTGGCAGTTAATTTGCCTATACAATTTTTTTCATTAGAATAATTTATATGCGTACTATAAGGAGGGTCTATAAACACAAAATCAACCTTTTCATCTTCTATAGGTATTTTTCTTGCATCGGCTCTAAAAATATCTTTTCTCTCTAATGCCTTTGGATTAATGTCATAACCTAAAGCTCTTCTGCCTAATTCTCTTGCAACATCAACAGTTGTGCCGCTTCCAGCCATTGGGTCTACTACCAAATCTTTTTCTTTTGTATATCTATTTAATAAATTCCATATTATATACGAAGGTGTTGCTCCTATATAATGTTTATGCTTTTCTTCTTCACTTTTTAAATATTGCTGGGAAGGATAATCCCAAAGAGTGGTTGTTTGTAATTCTAGCTTCTTTTTCATTTTTCTCATTATACACTATAAAACTATATTAACAAGTATAAACTATTGTAAAACATATTTTTATTGACTATACTATGCATAATAATGTTTTTTATTAGGAGATTATATTATGAGAGAAATAGTAATAGCAAGTGCCGTTAGAACACCAGTAGGAAAGTTTTTAGGCTCATTTGCAAACACTTCAGCTGTAGAGCTTGGCACTATTGCAGTAAAAGAGGCTTTAAAAAGAGCAAATATCAAACCAGAACAAGTTGATGAAACTTATTTTGGCTGTGTTATACAATCAGCACTTCTTCCAAATGTTGCAAGGCAGGTTTCTATTAATGCTGGAATACCTGTAGAAAAACCGGCATTAACCATAAATATATTATGCGGTTCTGGACTTAGGGCAGTATCAATGGCAGCACAAATGATTAAGGCGGGAGATGCTGACATAGTTGTTGCAGGTGGTACAGAAAACATGAGTATGGCTCCATATACTTCTAGTGCTATGAGAATGGGGGCAAGAATGGGCGAGACAAAAATGCAAGACACTTTACTTAATGATGCTCTTATATGTGCTTTTGAGCATTATCATATGGGTGTTACTGCAGAAAACATCGCTGAACAGTGGAAAATAACAAGACAAGAACAAGATGAGTTTGCTTGCAGAAGCCAAAACAGAGCCGAGGCTGCCATAAAAAGCGGAAGATTTAAAGATGAGATAGTGCCTGTTACAATTAAAACTAAAAAAGGAGAAATAGTAGTAGATACTGATGAGCACCCTACATTCGGTACTACAATGGAATCTTTATCCAGATTAAAGCCTGCATTCAAAAAAGATGGTACAGTTACTGCAGGTAATGCTTCTGGTATTAATGATGCTGCATCTGCAGTTGTGCTTATGTCTAGAGAAAAGGCTGATGAACTTGGAATTAAACCTATGGCTAAAGTTTTGGGTTATGCTACTCATGGTGTTGAGCCTAGGATAATGGGAATTGGCCCAATAGAAGCTAGCAGAAAGGCTTTAAAAATGGCTAATCTAACTGTTGAAGATTTAGACCTAATAGAAAGCAACGAAGCTTTTGCTGCTCAGTCTATTGCAGTTGCAAGAGAGTTAAAATTCAATATGGATATAGTTAATGTTAATGGAGGAGCTATTGCTATAGGTCACCCAATAGGAGCATCAGGAGCTAGAATACTTACTACACTTTTATACGAAATGAAAAAACGCGGTTCTAAAAAAGGGCTTGCTACGCTTTGTATAGGCGGCGGTATGGGTACTGCTTTGGTTGTAGAGATGTAATTACAATAAAAACAATGAATAGGGTTAAAGCTTATTATAAAGTTTTAACCCTTTATTTTAATTATTTATTAGTAACAAGATAAAATGTTATGTATTCTTCTAATGCATTGAAATTAGTTAATTTTATATATTTTAATCCGTTATTTTCATAATCTAACGATATTATAGTTTTACTAGACATATTGGTAATAAAATTTGTATTGTTATGTTTATTTTGTTTTCTTTTTACTATCCAATCAGAAAAACTCATATATCTTTCAAGTCCTGTATCATATATTATTTTTTCTTTAAAATATGGAGATATTGATCCTGATAAATAATGTAAATTATTAACTATGATAATATATTTTTCTTTATCATCATAGTTATTCTCTCTTATATATTGTACTGCCTTATTAGAAAAAGAAAAATCATTTTTAATATCATAAATATATCTGTTAATATCAAAATAATATAAATAGCATATTATACATACAAATAATATACTTAAATTTAATCTAAATGAAGAAGATTGATTTTTATTATAGTAATTTACTAAAAATATCAAATACATAATAAACAAAAATACATGTCTATCTGCTAATTTATAAAATGCATTTATAGAAAATAAAAATACTAATGTTAAAAATAATTTAAATATAAATTCTTTTTTATAACTAATTTTTGGAAGTACAAATTTATTATTAATCTTTAAATATATAATCAAACCAAATAAACAAGCTGAAAAAACTACTATAAATAATGCCAAATAATAGAAATGTTCTATATTTTTTATAAAAGAGAATATACCAGATCTATTATACATCATTATTAATACTTGATATAATATTAAAGATAAAAAGAAATATAATATTATTATATCTCTCATTTTTTTCTTTAAAAATATATTATTTTTTTTAGAAAGTATTTTATATATAAAGAAAAATGATTCTACAAAAGCTATTGAAGTTCCAACAACAGTAGTATTCATGAGAAGACCTATTAAAATAACATATCTTGTAGTTTTTATATATTTATATTCATATACATATAAAATAAAAATATAAAGCATAAAAGCAAGTCCATAATTTCTAGCAACTACAGGATATTCATACATAACCATAATATTAAAAATCATAAAAAACTGTGTAAGCCAGCCATATTTAATATTTTTAAATAATAAAAAATATACACTTATCAACATAAATATAGCATTTATTATATGTAAAGTAGGATAAAATGGAAGAAAAGTAAAAGATTTAATAATAAAGAAAAATAAAAAAGGATGACCATCAGGTCCTGTTTGTAAAAATATATCCAATAAAGATAAATCCCTTGCTATAAGCCAAGCCTGACCCTCATCTCTCCAAGGTTCATGATGATATATCCCTACAATTATAAATACTATATAAAAAATAAAAAACAAATATTTAAAAATTAAAACAGATACTTTTTGCTTACCATTTTCAATAAGAAAAATAGGAGGATTTTTATAGTTTATTGGCATTATAAAAAATATAGTTATTAATAAAATAATCCCTATAAAAAAATATAATCTTAGTTTTAATGTATAGTTAATATTATCAATTTTATTTTCTTCTATTTTTTTATCAGATATAAGATTGCCATAAAGATTTTCTTTCTTATCAAAATTAATTTCTTTAATAAAATTATTATTTTCTAATATTTTATTTGTTTCTATATTTAGTTTATAAATATGATTATTTTTAAAAACCTTATCATTACATCTTACTCTAAAACTATAATAATAATTTGTAATATTTTCATTTGTAAATATATAATTGGCTAAATCTTCATTATTTAATCTATTATCAGTAGTAAATAATTTTTTAACTTCTTCAATATTAATATTGTTTAATTGTAAAGTGATATAATCATCCAATATAAATTCATATAAACTAGCTTCCCTTGGTTTGATACCTAATATATAAATTATTATCACTATTAATGTAATTATCACTAAAAATAATTTTCTATTGAACATAATATATACACCTTATAAAATTTGTAAAATTAATGAATTAAAATATTATATTTAAAAATACACCATAAGGCTCTAAAACCATCTTTCCAGCCTATTTTTTTACCTTCATTATAAGTTCTACCATAATATGATATTCCTACTTCATATATTCTAATATTTGGTATTTTTGATATTTTAGCTGTAATTTCTGGTTCAAAACCAAATCGATTTTCTTTAATCTCTATAGATTGTATAATTCCTCTTCTAAATACTTTATAGCAAGTTTCCATATCTGTAAGATTTAAATTTGTAAACATATTAGAACATAAAGTTAAAAAAGTGTTGCCCATCTGATGCCAAAAATATAAAACTCTGTGAGATTCTCCTCCTGCAAACCTGCTTCCAAAGACTACATCCGCTTTATTATTAATAAGTGGTTCTAATAATTTATCATATTCATTTGGATCATATTCTAAATCAGCATCCTGTATAATTACGAAATCTCCTGTAGCAGCTTTAATGCCTGTTCTAAGTGCGGCACCTTTACCCATGTTTTTTTCATGGTATAAAATTAGATGAACTTTATTTTCAAGTAATTTCAATTTTTCTCTAGTATTATCCTTTGAAAAATCATCTACTATAATAATTTCTTTTTCTATAGAGCACTTTGAATTTATAACAGCATCTATTATTGTTTCTATCGTATTTTCTTCATTGTAACAAGGTATTATTACTGATATTTTCATTTTTATTATCCTCAATTTTTATTTAGAAAATACCATAAAGATTGTATTTAGATTGATTAAAATATTTTTTGCAACAAATATAAATTTGTTTAATAAAGTAAAACTTAAGAATATATAGAAATGTTTATTTGTTTGTTTATTTGTTTGTTTGTTTGTTTGTTTGTTTGTTTGTTTGTTTGTTTGTTTGTTTGTTTGTTTGTTTGCATATTCTTATTCCAGATATTAGATTATTATAACATAATATATAAAATTGTCAATCATAGTATTTATTCTTATTAATAAAAAATAATAAAGAAAAAACACTTGTTAAAATCTCTGCAGCTGGAAAAGATAGCCATACTCCTATCATATTAAAAATACTAGATAAAATAAATATTGATGGCATTATAAATATAAAGCCTCTTAATATAGATATTATAAATGCTGGCTTAGCTTTATCTCTAGAAGAAAAATATACGCAGGTGATAATATTATAGCCCACAAATATAAATGCTGTAAAATATATACGAAGTCCATTAACCGATATTTTTTGTAACTCTTCTATATTATCTCTATTAAAAACTGAAGTTATTTCATTGGCAAATAAATAAGTAATTATATAAACTATAACAGAAATACTTGTTGATAAAATTATAGCGTATTTATATATCTTATTTATATTATCTTTATTATTATAGTTAATACTTATAATAGGCTGCACGCCCTGTCCCATTCCTGTAAATATCGCTATAATTACTAATGCTATATTAGCAGTTATTCCGTAAGCAGCAACCCCAACATTACAAGCAATATTTAGTATTATTATATTAAAAGCAATCATAACAAAAGCTGATGAAACCTCTGTTATTAAAAAAGATATACCAAGAGAAGATATTTCAAAAAATTTCTTAAAACTAATATTAGGTTTAACAATAAAAAATGTATTTTTCTTTTTAATAAATAAAATTGACAATATTAATATACTTACAATAGGAGAAAATACTGTAGCAAGCACCGCTCCAAATATGCCCATATTAAAAGGAAATATAAATATATAATCAAAAACAATATTAAACAAACTTCCCATAAGCATAGCAATCATAGCAAGCCTCGGGTGATTATCATTTCTAACAAAACCTAAAAGTACATTATTAAGCATAAACATAGGAGAAAATAAAAGTATCATCTTTACATAAATATTAGTCATTGCATGTATATTTCCTCTAGCTCCCAAAATATAAGCTATACTAGATGTAAAGAAAACACTTACAGCTATAAACAAAACAGATATTATTAATATATAAATTAAAGAATTAGTAAATATAATATTTGCTTCATTATTTTTATTTTGTGCTTTTAATATAGCATATTTAGTAGCAGAACCCATACCAAGCATTAAACCAATTCCATTAACAAAATTAAAAATAGGTATAGCAATATTTAAAGCAGTAAGCCCATCAGAACCTATTCCCCTCGCCACAAAAAAAGTATCTGCAAGTATATAACAAGATAAACCAATCATACCAAGCACATTGAGTGATACATATTTAATAAATAGATAAAGTATATTATTCATAAAAGACCCTATATAATAAAAAACGTTTGCGTTCATACTTTCTAAGGCCTACGGTATGAATACAAACGTTATAAATAAATTTATCCGGCGACAAATTTAATTATTTTAAATACTTATTTTTAATTCTAATTAATAATACAAAAATATCAATGAAAGAGTATAATTAATTTTTAATTAAAATCCTTTAAACTTAATCCTATATTATTTAAATCATATTCCAACATTATTTTTACTAACTCTTTAAAGGCGGTTTTTGGCGTCCAACCTAATTTTTCTTTAGCTTTAGTAGGATCACCCAAAAGTAAATCTACTTCAGAGGGTCTATAATATCTAGGGTCTATTTCAACATATTTTTTCCAATCAAGCCCTACAAGACCAAAAGCTTCATCAAGAAATTCACGAACAGAATGTGTTTCACCTGTAGCTATTACATAATCATCAGCTTTTTCTTGCTGCAGCATAAGCCACATAGCCTCAACATAGTCTTTCGCATATCCCCAGTCTCTTTTTGCATCCAAATTGCCTAAATATAATTTATCTTGTTCTTTCTTTAAAATCTTAGCAACTGCATGTGTTATCTTTTTGGTAACAAAAGTCTCTCCGCGTCTTGGGCTTTCATGGTTAAACAATATACCATTACAAGCATACATATCATAACTTTCTCTATAATTAACTGTAATCCAATATGAATATAATTTGGCACAAGCATAAGGACTTCTTGGATAGAATGGGGTTTTTTCTGTTTGAGGAGTTTCAACAACTTTTCCATATAATTCGCTTGTTGAAGCTTGATAAAATTTTGTTTTAATTTCAGTATCTTTTATAGCATCAAGTATTCTTATAGTACCTAGTCCCACAACATCAGCAGTATATTCAGGCATATCAAAACTTACTCTTACATGGCTTTGTGCTGCCAAGTTGTATATTTCATTTGGCTGTATTTTTTCTAATAATCTTGATAAATTAGAGCTATCAGATAAATCTCCATAATGAAGAAACATTTTTACATCATTAATATGGGGGTCTTTATATAAATGATCTATTCTCTCTGTATTAAAAGATGAGCTTCTTCTAATGATACCATGTACTTCATAACCTTTCTCTAATAAAAGCTCAGCCAAATAAGAACCGTCTTGACCTGTGATTCCTGTAATAAGTGCTTTTTTCATGTTTTTAACCCTATTTATTGTAGTTTTTTAAAAAATCTTCATAAGCTATTTTTAAACCATCTTCAAGTTCAGTTTTATATTTCCAACCCAAAGAGTTTATTTTAGATACATCAAGTAATTTTCTCATAGTACCATCTGGTTTAGAGCTATCTAATTTTATCCCCCCTTTAAAACCAACAACTTTTTTTATTAACTCTGCTAACTCTTTTATAGTAACTTCCTTTCCAGAACCTATATTAATAAATTTACCTATATCTTTAGCATCTTTATTTTCCATTAAATAAATACAAGCCTCTGCTAAATCATCGGAACACATAAACTCTCTTAAAGGATTGCCACTCCCCCAAATAACAGTTTCTTTCAAATTATTTATTTTTGCTTCATGAAAACGTCTTATAAGCATAGGTATAACATGAGCATTCTCAGGGTGATAATTATCATTTATACCATAAAGATTACATGGCATTACAGCAATATAGTTTGTACCATATTGCCTATTATATGCATCACATAATTCTATACCTGTAATTTTTGCTAGAGCATAAGGCTGATTTGTGCTTTCTAAATATCCTGAAAGTAAATATTCCTCTTTTATTGGCTGAGAGCATTCTTTTGGATATATACAGCTTGAACCTAAAAACATTAATTTTTCAACATTATAAGTATAAGAAGCTTCTATTATATTATTTTGTATTTGCAAATTATACAGCAAAAAATCTACAGGGTAGGTATTATTAGCATATATCCCGCCTACTTTAGCAGCTGATAAAAATACCCACTCAGGTTTTTCTTTTTCAAAAAATTCAAATACTTTTTCTCTATCTCTTAAATCTAACTCTGAATGTGTTTTTCTTATTATATTAGAGCATCCTTTTTTTGTAAGCATTCTGTCTATTGCACTGCCAACTAAACCTCTATGTCCTGCTATATATATTTTTTTCATACTAAAAAACCTTATTATTGTTTAATCTTACAAATATCTAATAGTTATAAAATATATTTTTGAGATAAATATTTTATTTTTCATATATTATTCCTTGAAAAAGTGTGAAGTTTATTAGAAAGAAGATTTCTAATTTTGTAATAATTTTTTTTGCAACAGAAATAGAGCGTATTAGTAAAGTAAAACTTGAGAATATATAGAAATGTTTGTTTGTTTGTTTGTTTGTTTGTTTGTTTGTTTGTTTGTTTGTTTGTTTGTTTGTTTGTTTGTTTGTTTGTTTGTTTGTTTTCATATTCTTATTCCATTTAGTAAATTATTATATCATAATAATGAAAATTATCAATTCTATTCTTTATCTTTATTGATAAATAACAAAAAAATACATGCTAAAATCTCTGCTTATGTAAATAGTGTATACGCTACTTTCATAATTAATAAATAATTGATAAATTAAATCATATTTTAACATTTCATTTAATTATACTTAATTGTATTTTTAACTCTAATTATATAATACAAAAATATTAATAAAGGAGAATAATTAATTTTTTATAAATTATAAAAATTATTAACTTAATAATTTTTATATATAATATTATAATTAAAATTATTAATTACATCACCTTTTAAAAGAAGTTTTTTAGGATTTAATACATATTGAAAAGTCATTTTTATTATATGTATACCTTGTTTAAATACTTTAGCATTACTAATTTGATCATCTTCACGCCAAGTTAACGGAAAAAATAAAATATTAGTTTTAGAATATATTAAATAAAATAATAAATATACATTAAATGTTAAATCGTTTCTAAAAGGTAAATAGAATTGATTTTTTAGTATTTCTGTTTTAAACATATTTAATCCAGAGCCCATATCTTTAATATTTTTTCTTAGAAATATACTAATAAAAATATTAACAGCATAATTTCCAAATATTCTTATCTTATCATATCCTGGTGTTTTTGAGCCTTTCATAAATCTAGCACCTAAAAAAGCATCATATTTAAAAGCTGTTTCATCTTTTACATATGGCACTATGTCTTTAATACTGCCTTGATCATCTCCATGTAGTACTATTATATAATCATAACCATTATCTATTGCATAATTAAAAGCTACTTTGTGTGATCCACCTAAACTAACGTTTTCTTCATTTTGTATTAAAGTAGTCTTTATATTGTTTAATTTTTTTAATGCTTCTTCAGCTGCTAATAAAGAATTGTCTTTACTTATATTATCAACAACTAAAATCTCTGTAAAAAGTTTTTGAGTTTCTTCATCAAATTGAGATATTACTCTAGGTATCTGTTTTTCACAATTATATATTGGTATAAATACTAATATTCTCATAATAATATTTATACCTTAATTTTTTTACTAGAGTTTAAATATAAAAAAATGATAATTAATATATAAACATATGATATTATTTTTAATATTTCAATATAATTATAAGCACTATTTACCCCCCCCCCCCCACTGTATTTATTTACACTAGATAGTTGAAAATCTATTATATGTTTAATACCATCAATAATTTTTGTTTTAGGAATATAATTAAATTCTTTATTGGCTTTAACATTTGAACCTATAGCATTTTTAAATACTTCTTTTTCTATTCTTTTTCTACTTAAATTATAATTTTTATCAAATAATTCTTCATATTTATCCCAAAAACTATTTGGATTACCGCTATTATATTCAATATTTTTATTTAATGTTCTAAAAATTATATCTGCAATTTCTAAAGCTGAATATCCTTCTCCAGAACATAAATTGAAAATTTCTGAATTATATTTTTTTTCAGAATTAATCATTCTATACATATATTCCATTAAATCATCAACATATATGTAATCTCTTTTAACATCAGATGTATTAAAAATAGTGGGCTTTATGCCATTAACTATTTCTCTTATTAAATAACTTGTAAATGGAGGATATTTTCTTTTAAAATCTTGATGCGGACCATATATATTAAAAAATCTACAAATTATAATATTCATATCATAATTTTGTGAATATGATTTACATATTTGTTCTGCCATATATTTTGTTGTAGAATATATTAAATTAGGATATACGATCATATCCTCTGTATAAATATCATTTGGATTATTATTTTCATATACTGCTGAAGTAGATGAAAAAATAATTTTTTTAACATTACTCGATCTACATGCATTCAAAACATTGGTTAATCCTGTAATATTAATATCAATGGCTTTTGTTGGATTTGCTTCGCATTCAGGCAATGCTGAAATTCCTGCTAAATGCACAACTATATCTATATTTTTTAGATACTTATTAAAATCTTTAGATCTAATATCATCTAATATAAAATTCTTAACTAAATACTCATTATCTTCAAAATTATCTCTATAACCATATTCTAATGTATCTAAAATTTTAACTTCATTTCCTTTTGATAATAAAAATTTAGCAAATTCTGAGCCTATAAAACCTGCTCCACCTGTAATCAAAATATTCATCATTCTTATTCCTTATTTGTATATTTGATAGTATAAAAATAGTTTTTTAGATATTCTCTATCAATAAAAAGTTTTTGAGAACTAAAAATATATAAAAAACAAAACTTTAATATTTCAAAACCTTGCTTAAACATTTTTGCATTACTAATTTGATCATCTTCTCGCCAATTAATTGGGAAAAAATTATAATTGTATTTTTTATATGCTAAATATAATAGCATTAGATTATTGAAAGTCAAGCTATTAGGCAATATTTTAATATAAAATTTATCTTTTAAAATATCAATTTTAAACATATTTAATCCAGATCCCATATCATATACTGCTCTTTTTACAACAATAGAATAAATACTATTCAATATTTTATTACCAAATATTCTCAAATTTGAATATCCTTTAATACTAGCCCCTTTCATAAATCTAGCACCTAAAAAAGCATCATATTTAAAAGCTGTTCCATCTTTTAAATATGGTACTATGTCTTTAATACTACCTTGATCATCACCATGTAGTACTATTACATAATCATAATCATTGTCTATTGCATAATTAAAAGCTACTTTGTGTGAACCGCCTAAACTAACATTTTCTTCATTTTGTATTAAAGTAGTCTTTATATTGTTTAATTTTTTTAATGCTTCTTCAGCTGCTAATAAAGAATTATCTTTACTTATATTATCAACAACTAAAATCTCTGTAAATAGTTTTTGAGTTTCTTCGTCAAATTGTGATATTACTCTAGGTATCTGTTTTTCACAATTATACATTGGTATAAATACTAATATTTTCATACTACAACCTTATAACTAATATATTTTTCATAATGTATCAAATTCATTTAATGCTAAACCTGCTAAGGCTAACATTAAAAAAGCATTACTCTTATTTAATTTTATCATATAAACTATTGCTCTAATATAACAAATTGATTCATAAAAATATATACTTTTTAACCCTTTATCTCCAAATTTATCTCTTATATAATCTTTCAAATAATTAAATATTCTTTCATATTTTAAAGTGGAATAATCCGGATATGTAATAATATTTTCATTAATAGAATAAGTATTTAGATTTTTTACATACTCATATTTTCCGTGAAGAGATTGAAAAAGTTTAGCATATTCAGCAAATACGTTATTATATCTAGGGGCTGGATCTATTAGAATATAATTCTTACTATTATCTACAAGTATATTTTCTATGGTTAAATCGCCATGTATATATTGTATATTATGTTCTAAAGAATAATGAAACTCTTTTAATTCATTAAGCATATTCATTATATTTGGTACTTTTGTATTATTTACAACCAAATATTTATATTTAGTCAAATATTTATATTTAGAATCTAATAAATAATTAATATTATTTAATATATGCTCATTATATATATTATCTATTATATTTTTTTTATTCCCTATATAATTTGCATTTGAATAACAATCATTTAATTTATCAATTATATTTTTTATTATATCCCAAGCTTCTATTACATCTATGTAATGTATAGTTGTAAAAAAAGTCTCCCCATTGGCAAAATATTCCATATCATAAGAAAATAAATTCTCTTCTTCAACTTTGTTCAATATTTTTGGCAAAGGTAAATTATTATTCTTTTCAAGCCATTCATATTGTGCTTTTAATTTATCAGCAGCATTTGAAAGTGCTATTTTTCTTACAAACAAATTATCTTTTCCTTGCATTAAATAGGTTTTCGCTTCACTTGCAGCACTTAAATCTTTTATAATAGTGGCATTATTAGTCATATTATAATAAGTATCATCATTTTTTGAATATTTATTATTAAAATAATATTTGAAAAATGACAATGATATATCATTAGATACATAAGGTATCATTTTTAATGATGAAGTCTTTTCTTTTTCCTTAAATGGAATATAGGCTATTATAATGAGTAATATATTTGGAATTAATAAATATGAAATATAATTTATAAAATCATTTTCTTTAAATATAGATAAAGATTTTATTAGTCCTGCTGATGTTAAATCTGTAAACTGATGCAAAATCAAATCTTTCAAATCTACATTAAAAATTGCATTGCTTACAATAATAACAGATAATATATTGAAAATCCACATTAACAAACTAGATAATGAAAATACAAATAATTTTTTCTTATTGTCAATAATATCAATTCTAAACCTATATAAAGACCAATATAACCCCAGTAAAAAAGATTTTATGAAGTCATTAAAAAGTGAAGATAAATAATAGTATGTTTTTTTTAATATTATAAAATTACAAAATACAAATATCAATGTCGCTGTAATAAACAATATCAATATGGATAATGATTTTATATTAAAAAATAACAATATAAAAAATACTATTATTAAATCAAATACTCTTTCAATAAACGCTAAACTTAAAGACATTCTCCAAGAGCTTTTTGTAAGTCTTGAAAAAACAAATGTTCTTGCTATATCTGATACCCTAAAAGGAAAAAAGAAATCTATTAAAAAACCTATAAATGTACTTTTTAAATATGGCTTTATAGGTTTATTTAAATAAGGATTTAAAATATATAAAGTCCTAAATGCTTTTATTATATTTCCAATAAAAAATAGGATAATAGCTAATATAATATATTTATTTATCATAATTTAAATAAATCAAAAACCTTATTTTCTTTTACTTTCAAAAATTCATCTACTGTTCCAAATGAAATATTAAAATCGCATTCAAAAATTTTTACATTTCCATTTTTTAATGGTTCAATATTATAAACTCCGCTTGTAAAAAATTCTGAATACGAACAATTTTCTAAATATTTTTTGCTTACTTCATCAAATAATGAAATATTTTTAAATCCATATACACCTGCTATAGCATCATTACTAACAACTTCTTTTTCTTTAGTTCCTATTATTTTATTATTATTATCTTTAATGCAATAACTATAACAAAGTTTGTCTGATTTAAATGTTAATAAAAATCCATCTAAATTATTTAACTCATTCTGATTTAACCTAAACTCTTCACTATAAAAACAAAGATCACAGTCTATAAAAACTACAGGATAATCATTGTCTATTAATTCTATAGCTTCTCTTGATGTTAATACTGCTCCAGGAGGAGTTTCATCTAAAAGTTTAATTTTAGCATCTGGGAATAAAGATAATATTTTATCTATTAATATATTATCTTTATTATGTTCTTTAAGTCCTACAAATATTAAATTTGAATACTCATAATATTTTATTAAACTTTTAGCAGAATAATAAAAAAATGGATATCCTTGCATTTCAATTAAAGGTTTAGGAACTTTATATCCTAAATTATAAAATCTAGTTCCAGCACCTGCCATAGGTATTACTATATTAATCATTTATTTTCCTTAACACTTTTAAATACAACAAAAAACTCACCTATCAATATTGGTATTTCTAAATTTCCAACAACAGGTATTTTCTCTAGTATTGAAAATATTCCAGACAACAATTTTCTATTTGTATATTTGAAAATACTATTCATATATTTAAAAGTTAAAACTTTCCAAAATGGTCTAATCTCAATGATTTCAAATCCAGTTAAACTTGCTAATGTTTCTATACTTTTTTTATTAAAATAATGTATATGTTCAATATTATAATGAGACCATTTAGATTTCATAGTTTTACAAGTAAATGAATTAGTATTAGGAGTTGTAATAATAATATACCCATTGCCATCATGTACTAATAACTCTTTTGATTTTTTTAATAACTCTAAAGGGTTTTCTACATGTTCCAATACATCGCTCATCATAATTATATCAAAACTATTATTTTGAAAATTTGACTTTTCAATAATACCATTATAAATCTTTTCGTTACCAAATTTATTTTTAGCAATATCAGCTGCTTTTTCTCCAACTTCTACCCCATAAACATCAAAACCTAATTCTTTGGCTTCTTCCATTAAATATCCAGGTCCGCATCCTATATCGAGTAATTTTCCATTTTTTTTATATTTCAATACATCTTTCAATAACTTTTTAAATTTATCTTTCTTCATCTTTGAAAAAGAATCTTCTTCACCTATTCCCCAAGCAGCATAATCATCAGAATATATTTCTTCAAGTTCTTTTTGTGTTGGATATGGATATAAATATTCTATTTCACAATTTTTACATTTTACTATACTTTTATTGCCTACAGAATTTTTATATAAATATTCGATAGTATCTTCATTTGAACATATAGGGCATTTAATATCAATCTTTTTCATTTTTTTAATCCTCTATTTCTAAACACTTTTTACATATATCTAATCTTACTATATTTTTATCTAAAAGTTCTTCTCTTAAATTAGAATAGCTTTTCCAAATATCAACTATATTTTTTTCCATTATATTACCCATTACATGTTTCTTATAATAATCATTACAACATAATAAAACATCTCCATTTATACTAATAGTTAATGATAATATATTAGGACAAACTTTGAGCTTTTGATGTTCATATTTATCAATATCAACAGCTCCTCCCCTGTTTTGTATTGGTAAATCATATATTGTTTGTAATCGCATTTTATCTTTTATAACATCTTTAACTTTACTTAATCTTTCATAAGCTCTTTCTGGATTTTTATCATGTATAGTTACAACAAACTTATCTATTCCAGCATCAATTAATTTCTCAGCTTTTTCTATTGTTAATAAATCACCATTAGTAACAAGTATATGAATGGCATTTTTTAATTCATTACTTGCATATTTTACTTCATCAATTAATTTATCATTAAATAATGGTTCATTGTATAAATTATATTGTAATATACCATTAAATTTAATTTGTTTTAATTGTTTTATTGCTTCTTTAAATATTACATCATCAATAATATATTTTGGTGTTTCATTATCTTTATTTGGACAATAATCACATTTTCTATTACAATAAGTAGATGTTTCTATCCCTACTATATTAAAAAAATATTTATCATGATATTTGATTCTATTAATAAATGGAGAATAAACCTTTTTATAAATTTCAAAAAATTGTCTGTATGTTTTTGGAGATATCTTTTCTATTTGAGTTAAAATATATTTATCCAATAATATTTTTATTTTTTTCATTTATATTCTCCTTTTTTATTAAAATTTTTGTTCTAGTAAAATATATGCTTCTCCAATATCAGTAGAATCTATTTTGAAATAGCCATTATAACCATAATTCAATTCAGTCCAATGCAATTGATTCAATTTATATACAAAATAATTTTTACCATTAATAGCAAATTTATAATCTTTTAAATATTCTATTCTATTATCATCAATAAAATAATATTTTTCTGATATTAAATAAAAATTATAATCTGATCTTAAATATACATCATTTGTAGCATTATTTAATTTAACAATTAAATTTCCTAACAATCTATTATCAACTTCTGTTATTATTTTATCTTTAGATAGAGATAGATAATTTCCTGTATATGCTATAGAAGTATTACCTATATCATAGTTATTATTTATTTGTTTTAATAAAACTTTTAACTTTTTTACATCTGAACTAAGTTTAAATGCATAATTAAATGAAGTGTTATCGGGATACATATTATCCATTATTTTTGTATACTCAACAGCAGTTCTACCATAAACTCCGTATCTAAAATAATAATCATCGTATAAATATGTACTTTCCACATTATTAGGATATATAAATTTTCTAACATTACTAAAACATAAAAAAGAGTAAAATATTAATATGATTGTAAAAAATAACGCAAATATATTTTTATATTTTACATAATTAAATAATTCAATAAATAATATTATAAAAGCTATAAAAATTGTAGAATATGTAACAGGACCATCAAAATAATGAAAATTAAGTGATATTCCAGATCTAGATAAAATAGAATTCATAAGTAATGTTAATACAAATGAAAAAATCGCTATCAATAATGAATATAAATTAATCTTATTTATAATATATTTATTATATTTCAATATAACAAATATATTTACAATAATCAAAATAAATAATATATACCTCTCCATATATCCTGTATAAAATTTTATAGCACTGCTGGAAACCGTCATTATAAAAACAAATGGAGTATATGCAAAAATATATGTATTATATAGAGTCTGCATACCATTTGGCAGCAATAAAGTTGTAAATATAGATAAAATAAATGAAATTATATAAATATTAAAACTAAATATAAAATTCTTATTTTTTTTAAAAATTTTTATGATATTATTTGATATTAAATATAAAAATATAGTGTACACAAGAAAGATAGAAGGTAATATAAATAAAAATGGTATATTATATTTAGTATATCTATAAAAAACTTGCTTCACAAGGTTATCATCATATATAACTTTACTTAATATTACAGCAATTGTGAATAATATAATTGTTACAAACAAAGATAATTTAAATGATATATTTATTTTATTAAAAAAGTTAAAATTATTTTCTTTATTAAAAATAAAATATAATAATGGAAATAATAAAATAGCATTTGCAAAAGATAATTTTGAGAGAAATGCTAATCCCATACTAAATCCAGATAAGATAATATATATAATATGTTTTGTTGGATTATTTGTTTTTGATGTAGCAATCATAAAACTTAAAGAAATTGCTAAAAATAATAACCCAACTGGTTCTGGTCTATAAATTATATGTATAGTATAATTTGGTATAATAAAAATAGATAAATTGATAAAAATTAACAATACAAATACTACATATTTATTAATATATTTTAATGTATTTTTTAATAAATATACTACATTAGCATACATTATAATAGAATACATATATAATATTAATAAATTTGTAATAGAAATATATTGCATAAAATCCGAATACAATAAATATGGATTTAATGCTTTACTTAATTCTTCTAATGATGATACTGATATAACACCCAATATTTTACCAATCGGTATCAATATATGTTTATACAGCAATGTTGGTGTAATAGATGGCGCCTGATAAGTATTTTGCATTAAATTACTTGATGTTAATATATACTGTAAAGTAAATACATTATTTTCTGTATTATAATAATATGGATATATTTGATTTATAGTTTGATTAATAATATATATTAATGGAAATACAAAAATAAAAGCAATAAGTGATAATAGTAGAATTTGATTTTCTGAATTATATATTTTTGGAATATATGAATAAAACCTTATTTTACTAAAATATTTATTAAATAAGTAATCGATAATATTGAATATAATATTAAATATTATAAAAACAATTATTGATAATTTCATCAAAATAGAAAAGTATTTACTAATTTCTAAAGTAAAATTAATATCGACATTATCATAATAAATTTTTTTAGAAGAAGTAAATATTATATTATTTCCTTGCTTAAGACATAAATTATCTGATACTTGCTCTATTTTAATGGACTTAATATTAATAATACCTTCAGGAAAAGCAAAACGTACAGCTGGTCTTTCTGAGATATTATTTTCTGATATTTCTAATTCACTAATATATTTTTGATAATTATCTGTCATTTTATCGGTATTTGAAATAGTAATATTTGGACTAGAGTTCAAGCTATATTTAATAACTCCGCTAATATTTTCACTTATCTTTTTAGCTTCTATTGTTACAATATATTTTTCACCTTTAGATAACTCTATATTATAACTATATCCACCAGAAGTATAGTTAGAACTAGAATTAGATACTATAAATCCTTCAAAATTATTATCTGCAAAAGCTGCAAAATCTTGTGAACTTTTCCATGGAACAGATGTTAATTCCAAATTAAATCCATAATTTTTTATATAATCAGGCTTTTTTTCAAAACTAATTTTATCTATTTTGTATATAAAGTTAGAAGAAAATAGCCATTTAAAATTTACTTTTGATTTATAAACAAATCCTGATTTAGTTTCTGCTATTAATTCTAAATCTTCTAAATGAGCTTTATGAACATTTTTACCTAAAATATATAATAATAAAAATAAAAATACTATTAAAGTAGAAGCTGCCAATATAGATATTTTTCTTATTTTTTTATATTGCTCATCAAATAAAAATAGATTTATAAATTTAATTAGATATATATAATTAAGGTAAATTATTATTATGAGAAACAATAGTACTGCAAATATAGAAAATATGATAACATTACTTTTAAACTCCAAAATGTAATTAATATTATCTATTTTATAATCATATTTTAATTCTTCAATTGATATTAAAGAGCCAAAAGGAGTACCATTATTATCGTACATTTTAATTGATTTAATATATTCTGGCAAATTGTTTGAATTAGGATAAACTCCATATATATCACTATTTCTAAATACTCTGCTATAATATTTTATTCTAAAATCATAGCTATAATTTCTTATAGAAGCATTAGTAAAAATATAATTAGTAATAGCTGTATTATCTAACTTATTATCTATAGTAAATAATTGTTTAGTTTTATTTATATCCAATCCATTTATTTCTAAAGTTTTATTAATATTTATATTAAATTCTGATAAATACCCTACTCTTTCTTTTTTACCTAATAATATTAATACTACTATTGAAACAATCAGTACAGAAATAATAATAAAACATATTTTTGATATAAGTATATTATTTTTTATTAAAATATTATTTATTTTTACAAAAAATTTATATATATTATTCCTATAGATAAAACAAACATATAAAATTAACAATAAAATTAACAATAAAATTAATAATAAAGTAAATGTAAATATAAATTTATATTTTATTTTTAAAACATAGTTAATATTATCAATTTTATCCGTATTTATTATTTTACTAGAAATTAAATTACCAAAAGGAGTACCATTATTATCACCCATTTTAGCTAATTGCACATATTCTTGTAAATTAGCTAAATTAGGATAAACTCCATATATATCACCATGTCTAAATACTTTGCTATAATATTCTATTCTGAAATCATAGCTATAATTTGTTATAGAATCATTAGTAAAAATATAATTAGTAAAAGCAGTATTATCTAACTTATTATCTATAGTAAATAATTGTTTAGTTTTATTTATATCCAATCCATTTATTTCTAAAGTTTTATTAACATTTAGTTTAAACTCTGATAAATACCCTACTCTTTCTTTTTTACCTAATAATGTCAATGTAATAATTGCTAAAATTAATATGGAAGCTACAACAACAGCAATTTTCAATAGTAGTTTTTTATTTTTCATATACTGATCCTTGAAAAAATACAAAGTTTATTAGATAGAAGAGTTCTAATTTTGTAATAAAAATTTTTGCAACAGAAATAGAGCGTATTAGCTGAGTAAAACTTGAGATTGTATAGAAATGTTTGTTTGTTTGTTTGTTTGTTTGTTTGTTTGTTTGTTTGTTTGTTTGTTTGTTTGTTTGTTTGTTTGTTTGTTTGTTTGTTTGTTTGTTTGTTTGTTTGTTTGTTTGTTTGTTTGTTTGTTTGTTTGTTTGTTTCATATGATTATACCTAATTTTCAAAATATTATACTATAATCAACACTAATGTCAATAAATATAATAGTATAAATTATTAAGTAATAAGTATTATATATAAAAAATGAAATACTGAAATATTGACATAAGTATAAATTATTGATATCATTAAAAATATTTAAAAATAATTTTAAAAAAGAGGTAATTAAATGTTCACAGCAACTTTATATGCACAAGGTCAGGCAGGAGCTCAAGCAGGAGGAAGCCCATTAGTATCAATAGGTATGATGGTAGCTATTTTTGCTATATTCTACTTTTTACTAATAAGACCACAAAAAAAACAACAACAAAAATTAGCTCAAAGCATAGCTAACCTTAAAAAAGGCGATAAAATAATTGTAGCTGGCGGTATAGTAGCTGAATATATTTCTGATAAAGAAGGCGGAAGAGTTGCTATAGTGAAATTAGGAGAAAATACAAAAATAGAAATAATAAAATCTTCTATATCAGCAGTAGTTAGCGATGAAGTTCTTAATGCTAAGAAAGAAGAAAAGAAAGATAAAAAAGCTATAGAAGAAAAAAATCAAATAAAAGAAGAGTTAGAAAAAGCACAATCTGAAGACAAAAAAGAATAATAGAAAAACAATAATAAAGAAAAATAGGAAAACAACATGAGTCATAATTTAAGGCTAGCATTCATAATTATAGGTCTTGCTATCATGGGTTGGTTTATCACTCCTACAGTGAGATGGTATTTTTTTACATCAGAAGATAAAAAAGAAGAAAGTAATATGTCATTAGATGAGATGATATCTAAAGGCTATACAAAAGAGCAAATTGATGATATTCAGTCACTTAAACGTCTTAGAAGTGAGTCGGTGAATTTGGGATTAGACTTACAAGGCGGTATAAGGATAGTACTTCAGGCGGACTTTGAAGATTATGCTAATAGATTAGATAGAACTGCATTATCTTTGACAGCTGAAGAGAAAAATGATGCTATGGAAAGACTTATATCTAGATTAAGAGGAAGAATTGACCAATTTGGAGTTAGTGAAGTTGGCATAAGAAAGCAAGGCGATGATAGAGTGGTTGTTGAACTTCCGGGTGCTAGAGACCCAGATAGAATTAAAAGCGTTGTACTTAGTCAGGGTGCTCTCACTTTCAATTTGGTAGATCAAGAAGCTTCTGCTACAATTACAAGCAATGACTTGCTTTTAGGTGTTTTCACTAATACTGCTAAAATACCAGAAAATGATAAGCAAGTTTATTTTTATAGCGAAAAAGATGACTTTGGAAGAAGAATAAGAGGAGCTCCTGTATTTATAGAAAAAGAGGCTTCTTTAGATGGTTCTGCTTTAATTAATGCTAATGTAGGCGGGGGACAATTTGGAGAGGTTACTGTTGAGTTTGAACTTAATAACGAAGGAGCTGAACAATTTGCATTAGTAACTGCTGCTAATGTTAATAGAATGCTTGCCATTGTGTTAGACGATAAAGTAATAAGTGCCCCTAATATCAATCAAGAGATTAGAGGAGGAAGGGGTGTTATTACAGGCGGATTTACTATAGAAGAAGCTCAAGATTTGGCTAGAATACTTAAAGAAGGTGCTTTACCTTTAAAAGTAAGTGTTGTAGAAGAAGAGGTTGTAGGTCAATCTATAGGTGCTGACTCTGTTAAGGCTGGTACTACTGCTTTATTTATGGCGGCAATTTTAGTTGCTGTATTTATGATAGCTGTATATAGAGTATCTGGAGTTTTATCTACAATAGCTATGCTTATAAACGTTATATTAATTATTGCTATACTTTCTCCTTTGAGATTTACTCTTACTTTGCCGGGTATTGCTGGTCTTATACTTACTATAGGTATGGCAGTTGATGCTAACGTTATTATATTTGAACGTATAAAAGATGAATTAAAAGTAAAATCTAATATTTCTGATGCTATTATATCTGGTTATGACAGAGCTTTTGCTACAATATTTGACTCAAACATTACAACAATAATAGTAGCTTTAATACTATGGATATTTGGAAGCGGTCCTGTACAAGGTTTTGCAGTTACACTATTCTTTGGTATTTTAATAAACCTATTTACTGCTGTATTTATTACTAGATATATATATGAAGAAATTATTCGTACAAAACTTGTGAAGAAAGCTGGATTCTTCTTTATTTAATAAAATAAGGATTTTATAGTATGAGCGAAAATATTAAAAAAAATAATGATGTTAAAAAAACTGAAAATAATGATATAACAAAAAATAAAATTCCTTTTGTTAAATTTATGCCTATTGCTGCTGTTATATCAGGTATATTATTTATAGCTTCTATTGGGCTTTTTATAAACAAATTAACTACTAATAGCTTTAATATGGGTATAGATTTTGCAGGCGGTGTTGAATTACAAGTAAAGATTGACAATCCAGAAGTAATTAATATTGCTGAAATAAGAAATCTATATAGAAACTTTGGAGCAGAAACTGTTAATATACAAGAGCTTGAAGGAGAAGATAATATTAATGCTTTTCTTTTAAGATTTAGAGGCTCTAATGAAGAATCAGACAGAGCTATGCAAGTACTTTATGATGAATATACTCAAGAAAAAGTAACACTCATAGGAAGTAATATTATAAGCGGAGTTGTATCTTCTGATAATTTAAAACTAGCTTTTATACTTGTAATAGTGTCTTGGATTATCATTATGATATACATTACTATAAGATTTAATTATAGATATGCTTTTCCTGCTATTATCACTCTTATACATAATGTTGTTATAGTATTTGGTATACTTTTATTTTTGAATAAAGAGTTTTCTGTATTGGTTTTATCTTCAATGCTTACATTAATAGGTTATACAATAAACGACATAATAGTTGTATTTGATAGAATTAGAGAAAATGCTGATGTTAAAAGACCATTTAAAGAGATTGTTAATATAAGTCTTAATAATGTTGTCGGCAGAACTGTAATTACAAGTATTTCTACATTGCTTGCTGCTCTTGCTATAATGATATGGGGCGGATTTATACTTTATGATTTTGCATTTACATTCTTCTGCGGTGTAGTGATAGGTACTTATGCTAGTAACTTTATTGCAAGCGGTCTTTTAATATTATTTATGAAAGGAAAAAAAGCATAATTTAAAGAATGATATAAATGAAAAAGAATAATATTTTTATTGTACTTATAATATTTTCTCTTATATTTTTAACATTGACTGTGATATACAATGTATACACAATAGGGGCAAATAATAATATAACAAAAGCAATAGATAGTACTAGCAATGTTTTAGCAGAAGATATGAGAAATGAGTATATAAAAATATTATCCTTATATTTTAAAGAACAGCTAATAAATGAAACTAATCAAAATATAATAAATGAATTAAATAATTTTATAAAAGAAAATACATCATCAATATCATCTTCAAACTTTAATAATTTAAAATCATCTATTAATAGTATCATACAATTAAGAAGCAGAAACACAACTTATATTTTATTATTTTTAGCTATATTCACATTTATATTAGGCTTAATAATTAATTTACTTACTAATAACAATAAAGAAAAAAATAATATTCAAACTACAAAAAAGATTGTAAAAGAAGAAAATGAAAAAAAAGAAGAAAAACCTAATATTATTATTTCTAATGAAATAGATAAAAAAGCAATTGAAATAAATAATATGTATAAAGTTTTAGTAGAAGAAATAAAAAATGCTAAAGAAGATAATGCTATGGAAATACTTGAAAAGATATTTCAAATAGATGCTAGAAATTATTTAGCTTTAAATGGTGCTGGAATACTTTATACAAAAATATATACTAAAAATGGAAATAGTACTTATTTTGTAAAGGCTGATAAGTTTTATGAATCTGCAATTTCCATATATAATAAAAATAAAGATATTCTAAACAATAAAGCAATATTATATTCAACAAGATATGGTAAAGATAATAATAATAATGATTATAATACAGCTTTAAGTATTTTTAATAATGCTATTTCTTATAATAATGATTTTGATATTATTCACAACAAAGCAACTCTAAATTTATTAAATTACAAAATTACAGCAAATGCCGAATCTTTTGATGAAGCATTAAAAGAGTACAATGAATTATTAGAAATAGATCATCACAATATATATGCATTAAATAATAGAAGCATGCTTTATTTTGATAAATACAAATATACTAAAGATAAAAAATATTTTGAAAAATCAATAAAAGATTGTAATGATGCATTTAGTATTGATTCAAAAGAATCTTTAGAGTCTAATGGAAATCCATATTATATATATAAGTTTTAATTTTTCATTATATAAAAAATATTATATAAAAAAAGCAATGAGATTAATAAAAATCCCATTGCCTATAAATAATTTATTCAATTAAAAATTATTTTTTCTTACATCCTTTTTTTTGACAGCCTATAGCATTTGCTATTTCTTCGTCTATGACAACTACGACGTCATTATGAAGTTTAAGGAAAGTTACAGGACATTTAGTTGTAATTTTATCACCTTGAAGAAGCTCTTTCATGGCATCAGCTTTTGCTTTACCTATAGCAGCTATAACTATTTTTTTAGCCTTTAATATTCCGCCCATACCCATACTAAATGCTTCTTTTGGAACATCTTTTTCTGATGCAAAATATCTTGAATTAGCTTTAATAGTTTTTTCATCAAGTTTTACACATAAAGCATCTGCATGTAAGAATTCATCTGGTTCATTAAAAGCTATATGACCATTAGGACCAACTCCTAAAAGTTGCAAATCTCTGCTATATTTATTTAATTTATCATTAAATTCTTTTAAATTCTTTTCTTTATCTCCTATACCCTTAGGAACAAAAGTATTTTTTTTATCGATATTAACATGGTTAAATAAATTAGTATCCATAAAATATCTATAGCTTTGTTCATTTTTTCCATCTAAACCTTTATATTCATCTAAGTTTATAGTTCTTACATTTTTAAAATCTATTTCCTTTTTCTGATAAGATTTTATAACATGAGGATAAACAACTTCAGCTGTGCCCCCTGTAGCAAGACCTAAAACAGCATCTTTTTTCTCTTTTAAAAGATTAATAATTTCAGATGCAACTTTTTTACCAACAGCATTAGCATCTTTAGCAATAACTAATTTTAATCCCATAATAATTGCTCCTTTTATTGTTTTTATTTATTTTTCATAAATATTATCCTGTTTTTAAAATTATAACATATGTAATATTTATTATCAAATAAAATAAAATTATTATTTATTTTTTAACGCATCATTCAACTCATTATATATTTCATCAAATAATGCCTTTTCATTTTTTAAACCTGTTACTTTTAGAATTACATCTGATAAACTCTCACTGTCAAGCATTTTTTTAAGTTCTTTACTTTCATTATCATCTTCACTATAAAACTGAAATGCTGCTATAACACCTTTAAGTAAATTATCATGTTTAAGATTATACTCTAATGTTCCTCTTATTGGTTTAATAAGTCTGTCATTATAAGATAATTTACGCATAGGTTCTCTTCCAACTCTAAAAACAGAATCTTCTAGGTAAGGATTAAAAAATCTGCTTAATATCTTTTGTATATAAGCCTCATGTTCATCTTCTTTAAAACCATGTCTTTTTATTAACACTTCCCCGCTTTCTCTCATGGCTCCCAATACTACATTCTTTATATTTTCATCATTAATAGCATTATATATAGTATCTTTATTATTCTGACATCCTAAATATGCTGTAATAGCATGACCTGTATTTAGTGTAAATAATTTCCTTTCAACATAAGCATCTAAATTTTGTTTTAAAGAAAGTCCCTCAACCTCAGGCAAATCTCCTATAAATACATCTTTATCAATAATTAAATCAGCAAAATTTTCGCAAGTAACAGTAAGAGGATCTTCATTTTTTATAGTAGGTACAATACAATCAACAGCAACATTAGGAAAAGCAACTATATCATGCATACATCTTTTAACATCGTCTTTTAGAAGAGCATAAACACTTTCTTTAAGTTTAGAAGAAGCACCTGTGGTATTTTCACATGCTATAACATTTAATGGCTTATCATTTTTTAAATCAAATCTTCTATTAATAGCTTTAGCTACAAAAGGTGCTATTTTAGGAAGTATATTAACTCCGACAGCAGTAGTTATAATTTCTATTTCATCAAATAATTTTAAAAGACTCTCCTCATCTCTTGGAACTTCATCTACATTATCTATAACAAGAGTTTTATCAAAATCTTTACCAAGCATTCTAACATTGTAAGAACCTCTTTTAGAAATCATTTCTAAAAGATCTAAAAGAACATCAGAAAAATATACCTTATATCCAGCTTCATGAAATAATCTTCCAACGCATGCTCTTCCTATATTTCCTGCACCTATTTGAATCATTTTTTTCATAAAATTATATCCTTAATTAATTTTTATTATTTTCTTTTATTTTATCTACTATTTCGTTATAGAAATTTTTATCCATAAAATTATTAATACTTAAATGTATCTTATTAGGCATTTTTGCTTTAGCTAAATTAGTTAATGATTTTTGTGTTATTATTATATCAGCAGTGTCATCTAAATTAGAAATAGCGGAGTTTACTATAGTTATAGTATCTAAACCTTTTTCTTTAGCAATTTTTTTAAGCACTGTAGCTCCCATAGCACTTGAACCCATTCCTGCATCGCATGCTACAACTATCTTTTTTATTTCTAATTTTTTTATTGCATCTTCAAAATTAATTTCTGTTATTTCTACAGCATCATTATTAGATGAAGCATTATCAGAATTTGTTATTTTATTAGATTTGCTTTTTTCTATAGCCTCTTCTAAATCTTCTTCAGGAGCTCTTTTTACAAATATTGAAGCAATTAAGAATGTTACAACAGTTGCAATTACAACACTTGATATTGTAGCTAAAAATCCGCCTTTAGGTGTTACAGCTAACATTGCTATTATAGAACCAGGAGCAGGAACAGCTATTAATCCGCCTTTAAGTATTAAAGTAGTTAAAACTCCGCTCATACCTCCAACAATTAATGCCAATATTAATATAGGATTCATTAATATATAAGGGAAATATATTTCATGTATTCCACCAAAGAAGTGTATTATGGCAGCACCCGGAGCAGTAGCTTTAGAACGTCCTTTACCAAATAGAGTATATGCTAATAATACACCTAAACCAGGTCCAGGGTTAGTTTCTATTGTAAAGAATATTGATTTACCAGCTTCTGCAACCTGTTGTATTCCTATAGGAGAGAAAACTCCATGGTTTATAGCATTGTTCAAAAAGAATACTTTAGCAGGCTCTACTAATATTGAAACTAAAGGTAATAATTTCAAATCAACTAATACTTGTACTCCAGATGATAATGCACTGCTTATAGATTCTACTACAGGACCTATTATAAATAAAGATATAATTGCCAAAATCATACCTAATATTCCAGCAGAAAAATTATTAACAAGCATTTCAAAACCAGTAGGTATTTTAGGAGTAATTACTTCGTCTACTTTTTTTATTAAAAAAGCACCCAATGGACCTGTAATCATAGCACCTAAAAACATAGGTATATTTGAACCTACTATTACACCTGCTGCCATTATACTTCCAACAACTCCTCCTCTATGTCCATAAACCATATTACCACCTGAATATGCTATTAATATAGGAAGCAGATAAGTAAGAATTGGGGAAACTAAACCATTTAAAGTTTCATTTGGAAACCAACCTGTAGGAATAAAAAATGCTGTTATCAATCCCCATGCGATAAAAGCGGATATGTTTGGCTGCACCATATTACTTAAGTATCTGCCAAATTTTTGAACTTTATCCAATTTCATAATAAAATCTCCTTGAAATTTAAGTACGATTATTATATCATATTTTCTTATATTGTAAAATATTTAACACTTTAAATAGTGATTATAATAATTTTTTTATATTTTAAGGGATATTATATGGATATTATAAAACCTAAAGCTATAATATTTGATTTTGATGGAACATTAGTAGATAGCGAAAGTGTGTATACAAAATCATTAATAGTTACTGCTAATAAAATGAATGTACTTAAAGATATAGACTTCGAGTCTATGACTGGTATGCAGACAAATGATATAAGTAAAATTTTGAAAAAGGAAGGGCATTATATTCCTGATAACTTTTTTTATGAAACAGAAAAACATTTTTATAAATTATTAGGAAGTAATTTAAATTTATTTGAGGGTGTTATTGAAACTTTAGAAAGGTTTAAAGATTTAGATATTGTAATAGCCTCTAATAGTAATATTGAATATGTACAAAAATATTCTGATATAAAAGGTATATCTAAATATATTAAAGGATATTCTTGTCATAATGAAACATTAAAAGCTAAGCCTGAACCAGATTTATTTTTGAATGCTTTTGAAATGTTGAAAAAAAGAAACAAGGATATAACAAAAGATGATGTTGTTATATTTGAAGACAGTTTAGCAGGTATTGATGGAGCTAAAAAAACTGGAATAAAAATAGTGGCAATTACAAATAGTTATAAAAGAGAAGTATTGTTAGAACATGGTGCTGATATTGTTGTAGATAAAATAAGTGAAGCTATTAATTATTTAAATATTTAAAACATAATAAAAAAGGGAAACTAAAAAATAGTCTCCCTTTTTATTTATTATCATTAAATTACATATCGCCTATAAACTTATACATTGGGAATTTTTTGCATAAAGCTGCTACTTTTTTAGCAACAGAAGCAACTACTTTTTCATCATTAGCATTACTTAATACTTCATCAATATATTGAGTAAGCTCCATAACATCTTTTTCTTTAAATCCTCTAGTAGTAATAGCAGGAGTACCAAGTCTAATACCGCTAGTAACCATTGGAGATTCTGTATCATAAGGTATGCCGTTTTTATTAATAGTGATATGTGCTTTATCTAAAACTGTTTCTGCAAGCTGACCTGTAATGCCTTTAGATTTTTTTACATCAACTAATATTAAATGAGTGTCAGTACCTCCTGAAATAAGTTCATAACCCTTAGAAATAAACATATTAGCCATAGCTTCAGCATTTTTTAAAACCTGCTCTTGATATTTAACAAATTTAGGGTCAAGTGCCTCTTTAAAACATACAGCCTTAGCAGCAATAACATGCATTAAAGGTCCGCCTTGTATTCCGGGGAATATGCTCTTATCTATTTTTTTAGCTAATTCTTCTTCAGTAGAGATAATATATCCGCCGCGAGGTCCTCTTAAAGTTTTATGAGTAGTACCTGTAACAAAATGAGAATATGGCACAGGGCTTGGATGAAGTCCCGCAGCAACTAATCCAGATATATGAGCCATGTCTACCATTAAGTAAGCACCAACCTCATCAGCAATCTCTCTAAACTTTTTGAAATCTATTTGTCTAGGATAAGCACTTCCGCCTGTTACTATTAATTTAGGTTTTACTTTTTTAGCTATATCTCTTACTTCATCATAATCTATTTGCATAGTATCTTTTCTAACATTATAATGTTCAAAATTATAAATCTTACCAGAGAAGTTAACATTTTTACCATGAGTTAAGTGTCCGCCGGAATCAAGAGACAAACCCAAACAAGTGTCACCCGGCTGAAGTATTGCCATATAAACACCCATATTAGCCTGCGAACCAGAGTGAGGCTGTACATTTATAAAAGGAGCTTTAAATAATTTTTTTGCTCTTTCTCTTGCTAAGTTCTCAACAACATCAACTTCACTGCATCCTCCATAATATCTCTTAGAAGGATAACCCTCAGCATATTTATTTGTAAATATAGAACCCTGTGCTTCCATTACAGCACGTGAAACTATATTCTCACTAGCAATAAGTTCAAGTCCGCTTATCTCTCTTTTATACTCGTTTTTCATTGCAGCAAATATCTCTTTATCAGCACTCTTAAGAGGAACTTCTGATACATAATATTTAGGAGCAGCAATTTTTTTCTCAATCTTTTTAGAATCTTTCTTTGCAGCAGCAGAAGCTTTTTTAGAAATAGCTTTTTTGCCAGAAGATAACTTCTTAACAGATTTCGATTCCTTCTTTAAAGAATTTTTAGTATTTTTTTTAGATACAGCCATAATCTCCTCCAACGAAAAGTTATTATATTTAATAAACTTTGATAATAAAAAATTATTAAATGATATTTTTGAATTTATATTAATGATATACTATCATCATTTTTTTTTCAATGAGAATGTTTGTTAATTTTGAATTATTTATTTTTCTTTTTATTATTTTTTGCGTTTTATTTATTATAATTTCGATATTAATTATAAATTTATAACTATTACATAGAGGGTTTTATGAAAATAACTTTGGATATGTCTGTATCAACTCTACTAGATTCTTTTGACAGAGAATTTGGAATTACTTTAGGAATATATAAAGGAGCTAAAAAATCTAATGATATAAAATTATTTGAAATAGCAGATCCTAGAAAAAATCAAAAAGCTTCTATTGTTATAGATAAAGATACTAGTGTTGAAACTTTAGAGGCTATGTTTAGAGATAAATTTGGAATTAGAGTACAAGTTAAAGATAGAGATGGAAATACTGTAAGCCAATCAAGCACTTTAGGAGGAATAAGAAGATTATCAAAAGACGATATTGAAGAAGAGGAAAGACATAAAAAAATATCTTTGGTAGATGATGATGAAATTGAAGAAGAAGAAAATAAAGAAGTAAAAAAAGATAAAAATAAAGAAAATATAAAAAAAAATATCGACAAGAAAAAAAATAAAACTTATCTTTTAAATATTCATTCAAATAAAACTAATAAGCATGTAACTAGTCCTGAAGAAAAAATGAAAGATATAGATAAATATTATTTAAACTTCCAAAGAACAGAAAGATACAAGGCTATGCTTAATCTTTTATCTTGTATAGAAGAATCAAAACTATTATATCCAGATTCTGAGGATTTGATTAATCATATAAATGATATAAAAATGAAATCTGTTAATATTTCTAATGTAAGCATTAAAAAAAGAAAATTTGCTATATTTGTATTGATAATAATAACAGCAATATTTTCTCTTATTAGTTTAGGTATATGGGGATTTGATTTTTATAATAAAATAAAAAAAGAAAAGATGATAGAAAGCATAATAAAAGATATTGATAATTTGCGTCTTCAAAAGGGAAGTTTAATGGAAAGCGGCAATATTGCAGAGGCTAGTGCAATAGATGAAAATATTAACTCAAAATCTGAACAAATAAACATTATAAAAAATGACAAAAAAGTTTCTCTTGCATACTATTCTATATCGCTTGCTGTTTTACTTGCTATAATATTGTCAGTTTGTATGGTAAGACTAAATAAATTTGATGTTACTTCATCGAGGTTTAGAAAAGAAAATTAATAAAAAGATATAAAAGAATTTAAAAAAAATAAGAAGCCTTGAAAAATAATCAAAGCCTCTTATTAGTTATTATATATTAATTAAAATCTTATACCTACTTGTCCGCCAACATCGAATGCCCCAAATGTAATTTTTTGCGATGTATTTTTAAATTGCATAGAAGGGAAATCATAAGACATATAAATACCTAAAGTAAAGTTATATAATAGAAGAAAATCTAAACTTGCTCTAATATATGGTATATACAAATTATCAAATTGGTCTTGTAATTGTTTTAAGTTATATTTTTGAGTATTTTCCCCGCCGCTATTTGACTTTGTATACATGCTTCCGCCAAGAGGGAATTTAATACCAGCACCTACACCTATAGATAAAAATAATACATCTATTTTTGGCATTAAACCTATACTCAAACTATCAAAACTTAAAGACATAGCACTTGTATCATATTTATAAGCAAAAACATCTCTCTGATAACCTAAATCTAATGATAATCCTAAAGAAAGAACAGCTAAATCAAAATAATAATTAGGTCTTAAATAAACTCCTCCCTCAAAACCAGCATCTGGTTTATAAATTTGACTTTCTTTACCATCTTCAAATAAAAAACCAACACCTGCACCAAGAGGCACTGTGATATCAACACCAGCACCGCTTTTAGCCATAAGTGTTGTACTCATAGTCATTACAAATAATGTAATTATTAATATAACTTTTTTCATTTTTTTATTCTCCATATTTGAATTCATATTTAACAACAAATTGTATATAAAATAGTTAAAAAGTCAATTATTAAACATATAAATATTTAACATAGTTTTTAATACAAATTTTAAGCCCCATCATAAATAATGACAGGGCTTTTTTAAATAATTAAAATAATTAATTAGAATATTTTATTTAAGAAACTAAATTTTTAACTGAATCTCTGCCTGCATTCAAAGCTTTTTCATTTCCGGGTAGGAATTCTTTTTTTCTCTCGCCAAATACTTTTAAGAAAGCCTGCTGAATACTATCAAAAGAAACAATATTTTGAAGTGTGAGCAAAGCACCAAGCATAACCATATTAGCAGCCTTAGGGTTACCAATATCGCCTGCTATTTTGTTAGCTTCCACATAAGCCACACGAATATCATTTCTTGAAGCTTTTTTTTCTATTAGAGAAGAGTTTATAAGAAGAACACCATTAGGAAGAATATCTTTTTCAAATTTAGTTAAGGAAGGAAGGTTCATTATAACAGCAGCAGTAGCATCATGCGAAACGATAGGAGAGCCAACTAGTTCATCGCTCACAACCACAGAGCAATTAGCAGTACCTCCACGCATTTCAGGACCATAAGAAGGACACCAAGTAACATGCTTGTTTTCTATCATGCCCGCATAAGCAATCATCTGCCCCATAGACATAACACCTTGTCCGCCAAAACCAGCAATAATTAATCTTTCTGTACTCATATATGCTTACCCTCCTTGTTATTAACCATCATTTCTAAAATTGCCAAGCGGATAATGAGGAATTAAATATTCTCTTATCCATTTATGCGATTCTGTTGGAGATATACCCCAGTTGGTAGTGCAGCTTGTAAGCATTTCTACTATAGAAAAACCCTTTCCAGCAATCTGATTTTCAAAAGCCTTTTTGGTAGCCATTTTAGCCTTTCTAATATTTGCAGGACTATCCAAAGCAACTCTCTCAACAAAAGTAGCACCTTCCAAAGTGGCAAGCATCTCACAAACTCTTATGGGTTTACCAGCTCTATGGAAATCTCTTCCAGCTTGAGTAGTTGTAGTTCTTTGGCCTTCAAGAGTTGTAGGAGCCATCTGACCGCCAGTCATACCATAAATAGCATTGTTTAAGAAAATAACAGTAATGTTTTCACCGCGTGCTGCAGCATGAATTATCTCCGCAGTACCAATAGCAGCCAAATCTCCATCGCCTTGAAGCGTAAACACCACGCTGTCAGGAACTGCCCTCTTTACTCCAGTAGCAACTGCAGGAGCCCTACCATGTGCCGCCTGCTGCATATCGCAAGAAAAATATTTATAAGCAAGTACAGAACACCCTACAGAAGCTATACCAACTGCTCTGTCTAATACCCCTAGTTCATCTAAACATTCTGCAATTATTCTTTGTGATGTTCCATGCATACAACCGGGGCAATAATGAGTCCTGTTGTCTGTAAGCCCCTTAGATTTTTCAAATACTATCATAAAATACCTCCTGCAAACTCTTTAACATGCTCTATAATCTCATAAGCCGCAGGAACTAATCCGCCAGCTTTACCAAAAAACTTAACAGGTGCTTTGCATTCAATAGCAAGCTTAATATCATCAATCATCTGTCCCATACTCATCTCTATAGAAACATACATTTTGCAATGCGGATTATTAAATGCTTGTACAGGAAAAGGCCATAAAGTTTGCGGGCGAATCATACCTACCTTTTTGCCCTCTTCTCTAAATGTGTCAACAACTCCCCTTACAACCCTAGACATAGTGCCGTATGAAACAAGTATAACATCAGCATCATCTGTTTTATAATTCTCTGCCCTTGCTTCTTTCTCTTTTATTTCATTATATTTCTCTTGAAGATGTATGTTATGTTCATAAAGTAATTCAGGCTCTAAATAAAGTGAATTGATAATATTTTTCTCTCTTTTACCCCTAGTTCCATTAGCAGCCCAAGTTTTCTCTTTTAATTCATATTTAGGTTTATATACAATATCTACAGGCTCCATCATCTGCCCAATAAATCCATCAGCAGCCACATAAACAGGTGTTCTATAATGGTCAGCAATATCAAAAGCTTCCATTATCATGTCCGCAGCTTCCTGTAAATTGGCAGGAGCTAAAACAGGACAATTATAATCACCGTCTCCGCCTCCTCTAGTCATCATGTTATAATCACTCTGAGCAGGCTGTATGCTTCCAAGACCGGGTCCGCCTCTCATAACATTAAGTATAACGGCAGGAATCTCAGCACCAGCTAAATATGATATACCCTCTTGTTTTAAAGCTATTCCCGGTGATGATGATGATGTCATAGCACGCACTCCAGCTCCTCCCGCACCATAAACCATATTGATAGCTGCAACCTCACTTTCTGCCTGCACAAACTTTCCTCCAGATTCATACATAGCCTTAGACATAAACTCTGGTATCTCATTTTGCGGTGTAATGGGATAGCCAAAAAAACATTTGCATCCTGCAGCAATAGCCGCAGTAGCCATAGCTTCGTTTCCTTTCATCAAACTTCTAGCCATAATTCTTATTTACCCTCCTTCTTCTCATCAAGTCTCTCTACTTTTATACATATATCTGGGCACATCATGGCACAGTTAGCACAGCCTATACATTTCTCCATATCTGTAACCGCTGCAGGATAATACCCCCAAGAATTCATATTTTCCTTATCTAAATACAATATCTTGGTAGGACATACAGATACGCAATTGGAACAACCCTTACATTGTTCACTATCAATAATAACACGACCTTTAGCCATATTACCTCCATTTATTTTTTGATAAAATTTATAATAATCACATATATGCTAATAACAAAATTTGCTTACCTATAACTAGTATATTAAAAAAATAATGTTTGTCAAAATATTGGATATTATTTTAAGTGATTAGCAAAATTTATGAATGATAATATATAACTATTATTTATAGTAATAAGTGTCTAGTTTATTAAAGAACTAAAGCATTTATTTTCTCATATAGTAATTATTATATTTTTGTATATAATAATAATACATTTTATTGGAGTGGTTTTAATGAATATCGATGATAGAGAGAACATAGAAAGATTATTTAATTTAGGACATGAGGCTTTTGTAAATAAAGATTATGAAAAGGCTATTGAATATTTAGATGAAATTATAGATATATACAATAAAGATATTATAGCATACTCTGACGGCGAATTTATTATATATAGCGATTCTTATAATAATGAGGATGAAGAAACAAATATAAATAACGATGATATAAACACTACTCATAATACTTTAGTAGATGCTTACTATAATAGAGCCATATCAAAATATAATATGAGAAACTATGAAGAAGCTATAAAAGATCTTGATAAAGTTATTGAATTATCTCCAGACAAATTAGAGGCATACTACAATAGAGCTCATTCAAAATCATATTTAGGACAATACGAAGAAGGAATTAAAGATTTCAAAAAGGTATTAGAGTTTAATGAAGATGATTATGAGGCAATGTATTATGTGGGACTTGGGTATTTTTATTTATTAAACTATGAAGAAGCTATAAAGCATTTTGATTTGTCTTTATCTTTGTTGGAAAAGTTGGGGGAAGCAGAAATTAATGATTTATATTATTATAGAGGACATTCAAAGTGTTATTTAAAAATGTATGAAGAAGCTTTATCAGATTTTACCAAACTTGTAGAGCTTAAAGATGATGACAGCGAAGCATATTATTCTAAAGCTTTAAGCGAGTTTTATTTAGGCTTATATGAAGAAGCTATAAAAGATTTTGATACTTCCATAAAATTAGACTCCACTTCTTCAAATGCTTATTATTTTAGAGGGCTTTCAAAAAATAATTTGGAATTGTATCAGGAAGCTATGAACGATTATAAAAAAGCTTTAGAATTAGGTTCTGAAAACATAGTAAATATTTATAATGATATGGGGCTTCTTGAATACAAGCTAGGAAATTATAAAGAGGCTATAAAATATTATACAAATATAATAGAGATAGATGAAAATATATTTTATGCATATTATAACAGGGCTTTAACAGAGGAAAAGTTGGATTTATATGAAGATGCTTTATCCGATTATAATAAGGCTATAGAACTTGAGCAAAACGATGCTTATTTATATAATAACAGAGCTTTATTAAAATGGAGAATGCAATTATATCGGGAGGCTTTGGAAGATTTTAACAGAGCCATTTCATTATACAGTGAAGATGCTGCATTCTATTATTATAGAGGACTTACTAATTGTTGCTTAAATGAACATTCAAAGGCTTTAAAAGATTTTGATAAAGCCATTGAGTTAAACAACAATTATACTGCTGCATATAATGATAGAGGATTAATATATAATCAACTCCAAAAATATGATTATGCAATCAATGATTTTAAAAAATCAATAGAACTTGATAATGAAAATATGTATTCTTATTACAATATGGCTTTATCTTATGATGCTTTAGAAGAATATGAAAAATCCATAAAATACTATTCTAAAGTTATAGAAATAAATCCATCATATTCATATGCTTACTATAATAGAGCTTTAGCTGAAATGGAGATAGATTTATATAACGAGGCTATAGAAGATTTTTATAAAGTAATAGAGATTGATAATAATGATGTTAATGCTTATTTTAATATAGCTCTATGTTATGATTCTTTGAAAGAGTATCAAAAGGCTATAGACTGCTACACAAAAGTTATTGAAGCTGATAATTCTTATATTGACGCTTATTACAACAGGGGATTAAGCAAGGTAGAATTAAAACTTTATGATGAAGCTTTTGAAGATTATATAAAAGCATTAGACATTAACCCTAATTATTTAAATGCTTATAATGGCATAGGTTTTTCAAAGACAAAGTATTCTAACAATGAATTTAAAAATGGAAACACTCAGAGGGCTATTGAACTTCTTAATGATGCTTTAGTTTATTATAATAAAGGTTTGGAATTAAATATAGATGATAATTTAATAAATGCCTCAGTATATGATAGCATTGGATATACTGTTACAAAGTTGGCTAATATACATTTTACTCTTAATGACAAAGAAAAAGCAATTAAATATTATAATGAGGCTTTATCATATTTCAACAAATCTATAGAATTAAATAGTAAACATGCATTAGCACATAACAGCATAGCATATATAAACATACAATTAGACAATATGAACAATATATATGATAAGCTAAATGAAAAGGCATACAGCTATTTTGATAAGGCTTACAGATTTGCAAAAAAAGATGATAAAAAATTAATAATAAAATGCATTACATCACTTGCAAAAGAGAATATAAAAACTGCTGTGGATTTTTGTAATAAAAACAATATAAGTTTTAATTAACGCACGCTAAACTAAATAAAAAATATAAATTAATTTAGTATTCAAATTTTGCTATATATAAAAAATAGATAAACCGTGAGGTGTATTAAATTAAAAATCTAATCTACACTTGGGTGGGTGCTTTAGTTTATCAATTAGCTTTGAATATAAATAAATTAAAAATTGCATATTATAGTAATAAAGAATAAAGGGCGGGGAATGTAATAAAATTTTTAAAATTGAAATATTTGCAGGGATTTGCCCCCTGCGAAGCGTGCTCGTAGGGTAGCACCCCAGTTCTTTTGCCGATAGGCACCTACTCGGTATTGGTATAAAAGAACCAAAAGAACTGCATTTTTTTAGCTTAAAATGTTGGTATTATTTTATAATTTATACATATTACAACATATAGTTATTATTTATAATAATAAATATCTAATTTCTTACTCCACTAAAGAATTAAAGTATTTATTTCCTCTAAATATGTCTTCTGATATAATTCTCTGTGCATGGTCATACTTATATGATAAACTCTCCCTATCAACCTCTATACGTCTTATATTGCCGTAACTATTAGTATAAAAACTATTATAAAACCTTATAACATCATCAGTATTTTCTTTATATAAAAGCTCTATCAAACTATTTGTATAATCAAGTTTTGTATTAACTGCTATAAACATAGGTATATTCTCTGGAGGAAAACCGTCTGGCAATTTATAAGGACCATCTTTTCCATTCCATATAAGAAGAGGGTTTACAGCATATGAAGTTAAAAACGATACCTTGATACTTTCATCTATGGAAGAGTTGTATATAATATTCTTTAAATACGGATATAAATGGTCATGCTTAAATATAATTATAGAATCTGGATATTTTTCTAATATTATATCTCTTGTTTTTATTATATCTATTGCTGTCATTGCAGCATTTTCAAGAGTTTCTACCAAAACAGCTCTATTTTTTTTATCTATTTTTCTCATAAATCTTTGATTGTTTGAAGCGAAATTTAAATCATTATTTACATGAGTATTTGCATGACCTAAAAATGTAAAACCCATAACAAAAACTCTATCTTCTGAAATATTCTCTTTAATATAATTCTTTATATTTGTTATCCCTAAATTAAATACTGTTTTTTCAACACCAATATCAGGAAATAATTTATCTAAATAATAGGTAACTCCAGACTCTTCTAAAGCTATTACTTTATAACCCTTATCTCTAAGCAAGAATGGAAGAGTTTTAGTGATGATAGTAGAATCAGGCTTTTTAGGAAATATAGGGGAGCTGCCTGTTAAACCAGATAACCTTGCAAACAAACTTCCATTTCCATCATTAGGGCCAACTTTAGGTGAAACTTTAGCCCATTCTCTATACTCTTCTGGAAAAGGGTCTTTGTCAAATAAACTTGCAAAATGGCTATAATCATAAAAAGATTCTACATATATTAAAAATACACTTCTATTTGTAACTGTATCATCACTATACGGCATTATTAATTTTGATACATCTATATTTCTTTCACTTAATAAATCAATGGCATCTCTTACATCATCAATACTATGCTCTATATTATTATATTTTTTATCAAAAGATATTCTATGGCTTATTGTGTTTATTATTCCTTTGCTGTTTGCTATATCAAAATAATTAGCATAAATAGAATTAATATTTACTGGCCTAAAAAATGATAAATATGTTGTTAATATCACTATAACTATTAAAGAAATAGATTTTATTCTTTTTATTTTATACATCTTATATAATCTATATATAAAATATAAAGCAAAAGCTATAAGCAAAGAAAAATAAAGTACAGTAGCAGCTATAGTAATAATTTGTAAATATAAAGGTACAACCTCTATTAATGAAGGGTATAAATCAGGCATATCCGTAAAAAATAATGGTTTTGTAACTACAGAAATACCTAAAGGCTCTATGCTAAAAAAAGAAAATATAGCAACAATCACAAAAGAATATGATATTATTAGCCTCTTTTTTGTTGGTATATAATCACATATATTATAAGCTATTACAGAAAACCAATAAACATATATTATATCAATTACATGAAACTCAAAGTTTCCCAAAGACATAAATGGAAATAAAAAATCTATTAATAAAAAATATAGTACTAATATTATAAAAAAAGAAATAAAATAAAAGTTATTTTTCATATTGATTACACATTACTATCTAAACACTATTATCTAAAATTTATATTTTGAGAATTATATATTAAAATATTTTTTATTCAATAGATATATATAGTGAAATGATTGCATTTTGTTGGAAATAGTTATTTATGTGTTTTTTAAACAGCCTTATTATTCTTTTTTACTTATTATGTTATTTTATTATACAAATACAAGATTCTTTTCATTTATAATTTTATTCACCGCACGTAAAATAATTAAAAAAATATAGTTTAAATTAGTAATATAATTCAATTATATTCATAGTATATTTTACCGTGCGTGAAAGTATTAGGCAATATCTTTTTATATTTAAAAACTATAGTATAATAGTAAAAAATCCTTTAGGCATTATTTATGGAAAATAAAGAAAATACAGAAAATAATAAACAACCAACCAAAAAAGAAAAAAGAAATTACCAAATGGATAATTATAATGTAATGATTAAATTATTTATATTATCTATGATAGTTTTTGCCGCACTTTATTTTGCACATAATTTGCTAGTTTCTTATAGGCTTGATAAAGCTATGGAAAAATATTCAAGTCCATTAGAAAATATTATTATAACTAAAGAAGAGTTTTATACTAATGTAATAATAACAGAGATAGAAAGCAATAAATTTATCACTAATAATATAATATTAAAAAGCTCATCAATAGAAGATCTGAAAAACGCATTTTCTGAAGCTATAGACAGCCACACAAAAAACCTTCAAATATCTATTAGCGAAATAGTAAAATCCTCATCAGACACATTAAATTTCTGGTTCGCTTTTATATCAGTAGTAATGATAGTGTTCTCATTTGCAGGAGCATTCGTAAACAATAATATTTTAAATGAATCAAGAGAACAGTTAAATATTGTAGAAAAAGAAGCAGAAAAATCTTTAAATCAGATAAAGGAAGAGACTGATAAAATAATTGAAGAAAATAATAAAAATGTAAAAATAAATAGTGAGTTGAATTTAGGCTATCAGGCATATCAAAATAAAAAATATAAAGAAGCTATAGACTATTTCTCAAGAGTTATAGACCTTGATGATAAAAATGTGTATGGATATTTTAACAGAGCATTAGCTAAACAAGAATCAAAACAATATTTAGAATCGATTAAAGATTATGATAGAGTTATAGAACTATACAGTAATGATTCAATGGCTTATAGTAATAGAGGACTCGCTAAAGCAGAGTTGAAACAGTATGAAGAAGCGATTAAAGATTTTGACAAAGCTATAGAATTAGATAATAAGAATTCATTGGCTTATAATAATAGAGGACTTGCTGAATATAATTTAAAGCAATATGAAGAAGCGATTAAAGATTATAACATAGCTATAGAATTAGATAATAATTGCTCACTAGCTTATAACAATAGAGGACTTGCTGAATATAATTTAAAGCAATATGAAGAAGCGATTAAAGATTACAACATAGCTATAGAATTAGATAATAATTGCTCACTAGCTTATAACAATAGAGGACTTATTAAATCAGATTTACAGCAATATGAAGAAGCGATTAAAGATTTTGACAAAGCTATAGAATTAGATAATAATTATTCAATGGCTTATAATAATAGAGGACTTATTGAATATAATTTACAGCAATATGAAGAAGCGATTAAAGATTATAACAAAGCTATAGAATTAGATAACAATAATTCATTGGTTTATAATAATAGAGGACTTATTGAATATAATTTACAGCAATATGAAGAAGCGATTAAAGATTTTGACAAAGCTATAGAATTAGATAATAATTTTTCAATGGCTTATAATAATAGAGGACTTATTAAATATAATTTACAGCAATATGAAGAATCTATAAGAGATTATAACAAGGCTATAGAATTAGATAACAATAATTCATTGGCTTATAATAATAGAGGACTCGCTGAATATAATTTAAAGCAATATGAAGAAGCGATTAAAGATTACAACATAGCTATAGAATTAGATAATAACAACTCATCATTTTATATTGGCAGAGGAGCTGCTAAATCAGATTTACAGCAATATGAAGAAGCTATAAAAGATTATAATAAAGCTATAGAATTAGATAATAATAATTTATTAGTTTATTATTTTAGAGGACTTACTAAATCAGATTTGAAACAGTATGAAGAAGCAATTAAAGATTATGATAAAGCTATAGAATTAGATAATAATTATTTAGAAGCTTACTATAATAGAGGAAATGCTAAAGCAAATTTATATAAGTATGAAGAAGCTATAAAAGATTACAATAAATGTATAGAAATAGATGAAAGTGATATAGATGCTTATAATCAAATAGGTTTATATAAAACTAAATTAGCAAATATTGAATTAAAAAATAATAATATCTTAAAAGCTAAAGAATTATTGAATGAATCTATAACGTATTGTAGTAAAGGAATTGAAATTATTAATTATGATTCAACTATATATGACACTAGAGGATATGCTAAAACTAAACTAGCTAATATTGAGAGAGATAATGGAAATATAGAAAAAGCTATTGAAATATATAATGATTGTTTAAAAGATTTTTATAAAACTATAGAATTAGACTCTGAACATGATTATGCATTAAATAGTATAGGCTACATTAAAAATATACTTGCCAACATTCAAAAAGAAAGTATTTCAGAAGAAGAATATAATAAATTAAAATCTAAAGCTTTAGAAAATTTTGAAAAAGCGTATAAAATAGCTAATGACTCATTAAAACCAAAAATGGAAAACTACTTGATAAAACTTGCAAAAGAAAATGATACTGTGGGTATAGAGTTCTGCACTAAAAATAATATTGATTATGCTAAATAAGTATATAAATATCTAAACAGCTATATTTTGTAAATTGATATATTTTTATAAATGTGTTATCAGCTTTTCCCACTGCTAAGCATATATAAGTGCCCACAGCAGTAGAAAAATTCTGCAATAATTACAAAATACAAAATTTTTAGTATAAATTAATTGTGGAATATTTTACTTAAAAAATCTTTAATTCTTTCGTTATTTTGATTATTAAAGAAGTTTTCAGAATTATCCATAGCAATAATTTTACCGCTATCCATAAACGCTATATTTGTAGAAAGTTCTTTTACAAAACTAATCTCGTGACTTACTATAATCATAGTCATTTTTTCTTTAGCAAGACCTTTAAGTACGGCTAAAACCTCACCTATAAGTTCAGGGTCCAAAGCAGAAGTAGGCTCATCGCATAAAAGTATCTCAGGTTTCATTGCTAAAGCTCTGGCTATAGCAACACGCTGTTTTTGCCCTCCAGAAAGTTCACTAGGATAACTGTCTCTTTTATCTTTAAGACCAACCATATCCAACAACTTTAATCCCTCTTCTATTGCTTCATCTTTATTTTGCTTCTTTACAATGATTGGTGCTTCTATGATATTTTCTAAAGCTGTTTTGTGGTGAAACAAATTAAAGTGCTGAAATATCATTCCTATTTTTTCTTTTCTCTTTATAAAATCTTCTTTAGATATAGCAATATTATTTGAAAATAAAGGTTCATTATCTATATAAACTTCACCAGAATCAGGTTTATCTATTTGTATAATATTTCTAAGAAGGGAACTTTTTCCAGCACCGGAAGGCCCTATAATAGAAACTATATCCCCCTTATTTACTGTAAAACTTACACCATTAACTGCAGCAGATTCTTTATATTTCTTTTTTAAATCAATAACTTGTAATTGTAAATTAGCTTCTAATGACATATTTCTTCTCCAATTTTCTAAAGATAGCAACTACAATAAATGTGAATACTAAATATATTATTCCTGCTATTACAAAAGGTATAAGCTTAAAATCTCTAGTTAAAATCTGTCTTGCATAAAGCATTAAATCGCCTATTCCAAGAACTATTACTAATGATGTATCTTTTATTAAGCTAATAGCTTCATTTGAAAGCGGCGGCAATACTTTTCTTATAGCCTGCGGAAGTATGATTCTAGTCATTATTTGTCTATAATTCAAATTAAGTGCATAAGCTGCCTCATACTGCCCCTTATCAATACTTTCTATACCAGCTCTAAATATTTCTATAAGATAAGAAGCATAATTAATAATAAAAGTAATAGCTGCAGAAGTAAATGCTGGTAAAGCTATTTTATTATTAGTAATAAGCGGAATACCATAATAGAAAAATATTAATTGAAGTATTAAAGGAGTTCCTCTAAAAAGCCAAGTATAAACATCAAAAAGATATTTCACAAACTTTGGAGCACTAAATTGTAATGCCGCTAAAATTATAGATAACGGCACAGAGAATAATGCCGTAATTAAATAAAGACTTATTGTAACGTATGTACCTTTTAATAAATAAATTGTCGTAGCTATTATGTATTCCATATCTCAAAACTTTATAACAAAAAATATTTTTATAGTAATACTATTCATAATATTATAATACTATTAATAAAAATATCAATACATTTATTAAAATACTATTAATAAAAATGTTATTTTTTTAAAAAAATTTACATTTTATGAATAAAAATTTGGTTATGAAGATATACCAACACACAATATAATAAAATTTATAATAATAATTTTATACTCTATTACTTCTCTCCTACCTACTTTGTTATATCAAAATAAAATATATATAATGTATTGTGAACTAAGCATAATATAAAAAAGGCTCACTATTAATAGCAAGCCTTAGTATATAATTTTTTTATTATTGATTAGGAACACCAACAGTGCCTAAATACTGCATTATCTGAAGTCTTCTGCTTTCAACATCTCTATCCAAATTAGCTATCACCTGATTATCCTTAGCAAGCGGAGACATTCTAGCCTTAAAATCATTATAAATATTAAGTGCCTCAACAATCATATTCTGCTCAACATATATATGACCTATAGCATACAAAGCAAAAGCACCGTCCTGAGTTAAATCATTGGTATATTTTGAATATATATTTAGGGCTTCATTATATCTTTTTTGATTAAGATAAATACTAGCCAAATCAAAATCTATGCCCCTTCTATCATCTCTTGTAATATTAGGAAGATTTAAAGTATCATTTAATATATTGATACCAGTATTAACATCTCCAATATTAGCATAAAGTATAGCAAGCTCTTTATTAACATTTATTAATTGAGTATTATTAACTGCTCTCTTTTTAGCTTCGTTTTTAGCCCAAATTGTTTCATCTAAATCTTGTCTATTTTGATAAATATAATTAGCATAAGCAGTGTAACTATCAAAAGTGTTTTCAGCTATAGCCTGTTGTTTTAGAGTATCTGCCTGCTGTCTTGTAGTTCTAAGCTGTAAATCTAATCTATTATTAAACTGCATTATCTGCTGATAGGTAGCGTTTTGTGCTCTTGCTGCATCTCCAATATCTTTACCTCTATGGAAAGTCTTCTCTGCTCTATCCATTACATCTTTAGCTTTATTTAAATATTCAGCCTCTTTCTCATAAGGAGTATCTTTAGAGCGTGCTAAATATTCATAAGAAGCAGCCAAGTTGAAATAAGCAGGATAAATAAGTTTTTCAAGCTTTATAAGCTCTTCATACATCACAGTAGCTCTTTCATAATCACCATCTAATATAGCTTGATTACCTATAGCAAAGTAAACATTAGACATATCAAAGCCTATAGTAAGCATTCTCTCTTCTTCTTGTCTTTTAAGATTTTTATACTCTTCTATTTTTGCATCAGCCTCTTCTCTTGTAATACCGTTTTTAGCAACGTTTCCATTACCCATAAAACCAAGCAATTTTTGATATGTTTTTATTCTTCTGTTATACATATCTATTTTAGCAAGTGAATAAGAACTTACAAAAATCTCTCTAGTTAAAAAGTCATAATGAGAAATCTCTTCAGCAGTTCCTTTCATAGTGTAGCTATCCCAATAATCTTCCTCTGTTTTTAATTCTGGGAAAGGAAGCTCATACATTTTTACAAAAGTTATCTCTTCATTGCCGTTATAATTATTTTTTCTCTCTACTGATATTAGACCTTCATCAAGCAAAGCATTCAAATCTGAAGAAACTTTATCATTCTCATAATTTCTTTTTAAATGCTCTTTTGCTATTGCCTTATAATCATTAACAGTAAGAACCTTAAAAAACTCTAATTCATCAACTAAAGCATATTTTATAGGCTGAACTTTAAATACAAGCCCATAAGCCTTAAAGTAATAATCTCCAAGTCTTTCAAGCCCATCTCTTCTCCAAGCCATATAATAAGGTCTGCCGCTGTCTATAAAATCCTTATCAACAGCATCGCTTATGCTTCCAAGCCATCTGCCGTCTGTTTTCATAAGGTTACCGTATATTCTCTCAAATACATTACCCTTCTGGTCATATATTTTTAAATCTGGCCTTCTTCTTTCAACCATAGTGTAGTAAACAAGACCGAATACTTGGTTATCTCCTCCCTCTGTTGCAAATATTGCATTGTCTGGAAGTGAGTTCATCATATTATATGAATAGTCGTGATTACTAAAATCTTTTGAGTTGTTGTTGCGGCTTAAATTCATTACAAATATAGGTATCATTATTGCAAATATTGCCGCAAGTGATATTGCATGATAAGGCTTTAATTTTGTATCTGTAGTCTCTTCAGAAGGTTTTTTTAATACATTTTTTATATTAGTATTAAAATATTCCATATACCACTGTATACCAAAGCCAACTATTACAATCATATATAAAGTAGCAGGCAAGAAAAATACCTCAACAAATGATAAAGTTCTTACACTTGGAGGAGGGTTAGTATATGCCATAAGTGATACAGCAAAACTTAAAAGTCCAAATACAGAGAATATTCCTATAAACTTATTTTTCTTAAATATTTGGAATAACCCCGGTATTAAGAATAATAAACCTAAAACAGTTAATTGAGTTTTAAATATATTAATTAAAGCAGATACTTGCTCTGGGTGAAGAATGAATGCTGCTGCAATATCGTTACCAGAAGCACCATACTGTTTTCTGTGTATCATACTAAATAAATAGCTTAAATTCTCCCATCCGCTAGGTTCATTCAACTGTCCCCAGTTTAGAGGAGGTAAAGCCCTTGCTCTTATAGGCATGTAGGCATATATCATAACGCCAACTGCAAGCATTAAAAGCATTTTATAATAAGAAAATGATATGCCTGTGATAAAATCATTATCATTATTAAACTTATCTATCTTGCACAAGAAATATCTATAAACTAACACCCAAACAACAACTAAAAATAAAGGCCAAAATACTAAGAACATTCCTTTATAAAGTGTTGGGTAGAAAGGAGCTTTTAAGTTTTGTATCATATCTGGTCTTAAATAAGAACCATTAGCAAGTGCTGTAAATATGTCGCTTAAAATATTCATATCTGTGAAAGGCTTAAAGAGTATAGAGAATATAGAATCATCAGAAGCTACACCCGGAGGGAAATATAAATAAGCCTCATAATTCATAATAAATCTATAGTATCCAAACCCGCCTATAAAGAGTAATATTAAAAACACAAATATAGATATAAAAGGAGTTTCAATATTTTCTATGTATCTGTCTTTATGAACTAAGAATAATACCACAGCTATAAACAAAAGCGGAGCAAAAGCAAATGGCAAAGTAACATGGTGATTAGCAAGTGCTACCCCATAAAGAAAACCAAAAGCCATTAAATATTTATTTCCATAGTAAGGCACATCATCATTAGCATGCTGCCACACTGCCTCAAACCAATAAATAAGTATTAAAAGCATAGAAGCTATTTGAAGAATATTTAAGCTATAAACTTCAGCCATAGTAGCCTGTGCCCACATATTATCAGATATAGCAAAAGCAATACTTGCCAAAAGTGCTGGTATATGAACTACAGGAGAAAAACCTCTCTCAATTCTGTTTTGTCCTAATACTTTAACCATAATAAGATAGAAGAAAATCATTGATATAGCACCGCAAGTACCAGAAAATAGGTTTGTCCTCCAAGCAATGTTTCCAAATGGTATATAAGTAAATAGTTTAGACATTAAAGTATAAAAAGGATATCCCGGAGCATGCCCTACTCCCAAGAAGTAAGCTGCCGTTGTAAGCTCTCCATTATCACCTGCCGAAAGCGAAGGCGTTAATGTAAACAAATAAAGCAAAAATGTAAACAAAAATGCTGCAGCAGAAAATATTATATCTATCTTTGAAAGGTGATAGGGTTTTATTTCGTACTTTTTAAATATTGGTTCGCTGTTAGATGATTTTGAGAATAATTTAGAAAATATGTTTTCACTTTTTTCTTTATTAGCTTTTTCTTTTTTATTATTTTTTTCTTTATTTTTTTGATTGTTTTGCAGGTTGTTAATATATTCTTCTATTAACTCTCTGTCTTTTTCTAATTTTTTTGTAAGCTCATCAATGCTTTTATTTTTGTAATTAGCTTTAATATACTCTTTTTCAAGATGCGAAAGTTTAGCCATTGAATTATTTCCTCTTAATCTAATTTTAAATAGTTTCAGATTGTTATATATTTTATTTTGGATTATATGCGGCAATGAATTTATTTTGTACTTTTTCCCGCCGCAAAAAGTACCAAAAAGTGCAAACAGTTATTTAATTCTTATAATATTTCAAATCCTCAAATATTACAATTATAATCAATTATTATATAATAAAATCGCTTATTATTCAATAATGTAAAATGGATTTTATATTGAAATAAAATATATTTTAAATTATAGTAAAATTATATTTAGCAGTTATATTATAGGAAATAAAATGAACTTCTTAAAACTTAATAAATTAACTATTATATTAATATTTATTATAATTTCTTATATATTTTATAATGACTTGATAAAACCTAATAATACAATTAAAGAAACTAATATTTATAATTTAAATTACATAGAAGATGACTACATAATAGAGAATAATTATAATACAGACTCTGATATTAAGTATCAAAACATAAGAAGAAGATACAAAACTGATCTTGACCTTGAAGAAGATAGAATGTTTATTATGTTTACATGTTCTATTTTTATAGGTTTTTTACTTAGTTTTATATTATTATCAAAAAATAGCTCCCCTAAAAAAGAATTAATTGCTGCCAAAATAATACTAGGTGTATTTGTTATAATTACAGGGCTAATTATTTTTATAAATTATGAGAATATAAAAAACATATTGGAGTATTTATCTTTACCTATAGGTTTTATAATAGGGTTTGTATTGTCAAGATTAATATTTAAGTAAAAATAATATATTTACTTAATTAAACCTTATTCTAATCCCAGCCCTTTAAGAATTGTTAATCTATTTTTCTATTAAACTTTATTTAGATATGGAAATTTATATTATATTTTTAGCCCCCGCCCAAGTTTTATTTAAAATTGAATTTTTTATAACCGCACGGTAAACTAATTTATAAAAAATAGCTAAATTAAAATCATTACAACATTCTATTTTTTGGCTTTACTCTGCGTGCGTTAAATTTATTATTTTTTTATTAATACATTATGTAGGTATCAATTAATATACTTGAAATAAAAATTAATTTATGATAAATATATTTCTATGTGTAGTATTATTTAAAAGGTTTTGTAATGAAATTCAGTGTCTTAGCGATTATAATAATTACTATTTCTCTTATATTTTATAATGAAATGAAAAAACATTATCCCAATAAAATAATAATAGAAGTAAATGAAAAAAACAATATTTACAATGCAAACTATATAGTAAATGATAAAGATATTATTTTAGAAAATAGTTATGATTTTAATAATAATGTGGAAACTAAAGAAATTTACCGAAGATACTTTAAATTTAGAAGCGATGATAATTACAATATAGATTTTGAAGAGGTTTCACAATATTTACTTGCAAGATTAATAATAATATTTATGATAGGGTGTGCTATACTAGGTATTTTAATAGAGATGATTTTTTTTAAAAATGGCTCTTGTAAATATTATATTATTGTATCTTCCATAATTATTTTAATAAGTTCTATTATTATTTATAAAATACATAAAAACTTGGCTATTTTTAATATTGGCGGAAGTACAGAGAGTATACTAGAATTATTAGCTTTCTTTTTTGGAGGTATATTATCCTTTATAGTATTATTAATTAGTAAACATCTTAGGTCTAAGGATAATAAAAAAAATAATGAACAACTATAAGGATTTAACGCTTGTGTAATTGATGCATAAACTTTTATAAGATTTGTTTTTATGTTTATAAAAAATTATAAAAATATAGAATTAATAAAATTGATTAGCTATATAAAATTAATAAATTATATTTTTTGTCATTATATTTATTTTCTCTTCCTAATTTTTTTAAATACATAAGCAACTATAATTATTAATAAAATTAAATTTAATACTATAATTATTGCTTTTTTTAATGTAATCTCTCCAAATAAAACCATAGTAAGAATATTTGAATGTCCTAATATAGCTTCGATAATATCTTTTTGAATGAATAAAGTTGATTTCAAATCATTAGTATAATTATTTGTTTGGTTTATGATATTTGCATCATTTATAGTTGGCGGAGCATTAAAAAATGATGCATATAAAAGAATAATAAAAAATATTAAAGCAACAAGTAATGTTTTTTTTATGTTATCTTCATTTAAATTAAATAATGCTGTTATAACACCGATGGCTATAAAGATATATTCATAAGTATTTTCAATGTATTTGATTATAAAAAATCCTGACACTCCAAAAAATGCTGCTATTAATATTATAACTACTCCCAAACCTATTACACTATCACCATCTCCTACTGTTTCACCAATTCCTTTAATTAAAAGTAATATTAAAAACACGATTATGAAAGAACATAAAAATAATGCTGCTATTCTAAACAAATCATTTTCTGGTATATTGATTTTGTATATTAAATTAAAAACAATATCTTTCATAAATATTTATCATATCTCCTTAAATATATATAATTATGCATGCTTTAACTTTTTGCAAGCAATAAACCTAATATAATTCCTGCTGCTATACTCAAATATTCTTTGGCAGTTATAATATTATCTTTTAACATAAGAAAAACAAATATACTCATTGAAATCCACAACAATAAAATAAAATACATTTTTAAATCTTTCTTTTTAAATCCTTCTTTTTTTATTTCATTAATTGCTAAAGCACTAAACATACTCGATGAAAAGCTAAGAAAAAACATAATTGTAACTCTAAAAAATAAACTTTCCGGTATCCATGGAAATCTTTTGTGATGACGGCTAGGAGTTAGAAAGTCTATTATTAAATTAACTAAATTATCTTTTTTATTATTACTAAGCAAATCATTATTTTTAGAATATTTATCCATTGTTTCTGATTTATTATTTACTACATCATACTTATTTAATATATCAGGAGCATTCATAATAAACAATATCATTCCCATAGTTAATACAATAACAAATAAAATAGTAATAATACCTTTTATATCAAATTTTTTTTCTCTATCTTTTTTTATTCTTCTCATAGCTGTTTTATCCTTTTCACTTTCTTTTCTTCTTTTGATATATTTTTTTAATAAGTTGTTTTTAGATAAGTTTGCATATTTGTTTCTATTTCTTTTGCAAATCCTATATTTGTATCTCTGTAAGAAAATATTATTATAAGAGCAGGAGGTATTATAATAGGTGAAAACAAAAATATTGCAAAAATTATTGTAGATTTTGCAGATTCTTTTTTACTCACTTTTAAGCCTTTATAGATGTTATGATTAGAAAAAAATACAGAAAAATACTTTTTTATTTATGACTCTATAAATATTTACATTAGTATAATTTTATTTTTTTTATAATCCTCATGGTTATCTTATTATATATGCCTTTTTTGTCAATACGGTATAGATGTTTATTGAATTAGGTATATTGTATAAATTTACTTAGTTTATTGTAAGCGTAAAATAAAACTATTAAACCAAAAATTGATAAACTTAAAAAATTAAGTATATATTTTTAGAATACTAATAAATTTATGTTATTTTTCTAATGATAATACAGGCTATAAAACCGAAAATCACTCCGCTGAAAGCTAAATATTCTCTATTACTTTTCATATATATTACTGCTACTATTAAAATGAATGCAATTAATGCCAGAGTAATCAACTCTACTAATATTGTTCCTATAGTCTCTCTAATATCTTCTTTTATTTTTATCTCTTCATGATAATATTTTTGGGCTATAATTGCGGTAATTGCAAGCGATAATATATAAGTCAGTCCGTATACAATTAATACTCTTATACCAAGAATTCTCAAATCCACTTTTGAGCTGCTATATTTAGATGATGAACTTCCTTTTAATAATAATGTTATTATTTTTTGAAGCATTTCTTCTTTGTCAAAATTTGCTGCATTAGTTTCTTTATTATCTATTATTTCTTTATCATTATATATTATTTCTTTTTTTTCTTTTATATTTTTATCAGCCATAGCAAAAAATGATATTGCAGTAGACGGTATAATTAAAGATAAGAAGAGATATATTATTAAACCTATTATATTGATATTGTCTTTGCTATCATTTTTTTTATTTTTAATTTTCATTTAACTACTCTTTAATTAAAATTATTTTATCATATATAGTTTTCAATTCTAATATATAGACACTTTTTGTCAATGTAAATATATGTTTATAGAATTCTTAACGCACGGTGAATGTATTTATATATAAAATAAAAATAATATTTATAAATTAGTTCCTTTTTATAATTTAGTTTAGCGTGCGGTAGTATGAATTGTGATTTTTAAAAAAATCATAGCAGACATTAAAATAATAATATCAAATTAAAACTCTAAAATATATTTGTTTTGTGAACTACAATATATGTTTTATATGTATTACTATACATATAAAATTTATTGTTACTATGTTAGTAACAATAAATTCTTTAAATTTTATATTGATTTATATACTGCATAAATTTATTTTTATAAAAAACAAAAATGGAGATATTATATGAAAGCTATACAAATAAAAAAATATTCAAAAGATATAAATGTAGAAATTGCAAATATTCCAATTCCTAATATTTCTGACAATGAGGTATTAATTAAAGTAAAAGCTGCGGCAGTAAATCCTCTTGAAATATTGATATTAACAGGTGCTGTAAGACTTATACAAGATTATAAAATGCCTTTGACATTAGGTAATGAATGTTCTGGAATAGTTGAAAGTGTAGGAAAAAATGTAACCGATTTTAAAGCGGGAGATAAAGTTTATACTCGTTTGCCTATATCAAAAATAGGGGCTTTTGCTGAATATGTTGCAGTAGATAGTAAATTTGTATCTTGCATGCCAAAAGATTATGATTTTATTACATCTGCTGCAATACCTTTAACTGCTCTTACAGCATATCAAGCATTTACAGAAGAATTGGATGCAAAATCTGGTGAAACTGTTTTAATAACTGGAGGCTCTGGAAGTTTTGGAGAGCTTGCCGTTCCAATTGCAAAATATTTAGGTTTAAATATTATAGTTTCTGGTAATGAAAGATTAAAAGAACATTTTATCAATTTAGGGGCTGATAAATATATTAGTTACAATAAAGAAAATTATTCAGAATTAGTTTCAAATATTGATCATGTTATAGATACGCTTGGAGCAAATGAATTTGACAAAGAATTATCAGTATTAAAAAAGGGTGGACGTCTTTTAAGTTTAAGAACTAGCCCAAATAAAAAGTTTGCTGAAGACAATAATTTTCCTTTTATCAAAAAATTATTATTTTCTCTTGCTGGTTATAAATATGATAAAAAAGCAATGAAAGAACAAAAAGAATATCGTTTTATGTTTGTACGTGCTGACGGAGAACAGCTTCGTAAAATTACAAAAATTGTAGAAGATAAAAACATAAAACCAAAAATATATTCTACTATATTTAATATGGATAATGCATCAGAAGCTTTAAGAACTGTTATAAAAAAACATACAGATGGAAAAATAATAATATCTATATAATTTAACTTGTATTGCTTTACGCACGGTGTGCAGATTTTTATACATAATTAAAATTATAATTTAAAATAAATAAAAAATTTATAATTATACTATTCGTGCGGTAAATATATTTTTAAATTTAAATAAATTTAGGGTGGGTATTAAAATAACAGTGACAAATTATAAAGAAAAATGATACAAAAATAACTGATAAATATAAAAAGTCTAAAGGGTGGGCATATATAATTTAAATTTAAAAACTTTATTTACATACCCCGCCCTTTATTTTTTATAATATATTTTGCAATTAAAATTTTATTTTCCATTTCATTTAATTAGAATTTTCAGCCCCCGCCCAAGCTTTAATTAAATTAAGAATTTTCATTAGTCTTATCATAAATAATATTTAACTTAGACTGCAATGTAACAACAGAATATATATACCCAAAAGGAACTAAAAAAAATAATGACAATACAAGAGCATTCTCTCCATAGCTATCAATATTAGCTTTTTTATACATATCATTAAAAACAATATTTCCATATTTATAAAACCAATATATATCAAATAATCCACAAGTTATTATTGATAATATGCAAGCTAATGTTGGTGACATATATTCATTTTCCATATAGCTATTAATATCTTTTGTTGTAACAGTAATCCAATAAATAACATATACCCTGCAAGTAATTAACGATAACAAAGCAACATTTAATAATGGTTTCTTTTCTATTTTCATAAATATCTCTAAAATATTTTTTATTTTAAGTTTAAATAAAAAAACGTATAAGTCAATAATTAGTTTTATGTATAAACAGTTATATTTTGTTAGTTCATATATTTTTATAAATATATTATTGGATTTTTATCTGGTTAAGAAAGCAGCATCAATAACAAAATACTTGTTTTTGGAATTATAAAAAAACATTAAATAAAAAAATTAATATTATTATCCTATGCACTCAACAAAATTAAAATATTTATTGACTTTTTCATTATAATAATTTACTATTATAATTCATCCTAATTATTAAGGTATTTATCATGGAAATAATATTAAAATTAAATCTCATGTATTTCATCTATAAATACCATTTCCCTCAATTTATCATTCAATAATAGATGGGACATCTATTCAAATTTTATAATTATAATACCTATTTTATTTATACTTTTACTTTGTAATTAAATTATTTTTTAATAACTAATAATATCATAAAAATAAATTTTACGGAGGATATATTTATCTATGAAAAAAATATTTATTATTTTCTCAGCTTTTATTTTTTTGTTATCCTGTTCAGGCGGCAGTGATACAAATAAGAAAAAAATTGTTTATTGGTCTATGTGGAATGAAACAGAATCTCAAGGTCAGGCAGTGAAAGCTGCTATTGAAGATTATATGTCTAAGCACCCTGATATAGAAGTAGAGATAAATTTCAATGGACGTGAAATAAGAAAAACGCTTCAGCCAGCTTTAGATAATGGTCAGACTATAGATTTCTGGGATGAAAATATAGAAAGAACTACTAAAAATTGGGGCAAATATGCTTTAAAATTAGACGATTATATCACTAATGTTTATGATACTACAGATGGCAAACCTTATGAAGATGTTATTATAAAATCATTACTTGATTTAGGAAGATCTTTTTCTGAAGATGGTTCATTATATGCAGTTCCTTATCAGCCTTTTGTATTTTTATTCAATTATAACAAAAAAATATTTAGAGAAGCAGGAATTGAAAAAGTACCTGAAACTTGGCAGGAGTTTAAAGATGCATGTGCTAAAATAAAAGCTTTAGGAATACCTCCTATTACTGATGATGATGCTGAAATTAATGCTTTATTAGGATATCATATAGCCAAATATAAAGGAACAGAGTTTGTTCAACAATTAGTTACAGAAGGTTTATGGGATGACCCTATAGTATTAAAAGCAGCTCAAGATTGGCAGGAGATGGTAGAATTAGGATATGTATCTCCTAAAGTTGCAGGAAATAAATTCCCAGCAGGAAGGCATGAATTAGCAAGAGGAGAAGCAGCAATGTTTTTAAATGGTACTTGGGTTCCTAACTTTGTAATGGAAACTGCAGGAGAAGACTTTGAATGGGGACAATTCCCTTATCCTACTGTAGAAGGCGGAACAGATGGACTTTATGATATGCATTATGGAAGTCAGTCATTTCAAATAAATAAAGATACTAAATATCCAAAAGAAGTTTTTGATTTAATAGTACATCTTACTACAGGAAAATGGGATGAGGAAATAGCAAAACGTTCTTATGCTCTTCCTGTTTCAAGTACAACTACATATTGGACAAAACAGCTTGAAGATACTAAAGAAATATTCCCAAGATTAGGCAAATATTATCCTTTAGATGGCGGAATAGATGTTAATACAGAAAAAACTCCTATAATCAATGCTAATGTTATTAAATTGATGTCAGGTCAGATAACAGCAGAAGAGTTTATTGCTGAAATGAAAAAATAAAAAAATAGATATAGTAAGATATACCGTATTTGTTAAATAATAAATACGGTATATCTATTATTGTAGAGTATTATATTATGTATAAAAAATATAGAAAAATAACTGCTATAATATTTGTATTTCCAGCACTTATTGTGTTTTTAATAGCGTTTTTATATCCTGTATTTAGAACAGGTATTATGAGTTTATTTTATGTTGAAACAATATCAGATAGTATATTTAATTGGAAATTTGTTGGTATAGATAATTTTGTATTTTTATTTAAAAGCAATTTATTTTTAAAATCATTAAAAAATGTATTTATTATATGGCTTATTGGGGGATTAATAGTTTTTTCTATCTCTCTTTCTTTTGCATCTATACTTACATTTTCAAACATGAAGTTGAAATCTTTTTTTAAAACATTAATTTATCTGCCAAATATAATATCTTCTGTTGCTTTGGCCACTATGTGGATTTATTATTTTTATCAGCCTGATTATGGTTTTTTAAAATCATTTTTTACTTTAGTTGGTCTTCCGCAATTAGCTAATATAAAATGGGCTTCTCCAGACTATATATTTATGTCGATGCTTATTGCATATTCTTTTTCTAATGTAGGATATTTTATGGTAATGTTTTGTGCTTCTATGGAATCTATACCTTCAGCATTATATGATTCAGCATCTATAGACGGAGCTAATTCTTTTGATAAATTTTTTAAAATTACAATACCTTTAATATTAAATGCAATAAAAAGTGCCATAGTAATATGGAGTATAGAGGCTTTTGGAATGTTTGTATGGTCTCAAATATTTTCGCCTTTAGATCCTGAACCGGGAACTATTACACCAAAAATATATATGTATTTTCAATTGTTTGGTTCGAATTTAATAGTTTCAGAGAGAAATGCTGGATTGGGGGCTTCTATATGCGTTATACTTTCTGTTATAGCATTATTTTCTTTTTTACTTGTAAATTTATTTTTTAGGGATAATAATAAATAATATGTTAAATCGTTTAGGAAAAAAAATAATAATTGATAAGTTCTTTTTTATAATGAAATACATTATAATGAGCACTTGGTGTTTATTAATATTTATATGTATAGGTTGGATATTTTTAGCTTCATTATCTACTACATCAGATATTTTTGATGGAAAACTATTGAACTCTGGAGTAAACTTTAAAAATTATTATAAAGCATTTGTTAATAATAGAGTTGGGATATATTTTTTGAACTCTATTATTTATTCATCTGTATCTGTTATAGGCTTAGTTTTGTTATGTTCTCCTGCTGCTTATGCAATAGCAAGAATAGATTTTAAATTAAATGATATATTAAAAAGAATTTTTGTATTAGCAATGGGGGTGCCCGGAATAATGATAGTAATTCCTCTTTTTGGTATAGCAGCAACTTTAAAATTAATCAATAATAGATTTATATTAATATTAGTTTATATAGCTATGCATATACCTTTTACAATTTTTTTCCTTATATCGTTTTTTAAAAACATACCGCATACATTTGAAGAAGCAGCCACTATAGATGGATGCAGTCCTTTTAGGGCTTTTTGGAATATAATGTTTCCATTGGCATCTCCGGGTATAGTAACTGTATCTATATTTAATTTTATTTCTATATGGAATGAATATTTTACAGCATTGATATTTGCAAGTAAAACTAATTTAAGACCATTATCAATAGGTCTTTTTTCTATGATTCAATCTATGAAGTATACTAATGATTTTTCAGGTATGTTTGCTACTGTTATTATAGTACTTCTTCCTACTATTTTCATTTATATAATACTCTCTAAAAAGATTATATCAAATATTACTGCAGGAGGTATAAACGAATAATTTATATTGTATATAAAAATGTATGCTAAAATATAACCAAAAATATTTTTTTAATTTTTTGTTTGTGGTGGCTTTGCCCCCTGCGAAGCGTGCCCTTAGGGTACACGCCACCACTTCTTTTGCGATCGAAGGAAGTGCCTGTGGTAGTGGCCCAAAGAAGCAAAAAGCCTGCATTGTTTTAGCTTAAAATGTTGGTATTACAATATAGTTTATACATATTCCAACGTATAGAGTTAAGACATTTGTACTTTTTGCAACTTTTTGCTACAGGAAAAAGTTGAATAAAAAAACTTATTATATATTTGAAAACTTTAAGTTTATCAATTTTTGTTTTTATATTTTGGGGACTAGTCCCCCTGCGAAGCGTGCCCGTAGGGTAAAACCCATACTTCTTTTGCAGCCGCAAAGAAGCAAAAAGTCGGCATTTTTATTATAAATTTTATAATTTAATTGTACATTAAAATGCATTCCCCCGCACGACTAAGAAGTTATAATTAAAGTATAGCATTACCGTGCGGCAAGGTAGTACAGCTCGTACGCGGGAAAAAGAACAAGAAAAAATTATAAACTTAAGAACTATATATTAAATAATCAATTTTTATGCTTGCAATGTTTAATATATATTGTATCATCATAAAAAAATATTGTATTATAATAATGTCAAAAAAAAATAACTTAGAAAAACAACAATTACTATTACCTATAAGGCATCATTCTCCAGCATGCTCATATCACTTAAAAAAAGTAATAAATAGCTTTAATCCAGATTGTATACTTATAGAAGGGCCAATAGACTCTAACAATTTAATGGAGTTTATGACAGACGAAGAAACCAAAGCACCATTTTGTGTATATTCTAGCTATGACAGCGATATTAAATATAGAAGCTACTATCCATTTTTAGATTATTCTCCAGAGTTTGTGGCAATAAAAGAAGCATTTAAAAGAAATATTAATTGTGAATTTATAGATATGCCTTTTGCTTCTATGATAGAAAATACAGATGACGAATATCAAAAAATAAGCTCTGTATATGATAAAGATGATTTAAAATTTGATATAAATGACTACACAAAAAAACTTACACAAAAATCAGGACTAAGAACATTTCAAGAGCTTTGGGAAAGAGAGTTTGAAATAAATGGTATAGTAAAAACATCAGAAGAGTTTTTTAAAAGCGTATATACATTAGGCTATTATATGCGTTTAATAGAAAAAGAAGATACAGAAACAAGAAACAGAGAATATTTTATGGCAAGTAACATTAAAAAAGCCATAAAAAAATATAATAGAGTTTTAGTTATTATAGGAAGCTTTCACATGGAAGGCATAATAACAAAATTAAAAGAAAACGTTGATATAGAAGAAAAGCTAAAAAAATATAATAAAAAAAATGCTAACAGCTATTTAATACCATATTCATTTGAAGATGCAGACAGAAGAAACGGTTATCAGGCTGGTATAGAGTTTCCTGCATTCTATGATTTTGTTTATAGGAACTTAGAAAAAAATAATTTAAATAGTTATTTAGATACTGTTATGTATTTTATAATAAAAGCTTCAAATGTGGATTATAATAACAATAATTCAAGCATATCAGATTGTATAAATGCATACTATATGGCAGTTAATCTTTCAAAACTAAGAGCCAAAAGTACATCAGGAGTTTATGAGCTTATAGATTCTTTAAGAACATCATTTATAAAAGGAGACATTAATTTTGAAAATAAATCAAATATAGATTTTATTATCAAACTATTATCTGGAATAAAAAACGGAAAAGTATCTTCAAAAAGTATAGTGCCTCCTGTAATAATTGATTTTAGAAATTTGTGTAAAAAGTTTAAAATAAAATTAGACAACAGCAGCGAAGTAGAAACCATACTTGATATTGTTAAAGATGATACACATTTTCAAAAGAGCAGATTCTTTCACAAGATAAGATTTTTGGACATTGATTTTTGTAGGCTAATAAAAGGGCCAGATTATATTAATAGAGTTAATAAAAACTTAGCAAGAGAGATTTGGAAATATAAATATAAAACCAATGCAGAATCTTTATTAATAGATAAATCTGTTTATGGTGTAACTATAGATGAAGTTTGTATTAATGTTATAAAAGAGAAATTAGATAGTAATATAAACTCAAGCGAGATATCAAAATTAATAATAGAAACCAATATGATGGGAATAGAAGGTTTTTTAGTAAACAACTATTCAAAAATAGAAGATGTTATTTTTAAAGACAGTGATTTTATAAGTTTATGCGAATGCTTGTATAATTTATATTATTTATTAAATATAGTTGAATACAACAGCATGATAAAAAAAGAATCTTTTGCTAATGATTTAATAAAAAAACTTTTAAACACCGCATTTATTTGTGCCATAAATAATATGGATTATGTAAAAGATTTAGAAGAAGAGGAAGCTATTAAATATTCAAAGCATATAAAAAATATTTACACAAACATATTAAATAATGATGATTTGATAGAAGCCTTTACAATAAAAATAAACACTATATTGTCAAACACATTTGGAAGCTCACATATATATGCAGTTTGTTTGGCAATAAAATATAAATTAAAAGGAATGACAACAGAAGAGTTTTCTAACACTATATGCAATTTTTTAGAATCATCTGACGCTAATGCCATAAGCTATTTTTTATCTGGAATATTTCTTATATCAAGAGACATTTTGTTTATCAATGATGATATAATAAAAAAAATAGATGTTGTTGTAGAAAAGCAGGATGAAGAGAGTTTTTTAAGTATACTCCCCAATTTAAGATATGCCTTTACAAATCTCTCACCAGATGAAATAGACAGGCTATCTTTATTTTTATCAAAGCTGCATAACAAAGACAAAAAAGAAGAGATAAATAAAGAATCAGAAGCAGATATATTATTAGACCAAAAAATATTTGAAAAGATGAAAGAATATGAAATATTTAATTAGTAATATATAGAGATTTTTTAAGTTTTTTTATTCTCGGGGACTAGCCCCCTGCGAAGTGTACCCGTAGGGTAGAACCCCCACTTCTTTTGCGACTGAAAGGAGTACCTTTAGGTAAGGCGTGGCCCAAAGAAGCAAAAGGACTGCATTTTTTACACAAAGATACATCTATTATTTTATACTTAATACATATTCCAACATATAGAGTAAAAACGTTTGTACTTTTTGCAACTTTTTGCTACGGGAAAAAGTTGAATAAAAAAATCATATAACAAAATATAGTTAGTTCAGAATATATTGAAAAATTTTAACTTTTTTATTTTAGTTATTTGCAGGGCTTTGCCCCGCACCCCAGTTCTTTTGCCGATAGGCACCTACTCGGTATTGGTATAAAAGAACCAAAAGAACTGCATTTTTTAGCTTAAAATAAAGGTAATATCTTATAGTTTATATATATTCCAAACATACAACACTATAATATTTGTACTTTCGTGAAACGTGTCCGAAGGGCGAAAACTTTTTGCTACGTGAAAAAGTTGATAGAAAATAATTGTTTTAATATACACTAAAAATTTTCAGTGTATATTTAGTTTCTCTTCAACGTATTCTTTTTTTATTTTGATAGACTTTTTATCAGAAGGCAAATCATACATTGAATCAAGCATTACCTTTTCAAATAAAGCCCTCAAACCTCTTGCTCCTGTATGCTCTTCCATTGCCTTTTTTACTATCACTTTTAAAGCCTCATCGTCAAAACTCAAATCAACATTATCATACTCAAATAATTTTTTATATTGTTTAATGAGTGAGTTTTTAGGCTCTTTTAATATTCTAATCAAATCCTCTTCTTTTAGCTCTTGTAAAGTAGCAACAACAGGAAGCCTTCCTATAAGCTCTGGTATAAGTCCAAATTTTACTAAGTCCTCAGTTGCAATATGATTCATTATCTCATCATATTCCAAGTTTTCCATAGAATTAACTTCAGCAGCAAAACCAAGCCCCTTTTTAGAAGTACGTTCTGCAATAGATTTTTCTATATCTATAAAAGCCCCGCCGCATATAAAAAGTATATTAGAAGTATTTATATCTATATTGTTTTGATGAGGGTGCTTTCTTCCGCCATAAGGAGGCACGCTTGATATTGTTCCTTCTATTATTTTTAATAAAGCCTGCTGAACTCCTTCTCCGGAAACATCTCTTGTAATAGAACGAGATTCACTTTTGCGAGATATTTTGTCTATTTCATCTATATATATTATTCCTTTTTCTGCTAATTTTACATCCCCATCAGCATTTTGTATAAGTCGAAGAAGTATATTTTCAACATCATCCCCCACATATCCAGCCTCTGTAACAGTGGTAGCATCAGCAATAGCAAAAGGCACATTCAAAGCCTTAGCCAAAGTACGAGCAAGTAAAGTTTTGCCGCTTCCAGTAGGCCCAATTAAAAGCACATTAGACTTCTCTATTTCAACATCATTATTAGTGTTGTCTTGCATTATTCTTTTATAATGATTATACACAGCAACTGATAATATCTTTTTAGCATAATCCTGACCTATAACATATTGGTCAAGTAAAGCCTTAATCTCTTTTGGAGGAAGTATTTGTATATCATATTTTTTATTATTAGATTTTATACTATTATGAGCATTAAAATAATCATTAGCTATAGCAGAACAATCAGAGCATAAATACCCTTCATTTCCTTCTATATATCTGCTTAATTCTTTTAATTCTCTTCCGCATAAAGCACATGCTTCTTTATTAGTTTTCTTAGACATATATGTTCCAACTTTATTATTAAAATTATATAATACTTTAATCAAGTTAATACATTCTATACTAAAATAAAACTATTTCAATAGAAAGTATAAATATTATAGTGTGAAATTACGATTATGTTAGTGTTAAAATTTATTTTTTTATTAATTTACATTTGTAAAAAATTTTGATATAATTAAACAAAAATTTTATATATTTATTATACAACATAATTAGTTAGGAAAAATCAATGAATAATGCAAAAATATTTATAATTTTTATAATTATATTTTCTTTTTCAAATTTGTTCTCCCAGAACTTATATACAACTAAAGACATAATATTTAATCTAGATAATTCAGCCGTACAAAGATCAACAGCAGGTCAAATGTCTTCATATTCAGATAAATTAATGTCAAAAGATGTTTTTGATTTAGATAGAACATTGTTTTCAGGAATGTATGCCCCTAGTTTTAAAAATGGCATGCAAAATGCTGCACAATTATATTTTGGAATACCTATAAGAGATAATGAAATGTATTTTGGTATCGGAGGAGCTTTTTCTATAGATTCTCAAAATATGAACTATAATAGGGAATATATACCTGTACTTGACAGAGTAATAATTGGAGAAGAAAAGAACTTAGATACTTCTTTTGCTATTAGACCTGTATTTAAAATTAATGATATGATATCTATACATTATTTATTAGCTAAATCTGGAGGCTATTATATTAATCAAGGATATACTTATTATCATCAAACTAATGCAAATAATTATGGAAATCTAACAAATAATATTACAAACTCGCAGTGGTATAATGAAATAGCCGTTGCAATTAATTTCAATAATGATATGAGATTAAATTTGCCATTAGGTATAGTAGTAAATAATTACTCACAAAATTATATAACAAATAATAGTGTAAAAGATACATTTAACAATCAATATATAAATACAGCTACAAATTTATCTGATACTTCTGTAAGATTATTATTTTATCCAGAGTTTGTTATGCCTTTAGTAGCAGGACCTTTGCAAAAATTAACTTTTAATCTAGGGTTAGAGTTTGATCTTTACAAAGATAATCAAAATAGTTCTATTTTAAATGCAACTAATATATCAGCTAATGAGATAGATAAAGTAATAAGCGGCGGATTAGCTAAAAGCAATCAAACTTATAATGTTAATATGAGTTTTGATATTAGTGCTGCACCAACTTTAGAATGGGATATAATAGATAGAGTAATAAAATTAACAACAGAACCTAGATTAGGTTTAAGATTAGATGTAACAAATCTAGGTACAACTTACGTAATGTCTAATGCTTATGATAATGTTAATAATTCAATAGATCAAGGCAATTTAATAGCTACAGGTGATTTAGTTCATAATGCAATAAGTATTATTCCATATATAGAAATACCCGTTGGAACTGCAATAAAACCTTTAGATTGGTTTGAAATTAGAGCTGGAATAAAATATGGCGTAGATATGAATATATATTCTTTATATAGAGAAACAGCTGAAAAAGAAATAATAGAAACACTTGAAACTGATTTTGTATCAAAATTAGGACTTTATGCTGGGCTTGGATTTTCTTGGAAAGATAGATTATTTCTTGATTTATTCTTAGATTTGGCTGTAACAAGCAAACAAGAATCTATATGGGTTAATGGTGTTGGACTACAATTATCTTATGCATTTACAAAGTTTGACTATTTACAAAGAGAAGACCCTCCTATATATTCTTATACAAATGGGGATACTAATAATGATATAATTGATATGAATAATAATATAATCAATGATACATTAGATAATTATTAAACATAAAGTTATCTTAAACAATATTAACGTATAACATAGTTTTATGTTATACGTTTTTTTATGTATTTTATTTTTTAAAAATATAAAAATAAAAATATTGCAATATTATATAAACGGTATATAGTATTATTCAATAAAATAATATAAAAAACTTAAATGGTAAAAAATATGAAAAAAGTTAATTTATCAGGAAGACATTTTATTAATTTAGAAGATTTTACAAGTGAAGAATTATCGGCATTAATTGATTATACTTTCGAGTTAAAATCAAAAGTAAGAAACAGAGAAGAAATTGATATAATGAAAAATAGAACTATGGTTATGTATTTTTCAAAACCTAGTTTAAGGACTCGTTTAAGTTTTGAGATAGGAATGAAGAAATTAGGCGGAGATGCTTTTGTATTAAAACAAGATGAGATTATATTGGGACAAAGAGAAAGTATAGAAGATAGCTCTAATGTTATTTCAAGATACTGTGATTTGATTATGATTAGAACTTTTGCTCATAGTGATGTTGAAGATTTTGCTAAATATTCAAAAGTGCCTGTTATAAATGCTTTAACAGATCTTTCACACCCTTGTCAGGTTATGGGTGATTTATTTACTATGAAAGAACATTTTGGAAAGTTAAAAGGTTTAACATTATCATATATAGGCGACGGAAATAATGTATGTAATAGTCTTTTAACAGGCTGCAGTTCTTTAGGAGTTAATATTAAAGTAGGAGTTCCTAAAGGCTATAATCCAGATGCAAAAACTATAGAGACTGCTAAAAACATAGCAAAAGAAACTGGATGTACTGTTGATATAGTTAATGATGTAAAAGAGGCTGTAATCGGAAGCGATGTAGTGTACACTGATGTGTGGGCTTCTATGGGAAAAGAAAGTGAAAAAGAAAAAAGACTTAATACATTTAAAGGATTTACTCTCACTAAAGAATTATTTGCTCTTGCTAATAAAGGAGCTATAGCACTTCATTGTTTGCCTGCTCATAAAGGTGAAGAGATAACTGAAGAAGTATTTAATATGAATTCTCAATATATTTATGAAGAGGCAGAAAACAGGATGCATATTCAAATGGCTATAATGAGCAGTATAGTAAAAGAATAATTAAGATAATAAAAAACAATATACATCAATAAACAATTTATAAGTCTTTTATTTTTGTGTTAAAATATTTTTAAGGCTTATAACAAAAATATTTAATATACGAGGGATTTTATTATGAAAAAAAAGTTAGTATTAGCTTATTCAGGCGGATTAGACACTACAGTTATTATACCATGGCTTAAAGAGAATTATGATTATGATGTAATTGCTGTTTGTGTGGATGTGGGTCAAGGTACAGAAACTGACGGTTTAGAGGAAAAAGCTTTAAAAACAGGGGCTGCAAAATACAGATTAGTAAAATGCGAAGATGAATTCGTTACAGATTATATTTACCCTATAGTTAAAGCTGAAGCTACATACGAAGGTAAATATTTACTTGGTACTTCTGCTGCTAGACCTTTAATAGCAAAAAAACTTGTTGAGGTTGCTTTAGAGGAAGGTGCAACTGCTATAGCACACGGAGCTACTGGAAAAGGTAATGACCAAGTAAGATTTGAATTAACTGTTAAAGCATTAGCTCCTAATTTTGAAATTATTGCTCCTTGGAGAGAATGGGATATATCTTCAAGAGAAGAAGAGATTAAATATTTGGAAGATAGAAATATAGAAGTTCCTATGAAAAAAGATGATTCTTATTCAAGAGATAAGAACCTTTGGCATTTATCACATGAAGGTTTAGAGCTTGAAGATCCTGCTAATATGCCTAATTATGAAAGACTTCTTAAACTATCAAACACTATAGAGAATGCTCCTAATGAAGGACAGTTTGTAGAATTAGAATTTGAAAAAGGAGTACCAACTAAAATAGACGGAAAAACTTTCTCACCTTCTGATTTAGTTAAATATTTAAATGAAATAGGCGGAAAGCATGCTGTAGGTATAGTTGATTTAGTAGAAAACAGAGTAGTAGGAATTAAATGCCGCGGTGTATATGAAACTCCGGGAGGAACTATACTTTATGCAGCTCATAGAGAACTTGAACATTTATGCTTAGATAGAGAAACATTATATTTCAAACAAGTTGTTGCTAATAAATTCACTGATTTAGTATATAGCGGAAGATGGTTTACACCTTTAAGAGAGGCTTTAAGTGCATTTGTTGATAGCACTCAAGAAACTGTAACAGGAAAAGTAAAATTAAAATTATACAAAGGAAATATTATACCTGCTGGGGTTACTTCTCCTTATTCACTTTATAATCAAAGTTTGGCTAGCTTTACTACAGGCGAATTATATAATCACCATGATGCTCAAGGATTCATTACTCTTTACGGACTTCCTTTAAAAGTTAATGCTTTAATGAAAGAGCAAGTTAAAAAAATGGGGTTAAAATAATTAATTATGAAAGAAAAATTATGGGGCGGACGTTTTTCTAAAGAACTTAACAAAGAAGCTAATGATTTTAATTCATCATTATCTTTTGATTGTAAGATGTATAGGGAAGACATATTAGGAAGCATAGCACATGCAAAAATGCTTGGTGAATGCGAAATAATTCCTTTTGATGAAAGTGTCACTATAATAAATGCTCTAAAACAAATTTTAGATGATATTGAAAATAATAAACTTAAATTTGATTTTGAGTTAGAAGATATTCACACTCAAGTTGAAAGATGGCTTATTGATAGAATTGGAGAAGTTGGAAAAAAAGTTCATACAGGAAGAAGTAGAAACGATCAGGTGGCACTTGATTTGAGAATGCATTTAAAAAACAAAGTAGAAAATATAAAATCTTTAATATTAGATTCAATTTCTACTTTGATAAGCATTCAAAAAGATCATACAAAAACCTACATGAGCGGTTACACACATCTTCAAAGGGCACAGGTTATAACATTTGCTCACTATTTAGGTGCTTATGTTGAGATGTTTAAAAGAGATTTTGACAGATTAACTGATGCCTACAAAAGAATAGATGTTATGCCTTTGGGTGCTGGTGCTTTGGCTTGCTCCACCTACAAAATAGACAACAAAAAAACTGCTGAAACCCTAAACTTCAAAAATGTTATGCTAAACTCTCTTGATGCTGTATCTGACAGAGATTTTGTTATTGAGGTGGAATCTGCTTTATCAATAATAATGATGCATTTAAGCCGTTTTTCTGAAGAGCTAATATTATATTCTACTTCTGAGTTTAAGTTTGTAGAGTTTGATGATGAGTTTACAACAGGTTCAAGTTTAATGCCTCAAAAGAAAAATCCTGATATACTTGAACTTATTCGAGGAAAGACAGGAAGGGTTTACGGTAATTTATTTTCAATATTAACAGTGATGAAATCTCTGCCTTTAGCATACAATAAAGATATGCAAGAAGACAAAGAAGGTATATTTGATTCTTTAGAGAATGTAAAAAATTGTTTATCTATACTTCCTAATGTATTAAAAACAATGAAAGTTAATAAAGAGAATATGCTTAATTCTGTTAATGAAGGATTTTTGAATGCTACTGAGGTTGCCGATTATCTCGTAAGAAAGGGTATGCCTTTTAGAGATGCACATGGAGTTTCTGGACGTCTCGTAGTATACTCAATTAATAACAACAAAAATCTCTCTACTCTTTCAATAGAAGAATACAAAAAAGAGTCTAATTTGTTTGAAGATGATATTTATGCTTGTATAACTCCAGAGGCTCAGGTTTCTAACAAGACAATGATAGGAAGCCCTAGCGAGAGTGCTGTTATGGAAGTGATAAAGATAAACGAAGAGTGGCTCAAATCTAACAGAAAATAAATTTATTATTTAAGTAAATAAAAGATATAAAACAAGAATGCTGCTTAAAAATGGTGTTCTTGTTTTTTTTATTACATTTTTAAGGCATTATTTTCCGCACGGTGAGCGAATCTGAAAATATAAGTTTAATTATTAATTCAATTTAAATAATATATTATAATGCATTTACCGTGCGGTATTGGAGTTATAAATCTAAATAAAGTTTGGGCGGGTGTGCTTTTTCTAATTTGGCTTTTAATATAAATAAAATTTTTAATTGAAATTAATATTATAAATTTAAAAGGGCGGGGATTCAAAATAAAACAAAAAAGCAAAATTGTTATATTATTAGATAAATTAAAAAATTATATCAACTTTTTTGGCTTCTCCAAAGTTGAAAAAAGACAAATGTTATAATTGAAATGTCATACAATAATTAATCTTTGTCATTGTATTAAAAACTTTATACAAAATTTATTTGTTATATAGTTTTAAAATTGATAAATATATAAAATAATATAGAATCATAAAAAACAGCAAGGAAACATAGTCATGAAATACAAGCCTCAAACAAGAGAAGAACTACAAAAGTTAGTACAAGATGAAAGTATTTATTTGGGAGATATCGATACAAGTTTAATCACTGATATGAGCAATCTTTTTGATGAAAGTTCAAGGAAAGATTTTGAAGGCATAGAAGGTTGGGACGTTTCTAATGTTGAGAATATGTCATATATGTTTTTTGATGCTGTTAATTTCAATAGTAATATAAATAATTGGAATGTTTCAAAAGTTACTAATATGTCAGGTATGTTTTCAAGTGCTAAAAAATTTAATCAGCCTTTAGATAAATGGGATGTTTCAAATGTTGAGGATATGTTTAGAATGTTTGATCATTGTAAAAAATTCAATCAGCCTTTGAATGGTTGGAATGTATCTAAAGTCATTAATATGGAATGTATGTTTTGCTGCTGTGAGCTTTTTAATCAGCCATTAAATAATTGGGACGTTTCTAAAGTTACCAATATGTCAGGTATGTTTTTAAGTGCCACAAAATTTAATCATCCTTTAAATGACTGGGACATTTCTAATGTAAAAGATATGGAGTTTATATTTTTTGCAGCTGAAAGTTTTAATCAGCCGTTAGACAAATGGGATACCTCAAATGTAGTAAATATGCGAGGTATGTTTTATAACGCTAAAAACTTTAATCAAAATATAAATAATTGGAATGTAAGTAAAGCAGAAGATATGACTACTATGTTTGAGAATGCTTATAACTTTAATCAGCCTCTTAATAATTGGAATGTAAGTAAAACAGAAAAAATGATTGGTATGTTTGAGGGAGCTAAAAGTTTTAATCAGGATATCAATAATTGGAATGTTTCAAACGTAAAAAATATGAGTAGTATGTTTTGCGGTGCTGAAAGTTTTAATCAGCCATTAGACAAATGGGATACCTCAAATGTAGTAAATATGAAATTTATGTTTTATAACGCTAAAAACTTTAATCAAAATATAAATACTTGGAATGTAGGTAATGTTATTAAAATGTATAGTATGTTTGAAAATGCTTATAATTTTAATCAACCGCTTGATAAATGGGATACTTCTAAGGTTTTATATATGATCCGTATGTTTTTTAATGCTAAGAATTTTAATCAAGATATTGGAAGATGGAATGTTTTTAGTGCAATTAGTATGTCATATATGTTTAGCGGTGCTGAAAGTTTTAATCAGTCAATAGAAAATTGGACTATTAATAAATCTTGTGATATTAAAGATATTTTTTCAAGTTCTTATAATGATATGAAATCAATATTGAAAATTTATTTTATTGCTAAAGGTAATTATAAAAAACAATTGCTTTCTATGCTTGAAAACTGCGATATAAAAGAAGTGTATAAAGAAGTTTTGAAATATAATAAATTAAAAGATTTTATAAAAAAGTTGGAAAATGTTTATTATGAAGAATTAAAGGAACTTATTGAAAATAAAGAAAATATTTTAAAGGAATATAAAAAGGACTAAACAATGAAAAAATATAAACCTCAGACAAAAGATGAATTAAAAGAATTATTGAAAGATGAAAATATTTATTTGGGTGATATTGATACAAATTTAATTACCAACATGAAATATTTATTTGCAAATAGCAATCGATTAAATTTTGACGGCATAGAAACTTGGGATACTTCTAATGTTACAGATATGTCTGATATGTTTACTGGGGCTATAAATTTTAATTCAAATATAAATAATTGGAATGTTTCAAAAGTTACTAATATGTTCGGCATGTTTTCAAGTGCTAAAAAATTTAATCAGCCTTTAAATGACTGGGACGTTTCTAATGTAAAAGATATGGAGTTTATGTTTTCTGAAGCTGAAAGTTTTAATATGCCTCTTGATAAATGGAATACTTCTAAAGTATTTACTATGGGATGTATGTTCTGTAAAGCTATAAATTTCAATCAGCCTTTAAATAATTGGGACACTTCTAATGTTGAAAATATGCGGAGTATGTTTTCAAAGGCCTATAATTTTAATCAGCCTCTTAATAATTGGAATGTAAGTAAAGTAGAAGATATGACTGCTATGTTTGAGGGAGCTAAAAGTTTCAATCAGGATATAAATAATTGGAATGTTTCTAATGTAAGAAGAATGGCATCTATGTTTAGCGGTGCTGAAAGTTTTAATTATTCTATAGAAAATTGGATCATTAATGAAGGCTGTTTTACTTGGAAGTTTTTTTCTGGTGCTTCTTCTTTTAAAGACATAAAATCTATATTAAATATTTATTTTATCTCTAAAGGAAATGATAGGAAAAAACTTTTAAATATGCTTGAAAACTGTGATATAAAAGAAGTGTATGAAGAAGTTCTTAAATATAATAAACTTAAAGATTTTATAAAGAAATTAGAAAATATTTATTATAAAGAATTAAAAGAACTAATTGAAAATAAAGAGAGTATAATAACAGAATATAAAAAATCTAAAAAAATAGAATTAAAATATAATGAAAAGTATAAACCTAGAAACAAAGTAGAATTATTAAAATTGATAAAAGAAAAAGTAAAATTTAATAAAATAGATACAAGTTTAATAACTGATATGTCAGGATTATTTCAGAATTCAAAACTTAAAAAATTTGACGGCATAGAAACTTGGGATACTTCAAATGTAGAAGATATGCATAATATGTTTAATAATGCTTTATATTTTAATCATAATATAGAAAATTGGAATGTATCTAAAGTTATTAATATGAGATATATGTTTTACAGGTGTACTAGATTCAATCAGCCTCTTAATAATTGGAACGTTTCTAATGTAAAGTATATGGCTTCTATGTTTGTTTATTGTTCAAGTTTTGATAGTGATTTAAGTAATTGGAATGTTTCTAATGTTGAAAATATGGAAAGGATGTTTGAAAATGCATATTCATTTAATCAGGATATTTCCAAATGGAATATAAGCAAAGTAAAAAAATTATATTCTATGTTTGAGGAAGCTAAAAGTTTTAATCAGCCTTTGAATGATTGGGATATGAGTAATATTGAATCTATACATGGAATGTTTAAAGGGGCTTCAAGTTTCAATCAGCCTTTAGACAAATGGAATATGTCTAATATTAAAGATATATCATTTTTATTTGATAACTGTATTAATTTTAATCAGGATTTAGAATCTTGGAAGTTAGGAGAAAATGTTAGTATGGAATATGCTTTTTCAAATTCGCCTATGGAAAATAATCCTCCTTCTTGGTATAAAAGTTAAAAGTTGATATAAAATTATGGTATTATATTACATTTAATATATATTCTTAAAATATTAAGTCGTAGTATATGCGTTTTTCGCGAAGCGTACCCGTAGGGTAAAAACTTTTTTGAGCGACAAAAAAGTTGATAATACATTTACAAAATATAAAAATTGACAAAATGTAGTTGTTTAGGTATATACTAATTTTTTAATTTGCACTTTTTGGTTCTTTGATAAAATACGCAGAACATAGCTATGAGAAAAGTTGAGATAAAAAATTGTCTATATTGAAAATTTTAGGTTTATATATTATAAAAAATAACACTTATATATTTATTTAGGAATACATTATGCATAAATACAAGCCTCAAACTAAAGAAGAATTACAAAAATTAGTAGAAGATGAAAGTATTTATTTAGGCGATATTGATACAAGTTTAATCACAGATATGAGCAATCTTTTTCATGAAAGTTTAAGGAAAGATTTTTCAGGTATAGGAAATTGGAATGTTAATAACGTTACCAGTATGAGAGGAATGTTTTATAATTGTTATAGTTTTAATGAAGATATAAGTAAATGGAATGTTTCTAATGTTAAGAATATGGAACTTTTATTTTATAACTGCATAAATTTTAATCAGCCTTTGGATAAATGGAAAACTTCTAATTTAGAAAATTCATCATGTATGTTTAGATATGCTGAAAAATTTAACCAGAATGTAAATCATTTTAATATGTCGAAAGTAAAAAATGCAATTTATATGTTTGAGGGCTGTAAGGAATTTAATCAGCCTTTGGATAAATGGGATACTTCTAATATTGAATATATGAATGGAATATTTAAGGGTTGTACTAATTTTAATCAAAATTTAAATAATTGGAATACATCTAGTTTGGCAATAGTAATAGAAATGTTTGAAAATTGTATCAATTTTAATCAGCCTTTAAATAAATGGAATATGTCAAAGGTAAGACATTTAACAGCTATGTTTAAAGATTGTCATAACTTTAATCAGCCTTTAAATGATTGGGATATATCAAAGGTTGAAAATATGAGTAATATGTTTGAAGGCTGCAAAAGTTTCAATCAGGATTTAGATAAATGGGATACTTCAAATGTAAAAAGTATGAATTCTATGTTTTGGAAAGCTAAAAGTTTTAATAGGCCTTTAGATAAATGGAATGTAAGCAACGTTAATGCTATGGTTGCTATGTTTTATAATAGCAGTTTCAAAGAATATGCTTCTCTTGATACTTGGGAGCTTAATGATAAAGTTATAATTGATAATATTTTTGATGATGTGGTTATTAATAATTTAAGTTTGAAATGGATTTTATATTTATATGCTTTTGATAATGATAATAAAATTATAATAAAAAAAATAGAAGAAAATATAAAAGAGATTCATAAAATAGCTTCAGAAATAAAAAATAAAAAAGTTCAATCAGCTAAAAGAAAATTAGAAAATATTTATTATGATGATTTGAAAGAAGCTGTTAATTATGAAATATTTGACACTATTGAAAAATATGAAGAAAGTATTAAGTTAAGCAAAAAAGATGAGAAGAAAATTTCTTATATAAAAAATTGTAATGTATTAATAAAAGATAAATCAAGAGAAGTTGATGAAAAAATTATAAAATATATATACTTAAAATATTTAGAATTAAAAAGAGATATTTATAATTTTATTGAAATAGACTCTATTATTAATTTACTTGATAGAGAAAGTTTTTTGACTTTTGCTAAAAATATTTATAAAGGAACACATAAAGAAACTTCTGCCATTGTTTATAGTTTGTATGGAGGCGATGAAGCTTTAAGAGAAATATACAAAAAAGAGAAAGACTCTAATTTCTTCTTAATAATATTGTCATCAGTAAAAACAACAGAATATAGTATTGAGTTATTATATGATATTTATTCAAAAACTAAAAAATCAGAATTGAAAGAAGAGGCTTTTTATTTAATAAATAATAAAATATCAAAAGAAATAGGACTTGATATTGATGATTTAGAATTGAAGTTTAGTTCAAATTTTGGACTCGATTCAAGAGGTGAAAAAATTATTAATGATGATTATAAATTGATTTTAAATAATGATTATTCTGTAAAGCTGTTTGATATAAAAAATAATAAAGAATTAAAAACTACTCCTAAAAATTTAGAAGGAAGTATAAAAGAAGAAATTAAGCATATAAAAAAAGAAATACCTGACATTATAAAGAAATTATATTTAAAGTTAACAAAATCATTAATGTATGAAAAGAAATATAATTATAGTTTTTTTAAAGAAGTATTTATTAACAACCCTATAATGAATAAATTTTCTTCTTCACTTATATGGAATTTATATGATAAAGATAATTTGTTTTTAACTACATTCAGATATGCAGGTGACGGAAGCTATTCAAATTGCGAAGATGAAGAAGTTAAAATTGATAATGACAGCTTTATAAGTTTAGCAAGTCCTATAGAAATGGACGATGAAACTATAAATAAATGGAAGCATCAATTAGAAGATTATGAACTTAGTCAGCCAATAAATCAATTAACTATAATAAAATTAGATAAAAATAATTTGGAAAATGAAATAAACAAATTACAAAACATTGAAATATCTTATGGCAGTTTTAAGGCTTTTGGTGCTAGGTATTTAATGAGTCCTAATTATTTAGATTTTGGTGTAGTTGAAAGTTATAATTTAAAAAATGGAGATTCTTTTGAAATAAAAATAAATGCCAATAATAAAATTGATTACAAAGACAAAGTAAAAATAAACATTAAATTTTATAACGAAAATAATGAAAAAGTATCAGAAAGATTTATTTATACATTACTTATTTTGATGATTTGTGATTTTAGGCTTACTGATATATTTGCTTAAATAAAAAAAATTATTTTGAAGTCCCGCCCTTTATGCTTTTTTGTTTTAAATTTGTAATTGTAATTTTATGATACTTATTACTTTATTAGAATTTTTAGTACCCGCCCAAGTCTTGTTTAAATTTTTTATCTCATTACCGCACGCAAAATGATATTAAAAATATAAGTTTAATTATCAATTTAATTTAAATAATATATTATAATGAATTCACCGTGCGGTATAGTCATTATAAATTTAAATAAAGCTTGGGTGGGTGTGCTTTTATAATTTAAGTATTTTATATAAATAAATTTTTTAATTGAAATATAGGCTTTAAATTTTAAAGGGTGGGGTTTTAAATAAAATTCCAATATTTATAATCATAATTTATAAATAATTTCATTTTTACATATTTTTACAAGTTATTTACAAAAAATACTTTTTCGTATATAATTCTACACAAAATAAAAAGTGTCTATAAATATTTATATAATTTTTAATGAAATAAAAGGATAATAAAATGAAATATATAATTGCTTTAACAGGTGCAACAGGAAATATGGGACTTGAAACATTAAGACAATTAATGGAAATAGAAGATATTGAACTTGTCAAAGTGCTTGTAAGAAAGGAAAGTAAAAAAGCAGGTGAAAAATTTAAAAAAGAGTATGGCAAAAGAGTAGAAATAGTTACAGGTTATCTACACAAAAAAGAAGACTGCGAGAAATTAATAAAAGACAGCCATTATATGCTTAATCTTGCAGCAGTTATTCCTCCCAATTCTGATAAATACCCTAAACTAGCACATTTAACTAATTTTGTAGGGGTTAAAAATATTGTTGATATACTAGAAGAAATGCCTAAAGATAAACGACCTAAACTAGTACATATATCAACAGTAGCTCTTTATGGCAATAGAAACGAAAAACACCCTTGGGGAAGAGTTGGAGACCCATTGCTTATAAGCCCTTATGATGCCTATTCTTTCTCTAAACTAAAAGGCGAAAGATATGTTCTTGATTCATCATTAGAAAACAGAGCCATAATAAGACAAACAGCTATGCTTCATAATAGAATGCTTACAGATAACATGAGCGACGGACTAATGTTCCACACTTGCTATAATGCACCGCTTGAATGGGCAACTGCAAGAGACAGCGGACTTTTAATGAAAAGAATAATTGAAGAAGATATTAAAGGCAGCTTAGATGATTATTTTTGGAAGGGCTGTTTTAATTTGGGAAGCAAGGCAGAAAACAGACTCATTGGTTATGATACATTTAATGACGGATTTAAGCTAATCGGAGGCTCTACAAAAAAATATATGAAGCCTAATTGGAATGCAACAAGAAATTTCCACGGTCTTTGGTATTACGATGGATATAAACTTGAAGAATTATTCTCATATCAAAAAGAATCAGTTGCTGACTATTGGAATGAAATAGGGAGAACTCATTGGTATTATGCATTAGGTAAAATAGTACCTCCTTCTTTAATATCATTCTTTGCTATACAGAGACTTTTGCCGCACCCTAATTCTCCAACATATTGGCGTAGAAATAATGAAGACTGTAAAATAATTGCATATTTTGGAAGTTTAGAAAACTTTGATAATTTGCCTAAGAAATGGAAAGATTTTAATTTACTTCTTGAAAATAAAGACTCTGAAGGAAATTATATAGATTATAAGTCTTTGCTTGATATAAAAAATGCTAAGCTTCTTAATCATGGTTATGATGAGAGCAAAAAAGATAGTGAAATAGATTTAGAGGATTTAAAAAAAGCTGCAGAGTTTAGAGGCGGTAAACTTTTAAGCACTAGCATGACTAAAGGAGATTTACACACAAAATTAAAATGGTCTTGTGCAGAAGGGCATGAATTTGAAGCTTCACCCTTTACTATAATAAAGGCTGGACATTGGTGCGAAGAATGCATGCCGGACTACACTTGGAACTTTGATATATTATCTAAGAAAAATCCTTACTTTGCTCAGGTTTGGTATGATTCACATGAAAAAGACGAAGATATAATTTATTATTTTGATGAGAATTTTAAAGCTCATTATAAAAAAGTTTAATATAAATTATATATATAGTTGGTATACATATACATATCATTAGAGTTTTCTATTATAACAAATTCAACTCTTCTGTTTTGTTCTCTTGTACCATAGTCTATTAAATTTTGAAGACCTATTACTTTTAATTTGTTATCGTTATCTGTTAATAAATCACTTACTGCCAATGAACGCAAATATGACAAATCAGCCTCATTGTTTCTATCATATAAATATAATATATTATTTGTAGGGCTTAAATTATATACTGTGTTCTTATCCATATATCTAACTTCACTAGAATCAATATGACCTTCTATGTATACATCAAGAACATTTGTAAAATTTAATATTGTAGATACATAATTCAAAGTTTCTGCATATTTATTTGTATCTACAATGCTGCTGTTAGAATCAAATAATATAGGGTTTTTTAATATTAAAAGTTTTCCCCTTTTAGTATATTGTAGATAATAGAGATTAGTTTTTAAATCATTAGTGGATATTATATTATTTGTAACATATATAAATCGTCCATTATTTACAACATTTGTATTATTTATATTAATTAAATTTTTATCATCAGAAGCATTTGATATAATAACGGCACTTTGGCAGCCTATAAAAAATAAAAACGATAATAATATCAAGACTCTCATTAATTTTTATCTACTTATTATTTAAACTTATTTTTATTATCGGATAATTATTAAAAAAATCAATATTCATATAATTTTTTATGAATTATATATTACATTTTAAACATATAATTTCAATATTTTTATTTAATATATTTTGTTTTATTTACGATATTAAAACATATATATCTAAAATTAATAAAGTATTATTTATGAATGAAAATATTTTAGTCATAGAACATAGAGCAGAACTATTAGAAAAAATAGTTGATATTTTAAAAGAAAGACATTATAACCCAATATCAACTAAATCACGTTCACAAGCTATTAGTATATCTAACGAAACATCACTTGACTTAATCATTATTGATGCAGATATAGGTGACTCTCAAGGGCTTCAGCTTTTGGATACTTTTAAAAGCCAAGAAAATACCAAAGGAATACCTGTAGTATTATTAAGTACGCCATATAAAAAAATAGAGTTTATAGAAGAAGCTATAGCTTTAGATATTGATGGGCTTTTATTTACTCCTTTTGATGAAATGGAGTTTATAGTTAATGTACATAATGCAATGAAAGAAAAGAAAATGTATATAGAACATCAAAAAACTCTAAAACAAATAGATTCTTTACAAAATGCTCTTAATAATATGACTGAAACTTCAAACAAAAATTATCAGTCTTATAAAGAATCGCAAAAGAAATATGAAGATATATTAAATATTGATTTGGAAACAGGTTTCTATAATAAAAAAGAATTCTTAGTTCAATTTAAAAGATTATTAGCAGAAACAGTAAGACATGAAGAGACTATAATATTAGCTTCTTTTTCAATAGATGGCATAGACGACATTATAGAAGAATTTGGTATAATGGCTGGAGAAGAGATAATACTACAATTTTCTAAAGTATTAATCAATGCAACTAGAGAAGAAGACATTATATGTAGATATGACACCAATTTATTTATGGTTGCATTCAAGAGAATGGATATAAGACTCTATGAAGAGAAAATAGAACAAATAAAAGAATTGGTAAATAAAAATGAAATAATGTATAATGAAATAGTTATAAAATATACTGTATCTGCTGGAATAGCATATACTGCATACAAGGCTAACTATCATTATGATAATCTTGATAAAGAAATAGCCCCTTCACTTCTTGCTTTACACAATGCTAAAAGAAGAGGTTTTGCTAAAGTATATATTCACCCTACAGTTATTAGAAGGTAATTAATAATGAGGATACTTATATGGTAATTAAACTTGATAAAAATAATCCTGATAGTATAGAATATGCTGTAGAAGAGGTTGCTAAAGTTATAAATAAAGGAGGAGTTGTAATATCTCCAACCGATACCGTTTATGGAATGTTGGCTGATGCTTTTAATGTTGATGCTATTAATAGAATATATTCAATAAAAGAGAGAGAAAGAGAAAAACCTCTGCTTATACTCTTAAAAGATTCTAAGTTTATTAATCTACTTTGTCAAGAAAATATACCTGATATAGTAAAAGCAAAAATACCGGGTGAACTTACTTTTATTATGCCTCTAAAAGAAATTATCAAAAAAGATTTTCTATATCTAAAAGATACTGTAGCTCTTAGAATACCTAAAGATAATTATATGGAAAAACTTTTACAACTAACCCCTCCTCTAGTAGCTCCTTCTGCTAATCCTACAGGTTATGGTGTTATATATGACGGCAATAAGCTTGTAGAACTTTATGAGGATAAAGTTGATCTTATTGTTAATTGCGGAACTATTGAAAAAAAACTTCCTTCTACTTTATATGATTGTATTAATAATAAAGTGCTTCGTCAGGGAAGTGTTTATCTATAATTATTTATAAATTATTTAATAAAAAAAATCAATTTATATAAATAAAAAATAAATTTACATAATTCCTATTGAAATATATTAAAAATAATATATCATTTTTCAAATTTAAAAAATATTAATACATTGCTATTGAAATATTTTATTATATAATATATACTAATTAGTAATAATTATCAATAAAGATAGTATTTAAAAGGAGGCTCAAAATTGAGTTGGATAGGTGCTATTATATTATTAAGTGTACTTGTATTTGTTCATGAAATGGGGCATTTACTTGCTGGTTTAGCTGTTGGAATAAAGGCAGAAGCTTTTTCAATAGGCTTTGGACCTATAATATTTAGAAGAACTATAAAAGGAATAGATTTTAGATTGTCAATCATACCGTTTGGAGGATACTGTAAGTTTAAGGGAGAGATGTCAGAAGACGGAAAAGTAGAAGACGATGATTTTATAAGCATGTCGCCTTTAAAAAGAATTATAGTATATTTTGCAGGACCATTTTTTAATTATTTATTTGCTTTTTTACTTCTTGTTATATTAGTATCAATACCTTCTACAGTAGATTTATATTCACCAACAATAAGCGTATTTAAAGATGCTAGATATATGCATTCAAAATCTGGAAGCACATTAGCATATGAATACGGCATGAGAAGCGGAGATACTATTACAGCTGTAAATGGCACTAAAGTTAATTATGACAATGATGTATTAAAGCTTATAAATGAAGAAGCAATACAAAAAAATGCAGATAATATTAACTTTACATTAAATAGAAAATCTGCAGAAAATGGAAACATTGAAACAGTAAATATATCTATACCTTCAGTAGAAATATTAAAAGCATTAAGCGGAGAGAGAGCATTAGGTTTTTATTTTGGCGGTGATTTGATTATAAAAAATGTAGTTAGAGATTCTGCTGCTGAAGAGGCTGGACTTCAGGCTGGAGATAAGATATTAGCTGTAAACAATATAAGTGCTGATAACATAGCAGATTTCAGACCTCTTATAATGGATAATGCTTTAAATAAAATTACCATCACTGTTTTAAGAGATGGTAAGGAAGTAACAAGAGAGGCTATACCAAGACAAGTAGAATCAAAAAACGGTACTTATGGAAGTTTAGGTATAGAGTTTATGAGTACACCTGTAAAAGTTGAAAAAATAGAAGGCACACCTTTTCCAAAATCTATACCTGAAGCTTTTAAAGAAACTGGTAAATACATTGTTTCTTATGTAAATGGATTAAAACTTTTATTTACTGGCAAGCTTTCAGTAAGAGAGAATTTGGGAGGACCTGTGAGAATAATACAGCTTTCTTCTCAGGTAATATCTGTTAGTGTTGATAGAATTAGAACTATATTATCTTTTACTGCTACTATAAGTTTAATACTATTTTTAATGAATCTTTTGCCGCTTCCTGTTGTAGACGGAGGTATGATAGTATTTTCTTTTATAGAGCTTATAATGAGAAGACCAATTAATAGAAGTGTGCTTACAAAAATACAAGCCTTTGGGGCAGCATTCTTAATAACGCTTGCTATATTTATAACAATAAATGACATCACTCAAATATTTAAATAAATGAAGGTTTTAAAATAATAAATAAAAGAGATTCTATATTTAATATATAGAGTCTCTTTTTTATTTGTTAAACTTTATTCAATCAATAAATACTAACATCATTATGATATAATATCATTTATATACTCTGCTAATTTATTTGGTGTGATTGCAGCTACCTTAGCACCAAGCTTAGAGAGTTTTTGAGCAGCATTTTTATTATAAGATTCATTACAGTCATAATCTAATGCTGTTAATATAAAAATCTTACTTCTTGACTCAATAATACCTTTTACACTATTGTGCATATATTTATAATCATTGCTATCTTCCAAATCGCTTATAAGTACATATATAGTCTTTTCTGGAAATGCAGTAATTTTTTTAGCATATTCCAAAGCTTTAACAATATCAGTACCCCCTCCTAATTGAACCTTTAAAAGAGTATCCACTGGGTCTTTAATGTAATCAGTAAGATCAACTATGGAAGTGTCAAATATAATAAGCTTTACAGATAAATATGGCAAATTAGCAAATATTGACGCCATTATAGATGAATATATAACACTATCAAGCATAGAACCACTTTCATCTATAAGTATTATAATATGCCAAGGATTATAATTTTTTATATTATTATTAAAATAAAGTTTATCTACAAATATTGTATTATTTTGAGTATTATAGTTTTTTAAATTATGCCTAATTGTTTTTTTTATATCAAGATTTTTAAATATTTTTCTATGCATTGTATAAGAATTAGGAAGCTTCTTTCCATAAAATACTTTTTTAATATCTTGCTCCATTTTTCTTTTTAGCTTTTCTACAATATCTCTTACTATGCTGTAAGCAAGTTTTTTTACATTAGAACCCATCATATCTCTAAATGTTAGAATATTTTTAAGAAGGTCCATATTAGGCTCCATTTCCTTTAAAATATTCTCATCTGTAATCATCTCAGTTAGATTATATTTATTTAGAGCATGAGTCTGCATTATCTGAACAGTTTCTTTTGGAAAGAGTTTTCTTATCTTAGAAACCCACATTGGAACAGTTAAATTGCTTTTACTCTTATCGCCTTTTAATTTTGTATGGTCATTATCATTATAATATCCATCTTCTTTTGAGTATTCTCTGTCATACAAAAAATTTAAAGACTCATTAAGGTCTGATAAACTTTCTTGCAATTCAATATTATTATCAGCGAAATCTCCGAGTATAAGACGCCATCTATTTAAAATGTTATTTATATTATCATCTAATTTTGTCATATTTATTTATTTTTTATATTGAAGTTATTTTATATAATACTAAAAATTACTGAGTTTGTCAATTTTCATGAATATGTTATAAACTTTTTTAGTATATATTAAAATAATTATATTTTATTAATTTTTTTATTGTTCTTTTTCCCGCGTACGGGCTGTACCACCTTGCCGCACGGTAATATTATGGTTTAATTATAACTTCTTAGTCGTGCGGGGGAATACCTTTTAATGTACAATTAAATTATAAAATTTATAATAAAAATGCAGTTCTTTTATACCAATACCATACCTAAAGGTACTTCCTACGGTCGCACCCACAGGCACTCCTTTCAGTCGCAGGCACTTCCTTCGGTCGCGGTGTGGACTTCGTCAAAGTTGCAAAAAGTGCAAATGTTTTAGCTTTATAGCTTTGGAATATATAAAATAATATCTATGTTTTCGGCTATGCATAAAAGCTATATTTTATTAAATGCAGTCCTTTTGCTTCTTTGGGTCATACCCACAGGCACTTCCTTTGGTCGCCAAAAGAAGTGGGGGCGTGGGGGCAAAGCCACCACAAATAAAAAAACTAAAAAATATTTTGATAGGCTTTAAATTTTTTTATATATATTAAAGTAATTATATTTTATTAATTTTTTTATTGTTCTTTTTCCCGCATACGAGCTGTACCACCTTGCCACACGGTAATGCTATGCTTTAATTATAACTTCTTAGTCGTGCGGGGGAGTGCCTTTTAATGTACAATTAAATTATAAAATTTATAATAAAAATACAGTTCTTTTGGTTCTTTTATACCAATAAAAGAACTGGGGGAGTGGGGGCAAAGCCCTGCAAATAATTAAAATAAAAAAGTTAAAAAATTTTAGAATGTATTAAAACAATAATTTTTTATAAATTTTAGAATATTTAGTTTTTCTGAAAATATAATAAAGATAATTTGAGAAATATATTTTTTAATGCTATTAATTAATATAAACCGTATTCTTTTATAAGCCTATAAAGCTCTTCTTCATCTTCTTTTATTCTGTTGTATATTATAAGCTCTGGTCTATATTCAAAATGCACAGTGTCATAATTATGCCACTTACCGCCCCAAATAAATCCATACTTCTCAAGAATTTTTATAACCTCTTTAGGCGGATTCCATCTATCATTAAAAGGAACAGCATACCACTCTTTATTATTAACCCTAGTCCAAGCCCAATATATTTGCTTGCCATTATTTCTTTTAGGAAGCGTGTCAATGGCAACTCCATAACTATGATAGCTTCTGCTTGCACTTTTTGATATTATTTTCCATACATAGCCACTAACTGTTTTTAATGATGCTAAATAATTTTTTACTTGAGCATTAGTTTGTGCCATAGATTTAATTTCTACACTGGCATTAGAAAGAGGCTCTACTATATAATCGTGTATGCTAGTTCTATAACCTAATATACTCACAGTTTTTATATGTGTCATCATAGTCTTAGGGGAATAAGCATCATAAAGCGTATTTAAAAAAGTGTTATTAATGATTTTTTTATTATTAACTCTTCTTTTATAATATTCTTGAAGCTCCAAAGTTCTCTCAGGTGTAGCCTCTTGTATAACAGGAAGCCCATCAACAGGATATGGATAAAAACCGAAACTTATATAATTATCAGCATTAGATATATCTGCATCTGTTAAAAGCTTACCGTCAGCCCAATTAAACCAAATTTCATCCAAATAAAAACCTATTTCACCGTTTCTTATTATAGGTTTAGATATTCTATTTGAATAAGCCAAGTGTAAAGATAAAATCTCTAATACACCATCTTTCATGCTCACGCTGCTAATGAGTCTCTTTTTCTCTTCAGCCCTTTGCTTTTCCATAGAAAAAGTTTCCATGTTTGCAGATATATTAGTTGTATAATTAAAATATATTCCTACAAGTGAAGCAACAGAAAGCACCATTATAATAATAACAGCAAATAATATAGAAATATGTCTAGTAATTTTTTTAATAAGAAAAGTTAATAAAATTAATAGAAAAAGAATAGCTACTATAATTAAAAGATATTCAAAACCTGCCATATACTAAAAAATAATGTAAACAATTTTAGAAGACTTTGGGCGATGACGGGTTCGAACCGCCGACCTAGTGCTTGTAAGGCACCCGCTCTCCCAGCTGAGCTAATCGCCCTTATGTTTTAAGACTTAAATATATTAACATATACTCTAAAAAAAGTCAAGCACATATTAAATCTTTTTAAACATAAAAACAAAGCCTAACTTATAAACTTAAAAAATTATGTTTTATTATCGTAAATAATAGCTAATTATTTAGCTTTTTTTAAGCATATCAATATATGCTTTTGTTTCTATATCTTTTTCATCTATACCTATTTCTTTTAATATAGCTTTTAACTGATAAACCTGATTTTCTACGCTATCTGCACTATTTAAAAACTCTATCTCTATAAAATCACCTAAACCTTTTATCTTCGACACTTCCACTAATGAGTTTTTATATACAAAAGCATAACCCTTCTTCTCTTTTCTCACATACTCTCTATAGCCTTGAAGTGATGATAAAAAATTAATTATGAATCTTGCCTTTTTCTTGCTTACTTTTATTTCTATCTCATCATTAACTTCAACACCGTCTACTATTTTTCTATCTTTAGAGCAAAAGGTATAACCTCCATGTTCTACCCTAAGCCTAATACAGTTTTTTAATTTTATATCATCATTTAAAATATCATCACTCTTGGCATAATAAATATCTTTTTTAAAATACTTCTTTTTAAATCTAGCATTCTTATAAAGAAAACTTAAAGTATTTTCAAAATCTCTAACATATGCTTTTATTTCTATTTCATTATTTACCATAACTGCTATTATATTTAATGTATAATAAATTGTCAAAGAATAATAAAATAAAAATATTATTAATTTTTTATAAGCCTAATGCATTTTTAATTAAAAAAGCAACGGTTATTCCTAAATAGTTACCGCAAACACCACCCATAATTCCCATTATAATTGCAATAGACATCAAAGATTTCCACTTTGCACCTCCTGCAACCAAAGCCGAAGTTGGTCCGTCCCAAACAGCCGCAACTGTAGCTAATAATACATACTGATATTTTATCTTTAATATTCTTGAAACAACCCATTGGAAAATCATAGAGAATATTATTATTAAAGCACAATATATTGTTATATATAATGTTGAACTTAAAAAACCTTTTAAATTAATTGTAAGACCTAAAACTGTTAAAAAAAGCAGTGAAAAGAAAAGACCTAAATCATTATTGCCTCTAAGTGTTCTTATAAAAGGAACTCTTGATAATATTAAAGAAAATGTACTTATTAAAATTAGTCTTGCAGAACCTCTAAAACTATCAGGAAAATATTGACTTATGAGAGTAGCCACAGCAACTATTATCATTGCTATTGCTATTAATGAAGAAATCTCTTTAATGCTCCATTCCTTATTTCCCAAAAACTCGCCCTGCCCATCATCTTTAGAAAGCTCTTCCTCTGTAAAAGAATAAGGCCAAACTTTATTAAACAATTTTGATGCCTTTAATATAGGCGGAAGTGACATATAAAAAATAACAGCAGGTGTACCAACTACATAATCAGCAGCATTTGCAGCAGCTATTGCTTCTCTGCTCGTTCCTAATGCAGTAGCTATAGCAGTTAAATTAGGACTTCCTCCTGTATAGCTTCCTACAAACATTCCAGCAATTTTCCACCCATCATCTATTTCCTTAGCAAATATCAATCCAAAAAGAAAAGCTAAAAAAGAAACACTAAGAACAGAAACAAGCATAGCCACAAAAGGCTCTCTTGATAATTTTAGTAAAGCCTTAATGTCTACACCCATAAGTATTATAGAAATAGATAAAGGTACACAATATGTGAAAAATACACCATATACATTATGATCAACTGGTGTTAAACCCACATTGGTACAAAATATACCCAATAATATAACACTTAAAGCAGGACCTAAAATTTTACCTAATTTTACTTGCTGACCTAATAACGCCAATGACGTTATAATAAAAATAATAGCTAGTATACTAGCATCGCTCTTAAAAAATGACTCCATAAAAATCCTCTTATTATAATATATTTTTTTATTATGTATTTATAATTTTAATATAGAACATATTTTTTCAGAATTCAAGTTTTATCATAATAAAATATAACAATATTATATATTTTTGATATTAGAACTATTAAATATCAATATGCTTTTAAATTAAGTTATTTTAATTATTGATTTTTATACTTATATATAATATAATAATCATATTTATTCAAACTAAAAGAAATATAACTTATTTTTAATAATCAAATAAATAATTTTTTAAGAGGAATTAATATGCGTTTTAAAAGTGCCTATAATGGAACATTAACAAAAAATGATATTGGTAAAGAAGTAAAATTAGCTGGTTGGGTTTTAAGAAGAAGAGACCATGGCGGTGTAATATTTGTAGATTTAAGAGACAGAACTGGATTTGTACAAATAGTATTTAATCCAGAAATAAGCAAAGAAGCACATAATGACGCTCAAGATTTAAGAAGCGAATATGTTATAAGTGTAGAAGGTAAAGTAAGAGCTAGAAGCGAAGAAATGATTAACCCTAAAATTCCTACTGGTGAAATAGAAGTTATGGTTGAGAAAATGGAACTTCTTAATACTTCTGAAACTCCTCCTTTCTTACTTGAAGATGATATTGATACTGGTGAAGATATAAGATTAAAATATAGATATTTAGATTTAAGAAGACCAAAAGTATTCAACAATTTATATAAAAGATTTGAAATTACTAATGCTTTTAGAAAACATTTATCTGATAATGGTTTTATAGATGTTGAAACTCCTATATTAAATAAAAGTACTCCTGAAGGTGCTAGAGATTTTCTTGTTCCTTCAAGATTAAATGCTGGAGATTTTTATGCATTGCCTCAATCTCCGCAAATATTTAAACAAATACTTATGATAGGCGGTTTTGACAGATATTATCAAGTGGCTAAATGTTTCCGTGATGAGGACTTAAGAGCAGACAGGCAGCCTGAGTTTACTCAAGTTGATATAGAAACTTCTTTCCTTAATACTGATGAGTTTTTATCAATTATGGAAAAAGTTACTGCTAATATTGTTAAAGATGTTTACGGCATTGACTTACCTACTCCATTCCCTAGATTAAATTATTATGATGCTATGGAGATGTATGGAAGCGATAAGCCTGACACTAGATTTGAATTAAAACTTGTAAATGTTGAAGATGCTGTTAGAGGTTGTGATTTTGCAGTATTTAAAAATGCTTTAGATAATAAATTTATAGTAAGATGTTTAAACGCTAAAGGCGGAGTTGATAAATTAAGCAGAAAAGATATTGACGACTTTACTAAATATGTTGGTATATTTGGTGCTAAGGGTCTTGCTTGGATGAGAGTTACTGAAAACGGACTTGAATCAAACATTGTTAAATTCTTCTCTGAAGAAAATCAAAAGAAAATATTAGAAGTTACAAAAGCAGAAAAAGGTGATTTACTATTCTTTGTTGCTGACACTCCAAAAGTTACATTTGATGCTTTAGGCAATTTAAGATTAAGAGTTGCTGAGAAATTAAACTTAATAGATAAAGACAAATTAAACTTCTTATGGGTAGTAGAGTTTCCATTATTTGAATATGACCACAAAGAAAAGAGAATATCAGCTACTCACCACCCATTTACTGCTCCTGTACCTGAAGACGTTGCTATACTTGAAAGCGAACCTTTAAAAGTGAGAAGTGATACTTATGATTTGGTATTAAACGGTAATGAGATAGGCGGAGGCGGTCAGCGTATATATGACAGCAAAGTACAAGCTACTATATTCAAACTTTTAGGCATAGATGAAGAGAAAGCTAAAATAAGATTTGGTTTCTTACTTGATGCTTTAAAATATGGTGCTCCTCCTATGTGCGGTATGGCTTTTGGTATAGACAGAGTTATAATGTTACTCCAAAAACAAGATAGCATAAGAGAAGTTATAGCATTCCCTAAAACTCAGAAGGGTCAATGTTTGATGAGCAGCTGTCCTTCTACTGTTGATCCTGACCAATTAGAAGAGCTTCATTTGAGTATAGAAGAATAATTATAAACAAAGTTGTAAATAAAAAGCCTCTTAAAAATTATAAGGGGCTTTTATTTTTTATAAGGATAAAGTTTCAATAAGAAGCCCGCCTCTATATTAAATGTTAAAGTAAATACAAACATAAAGCAGAAATATAAGAATAAATAATAGAAAATGATGAAAAGGCTTGCAAGAACCGCTTTTCGTATATAATAATCAATAAAGGAAAATAGAAAAATGAATAAAACTGTTGAGGCATTTAAAGACGATATACATAGCTCTTTAAAACTTAGAGAAAAAATTCTATTAAATATAAAGTCAAAAACAGAAAAAGAAATGATTTTAAATCAAGTTGAGCTATATTTTAATTTTGAAAAAGAGAATATTGAATTGGTTTATTTTGTTTTAGATAGTGATTATCCTAATGTAATTATTGATTTTAACGAATTAAAAGATATTATCAATACTGTACGGTAATATATATTATTTAATTTTTTTCTTTCATCTTCATTGCTATACATAGTATTCAATAAAAACTTTTTATAATTTTCTAATACATATAAACTTATACTTTATTTAGTTTTTATTTTTTTAAATGGCTATTGAGTATATTATAGCAAATTTTATAGTTTTTTACATTCTTACTTATATCAATACTATAATTTGACTGTATATCTATAATATAAACTTGTCAACGCTTACTATGTTTTATTTTATCTTTCATGTACCAATAAAAAACATTGATTATACCTAATTTTAAATTTATACTCCTCACTACGCACGCTAAGTCAAACAAAAAATATAATCAAATAAAAAATGCAATTCTTGTTATATTAAAAAATTCTTTCACCGTGCGGTAAATAAATTTAAAAATCTAATTAAAACTTGGGTGGGCATGCTTTTACAAATAAAATATTAAATATAAATGAAATTATAATTTTAAACATAGCAATAAACAATAAAGGGCGGGTATTCTAAATAAATTTTAAACTTTTTATATACTACACAATATTGAAAAAAAATATTATTATATTATGATTATTAACCAATAAATTTTAATATTTGAGGTATGTAAAATTATTATGAATAAATTAAGTTTAGTTATATTTGATATGGACGGCTTACTTCTTGACACTGAAACAATAAGTTTAGCCGCATGGAAAAAATCTTTTAAAAATTATAATATTAATATAGATGTTGAAAAATTATTTTTTAGTAAAATATTAGGCTCTAATGAAAGTTCAATAAAAAACACCATAATGGAAATATCTAATAATGAAAAAATATTTTATGATATAATAAATAATCAAATAGAAGAAGCATTTAATATAGTAAAAGAAAATGGCATTAATATAAAAAAAGGTGCTGAAGAATTAATAACCTTTTTAAATAAACATAATATAAAAAAAGCAGTAGCCACATCAAGCATAAAAAGAAAAGTTGATTTATATTTGGAAAAGACAAATTTAAAAGAAAGATTTGATTATATAGTTTGTGGAGATGCAGTAAAACATCCAAAGCCTCATCCAGATTTATATAACAATGCATGTGATTATTTTAATGCTGATAAAAATAATGTAATAATATTAGAAGATTCTAAAAATGGATTATTATCTGCTAAAAATGCTAACATAGAAAAGAGGTTTTATGTTCCAGATTTACTTTTATTATCAGAGGAAGATGAGAAAGAGTTGGCTTATAAAAAATTCAATGATTTACTAGAAGTGAAGAATTACATAGAGAATAATTTTCAATGTAATTAATTATAATTCATTGTAACGCACGTTAAGCCAAACAAAAAATATAAATAAATTAACAATGCAATTTTTGTTACATTAAAAAATACGTTCACCATGCGGTAAATAGATTTTGAATTTAATTAAAACTTGGGCGGGCGTGATTTTACAGATAAAATATTAAATATAAATGAAATTGCAATTTTAAATATGGCAATAAAGAATAAAGGGTGGGGAGTGTAAATAAATTTTTATTGTTTTTCCCCTACACTACTAACATAAATAATCAAAAAACTATATATAACCCAAAACCCCTTTATATATTGTTTAATAATTTTCATAATACTGTATAATATAGCAAATAGCTTGAGGATTATTTATGAAAGATAGAGAAATTAAATCTACAATTATAGTTTTATTTTTATTATCAATATTTTTATTTGCATTAATATATTTTATACATACCAAAAATATAGAAAACAGATTTGATAAAGCATTAGAAAATTATACTACTCATTTACAATCTATTACAACTAATAATACAGTAATTAATTTAGATACAAAAATATTAGAGTCTTCAATGGCAGAGATAATGAAAAACTCAAATGATTTATTAAGTTTCTGGTTTGCATTTTTGTCTGTAATAATGATAGTATTCACATTTGCAGGTATTTTTATCAATAATAATATTTTATCAGAGAGCAAGGATAATTTGAATGATATAGAAAAACTAAAAGAAAAGATTGAAACATATAAAGAAAAAATACAACATTATGAACTCGATATTGAAAATTTACATTTAAAAATTGATACAGAAACACAAAAAAAATATCTGAATTAGAAAAAAACTATAACCAATTTTTGAAAGAAATAAATGAAAAAAATAGTGAGGCTTTAAATTCAATAGATAAATTAAAAATAGAATTTAATAACTCTATTAATTCAATTCAAGAAAAATCAAATCAAATGATATTAGATATAAAAAATCAAGCCAAAGAAGAAACCAAAAAATTAATAGAAGAAAATAATATAAACATACAAATATCAAATTTACTCAATTCAGCATATCAAACATTTAATAATAAAGAATATAATAAATCTATAAATTATTATAATAAAATTATAGAAATGACAGATGATTTATTGAAAGGATATAATGAAAACTCTGAAGAATATTCTAAGTATAAAAATAATTATATAATAGCTTATTATAATAGAGGTATAGCTAAACTAAATTTAAGATTATATGAAGAAGCTATTGAAGATTATGATAAAGCTATAGAATTAAATTCTAATGATTCAGAAGCTTATAATAATAGAGGTACTGCTAAAGCAAATTTAGGATTATATGAAGAAGCTATTAAAGATTATGATAAAGCTATAGAATTAAACCCTAATGATTTTATGGCTTATAATAATATTGGAGCTACAAAAATAAAATTAAAAAATTATATCGAGAGTATAGAATATTTTGATAAAGCTATAGAATTAAATTCTAATGATTCAGAAGCTTATAATAATAGAGGCACTGCTAAAGCAAATTTAGGATTATATGAAGAAGCTATTAAGGATTATAATAAAGCTATAGAATTAAATCCTAACCATTCAAATTTTTATTTTAACAGAGGAATTGCTAAAAAGAATTTAAACCAATATAAAGAGGCTATTAAAGATTTTGATAAAGTTATAGAATTAAATCCTAATGTTTCAAAATATTATTTTAATAAAGCATTATCGAAACAATTATTAGCAAATACTACAAAAAGCAAAAAAGAAAAAGATAAATTAATAGAAGAAGCTTATAATGATTTTATGAAAGGTTATAATTTGGCAGATGATAAATTAAAAGAGGAATATAAACAAAGAATTATAAATTTAGCTAATCCAAATAATAAAGCTATTTTAAAAATATGCGATGAAATGGGTTGGGAATATTGATTTTATAATAAATTAAATATAAAACTAGATATACATAAATAACTATATTTTTTATAAGTTTTTTTATTCAACTTTTTTGTCGCTCAAAAAAGTTGCAAAAAACGCATATACTGTAGTCGATATTTTTAAAATATATATGGTATAAATTCAAATAAAATATGCTGTTTTATTTTTTAAAAAGTACTACTATTTTTTACTATTATTTTATTTGCACTTTTTGGTTCTTTTTGCTGCGGGAAAAAGAACAATGAAAAATCATCAATAAAATATATTCAAAACTCATATAAAAACTTTTTGACAAAATCATAAAAATAATATATTATTTTTCAATTCTATGATTAGTAATTTTTCAAAATACAATATTTATTATTTTTTTAGAGGTTATGCTTATGAATATTATTAATTCTATTATAACAAACACAAATAATGTTATGTATGGATATTTGCTATTAGCAGTATTTTTTGTGGTGGCTGTATTTTTTACTATTAGACTCAAAGGAATACAAATTTCCCACTCTATACATGCTCTAAAACTTCTATTTTCAAAACATGAAAAAGGTGATGGAGTTTCAGGATTTGTAAGTTTTTGTATAAGTACTGCTTCAAGAGTAGGTACAGGAAACATTACTGGTGTTATGGGAGCTGTTTCTGCAGGCGGACCGGGTGCTTTATTTTGGATGTGGATAATGGCTCTTTTGGGAGGAAGCTTAGCTTTTTCAGAAAGTACACTTGCTCAATTATATAAAGAAAAAGATTCTATGGGTAAGTTTATAGGTGGAGCTTCTTTCTACATAAAAAGCAAATTAAAAAAACCTGTGCTTGCAATACTCTTTGCTTTATGTATGATATTTACCTACACTACTTTTAACGGAGTTCAAGCAAATACTATATCAAATGCTTTATCAAAATATAATGTATCTGTAATAATTACTGCTACAATATTGACAATCATCACAGCATTAATATTATTCAGCAAAAAGAGAGACACTATAACACATGCATGCGTATTTATAGTTCCTATTATGGCAATACCTTATATATTAATGGGGCTTTTTATATTCTTCACTAATTTACCTTCAGTTCCTTCAGTATTTCAAAATATATTTGTGCAAGCATTCAAACCTAGTGCAATTTTTGGCGGTGCTATAGGAGTTACAATTTCAAACGGATTAAAAAGAGGATTATTCTCAAACGAAGCTGGTATGGGGGGTGCTCCTCACGCTGCTGCTGCTGCTCATACTTCTCACCCTTGTAAACAGGGACTAATACAAATGTTCTCTGTATTTACAGATACTTTGTTAATATGTTCTATTTCAGGTTTTATACTTTTATTATCTCCTGAAGCTATGAAAGAAGTTAAAAACATAGAAGGTATTAATTTATTTCAATATGCTATGGAATCACATTTAGGAAGTTTTGGTTCTATATTTATCACTGTATGTATATTGTTTTTCTCATATAGTTCTATACTTGGAAATTTTTTCTATATAAAAACAGGTGCTGCTGCTGTAAAAGATAATTTTGCATCATATATCATAGTAGGACTTATGACTATAGTAATGGTATTTGCTGGTTCATTGGCAGAATTTAAAACTATTTGGGGAGCAGGTGATATGTTTATGGGCTTTATGGCTTTATTAAACATTATAATAATGATAATACTTAATAAACCAGTATACTTGCTTACAAAACATTATGTATCACAATTAAAAGAACATAAAGAACCTAAATTTAATAAAAGCTCTATTTCAGATTTATCTAATGATAATGCTATTAGTCAATGGAATGGAAACGAATAATTAATTTTTGTAATAATATTATGTAAGATAAGCGGTATAACTTTTATCACTTATCTTACATACATTTGTGAGTTTCTATATTTATAATTATTCATATACTTATAAACTTCTTCTTCTGTTAATACTTGAGAAACATTAAAAATTACATTTTCTATATGCATAGTATCTCTTGAATTATAATTATCATTTAACTGAGCATTACTTTGAACTGTTATTTTACCCGCATTATTTCTAACAATCTCAGCCCCCATTTCTCCAACTATTGCAGAGCCTCCCTCTGGAATGGTGTAACCTGTAGTACCAAAAGCAAACTTTGGAGGAGTTGGAGGATTAGATTTCAAAGTATCTAGAGCATTGGTTGAAGATACTATACCAGAAGCCGCCGAAACAGCAGAAGCAATAGTTGTAGCAGAAACAGCTAAACCTGCAGCAAATCCAACTAAGCCCCCCTCAGCAAAAGAAGTAGCAACACCTAATGCAGATTTTGCTATTGCAAGAGAAGGTATTAACACAGCATCAGCAATAGCTTTACTCTTTTCCATTTCTGCTAATTTAACTTCATTTTCCCATTTTGCATAATCTTTCTTATATTCTGCTTCCGCTAAATTTCTCTCTAATAATTCTTTTTGAGCATTACTCTCTTTTTCTAATAACAATAATTTATTTTCTTCTTCTCTTTTTTTTGCTATTTCTTCTTTTTTTATTCTTATAGCCTCAGCACTCATCAAATCATTATTTTCTATAGCAAGTTCTAACTCTTCATCTAACCTAGCTAAAAAATCATTATAATACCCATCTTCTTTTTCTTTATTGCTTTCTCTAAGTTCATTTTGATAATTATTAAAGTCTTCAAGCTTTTGTTTAGCTTCATTAATAGCATTGTCATAAACACTCAAGTCATAATCAAAAAACGAAAAGAAGCTTGATGATATGCTTCCATACAAAGTTGATGTACTTGAAAGAACGCTATTAATATCAGAAGAAAGCGTTTTAATATCTATTTGGTTTATGTTTTCTTTAATTAAGTTAATGGAGTCAGCAGCAACATTAGAGCTTTCTTTTAGTTCAACGCCAATAACATTACTTATCCCCCCTATATAAGATTGAGTTTTAAGAAGTTCTTCATTCATTTCTTTTATATAGTTTAAATTATTGTCCATATATGCTCCTTTTTTATATATATTATACAAGATATAGATATTATTTTAGCTTTATATATTTCAAAGATATAAAGCTATAACACTTGCACTTTTTGGTTCTTTTTGCTGCGGGAAAAAGAACAAGAAAATTTTAAGTTTTTTATTATTTGCGGGGACTAGCCCCCGCACCCCCACTTCTTTTGCCGATAGGCACCTACTCGGTATTGGTATAAAAGAAGCAAAAGAACTGCATTGTTTTAGCTAAAATATTTGCATTACCTTACACTTTATACATATTTCAAAACATATAAAGCTATAGTATTTGCGTTTTTTGCAACTTTTTGACGAAGTCCTCACAGCGAGAGCGACAAAAAAGTTGAATAAAAAACTTATTATATATATTGAGAACTTTAATTTTATCAAAGATATTTTTTTAGTTTTTTATTTGCGGGGACTAGTCCCCGAGCCCCACTTCTTTTGCCGATAGGCACCTACTCGGTATTGGTATAAAAGAACCAAAAGAACTGCATTTTATTATAAATTTTATAATTTAATTGTATATTAAAAGGTATTCCTCCGCACGTATAAGAAGCTATAATTGAAGCATAGCATTATCGTGCGGCAAGGTGGTACAGCTCGTACGTGGGAAAAAGAACAATAAAAAAATTAATTCCCAAAAATAAAATCCATCAAACTATTATTTTTATCTTCTCCTTCAATTCTTCCATTATCTTCTGCCTCTTCCATTCCAAAGTTTATTAAGCTTGATAAAGCATCTGGAAAATCCAAATAACTAAAAACATCTCCTTTAATACTGCTTATAGAATCATCAAAATTAAGCAATTGACGAAGAGCTATATATCCGCGTCCATTATTAGTTTGAAGCCATTTATCGGTATCAGAGCCCTCAGGCACTTCCTGCCAGCCCATAGGGAAATACACCCTTTCATATATCACATAACTTGCATTTACTATTCTCTCTATTTTATTTTTATGCACAAAAAACGGCGTTACTTCAAAATGTTTCTCAAGTCTTTTAACTAATTCTTTTTGAGCAAAATTACTTTCGCAGAATATTTTTTTAACGTTTCTATTTGCTAAAAAATTTGTTATGCTTTCATCAGTTGTTGAGTTTGAATCATTACGCATAAGTCCGCTGTCTATCAAATAAATATCATTATTGATTTGTGTATACACTATAACAGCAGTAAAACAGTTATACTCCCCAAATGCAGGGTCTACTATCGCTTTATGTTCATAAGAATATATTTTCTCTCTTTCTTTATTTTCATCATAGAACTTTAATTTTGAATACAAAAAAACTTTTCCCTGTTTATTTTTTATTTTGCCGAGCCATATATGTTCATACATTTTTGGCATAAGCTTTAATGTGGATAATCTTGATTTATTTAGTATGTCGCTAAAATAATAATTGCCGTCATAGTTAATAAAAGTAATTAATATATTAGCATCCTCATATTCTTTATAATAATACTCTTTGTTTGTTTTATCTCTATAGACTTTATTATATAAACTAAATTGACTTACAACCCTATAAATAAAATCAGTTTCAAAGCGAGGATTAAATGCAAGCCATATCTCACTTTTATCAGCCCTTATGGAAGGCTCTAATATTTCGTAGCTTCTTTGTGTGAGAGTTTGGGCTTCTTCTATAAAACATATTCTTACATTATAAATAGATTTAATTTCTTCTATAGAACATTCTCTAATACCTAAAAATATAAATTTAGAGTTTGTTATTTTGTTTATTATCTCATTTCTTTTTACCATAAAAAACTCATTTAAATTAAGTTCTTTTATAATGCTTATAAGAAGAGGATAAGTTGAATAAGAAATAGACTTTTGAATCTCTCTAGCACACAATATCACTCCATTAATTTCAAAGCTTTTAGCTATTAGTATCCTTGCAATAGATTCACTTTTTCCGCCTCCTCGTCCTCCGAATGCTATTTTTAGTCGTTTTTCAGTATTAATCCATTTTTCAAAAGGTTTTAAAATGTTTATATTAATATTCATAAATTATCTCAAATGTATAAAGATTATAAGTAATTATAAAAAATTTTCCGCACGCACGGTGTGAAGATAAAAATATAAAAATAATTACTAATCAAAATTATTTTTATTTATAGAGTATACTTATCATGCGTTAATAAATGATAATTTTTTAAGTATAAAAATATATATGTTATTTTCTTTAGTAACTTAAAAAATACATGTGCATACATTTTTATTAATTGTCAAACCCTACTCTTATATTTATTTTATTATTGTTTTCTCTCTCTTCTCTTTTTTTTCTTATATATTCTAGCCTTTTATCATAACGCTTTTTTAATAATTCAAAAAATACTATAATTGCTCTTTCATTTGGTGGGTTATATTTATAAACTATTTTTTTAGTTTTTGATTCATTGCCTTCTTTATCTGTTTTTATCTCTTTTATAATATCTTTACTATAATACCCTAATGACTTTTTTATTAAGGCATTTTCTATTTTTATTTTGGCATCAATAAAATATTCATCTTTTGCTTTTCTTATTTTTTTTATTAAACTTTTTTTATATTTTTTGCTCGATTTGTTAATATAGCTTTTTAATTTATCATAGCTTATATTTAGTTCTTTACTTATTTCTTCAATTGTTGGATTCTTTTTTTTGATAAGATAATATATTTCATTTTCTATTTTTTTAGTATATTTATTCATAATATTCCATTTTTTTAATATATAATATAAGTGTTAAATATAAGTAATTATAATGAAAAATATATTTGAAAAAGCAGTATTTTTGTTATATTTAGTAAAAGTAAAAAGGAGAGTAAAATATGAGTAAAAAATTTTTAAGTGTGTTTGGTATATTATTTTTGAGCAGCATTCTTGTTTTAAGCTGCAGTAATACAAATAAAACAGGAAGCGGTGATAATAATAGTAGTAATAATGGAAGCGGTTCTGGAACAGGCGGTATTGGTGATGGCGGAACAACTCCTCAAGGCATAGCAAAATATGCCGGCACTTGGACAGCCACATTTGACGGAGGTCTAACTACTTATGATATTATTATAAGTACTGATAGCAGTGTAAAAATAAAAGATGAAGCTGGAGAAACAAAAGCTGAAAATATACAAGGTTCTGAAAATACATATACTATGACTGTGCAACATGGTTCAACTGTCGATCCTTCTAATATTACTATTACTTTTGAATCTGATAATTCTGGTAATATAACGGATGAAGATTTTGGAAGTGGGACTATATCAAAAAATAATTAATGAATAAATAAAAATAGGAAATTAAAATATGAGTAAAAAATTATTAAGTTTAACTTCGATTTTGTTTTTAGTTGGTATTTTGTCCATAAGCTGCAGCAATTCAGATAAAACAGGCTCTAGCAAAGGTTTAGGATATTATGCTGGAACTTGGGAACTTGCACCTACTACAGTAAATGCAACTATAACTATATCAAATGATGGAACTGTAACTTTTAATAACGATAAAAGTACAAATGTAACAGATAAAGGAAATGAAACTTATGAAGTAAAATTTACTCCAGCAAATGAAGGTGAATCTATTCTCACTCTAACATTTACTAGCGATACTGCTGGAATTTTCATTTTATCTGGATCTACTGCCGGTAGTGGAACATTGAAAAAACAATAATAGTAAATATAAGATTTAAAAATAGAAAAGGCTTTAAACATTTAGTTCAAAGCCTTTTTATATATCTAAACCCCATACACTTTCTATATTTATTCAATAACTTTATTTTTTTGCCAAGCTTCTTTTTGTAATTAAATCAACTATATCTGTGTTGCCATTTTCCATAGCATACATTAAAGCATTTTTTGATAAGTTATCTACTATAGTCAAATCTGCACCGCCGTCAAGTAAATATTGTACAGAATCATAATCTCCATTTTCTGCGGCAAACATCAAAGCAGTTTTACCGTCATTATCTTTAATATTTATATCAGCATTAGCATTAATTAATGATAAAACAATATCCTTCTTGCCAGATATGCTAGCCCATATTAAAGCAGTTCTTCCATCTGCCATTCTATAATTAATGTCAGCCTTACCTATTAAAAGTGATGACACTATATCATTCAAACCCAAAGATGAAGCTAAAGCAAGTGTTGTAATATTTCCATAATACCCATAACTAGATACTACATTAGCATCAGCATTTCTCTCAAGAAGCATTTTAGCTACTTCTCCATTGCCCTTAGCTATAGCATAAAATAAAGCATTAGCTCCAACATTATTAACTTTATTTATCTCACTTCCATTATCAAGCAATAGTTTAATTATATCGTCATGATTATTATAAGCAGCAACCATAAGAGGAGTCATATTATAATTTGCATCATCAGGATTAATATAAAGACCAGCCATATTAACATCAGCACCAGCATTAATAATCATTTCTGTTATAGTATAATATCCCTTGCCAGCTGCCTGAAGTAAAGCCGTAGTGCCGTTATTAACTTTTATATTTGGATTAGCATTCTTAGCAAGCAAATAAGAAGCTATATCAACATATCCATTTTCTGCTGCATAAGTTAAAGCAGTTTTTCCATGTATACAAGTGGCATTAACATCTATTTTCTGAGATAAAAGCAAAACAACTATGTCTTTATATCCTCTAAAAGTGGCTGTCATTAAAGCATTATGCCCCTGCATATCACCAAAATCTATATAGCTAGAAATAGAACCGTCAGAAATTAATCTTCTTATTCCATTAATATTTCCTGTACTTGAATAATCTAACAGTTGGTCTAGTTTACCAGTGTTAGTATTTTGAGAAAATAAAAAAGATATATTAAAAATAAGTATAAAAATCAAACTAAGATAACGCATAATAACATTCCTCAAATATAGTTTTAGCCTCATTATAAATTCGGAATTTGAATATATAATATTGAATGATTGCGGTAAAAAACTTGATTAAACCAACAATTTATTCACCGCACGGTAGACGTATTTTTGTTTATAATTTAAATTCAATTGTTAATAATTTTTATATTTTAAATTTTACTTTGCGTGCGTTGAACTTGTTTCAAATAATAAAGAGGTTTAATAAATTTTTTAATGAAATAAAATATATTTTGTTATATTACTAAAGTAAGATATATTATAATAATTAAGGATAAAAAAATGAAAAGAATAATATTTATAGTTTTGATTGCATCTTTGTTATTATCATGCAAAAGTCAATCAACATCTCCAGACAATAACACATCAGACGGAGGAGCATCTTCTGGAGGCGATAATAATACTGAAACTCCTGAGCCGCCTCCTTTTATAATAAGTGAAGAGGCAAAAAAATATGGTATAGATATAAATACTGCCACATCAGAAACGATAAAAACTGCATTAAATAAATATTATAATGATAAAACAGAGTATAAAATAATATTTACAAATACTTCTACAAGGAGTTATGATAAATATACCAATCTTGGTACTATAATAAATGAGATTAAAGACATTAATAATATAACAGTATCATTTGAAAATGTGCAATTTCAAAATAACAAACTTCCTGATTATATATTAGGGGGTGATTCTTCTGCTAATAGGAATATAACTAAAGTTATTCTTCCTGATTATATAACTATTATAGGACAAAAAGTATTTTTTAATTGTTATGTTTTAGCAGAAGTAAATATGCCTAAAAAATTACAAGAAATAGGAATTAGTGTTTTTTATAATACTAAAGTAAAAAATATTGATTTACCTGATGGACTAAAAATTATAAATGATAGAGCTTTTAAAATTTCTATTATAGAAAATATTGATATACCTGACTCTGTAACAAGTATAGGTGAAGCTATATTTGACTCATGTAAGCAATTGCAAACTTTCAAATTACCTAAAAATTTCAATGTTATACCTAAATCTGCTTTTGCTAGCTGTTCTGCATTAAAAACTATAACTATACAAGAGTCTATTACTTCTATAGAGGATTCAGCTTTTTATGCATGTACTGGTGCTGAAAATTTTGTGTTTGAAGGAGAAAATCCAAAATTAACAACTATAGGAGACTCTGCTTTTGGTTGGTGTAGTAAATTAGCAACTATTACAATACCTGCTAGTGTTAAAACCATTAAAGATTTAGCTTTTTATACATGCCCATTATTAACAAGCATAACATTTTTATCAGAAACACCTCCTTCAATGAATGGAAGTAGAATTTTTGAAAGTACTCCTTTAAAAACTATAAATGTACCTAAAGGCTCAAAAGATGCATACGAAGCTCTAAAAGGTAAACATAGTATTTCTAAAGATGTTGTTATAAACGAGATATAATTTTTATGATGTTATTTAATAAATAAAATTTATTAACGCACGGTGAATGCATTTTTGCATATAGTTTAAATTGCAATTTCAAATAAGCATATATTTTCAATGCACTCTGCGTGCGGTCAATAATTTTTAAGATTAAACAAAACTTGGGCGGGCATTAATATTTTTTATTAGACAATAAAAAATATAAAGCTAAGAAGTTCGGATAAAAGCAATAAATATAGAAGGGCGGGAAATTATAAGTAAGTAAAAAATATAATGGCCTTGATAAATAAATACCAAGACCATTTTTATATATTAATATTTTTTATATATTAATTATAATCAATTATTTTATTTGATAAAATTAATGTATTACAGTCAATATTGAATCTTTATAATTTATATTAATATCACTTTCTGTTTCTAATACGTCTAAATATTCATTAGTATTTACTATGATAATAGGACTTTCTATTGAGTAACCTTCTTTTATAATAGAGTCAATATCAAATTCTAATAAAGTATCTCCAATAGAAACTCTATCACCTTCTTTTAAATTGCTTTTAAAATATTTTCCATTTAATTCTACAGTATTAATACCTATATGAATTAATATTTCTATACCGCTATCAGATGTTAAACCTATAGCATGGAGTGTTGGGATAACTGTGCTAATAGTACCATTTATAGGGGATACTGCCTTACCTTCTTCTGGTATTATCAAAGCTCCTTTACCTAAACTTTCAGATGAAAAAGCTCCATCTTTTGAATCTTTTAATTTTAATAATTTACCTTTTAATGGGCTGAATATAGTTTCTTTACTAAGCAAATCTGTTTTATTATTTTTATTATTTATATTTTCATTGTTTTCTGCAAATTCTGTATTTTCTATATTTTTATCTCTATAGGTAAAGAAAGTTATTACAAACCCTAATACTACAGCTAAAACAGCTCCTAATATTGCTACTATTATATTTCCGCTTGTGCCGTCAGGATTAATCATAGCTGGAAATTCAAATATACCCATTCCGCCAGCAAAGAATTTTCTAAAATTAAAATGTCCGTAAAAACCTCCTATTAAAGCTCCAACAATACAGCTTATTATAAAAGGCTTTTTCATAGGAAGTGTAATACCATAAATAGCAGGTTCTGTAACTCCAAATATACTTGATATAAAGTTAGGCAAAGCCATCTCTTTAATCTTCATATTATTTGTCTTTGCAAATATAGCAAGTAAAACTCCAGCAGTTGCAAAAGTACATCCAAAGAAAGGCATCATTATATTATCATAACCTAATGTTACCATGTTGTTAATGTACACAGGTATAAATCCCCAATGCATGCCAAATATTACAAGTATCTGCCAAGTACCTCCCACTATAGCACCTGCAACTAAAGGGCTTATATTTCTAATTGCAAATACAACTTGAGATATAATCATAGAGCCAAACATTGTTATAGGTCCTATAATTAAAAAACCTATAGGTAATGATATCAACAACACAAGCATAGGTACTATAAAGAATTTTACTAAGTCTGGTATTATCTTATTAAAAAGCTTCTCACACTTAGAAGCAAAATAAACTATAAATATTACAGGTATTACTGTCGATGTATAATCCATTGATATTATAGGTATTCCTAAGATATTTATATAAACATCAGAAGCAAATATTGTATTAGCAAACAATGTATATAAAGGCTCAGCATTTTTTGATAATGTGCTTAATTGTAAAGCAGGATAGCACATAGCAGCACCTATTGCTAAACCCAACATAGGTTTTAAATTAAATTTCTTAGCTGAAGTAAAACCCAAAAACAAAGGCAAAAACATAAATAATGCATCGCCTATTCCATTAAGAAGTATTGAAACTCCTGAACTGTCTTTATATAAACCTAAGGCAAGAAATAAAGCATTAAATCCCTTAAGCATTCCGCATGCAGACATAACTCCTAATATAGGCTGAAATATTCCAGACACTATATCTATAGCTCTGTTAAACCAATTTCCTTTACTGCTTTCTTCTTCATTATTAGAGCTTTTACTTTCTAACCCAGCAATATTGCATACATCAGCATAAACTTCTGCCACATGATTACCTATAACAACTTGATACTGACCTCCGCTTTTCATCACTGTAACAATACCATTCATGTTTTTTAACACATCATCATTTGCCTTACTCTCATCTTTTAATTTGAATCTTAATCTCGTAATGCAATGCGTAAGAGAATTAATATTTTCTTTTCCTCCTACATTTTTAATAATTTCTTTTGCTAATGATTCGTATTTTCCCATCAGCGTATCCTCCAATATAATAAATTTTTTATTTATAATAATGAAGGTTTGGCCAACTTAATGTCACCATCCAAATATATTAAAAATCATATATAAATATTTTTTTATTCCTGCCTTTTTGCCTTTTCTATATGTATAGTTAAATATAATTTTTCCTCATCACTTATATCATAAGAATAAGAAAGTAAAATATATTCCGCTATTTTTAAAGTGCATTCATAAGCTTCTTTATATTTAGTTTTTACCACAGCAAGCAAATCTTCATCTTCATTGCCATTATAAATATTTTTCTGAAATATCCTTAATGCAAAAAATTTTAGATGAGTTATAAATCTATTATAATATAGCGATTCATCATTAAACTTTATATTAAAATGCCTCTCCACTATCATAACTATTTTTTGTATAAGTTTTGTAATCTCTCCCATTTCTTTTATGCATCCGCACTCATCATTAGTTTGAGCATTAACTATATGAAGTGCTATAAAACCAGCTTCATCATCTGAAAGTCTTATATTAAAATCATTTTCTATTATATCTATAGCTTTTAAACCTATACTATATTCATCTTTATAGAATTTCTTTATATCCCAAAGCATCATATTTTTTATATTGATACCTTCCTTAGTTCTTACTATTGCCATGTATATATGGTCCATTAAAGTGATATATAAAAAATCGTTTAAACTTCTCTCTGCTTTAGTTTTAGCATATTCAATAATTTTTTCTGTAGTGTTTAGATACTCTGCTGGTATATCTTTTAATAGCTGCTGAAGTTTGCTGTTATTATCTGAATTTTCTAATAGGAATGTTTTATCAATTTTCTCTTCGTCTATTTCATCGCCAATTTTTTTACCAAAAGCTATACCCCTTCCCATAACAATTTTTTCTGTCTTACCATTTTCAAAAACAACAACTACATTATTATTAAGTATCTTTCCTACTTTCATAATAAATTCTCCTAAAAATAAAAAAACCTATTTATATAAAAACAAAATATATAATTCTTCCGAATTTCATTTTTATATAAATAGGTTTAGCTTGTCTTTAAAAGGTTTAATGTAAAAAACAATTACTATCCAATATGATATTATCATCATAAACTATATAACATTAATTGTCAACAATTTTTTATATTAAGTTATAAATAAAACTTGTGCGGGCGTTAACATTTCTTTTTAAACAATAAATAATACCAAATCAAGAATTGCAGATAAAAACAATAAAAATAGAGGGCGGGAAATGTAATTAATTTTTTAACCCTATTTAATATCCCAGCCTTTATCTTCACAGAATTTTATTGCTATATCATTTCCTTCTTTAGCCATCCCAATAATTGAATTTTTTATTAATTCTTTAGAGTGTTCATTACCTGAATTGTAAAATGTATCTAAATCATTATATGCTTCTTCAGCATATTTTTTAAATTTTTTTGAATCTTTGCTAAATATTTTGGGTAATATAAAATATCTAGTAAAAGCAAATACAACCATTATCACTAATAAAAATATTAATCCTGACATATACAAATCCTATATAAATATTATAAACAATATTTTTATTTTTATCAATAAAGGGTAGAAAATTTTAAAATATAGTTAATGCCTAAATCGTATAAAAATTATAGAGTTTTTACAAAAATAGTGTATTATTAGCGTATAGAGTTTTAGGAGTAAATAATGAAAGCTAGTGAAGCTAAATTAAATGATTTAATTAAAAAAAATGATATTCAATTTGTTATACCAGTATATCAAAGAAACTATGATTGGACTATAAAAGAATGTAAAGTATTACTAAATGATATAAAAGATGCGGGTAAATTAAATAGAGAACATTTTATAGGAAGCATAGTATATGTTGATGATCATGCACCTAAAACAGGAATACAAGAATTAATTATAGTAGATGGTCAGCAAAGATTAACTACAATTATATTAATTTATTTAAGATTATATAAATTAGCAGAAGAATTAAATGATACTAGATTAAGAGATAGAATGTATGAACATTATCTTATAAACAAATATGCTAATACAGACGAAGAAAAAATAAAATTAAAGCCAACAGAAAATAATGATAAAGCATTAAAATCTATTTTTTCAAATAATGAGTTCAAGGAAAAATCTAATATAATAGATAATTATAATTTTTTTGAAAAAGAAATAACAGATATTAATTATGAAACAATTTTAGATGGATTAGAGAAATTAATATTCGTTGATATGTCTTTAGATAGAAAAGAAGATGATCCTCAGCGTATATTTGAGAGTTTAAACTCTACAGGTTTAACATTATCTCAAGGGGATTTAATAAGAAACTATATTTTGATGAAATTAAATTCAAAAGAGCAAAAATATATTTATGAAACTTATTGGGAACATATAGAAAAAAATGCAAGAGATGAAAGTCTTAATAAAGATATGGTATCAGACTTTATTCGAGATTTTATGACTGCAGAATATAATAAAATACCAAATAAAAATAGGATATATGAAGAGTTCAAAGAAAAATATTCTATAAGTGATTTAAATCAAATAGAGAACTATTTAAATACTTTGAAAGAGTACTCAAATTATTATAATAAACTATTAAACCCAAAAAATGAAATAGATAAAGATATATTTATAAAACTTGAAAATATAAAGACATTAGAGGTAAATGTTTCATATCCATTCTTTTTAAAAATTTATAAAGACTATAATGATAAAGTTATAGATAATAAAACTTTTTTAAAAATTATTGATTTAATAGAATCTTTTGTATTTAGAAGATTTATATGTGATGTATTTAGTAATGCTATGAATAAAATATTTATGTCATTATATAGTAAAATAGATAAAAATAATTATTATGATTCATTAGAAGAATATTTATGCAGATTAAAAAATGTTCAGAGATTTCCAGATAATGATGAAGTTATTAATAAATTGAAAGAAAAAGATATATATAATGGTATTAATACAAAAAGAAAATTATATTTATTTAATAAATTAGAAATGGGACTTGGAAAAACGGTTATTGATTTTTCAAAAACTGATTTTGAAATAGAACATATATTCCCACAAAATCCTGTGAAAGAATGGAAAGATAATTTAAAAGACAAAGAATACGAAAAAATGCAAAGTAGACTTCATACAATAGCTAATTTAACAATATCAGCAAACAACAAAGAACTTTCAAATAAAACTTTTTTAGATAAAAAAAATATGAATGTGGATAATAAAGAACAGGGATATAAATACAGTCATCTTTGGCTTAATGAATATTTAAAAACTATAGATGAATGGAATATTAAAAATTTAGAAACACGCTTTGATAAATTAAAAGACAGATTCATTATAGTATGGATATATCCAAATGTAAAAATAGAAAAAAATAATAATATAATTACTGAAGAAGTTAATATATTTGAAGCAGATGACCCTACAGGTAAAAAATTAGACTATATAATATTTAATGGCGAAAAAATAAATATAACTGATGTATCAAAACTATTTAGTCATATATTAAAATATTATTATAATCAAAACTCTAATTTATTTTTTACTGAAGAGATGCAAAATTTAATACAGATTACAAAAAATAAAAATGAGCTTAGATCTGAATATCCAATAGATATAAATGATATATATTTTGCAGAAAATAATTACAGCAGCGAAAGAAAATTTTATTTAATTAAATATTTAATAGAAAAATTTGATATGGAAGATGAACTTTATATTAAGTATAAAGATTAATAATTATAATTAAGGAGTTTTTTATGTTGCCTTTTGTTGGGCCTTTCCTTTATAAATGTAATGATTGCGGTAAAATATTTGAAAAATCTCACAAAATAAATATTGTGGATATAATACTTTCTAAGCATAAATGCCCTAAGTGCGGAAGCAGAAATACAAAATCAATTGATTATATGATAAGAAAATAAAATTATATTATTTACTTATCTTTTGCTATACTTTAAGTAGTTTTATCAAAAATATATTTATAAACATGCTCAGATAAAGGTATTCCATTTTTTAAATAATCAAAAAAACAAGACTCTTCTCTCTCTCCAGGTATTGATATAGTTTTGCCTTCTTTTAAAGCAGGTTCTTTTCTTATATCATCAATAAATGACTGCACAGTATTTAAATAAGTATCTAAATCATTATAAACAGCAGGATCAACAACAAGCATAAATGTAGAAAGGTTTCTTTTTTTATCCATATCGCCGTACATTTTTACTAAATTATTGCAGTATGCCTGCCCTATTAAAAGCCCAGTAAAAGCTTCAACCATAGTCATTATTAAATATCCCTTAACTCCGCCGAAAGGAACAACATATTTTATTTCATGAGGATTGGAACTAGGATTGCCATTCTTATCAACTCCCCAATTCATAGGTACTGTTTCATTATTTTTACGTGCTGTAAATATGCGTCCTAATGATACCTCACTTGTTGCCATATCTCCAAGTATAAAATCTTTTTTGGCAGGAAAACCATAACTTATAGGATTAGTTCCGAAAAATGGTCTCTTTCCGCCAAAAGGTATAACACAAGGATCAGTATTAACCATTATTAAAGAAACTTTTTTATTATTTATAGCCATTTTGTTATAATAGCCTAAAGCACCTGAATGACTATTATTTTTTATTCCTATTAAAGCAATACCCTGTTTTTCAACTGTCTCTAAAGCCCATTCCATAGCATACTGCGTTGCAACATGTCCAAATCCGCCGTCAGCATCCATTAATGCAAAAGAAGGTCTTTTTTCTTCTATATTAAATTTTGAATTTAAATTTATTCCTCCAGCTTTTATTCTTTTTATATAATGCTCTACCCTAATAACTCCATGAGAATGTATGCCGCTCATATCAGCGTAAATTAATAAATCTGTTACTATAGCCGCCTGTTCATTTGATACACCTACCGCTTTGAATTTATCATATACTTTTTGCATTAAATCATTTACTTTCACTTTAATCATTATACAAATACCTTTTTATTTAATAAACATAATAAAGTTTACATAATTATAGATACAATGTCAATAATTGAAATATTAAATTTAAAAAGAACAAAAAGAACTGCAACTATAAAATATAATTATTAAAAATCTATTTAACACTTGAATTCATTTACTTATATGCTATAGTTTAACAATATATACAATTTTTGTATTTTAGTATATGTAAATGTTTTAATATCATTAACTTAAATTATTTTAAATATAGTCCTTTTGCTTCTTTGGGTCACGCCGCAGGCACTTCCTTCGGTCGCAAAAGAAGTAGGGGTTTGGGGACTAGTCCCCAAAATAATAAAAATTTACTAAATTAGGAAATAACTTGAATATAAAAAGTCAAAACAAAAAAATAGAATTGCTCGCACCGGTTGGAGATGAAAGAGGTTTAAAGGCTGCTGTTAATGCGGGAGCTGATGCTGTGTATTTTGGCACTAAAAGTTTTAATGCGAGAGTTGGTGCTGCAGAAAACTTTGATGAAAAGGCTTTAGAAAATAATATAAAATTCGCAAAATTAAGAAATGTGAATGTTTATATTACAGTTAATACTTTGGTTTATAATGATGAGATTGATAAAGTGCTTCCTCTCATAAAAAGCGTTTATAATTTGGGAGCTGATGCCATTATAGTGCAGGACTTAGGAATTATTGATATTGTTAGAAATAATTTAAATATTGCCATGCATGCAAGCACTCAGATGTCTTGTAATAATTTAGATAGTGTAAAACTTTTAAAAAACGTAGGAATTGACAGAGTTGTTTTAGCACGCGAGATGAGTTTAGAGAATATAAAATATATTAGAGATAACATAGACATAGAACTTGAAACTTTTGTGCATGGAGCTTTATGCGTAAGTTTTTCTGGTCAATGTGCCTATTCTTATTTGCATGGGGGAAGGAGTGCAAACCGAGGAGCATGTGCCCAGCCTTGCAGAATGGAATACACTGGCGGAAAAACCGATTATCCTCTAAGCACTAAGGACTTGATGACTATTGATATAATACCAAACTTGCTTGAAAGCGGAATAACTTCTTTTAAAATTGAAGGCAGAGCAAAAAGAAGCGAATATGCAGCAATCACAACTTCAATATATAGACATGCAATTGATTTGGCTTTAGAAAATAAGGATATACCTACCCAAAAATATAGAGAAAGTTTAATGAAGATTTTTAATAGAGGCGGATTTTCTCAAGGATATTATTATAACTCAAAAGATATTTTTGAAAATTATAAGCCAAGTCATGATGGAGAATATATAGGAGAAGTTACAGCATACAAGAAAAACAAAATATATATAAAAGCAGAGAAAGAATTAAATGTTTATGATGGGATTTCATTTGGAGAGAGCGGACAGGTAGGAATGCAAATTTCTGATTTATATAAAGATAATGTGAGGGTAAAAAGAGAGAAAGGAAATTTAAGTTTTTCAGCTGTTATAAAAAATGTAAATGTAGGCGATGAAGTTTATAGAACTACTGATAAACTTCAAATGGACGAGGCAGAGAAAATAATTGAAAGCGATAATTTTAAGCATTTGCTTGATTTAAATTGTATTGTTGGTTTTAATAATGAAAAAATAAAATTGATAGTTACAAGCAAATATGATGATAGACTAAACAATATAGAATATATTAGCAATTATATAATTCAAGAAGCTAAAACAAAATCAACAACAAAAGAAGATATTTTTAATTCTCTTTCAAAAACTGGAGGCACTGTATTTGAATTTGAGAATATTAATATTGAAGAGAATTTTAAAAATCCTTTTATACCTGTAAAAATTTTAAATGAAGCAAGAAGAAGCTTAATTGAAAAATTAGAAAATGTTTTAATGCAGTCAAAAAAAATTAATTATAATAAAAATATATACACAAATATTAATTATCCAAACACCAATATAAAAGTATTAATTGCAGGAAGTGAAGAGAAAATTAATTTATATTCTGATATTCATTATGATAAAAAAATATTATTTCCAAGTGTTTATGATGAAAATATAATTAAACTTTTTGAAGCTAAAAAAATAGACGGAATAATTCTCCCTCATGTAACATTTGATAAAGATATTGAAGTGATAAAAAGCATAGTAGAGAAAACAAGCGGTATGATTGTGATATGCAATAATTTGGGACACATTGAAGCACTTAAAGGAAAAGCTATATTATGGGCTGGCATTGGGCTTAATGCAATTAATAATTACACTGTAGACTTTTTATACAAATTAGGAGTTGACGTTGTTATATCGGCCATTGAAGCAGGCAAAAATTTAAAACATACATTATCTATAAAAGAAGGTTTAATTCCAGCGATGAACTTTTCATTCTGTCCAAAGAGTATGTCTGTGGGCTGTTCTAAATGCAAAGAAGAAGATATTATTGACCACAAAGGAAATGTTGTAATATTTGATTGTGTGAAGATATATAACAAAACAAGCTTTATATTAGAGAATATAAAAAATAAAACAGGTGAAATTTATATAAAATAAGAGGCAAGATTAATATCTCACCTCTTAAATAGTAAATATATATTTATTAGTTTGCAGCAGCGCTTTCTTCTTTTTCTAATTCTTTTAAATACATATTAAGGAAAGGTTTATATATAAAATAATCTAAAATTATTAAAGCAATAACTAATATAGGTGCAACAAAGTTTAAATTAGTAGAGATAAAAGAACCTAATATAGAAGGGGTAGTCCAAGGCACTAATGCCACAACCCTACCTATTATATTAAGCTTCATAAACGTATAGCTTATAGTAGCATTAATTACAGGAGTTAAAATGAAAGGTATAACAAATATAGGATTCATTACTATAGGAGCCCCAAACATTATAGGCTCATTAATATTAAAGAAACCGGGTACTATAGAAAGTTTTCCAATATATTTCATATGAGCATTTTTAGTCATAATCATAGCAATACATAAACCCAAAGTAGCACCAGAACCTCCAAAATATACGAAACAATTCATAAACTCACCAGATAAAATTTTAGGTATCTGTTCGCCTGCTGCAAGAGCTGTCTGATTAAGAGCCAAATTAGTAAGAGCAATAGGCTGTAAAACAACATTAACTACATTAGCACCATGTATACCGCAAAACCACAAAATATGTACTAATAGTAATATAATTATTATAGATACTAAGCCATCAGACATATTTAACAATGGCTGTAAAATTTTCATAATTAAATCTGGAACCATAATTTTCATATTATTTTGTATAAGCATGTTTATAGTTTGGAATACAAAAGAAATTACAATTACAGGAACTAATATTTCAAAAGATTTAGATATAGCAGGAGGAACTGAATCAGGAAGTTTAATCATAATGTTTTTAGTAACTAAAAATCTTGCTATCTCTACAGATAATAAAGCAGCAATAATAGCAACAAAAAGTCCCTTAGCATCTAAGTATCTTGCATCTAAAACTCCAACATTAACTTCCTCAGCTACATGCAATAACTCAGCAGCAGCTCCTACTACAGTTACAGCTAAAGATTTTGCAGATAATAACAAAAAAGCATACATAGACAATAAACCATTTGTAGTTTGATCTTGTCCATAATATCCAGCTAAAGAATGTCCAATACCAAAAGCAACAAATAATGACAATATTCCCATACTAACATTAAATATTTGTATATAATTTCCTGCAAATGCTTTCACAAAATTTTCATAAGGAGGAAAATACAAAAAATTTGTTGGATCATTTAAAGGTAAGTTAAATAATAATAATACAAAAGAACCTATAATAATAAATGGTGTTGCAAATACAAAACCATCTTTAACGGCATTTAAATATCTGTTCATGGCAACTTTTGACATTATTGGAAGAAATTTGCTTTCCATGAAAGCATTGAATTTTTCTTTCATTGTTATCTCCTTCAATTTTCTTTTCATTTGTTTATAGTATAATTATCAAATTTCATAATTTCAATTAAAGTTATATTAATTAATTACCAGATTAATGTGGAAAAAATCTTGTTTGAGTTTTTATATTTTTCATATTATTTTTATATTACTTTGAATATATCAAGGAGTAATTTATGCCATTTAAAGAAGGTTTTTTATGGGGCGGAGCTACCGCAGCAAATCAATGTGAAGGTGGATTTAACAAAGGCGGAAGAGGCTTAGCTAATGTAGATGTTGCTCCGCATGGTAAAGATAGAGTTGCTGTTATTAAAGGAAAAATGAAAATGTTTGATTTTGATAATGAACATTTTTATCCTTCAAAAGACGCTATAGAAATGTATACTCACTATAAAGAAGATATAAAGCTTTTTGCTGAGATGGGTTTTAAAGTTTATAGAATGTCTATTGCTTGGAGTAGAATATTTCCTAAAGGTGATGAAGAGAAACCTAATGAAGAAGGTTTGAAATTTTATGAAGATGTATTTAAAGAGTGTTTAAAATACAATATAAAACCTTTAGTAACTATCACACATTTTGACTGCCCTATGCATTTAATTACAAAATATGGCGGTTGGAAAAATAGAATAATGATAAAATTCTATGAGAATCTTTGTAATGCTATATTTAACAGATACAAAGGTTTAGTTGAATATTGGCTTACTTTCAATGAAATAAATATGATTTTGCATGCACCTTTTATGGGAGCTGGGCTTTATTTCGAAGAGGGTGAAAACGAAGAGGAGATGAAATATCAGGCAAGCCATCATGAATTGGTTGCTAGTGCAATAGCTACTAAAATAGCTCATGAAGTAGACCCTAACAATAAAGTTGGATGTATGTTAGCTGCTGGAGTTTATTATCCTTACTCTTCAAAACCTGAAGATGTATTAGCTGCTCAACAAAAAAATGATGAGATGTATTTCTTTGTTGATGTGCAATCTAGAGGAAAATATCCTAATTATGCTTTAAAAAAGTTTGAAAGAGAAAAATTAAATATAAAAATGGAAAAAGAAGATTTAGACTTGTTAGCTAAATATACTGTTGATTTTATTTCTTTCTCTTATTATTCAACAAGATGTGCTAAAGCAGATGCAGGTGAAATTACTACAGGTAAAGATAATTTGGTAGGAGATATAAAAAACCCAGAATTAAAACAAACTGATTGGGGTTGGACTGTTGATCCGCTTGGTATAAGAATAACTTTAAATGATATTTATGATAGATATCAAAAGCCTATGTTTATAGTAGAAAATGGACTTGGTGCTTATGATAAGGCAGATGAAAATGGTTATGTGGAAGATGATTATAGAATAGAGTATTTGAGAGAGCATATAAAAAACATGAAAGATGCTGTTGAAATTGATGGGGTTGATTTGATAGGATACACTACTTGGGGACCTATAGATTTGGTTTCTGCTGGTACTGGTGAAATGTCTAAGAGATATGGATTCATATATGTAGACAGAGATGATTTTGGTAATGGTACTTTAAAAAGAAGCAAGAAAAAATCATTCTATTGGTACAAACAAGTTATAGATAGTAATGGGGAAAATTTATAATAGAGGTATTTTTTATTTTATTGTTAAGGCTTTTAGTGTTTTCTCAACTAAAAGCCTTTATTTTATTTAATTTTATTTTACAAACTCTAATAAATATTTAATCTTGCCACTTACTCATATCCATCTGTTTAGTAATCTTAGCAACCACTGCAGTACCGCATAAATCTCCAGATATATTAAGAGCAGTTCTTCCCATATCAAGTATAGCATCTATTCCAAGTATCATACCATAAGCAGCTGCAACATTTACATTAGAGTTAATATCAAGCCCAATAGAATTAAGCACCATAAGAAGCATAATAGAACCAGCTCCCGGAACCCCAGCAGTGCCAACAGCAGCAAGTACAGATACTATTACAACAGTTAACTGAGAATTAAAATCTAATGCGTTACCAGTAGCATTTGATATAAATATAGCACATATACCTAAATATATGGCAGTACCATTCATGTTAATTGTAGCACCTAACGGTAAAGTGAAACTATAAATACCCTGATTAATACCCATCTTTTCATCAGCCGCTTTCATAGATATAGGCAATGTGCCTCCAGAAGAACGTGTAACAAATGCAGTAAATAGCGGTTCAAAAATTTTAACTAAAAACTTCTTAGGGTTAATTCCAAAGATAATATTTATTATGCTGTAAACAATTATAAGCTGAATAGCAAAAGCAATATATATAGTATATGTAACTTTTAATAATGATTTAAAAGACTCAGGACCATTTTTTGCAAATACTGTAAATATTAATGCCAACACCCCTATAGGAGCATAAAACATAATCCAGCCCACTATTCTTATTATAATATGAGTACATCCGTCAAAAAACTTATAAACTATTTCTGCAGTATCTTTTGTTTTTTCATTATCCCTGCAAAATGCCAAAGATATGCCGAAAAATATAGAGAAAAATATTGTAGGAAGTACATCTCCATCGCCTTTAGCAAAAGATGAAAATGGGTTTGTTGGTATTGTTGAAAGAAGCGTATCTATAAAATTAGGCTTTACAAACTCTTTTGTGGTAGCCATAGCCATATTCAAATCCAAATCCAAACCCGGTTTTATTAAATTACCTACAGCAAGACCAAAAACAGAAGATATTACAGAAGTTATCATATAGAAAAGAAGTATAATAACTCCAACTATACCAAGATGCTTTGGTGAAATACTCGAAACCCCGCTTATTAAAGTAAAAATAATTACAGGCATTACTATCATTTTTAATAGCCTTATAAAAATATTACCTATAGGGTCTGATATTGAAATCAAAGCAGTTAATGTTTCAGCAGATGCATATGCCGAAGCAAGCATTCCAAGTACAGCACCAATTATTAAGCTAATTAGTATTACAATAAGTAATTTACTTTTTAAATCTTTTACTATAGACATAGTTATAATCCTAAAAATAGTTTGTAAAATAATAGTATGTAAAAATGTTTTAAAAAATCAATATTAAATAATAAAATAATATTTATTTTTAACAAAAAAATTATTTACAAAAAAATAAACACTGTATTATTGTTACAACTAATAACAAAATGTATATTATATCTATAATATTTTACTTTTCTATTTCTCTTATTAAATTAACCATCTCAATAGCACCCATAGCAGAATCAAAGCCTTTGTTGCCTGATTTAGTGCCTGCTCTTTCAATAGCCTGCTCTATGTTTTCAGTAGTAAGAACCCCAAACATTACAGGTATATCAGAATTAAGAGAAACATTAGCAATACCCTTAGACACTTCAGCACAAACATAATCATAATGAGTAGTAGAACCTCTTATAACAGCACCCAAACATATAACAGCATCATATTTTTTTGATTTAGCCATTTTTGAAGCTATTAGAGGTATTTCAAAAGCACCGGGCACCCAAGCAACAGTAATATCATCGTCTTTAATATCATGACGAGATAAAGCGTCCAATGCACCGCCCAAAAGTTTAGAAACAATAAATTCATTGAATCTAGCACACACTATACCGATTTTAATTTTTTTCTCACTAACGAGTTTTCCTTCAAAAGTTTTCATTTTATTCTATCCTTTTATTTATTATTAGGTCATTAATATTTTATTGGGGTTTCACCCCAAACCCCAGTTCTTTTGGTGACCCAAAGAACCAAAAGGACTGCAATTTTCTATTTTTGTATTTCATTAAAATCTTTAATCAAAAACATATTGTATTGTTTTTACATAAAAAATTATGAGCTTTTATATATTCTTATAATTTTATCTCGTTTCATAAACCTCCTAATAATTAATAAACCTCCTAAATATATAAAAAACTTGTTTGATAATGAGTTACTGACATTTTTGCAAATGCCAATTACTCACAAGCTTTCTATCTAAAATTAATCAAGAATGTGCCCCATACGCTCCTTTTTTGTTTGAAGATAAAATAAATCGTACTCTGTTGCTTCTATCTGTATAGGTATCCTCTCTTCTATTTCAAGTCCATAATTCTCTAAATGTTTTATTTTCTCTGGGTTATTAGTCATTATCCTTACGCTTTTAATGCCCAATTTTTTTAACATCTGATAAGCCTCATAATATTCACGCATATCATCTCTAAAACCCAAAGCCCTATTAGCATCAACTGTATCAAGACCTCTATCTTGAAGTTCATAAGCCTTTAGTTTATTAACAAGTCCTATTCCTCTGCCCTCTTGACGCATATAAACCATTATGCCCCTGCCTTCTTCAGCAATAGCACGCATAGCATAATTATACTGCTCTCCGCAATCACATCTTCTAGAGCCTAATGCATCGCCTGTTAAACATTCTGAATGCACCCTGCATAAAACATCTTCACCGTCGCTAATATCTCCCATAGTAAGCACAACATGATGCTGTTTTGTTATTTTGTTTACGAATGTTAATATTTCAAACTCGCCGTATTTTGTTGGCATTTTAGCCTTGGCATAAAGCTCCATCAAATCTTCATTTTTCTTTCTATAGTCTATTAAAGCAGATACTGTTATCATTTTAAGATTATGTTTTTTAGAAAACTCAATTAAATCATCTCTTCTCATCATATCGCCATTATCTTTCATAATCTCGCAGCATAAACCGCATTCTTTTAAGCCTGCTAATCTCATTAAATCAACAGTAGCTTCAGTATGCCCCATTCTCACTAACACTCCGCCCTCTTTTGCAAGTAATGGAAACATATGACCGGGACGTCTAAAATCTTCTGCTTTAGCATTTTCATCAACCACTTTTAAAGCAGTGATAGACCTCTCAACTGCAGATATTCCTGTAGTAGTGTCAACATGGTCAATAGATACTGTGAAAGCTGTTTCATGATTATCAGTATTTTTTGTAACCATTTGATTTAAGTTTAATTTGTTTGTAATCTCTCTGCTCATAGGCATGCATATTAAGCCTTTAGCATAAGTAGCCATAAAGTTAATATTTTCTGTAGTAGCAAACTCTGCCGCACAGATTAAATCGCCCTCATTTTCTCTATCTTCATCATCAGAAACAACGATTATTTTTCCGTTTCTTAAATCTTCTAAAGCCTCATCAATAGTGCTGTAAACATTTTCCATTTTTTAACTCTCCTTTTATTTTTTTATCATATAGTAAAAATTTTTAATTTTAATATTTGCAGGGCTTTGCCCCCTGCGAAGCGTGCCCGTAGGGTAGCACCCCACTTCTTTTGCCGATAGGCACCTACTCGGTATTGGTATAAAAGAAGCAAAAGAACTGCATTTTCAATACAATTCTATAGTATTCTATATTTAATACATATTATACTTATACAAACTACTATAATTATGCCTTTTGAAAAACGCAGACATTCCAGTATAAATCTCAAAAAACAATATTTTAAAACCCATTCTTAAATAAGAACTCCATTGTAATGTTAGATTTTTTACTGTCATTATCTTCTTTAAATGTTAAAAGCCTTTCAACATATTTGCCTATAACATCATTTTCAATATTAACCTTGTCCCCTTCTTTTTTATAATATAACACAGTCTCTTTTAATGTATGCGGAATAACGGCTATAGAAAAAGTATTATCAGTTAAACTAGCCACCGTTAAACTTATACCGTCAACAGCAACCGAACCTTTTTCTACAATATACTTCATTAAATGTTTAGGCACTTCAATAGTAAGTATAATAGCATTATCATCTTTCTTCATAGACTTAATGCTTCCCACTCCGTCAATATGTCCGCTTACTATATGACCTCCAAATCTTCCTCTTAAAGTCATAGCCCTCTCAAGATTAACTTTACTTCCATTTTTTAAACTTCCCAAATTAGTACGATTCAAAGTTTCTTGAGTAACATCAGCATTAAATATTTTATTATCAAAACTAGATACAGTTAAACAAGTACCATTAACAGCAACGCTATCACCCAAATGCAAATCATCAAATATTTTACTTGCTTCTATTGTAATAACTTTGCTTTGTACCGATTTAACAGTTCCTATTTCTTCAACTATACCAGTAAACATTATTAAGTAATCCTATAAAAATTTATAAATTATAATTTCTTTGATGACATTGAATGCAAAATAATACAAATGCAGTCCTTTTGCTTCTTTGGGTCACCAAAAGAAGTAGGGGTCTGGGGACTAGTCCCCAGTAATCAAGTATTATATAAATTAATACTTTAAATAATACTCCAAAAATAAATCATCTTCTATCTTTGTTATACTACTTCCAATAAGCCTAATAGCATCATCAGGCTCTTCTATTCCTTCGCCTCCTATAGGGCTTTTTGCCTCAAAACCGCCAAATATTTTTGGTGCTATATAAACTAAAGCTTTATTTACTAACTTTTCTTTTAATAAACTAGCATGTAAACTTGCCCCACCCTCAACATACACACTGTCAATGTCTTTTTCTTCTCCGAGTATTTTCATCAAATCTTTTAAACTTACTCTTCCACCATCACTTTCTGTTTTTATTATCTCTACACCTAACCCTTCAAGCTCTTTTATTTTTTTATAATCATCACTCACAGTAGCTATAAAAGTTTTTATATCTTTTGCTGTTTTACAAATATTAGACTCTAAACTTATTTTTAATGAACTATCCAAAATTATTCTTATAGGGTTTCTAGTGTTTGGAAGCCTACAATTAAGCATAGGGTTATCTTCTATTACAGTGTTTATTCCAACCATTATAGCAGAATATTTATTCCTAAACCTATGAGAATGCTCTCTTGTTTTTTCGCTAGTTATCCACTTTGATTTACCGCTCACTGTAGCAATTTTACCGTCCATAGTCATAGCATATTTCATTACAACAAAAGGTCTTTTATTAGTTATATAGTAGAAAAAAACTTCATTTAATTTTCTGCACTCTTCTTCAAGCACATTTACTACAACCTCAATTCCAGCATCTTGTAATTTTTTTATGCCGCCACCTGCCACTTTAGGATTGGAATCCACACAGCCTATAATAACTTTTTTTAATTTGTTTTTTATAATAGCATCAGCACAAGGAGGAGTTTTTCCATAATGAGAACAAGGCTCTAAGGTTACATATATTGAAGCTCCCTCAACATCTTCACCTCTTTCCTTTGCATCCAAAAAAGCATTAATCTCAGCATGATTCTCACCATATTTTTTATGATATCCAATGCCTATAACTTTATTCTCTTTCACTATAACAGCACCAACTAAAGGATTAGGACTAGTAAAACCCTCTCCTTTTTTAGCCTCTTCTATAGCCATTCTCATATATTTTTCATGCATAATGTTAATACTCTTAAAAAATATTTATATGAATCTTTGGTATTTTTTTGATAGGATACTATGAACTATAAACAAAAAAACTCTAAATGTTTACACACTTAGAGCATAATTTTTTGATATGTAGTTTACATTAAAAAACATCTTCTACCATCCAGACTTTAACTGTCGGTTTTGGAATTGCACCAAATCTGCTATTTTTGAATGCAGGAAACATCAAAAAGGCTCGCGGACTTTACCGCCGGTATGGAATTTCACCTAGCCCCGAAGATTTATATATTAGTTAGTATACACAAATTTTTTTTATTGTCAAGTATACAAAAATTGTTATAGCTTTTATAATGAGTTCGTATTTTTTAATATTTTTATGTTATAACCAAAATTTTAAATACAATAATTCATTATCCTATACTTCTAATTGACGACATTAAATGCTTATTTACTTTATAAGCCTCTTTAAATATTTGATAATACTCTGAATATATTTTTACATTTTCTTTTATGGGTATTATTGGTTTATCATCATGCTTTATTAATTCTTTTATAGCTTCTCTATAACCACTATATACACCGCTTCCAACCATAGCAGTTATAGCAGCACCTAAAGCAGCCTGCTCTTTTGTTTTAGAAACATATATTTCTTTGTCTAATATATCAGCCTGTATCTGAAGCCATAATTTACTGTGAGAGCCTCCACCAGATGCTATTAACTTATCACACTCAAAATGCATATCATCTGTTAATATTGAAAAGCAATCCTTTAACGAATATACAACACCTTCCATTATAGATTTTAAAATATGATATTTAGTATGCTTTAATGTTAATCCCAAAAACATAGCAGATGCATCACTATTCATATGAGGAGTTCTCTCGCCAGATAAATATGGAAGAAATATTAAACCTTCACACCCTGCTGCTATTTTCTGAGCATTCAAATCTATATTAAAAAATGATTCTTCATTACTACAAAAATTGTTTCTAGCCCATTTTAATGCTAACCCAGATGATAATGCCGCCCCTAAATAATACCAAGTGTTTGGCATCACAAAATTAAATGTATGAGAGTTCTTGTTATATACTGCTTTATCTATAGGCATAAAAATTTGACCACCTGTGCCTATAGTTATTGATGCAGTTTTTGTTTCTATAATTCCATTTCCTATAGCCTGCATCGCTTGGTCTGCCCCACCATACATTACATTAATGCTTTCATTCAAACCAGTCTCTTCTGATGCTTTTTTACTAACTTTACCCGCTATCTCACGAGGATAATATACATCCGGAAATATGTCGCTTCTTATATCAAGCTTTTTTATTATCTCATAAGACCATTTATTTTCATTTGAATCAAAAGCACAGGTAGAAGCTGCATCTGTTATATCTGTAGCAATAATACCCGTAAGCTTATATCTTATATAATCCTTAGGCAGTATCACTTTATATATTTTATCATAATTGTTTTTTTCATTATTTTTTATCCACAAAAGTGATGCTATTTGAAAGCCTGTTGCTAATGGACTATGAGTGATTTTTATTATATTATCCTTGCCTATTTTTTCATTTATATAATTTACTTCATTTGATGTTCTACTATCGCACCATATTATTGATTTTCTAATAGCATCCCCATTACTATCTAAAGCTACAAGCCCATGCATTTGTCCTGAAAAACTTATAGCTTTAATTACAGCATTATTATATTTTGATTTTAATTGACTTAGTGCATCTTTTATTGTAATAACTGTAGCATTCCACCACACATCAACATCTTGTTCTGCCCAATTTAAATATGGAGTGTCAAAATTATAATCTTTTTGAGATATAGAAAGTATTTCTGCATTTTGAGATATTATCAAAGTTTTTACAGATGATGTTCCTAAATCTATTCCAATAAAACAATCCATAATTTTATCCTACAAAATATTATATATATTTTAGTATATCATAAAATAATAATTTTTTATCAGTTTTTTGTTGTTCTTTTTCCCGCGTACGAGCTGTACCACTACTCGCCTAGCTGTGCACTCACTACGGTCGGCGGCTTGCTGCACGACAGTACTCTGTTTTAATCATAACCTTCTACGCGTGCGGAGGAGTGCTTTTTTATTCACAATTATTTTTTTCTTTGAAGTATTCGCCATACGAGTTTTCCGCACGGTAATGCTATGCTTTAATTATAACTTCTTAGTCGTGCGGAGGAATGCCTTTTAATGTACAATTAAATTATAAAATTTATATTATTCTTTTTCCCGCCACAAAAAGAACCAAAAGTGCAAGTGCTACAGCTTTGTATTTTTTGAATATGTATAAACTATAAAATAATACCAACATATTAAGCTAAAAAAATGCAGCCTTTTTGCTTCTTTGTGGCAACAAAAGAAGTGGGGGTTCTACCCTACGGGTACGCTTCGCAGGGGGGCTAGTCCCCGAAATATAAAAATAAAAATTGATAAACTTAAAAGTTTTCAGATATATAATAAGTTTTTTTATTCAACTTTTTCCCGCCGAAAAAAGTCGCAAAAAATGCAAATTATTTTGGTTCTTTTATACCAACACCAAGTAGGTGCCTATCGGCAAAAGAAGTGGGGTGCTACCCTACGGGCACGCTTCGTAGGGGGCAACGCCACCACAAAACAAAAACTTAAAAAATAAATTTTTAGTATATATTGAAATAATTATTTTTTATAATTTTTTTGTTGTTCTTTTTCCCGTAGCTCGCGGTGCGGACTTCGTAAAAAGAACCAAAAAGTACAAATACTATAACTTTGTCATTTGGAATATGTATTAAATAATATTCTTATTTCAGATTAAAATTACATTTCTTTGCAAAACGCATACAAAAAATACGGTTATCTTTAGTCGTTTCTGTTAAACTCTAAATCTTTTAATTCTCTTAATTTTGGTAAATCATCTAAACTGTTTATACCAAAGTGCATTAAGAATTTATCTGTTGTTCCGTATGTTTGTCTTTTATCGAGATAGTCTTTTCTTCCTTTCCAAGCTATAAAACCATCTTCCATAAGCATTCTAAGATGATAAGAACTGTCGCTTTGTCTTATATCATCAATCTCTGCTTTTGTAAGAGGCTGTTTATAGGCTATAATAGAAAGTGTTTGAAGCATAGCTTTTGATATTTTCTTCTTACGTTTTCTATCATATATTGCAGATAAAGTGCCAAAAGTAGAAGGTATTATAGTCATCATCACACTATCACCAATCTCTAATATCTCTATAGCACTTCCTACACTTTTATATCTATTGTTAATATTTTCTATATAATTTCTTATGTCAGTATTTTCACACTTAAAAAGATTTCTTAACCGAGATATAGAAACTGTACCCTCTACATATATAACAGCTTCCAATACCCTCTCAAGCTCTTCCTGATTCTCTAATACATTTTCATCTATTGTAAAACTGCTTTCTGTTTTTACTTCGTTATTATTAGTTTCAACAGCATCTTGATTAGATAATTCTTCTAAACTCATTTAAGAAAATCCTTTTTCATTTTTAGTTTTCCCTATTATAACATATAAATTCTTTTTTTCAATCTAAAAAAATTTAGTAGAATTTTTTATGCTATTTTTTGTATAAATCATAAAAATATCTCAAAGATTCAACTATCTCTCCTCTTTTGCACATCTTTCTATAAACTCTCTCATTGACAATTTTTGCCTCACTAACCTCATTTTCTTGTAATACCAAATCATTTATATTAACATCTCTCTTAAATACATAAGAATCAATTATAGTGTTAGAAAAATCAAGAACAAAAGAAGTAAAAAATATAGCATCATCAATTTTAAAAGAGAGCCCAATCTCTTCTTTTAACTCCCTAACAGCTCCCTCAACACTGCTCTCACCCGCAATTATAGACCCCTCAGTGCATTCCCACATATTAGGACATATCTTTTTACTACTATGCCTCTTAGTTAATATCACCTCATCATTACTATTAACTACCCAAGCATGTATAACTATATGATAATCATCTTTATCTAAAGGCACACCTCTTTTATGAAGCTTGTTTTTTTTATTTTTGTTTATATCGTATACGTCCCAAATCTCAGCCATAATATTTTTTAAAATTTATTACTCCCTATTGATGTACGATGATATGATATTTCTAAAAGAGTTTATATGATGCCTGATATCATATATATCTCTAATGCTTAAAATTTTATGGAAAACATACATAGGATTAAAAGATAAATTATAAAAATATTCTACATACTTAAAAATATCATCAACTTCTAACTTCATCACACTAGTGCGCATATCATATTCAAACCAATTATCTGTATTAATATAATTATTCTCCTGACAATAATTAAATACATTAGTGCCGGGATATGGAACAAATATTGAAGTATTCATTGTATTAATGTAACCATTAGTCATAAAATATTTTATTGTATCAAAAGTAGCTATAATATCTTCTTCACTCTCCCAAGGATATCCAATCTTAACCATCATATCTATAAAAAGCCCTGCCTTTCTCGCCATCTTAATAGAATTAATAACAGAATCTATATTTACATGTGAAGGAGAAAGTTTTTCTAATGTTTTAGTATTTGCAGAAGGAAAAGTTACAATTAATGTTTTAAACCCAGCTCTTTTCATCATCTTATAATAATGATAATCCAAATCAGTAAAATACATATGACAATCAATATAAACTTTTTTATTTAATTTTCTCTCTATCATAGTTTGACAAAATAATGAAAGCCACTCACCCATAGGAAAAGACACTGTAACATCAACAAACTCTTTTATATTATATCTTTTATATAAATATTCAATTTCATCAACAACATTAATAGGGTTTCTTAACCTAACATTATTAAATAATATATTAGAAGTTGAACAATTATGATTTCCAAAAACAGAACCTCTGCCAGACATAATAAACGTAGCTGGAGTTTTTTTATAGTATTCATTTTCTTTGGAATATAATTTCCAATTAGTTAGATTTCTATCTATAAATGGAAGGCGGTCTAAAGGATAATCAAGTTTACATTTGCCAGTATTTCTAATATTTCCTTGAGATGTTCTATAATATATACCTTCTTTTAATTTCTCACCATTATTAATATAATTTACAATACTTAAAAGAAGCACATCATAATCACCGCCTGTGATTACAAAATCTACTTCAGACTTATCAAAACTCTCTTCAGGCAATGCTGTAACATGGTCCCCAGCTAAAACTATATAAGCATTTTTATATTTATCTTTAATAGCGTCAATAGTATCCCAAGTATAATTTATGGTAGCAGTAGCAGCTTCAAAAAAAATTAATTGCGGATTTATTTTGTCGATTTGTATAAGCCAATCTATGATGTCCATCTTTCTTGCAATAGTGTCTATAAAAAAAACATCATAGCCATTATTCTTTAACAAAGTAGCAGCATAGGCAGATAACATCGGATAATTAGCAGAAAAATTTTTTACCCATTGAAATTGCCTATTCAAAGACATTAATGGAAAACCTTTATTATATTCAAAAGGCGGATATGTTATGCATACTCTATCAATTTTTTCTTTTTTCATTGCTTATATATTCTTGCTTATACATTTTTTTATTTTACTTTTTTAGCTATTTTTTTTGGAGATTTAGAAGATTTCTTTTTAATAATTTTTTTCTCATAAACATATTTTTCTAACTCATACTGATCATCAAATATCACATCATACCACTCTTCATATCTCTCACATTTTGGCGGACTGTGCTTAGTACATATATCATGCCTGTTCTCATAATTTTTGCACAAATAAGTTTTTTTATCTAAATACCTGCACTCACTTCTTATCATATGATACCAAGTATCCTGATATATAAAAATAAATGAATGCTTAAAATAAAGATACCATTTCAAAGTTTTTAATTCTTCTTCATTTTTAGGTTTAGATATTTCCATCACCAAATCATGACAGCATAGAGAATTACAATCAGCACATAATTTATCTGTAACTTTTTCTTTTCTATCTTTAAAAATTTTATCAGAAGGTATTACTTTCATTTTGATATATCGCCCTATAAAAAAATACTCGTTCAATTATACTAAAGTGATTAGGTTTTGTCAATTTTATATTTTTATGAGAATTTGTGCATTGCACTATTATATATAAATATTAAACTATAATATTTGCACTTTTCGCAAAGCGTACCCGTAGGGTAAAAACTTTTTGCTGCGGGAAAAAGTTGAATAAAAAAATAATATAAAAGATATAATTATTTCAGAATATACTAAAAAATTTTTAACTTTATTTGTTTTATTATTTGCAGGGCTTTGCCCCGCACCACAGTTCTTTTATTGGTATAAAAGAACCAAAAGAACTGCATTTTTATTATAAATTTTATAATTTAATTGTACATTAAAATGCACTCACCCGCACGACTAAGAAGTTATAATTAAAGTATAGCACTACCGTGCGTCAAGGTGGTACAGCTCGTACACGGGAAAAGTTGATAGAAAATTATTATTCTAGTATATACTAAAAATTTTTGAGTATATCAAAATTTATTTTTTAAGTTTTGTTTGCGGCGACTTTACAAACACTACATAGTTTATTGATATTTTGATATGAAAAATATATAATATATTGCGTAAAAAATATTCTAGGAGAATAAAAATGAAATTAAAAATATTTATAATTTCTTTTATATTTATTTTCTCAAGCATGCTTTTTCCTGCTTTTGAATTAGATATGATGGGAAAAATTGGAGTTGCCGACAGTTTTACTGATTTAACAGGCGAAGTTTTTGAGCCAAGAATAGATTTAAATTTACAATTAGGTTATAACTTTCCTATAAACAAATCTTCTTTCAGAAGCATAAGCTTATTATTTGATACGGGAATAGATGCTCGAATGATATCTTTAAAAAATGATAATTATAAAATAAATCAATTAGAGGCAGGCGGAATAACAACTGGTTTGGCATTAAAATTTATATTTACTCCTGTTTTAAATTCAAAAATAGATTTAGTTTTCGGTTTATCTTCAGGTGTTAAATTTATACCTATAATAGATGATTTAAATATAAAACCAAATAAAGTTCCGATATCTCCATACGTTAATTTATTTTTAGAAAATAGAATATATAATATTAATGAAACGTTGGCTCTTGTATACGGTATTAATATTTTTTACGAATATATGATATTCGATAAAAGCGATATAAACAACTTATTTGGAGGCTATAATATAAATCAGCATCATTCAATAGGGGCTATGCTTTCTATAGGTTTTCATTTTGGAAAGCGTTAAGGTTTATAATAATTAGTATAAAATATAGGGCTTATGATGAATGAATATATTTATCATAAGCCTTATATATTTATAATGATTGTTGTATTAAAATAAAATAACTTTATCCTTTCGTATACGCTTCGCGAAGAACTGCATTTTTATTATAAATTTTATAATTTAATTGTACATTAAAATGCACTCCTCCGCACGACTAAGAAGTTATAATTAAAGCATAGCATTACCGTGCGGCAAGGTGGTACAGCTCGTACGCGGGAAAAAGTTGATATAAAATTATTATTTAATATCCAAAAATATTTTTTAAGTTTTTTATTTTGTGGGGACTAGCCCCCTGCGAAGCGTGCCCTTAGGGTAGAACCCCAGTTATTTTGCCGATAGGCACCTACTCGGTATTGATATAAAAGAACCAAAAGAACTGCATTTTTTATGCTTAAAATAAAGATATTATCTTATAGCTTATACATATTACAAACATGTAAAACTATAGCATTTGATTATATTAAAACTCAATCTTTAAAATAATTCTCCATAAACTTAATTAGCTCTTTCAGACAATCTGTATACTTTACTATATCTTCATCTCTTAAAGAAGCAAGCATATCTGTATCAAGCTTTTCAAGTTTTTCTAATATAGGCTCAGCAAACTTAATACCCTTCTTAGTGAGACTAATAATTTTGTTTCTTTTATCTTTAATATTAACCTTTCTTGTAATGTATCCCTTTTTCTCAAGCCCATTAAGAAGAGAACAACACGTTTGCTTTGGTATGCACAATTTCTCTGTAACCATATTCTGCGGACATTCTTTACTATAATAAATTAGCCCTAATGTAAACAAAGTTAAATCTGTTATGCCATACTGTTTTGCCCATATATGATAAAACCTATTAGCTTCATACCAATGGTTATATATAATGTCTATATGCTTCTTTAACTCTTCTTCTTTCATTTAATAGCCTATTATTTTAGAAAAAACTTATTAATATAGTCAACAACAAAAATTGTAAGCACTATGAGAGGAAGTATATAACTAACATAGAATCTAGACCATTTAGGGAATTTTAAACCCTTTCCAGTATCAGCCTCTTTAAGGAAATTATTCCAACCCCAACCAAGCTCTCTAGTACAGAATATTAATATAATTATACCGCCCAAAGGAAGGAAGTTGTTAGAAACTAAAAAGTCTAAACCATCTATTATGCTAGTTCCTTCGCCCAAAGGTTTAATGAATGATAATACATTAGAACCTAAAGCACCGGGTAAGCTTAATATAAATATAGATATAGAAACAATTATTGTAGTTTTTTTACGATTCCATTTAGTTTCAGACATAGTGAAAGCTATAATATTTTCAAATACAGCAATAATAGTAGTTAATGCCGCAATAGATAAGAACAAGAAGAATAATGCTCCCCATAATCTTCCCAAAACCATAGAATTAAATATATTAGGCAAAGTAAGAAATACTAAGCCAGCACCTTGACCAGGATTTACGCCAAAAGAGAAAGTTGTAGGGAATATTACAAGACCAGATAATAATGCTATTAAAGTATCTAATATAACAACCATTATAGATTCGCCAGTCAATGAATAATTTTTATCTATATAGCTTCCAAAAATAGTCATAGCACCAATACCTAAGCTCAAAGTAAAGAAAGCCTGACCTATAGCAGCATAAGCCACTTTAGAAAAGCCAGCAATCCCATCACCAAACATATTTGCAAAATTTGGAAGCAAGTAGAATTTAAGACCCTCTTTAGCATTAGGCAAAGTAACAGCTCTCACTATAAGAATAAGAAGTACAAAGAAAAGTAAAGTCATCATAATCTTACTTATCTTTTCAACACCATTTTCAAGCCCCTTAAAACAAACTATACTAGCAATTATAACAGCAACAAACATCCAAAATATTAATGTTTTAGGAGAAGCAAGCATATTACCAAAAAATGCCTGAACCTGCTCAGGAGTTAATCCTTCCATATAACCCATAGCCATAGAATAACAGAAATATAAACACCAACCAGCTATAGTAGTATAAAACATTAAAAGTAAAACACATCCAAAAATCTGTATATAACCAATGATATGCCACTTATGACCTTTTTTCTCCAAGTTTCTGTAAGAACCAGCTAAATCCCTTCCGCCTGCACGTCCAACTGTAAACTCCATTATAAGTATTGGAAGCCCTAGTATAACTAATGATATTAAATACAAAACAACAAAAGCAGCCCCACCATATTGACCTGTAATATATGGAAATCTCCACACATTACCCAAACCTATAGCACAGCCTGCTGATACTAATAAAAATCCTAATCTGCTTGAAAGCTTTTCTCTCTTCTCATTCATAAATAATCACCTATACACTATTTTTTTATGTTTCTACTTATGATAATAATAAATATAAAAATTGTCAAGAATAAATTATTATACAATCATTAAATAATAAAAATATCAATAATATAATTCAAATTTTTTAATTATTAATTTATAATACAGCAAATATTTTCTATAATTGGGTGTAATTATGACTGAATTAAAATCTCCTTGCAAAGTAAATTTATTTTTGGATATAACTTCAAAAAGAGAAGACGGATATCATTTAATAGAATCTTTATTTCACACCGTTGATCTTTATGATATTATAGAAATAAAAGAATCAAACTCTTTCAAAGTTACAACCTCTGGAAAATATAAATTAAATGACAATAATGAAGACAATATACTTTCAAGAATATTTTTCTTTTTTAAAGACAATATGAACTTAAAAAAGAGTTATAAAATAAATATAGAAAAAAACATTCCAAACGGTGCTGGTCTTGGAGGCGGCTCTTCTAATGCTGGATTATTTATTAAGTTTATATTAAAAGAACTTGGAATAAAAGAAAATGAACAGCTAATAAAATCTTTTTCTAAGTTTGGAGCAGATATTCCATTTTTTATTAAAAGGGGAATGAGTTGGGTTAATGGAATAGGAGAGAATATTTTTCATTATAATTATATACTTCCTTATAAAATAATTATCATATACCCTAATATACATGTATCTACAAAAGTAGCTTATTCAAATTTTAAAACAGAAGATTTTAATAAGGCAGACTTTTTATCTTTCAAATCTATATTTGACAATAAAGAATTAAATTTTAATGATGTTTATGATAATCTATACAATGTATTTGAAAATAATGTATTTACTCTTGAGCCAAAAATAAAAGAATATAAAGAGCAAATGGAAAACAAAATAAATAAAAAAATAGTTATGAGCGGTTCTGGTTCTTCTTTATTTACTTTATATGATAACGATGATAAAAAAATAGATGATGATTATAGTATATTGAAAGAGGAATTTCCTCATTTAGATGTATTTAAATTAGCATTAATTTAAAAATATTTCAGTAAATGTATAATAAAGATAAAGCAATATTATTAAATACTTATAATTCAAAATATAATATGCTCAAATAATTCAAAATATAATATGCTCAAAATTTTGTGATAAAATATATTATTAACTCTTTATAAACTTCTCATCCAATTCTTTTCTATTAGCCTTATAATATTTTATAATCTCTTTCCACTTACGAATAAATAATTTACTTCCTTTTTCAGTATCTGTAATATTAGCTGTATTAAGTTTATAGAAGTTCATAAAACATAAATCATATTCTAAATTAGTGAAATTATTATCCCTATACGAAATTTTTTTATCTATGGTGTTAAAACGCATAGTTAATATAATATTATCATTATTAATATTTTTAAGTATCTCATCTAATATTAAACAATGATACAAATTATCCCAATCTTCTTTTTTTCTTCTCTCTAAGATACCATAAAAAAATGATATATAAGGGTTATAATTAAGCCCTATTTTTTGATAACTATGTCCAGCACAGCTTTTATTAGTAATGAATCCGAGCTTGTTAAGCTCTGTTACAACGCCAACAAGCTCTTCATCAATTTCTATTTCTTTAATATCCAAAATAAAAACCTTAAAAAATTATTTTTTTAGAACTTTTTTTAAAGCTTCTATTACCATATCTTGTTCTTCTTTAAGAATATCATTATCTATAGGAAGAGCTATATTGTGCTTAGAAGCATATTCAGACACAGGCATATCTCCTTCTTTATAACCTAACTTTTTAACAAGAACAGGTGCTAAATGTATAGGGTGAGGATAATAAAGTGCTGTAGGTATACCAAGTTCACTTAATTTAGTTCTCACTTCATCTCTATTCTCTTCAACTTGTATAACATATTGAGCATGAACACTTTCAGTATATTCTGCTATTTGAGGTACTTTTACTATATCTTTTAAATTGTCATTATAATATTTAGCGGCATTTCTTCTATACTTCATATCATCATCAAAGCCCTTAAACTTCTCTAATAAAATACCCGCCTGTAAATTGTCTAATCTTCCAGTAGTACCAAGCTTAACGTGTATCATTCCGCCCTCATCACCATGATGACGAAGCTGTTTTAAGTTTTTGTATAACTTCTCATCATTAGTAAACACCATTCCGCCGTCACCAAAACAACCTAAAGGCTTAGCAGGGAAAAATGAAGTAACAGCAATATCACCCAATTTACCAGAACAAGATTTTATATTTTTATAGCTAGCACCAAAAGACTGACAAGCATCTTCTATCACAAATAAATTATGCTTTTTAGCTATGTCTAATATAACATCATAATTAGCACATTGTCCAAATAAGTTTACAGGAATGATGGCAACAGTGTTTTTGTTAATAAGACTTTCGAGTTTGTTTACGTCCATATTAAAATACTCATCAATATCGCAAACAACAACCTTCATGCCCAAAAAAGAAGGAGCCTCAGCAGTAGAGAAAAATGTCATTGCAGGAACTATTACTTCTTTTTTAGAATGATCCTCCCCAGCATTAAATCCCAATGCCAAAAGAGAAAGCACTAATCCAACGTGCCCAGATGAAACACCAACAGCATATTTAGCACCAGTGTAATTTGCTAATTCATGCTCTAAATTATCTAACTCTTCACCAAATACAAATTGACTTCTCTCTATAATAGAAGCTATTTTTTTATCTATACTCTCTTTTCTCTTCTCATAACCTCTGTAAAGATTCATATATTTCATTTCAATAACTCCATAAATAAAAAATTTTGAATATATTTTATAAAAATTAATTACTATTGTCAATAAAAAATATTCTTGATTTTTTATTGAAAATATTATACCGTAATAAAATAATTATATCTTAATTTCATAAAGGAATATATTATGAATAAAAATATTCCAATAATAGTTCTAGGCTCAGCAATTGTAGGTGCTAGTGCTTCTTATTTAATTTTTAAACAAATACAAAAATCATACTTTTATATTAAAAGCTATGATAAAAAATTTGAGATGAAGTTCTCTAATAAATGGCATATCTCAAAAGAAAAAAATGAACTTAATGAAAACTCAAACCTTGAATTAATTAACAATAAAGACTCTCTCTGTCTTATAATGTTTTCAAAAAATAAAAGCGAAGTTAATAATATAACTTTAGAAGAATATAATAAAAATACTGTAAATGGAATTAGAGAAAATAATATAATATTAGGCACTAAAAAAAATGTTATTGCTAAAAAAAATGTTTATATTACAGAGTTTTATTCTAATTATAAAGATGTTGATGTGCATTATTCTATATATGTGCTTGAGACTAATAATTATTATCATCAGTTTATGATAGCTTCTATGAGTGGTAAAAATTATTATAATAAAATAAAAAGTATATTATCTACTTTGAAAGAAATATAATTTATATATATGAGAAGCAAATTAAAATATTTATTTATATTATTGTTTTTATTTGTAAATAATTTATTTTCAGAGCAAAAAATATTTTTATCATCAAATTTAACAGGTGATGATTTGAGAAAAGAAATTATTAATTGGGTAAAAGCAACTTCAATAAACGAAGAAAATTATAAAATATTAGATAATGGTTATATATATTTTTTTTATGTGTCGAATATAGATGATAAAAATAAGTTTCTATGTTTTGATATTACTTTTAATTTGCAATACGATAAGTTTATAGTGGATTTCTCTAACCCTAAAATATTTGATAAAGAAAAAAATGAAACAAAAGATCTAGAGTTTAGCACTTTAAGCAAATTAACCAAAACAGGAATGTTCAAATCATACAACGAAGAGATAGATAAGATAGTAGAAGAGCTTGAAAATATAATAAATTAAATTTATTAGTATGTTGACAAAAAGAGTAATTACATTTAATATTTGTAAGATAATTAATATAATAAAATCAGGAGGATATTTTTATGACTAAAGGAATATTTTCTTTTATACTCGGAGTAAGTGCAGGTGTTGCATTAGGTTTATTATTTGCTCCAAAAGCTGGTGAAGAGACTAGAGAAGATATTAAAGAGACTATGGATAATATTAAATATAAAGTAGATGATTTATATCACAGAGGAGTTATTAAAACTTCTGAGTTATATGAGAAAGGCAGAGAAAAAACTTCTGAATTATACGAAAAAGGTAAAGAAAAAACTGCAGATTTTTTAGATAAAAGAAAAAAGAAATCTGAAGAAGCTTAATTTTTGATAGTTGCTTAAATAAATATGAATGATATTACTTTTCAATTAAATGTAATTGCTATATCTTTGGCTTTTATAGCTATAGCAATATTAATATTATCTTTGGCAATATTTTTTGTATTGCTTGCTACGCATTTTAGGTTTAATAGCAGATTTGATAAGATATTAGATAATATAGAATCTATTAGTGAAAAAGTTAATAATATAGCATTATTTGTAGAATCTGAGGCTGATAGAACAAAAAAAAGTTTATCGGATGTGCATGATGCTTTAGATAATGTTACTAGTAGTTTTTATGGTATTACAAGCTCTTTAAAAGATTTAACTGCCAATTTTAGCATTATGAATATAATAAACTCTATTATTGGTTTATTTAAAGGCAATAAAAAAACTGATGATGATGAAATAAATTTTTAATTTGCAGGAAATTAGTTGTATGAAAAAAATTTTGTTAATAACCTCTATACTATTTATCTTTGTATGTTCTCTATATTCTAATGATGATTTTGCCATAAGAATAAAAGATTCTCAAGGAAATATAAAAAAACTTATAACTAAAGATGAGTTTCTTAATGATATAACTAATTTAGTTACATTAAGAGGCGGCAATGAAGAAGCTGTTAATATGATTATTACAAATGAGCTTCAATTATGGCAAGTAGCCAATCAAATAATAGAACAAGAAGTTTTATATATTAAAGCCGTAGAAGAAGGTTATGACAAAGATGATGATTTAAAAGCTAGAATAGAAAAAGAAAGAGATAATCAAATAGTACAATTATATATGCAAAAAAAAGTACCTAAAGACTTTAGCATTGTAACAGAAGCTGAAAAAAGAAGTTTTTATAATACTAATAAAAACCGCTTACCGCCAAATGCTACTTTTGACCAATTATCTCTTCAAATAGAATATGCTATAATTCAAGAGCGTATGCGTAATGAATATGATAGAATAATAAGAAATGCAAAAACTAATTATACAAAATTTGAATATTCTTCTACTAAAGACCCTTGTATTACAATAGAAGAAACAACTATACCATTATCTAGATTTAATGACATGTTTAATGAAAACTTAAAACAAGCAGGCGACAATATACCTCCTGCATTAAAAGCACAAGCAAGAGACAGTATGTTTAATGCTTTTGTAGCTATGGAAGTTATGCTTTATGATGCTAAAAAAACAGGTTTTTATAATACACCAGAAGCTAAATCTTTAGATAATCTAATAACAAGAAATGCTGTTACTGCTAACTATATAGATAAAACAATAAGGGCTAAAATACCTAAGCCTACTGAAGAAGAAATTAATCAGGCTTATAAACAATATGGAGCTATATATAAAATAGATTCTCTTCCATATCAAGAAGCTCAAAAAGCATTAGAGACTTTAGTAATAGAAGCTAAAACTCAGCAAATATATCAAGTATTAATTACTCAGTTAAGATATGGTTACAGTATAGAAAAAGACTTATCTTTATGATATACTTAAAGAATGAAAATCAGAATATTTTTTATATTAATAATATTAGCTGCTATTAGCCAATTATCTCATGCTGCAAGAAATGATTTTTATTTTGATATATCTCCTCTAATAGAAAAAGATAAAATGTTTTCTGTTGGGATAGGGGGCATATATTATGAATATAACTCTTGGTTTCAGAATTATAAATTATATATAAATGATCCATTAGACCAAAATATAAGTAAAAGAAATTTATCATTCACATTTATGCCATATTTTATGGTGAGGCCTATTAATTTTGTAGAATTAGGAGTATCTGCAAGCTTTTTATACCAAAGGCAAGATACAAGACAAGATTTAACAGGGCTTACTAACATGACAGATTCTTTTAGTTTTGATGCTATAAATGCCACAGCTAAAGTAACATTTTTAGATTGGTATTTATCATTAGGAGCCAAAGTTGGTATGAGCTATAATTTCTCTAAAAGTATTCTTGGTGAAAATAGAGATGCTTTTAATTTTAATGGAGCTTTTTTACTTGGAATAGTGCCTAAAGTGATACCAGTTAATATATTATTTGCTTATGTATTTGATACAAGGGATAATCTACAAAGAGATATATTAGAATTAGGTGAAGTAATTGGAGGAGTAGAAATTATAACATCACCTTTTATGACATTATATACAGGGGTTAGTTATATTTTTCCATATCAGCCTAAAAAAAGAGATTATAGTTATTTAGAGCCTTTTGTAAAGTTTAAAGCTACGATATCAGATTTTTTATATATGACTATTACATACCGAAAAGTTATACTTGGTTCTGGAAATGTACCAAACACATCAACGGTTGATTTTTCTATAGAATATATGTTTTATGGCCCGGGCGATTGGTGGTATTTAGGAAGACCAGCAGATAAAAGAAAACAATACGACTACTAGTTCCTATGTTTTTTGTTGTTCTCGGTGACTACCCCGTACACCCACTTGTTTTGCGACTGAAGGAAGTTCACTTGTTAAGATTATACTATATAAATACTACAAACATACAAAGCTATAACATTTGTACTTTTTGCTACGGGAAAAAGTTGATAGAAAATAATTGTTTTACTATATAGTAAAAATGTTTAAGTCTGTCAAAAAATATTTTTATGTTTTTTATTCTCTGGGGCTAGCCCCCGCACCCCAAGTTCTCTTGCCGATAGGCACCTACTCGGTACGACCGAAGGAAGTGCCTGTGGGCATTGGTATAAAAGAACCAAAAGAACTGCATTTTTTACACAAAGATACATCTATTATTTTATACTAATACATATTCCAAATGACAAAGCTATAACACTTGCACTTTTTGGTTCTTTGACGGAGTCCTCACCTCGTAGCTGCGGGAAAAAGAACAATATAAATTTTATAATTTAATTGTATATTAAAAGGCACTCCCCCGCACGACTAAGAAGTTATAATTAAAGCATAGCATTACCGTGCGGAAAGCCCTTACGACGAGTAATGCGGCAAGGTGGTACAGCTCGTACGCGGGAAAAAGTTGAATAAAAAATATATAACAAAATATAGTTGTTTAAATTACATCAAAGCATTAATGAAAATAAATTTTTAAATAACTATATTAATCTTATATAGAAAATAATGCATTAATAGAATTACCCAATATATATGTTGCTATAGTTTGTATAAATGAAAGTATAGTTCTTAATATGCCAAAGAAAAGCAAAGCATATAATATTAAAAAACCATAAGGGTATATTCTGTCATAAGTATTTTTTCCTCTATCTGATAAGAAAAATCTAAATATCCAACCGCCGTCTAATGGTGGAAAAGGAAGCAAATTAAAAAACATTAGCATTATATTAATCATGTAAAACATTATAAGCATTGTAATAATTATTGGCAATGCATTTGAAAATATATTAGTGATAATGTTTGAATTTGATTGTAATGCCATTATTAATTTATATATTACAAAAGTGCCGTCTACAGGAAAAGCTAAAATCTTTATTATAATAAAAGAAGCACTAGCAAGCATTAAATTAGCAAAAGGCCCCGCAAAAGATACTAAAGCTTGGTCTCTCTCAAAATTAGAAAAATTCCTTGAGTTTACAGGAACAGCCTTCATCCATCCTATAACAGGTATACCCGTAATAGCAGCAAGCAAAGGCAATACTACACTTCCAAGTATATCTATATGAGCAAAAGGGTTTAATGTTAATCTTCCTAAACTTTTGGCAGTATTGTCCCCAAAAAAATAAGCAACCCTAGCATGAGAATATTCATGCATACTAGCCGATATTATAAAAACAACATAGGATATTATTCCTATTGATAATCTATTAGCAAATATTTCACTTACCATTTTTATTATATTCTCTCTCTATTATTTTATTTAAATTCTTTTTTAGTAAATTTTCTTAATAATAATATATTAAAAACAATGTAAATGTCAAAAAGAAAAATTATAATATTTTATTTGTTTTCTCTATTAAATAATTAAATATAGTCTTTATGTCTTTTTTTGATAAATCAATATTTTTAAACATATCTGCTCTATTAATAAAAGTTTTTATAATGCTTCTCTCTCTTCTATATTCTTCTATAAGCTTATGATTACCAGAAATTAAAACATCAGGAACTTTCATGTTATCTATTTCATAAGGTCTTGTATATTGTTCGTATTCTAAAAGCCCGTTAGCATTCTCTTCAAAAGTATCATTTACCACAGATTCGCTATTATTAAGCACACCCTTATATCTGCATATTGCATCTACAAGTAAAAGTGCAGGTATCTCCCCTCCGCTTAAAACATAATCACCTATGCTTATAGCTTCATCAGCATATTTTTTTTCAACTCTATAATCAATGCCTTCATAGTGTCCAAGTATTAATGTGAGATGTTCTTTTTGTGATAGTTCTTTTATTTTTTGCTGTGTTAATGTTTTTCCAGATGGAGAAAATATTATAGTGTGTCCTTTATTGTTACTCTCAAAATATTTTTTAAAAATAGTGTAAGTCATAATCATACCCGGCCCTCCGCCATAGGTATAATCATCACATTTTTTATAATTGCCCTCTCCAAACTCACGCATATTAACAATATTAATATCTAAAGCATTACTTTCTTTTGCCATAGATATCACTCCGCTATTTAAAGGGCTTTCATAAAAATCAGGAAATAGTGTAAGTATATCAATTTTCATCAAATAAAATCCAACACATATATTATTTTTTTGGTATATTATAAGTGGTTTTTTTATAAAAATATATAGATAATTATTTTTTAAAGCCGAAAATTAGTAATGTAATACTATAATCTTTTTTATAAAAATGGTAGAAAAATGAAAATATTTATCAATGACAAAGAATTATCATTTACCTTAGAAAATGAACAAAATGCTTATGATGTATTAAAGGGCGTAGAAGAGTGGTGCAACTCTAATAATTTTCTTATTAACAAAATTATAATAGATAATAATGAGCTTCACCCGTATATAGACGAAGAATATGAAAAGATACTTATAGAAAATATTGACAACATATATATAGAAGCCCTTAGCAATAGCGAATATTATTTATCTAGTCTTAATTCTATAATGGATTATATTAAAAATATTTCTGTTACAGATTCTGCTATTTTAAGTGAAAAAGATATAGAAGATTTAAAAGACGGATTTGCTTGGGTATTGGATTCTATACCTAGAGTGATATTTCTTTGCAATATGAGCTTAGAAAGCCATAATTCTATGCATTTACTCAAGATGCTAGAAGTAAAATTAGAAAGACTAACATCATTAACTGAAAAAAAAGAAGATATAGAAAAAATAAGAGATTATTTTAATGATGATATTAAACCATTTATTAATGATAAATTAATGCCAGCTATGGAACTTATTATGGAAGATGCTAAAATCAATACTATAATAATGTTTTCAAGCAATATTAATTCTGATAATGCATTATATAAAATAGGCACGCTTCCTAAGTTTTATGATTTTATAATAGAGTTATTAGATAAAATTGTTAGCAAGCTTCAAACAGGCAATGATAAAGAAGCATTTTTGTATGCAGAAAAATTTTCAAGAGTGGTGAGTTTCTCTTTTACAATACTTTCAAAAGTGGCAGATATATGCTCTATAGATTATAACAATATAAAAATAAACAAAATAAGTCTTTATGATTCTATAGAAGATTTTAATAATATGATGAATAATGTTTTAGAAGCATTCTCTAATGAAGACTATATATCTATAGCAGACATATTAGAATACGAAATAAAAGATAAATTAAAAGACATTATTAATTACATACCTGTTGTAGAGGAATACATTGAAAAGCTCAATGTTTGATTTTACAGAAGAAGACAACTCTTTTCTTCCAATGGCAGAGCGTATGCGTCCTACTTCTATAGAGGAAGTTTATGGACAAAAGCATATACTCTCAGAAAATAAAACTCTACGAAAAATGATTGATAAAGATAAAATCACTTCTATGGTTTTTTTTGGACCTCCGGGAGTTGGAAAATCAACAGTTGCTTCTATAATTGCTAAAAAGACTAAAAGAGAATATATAAAATTAAATGCTGTACTTTCTAATGTGTCTGAAATTAGAGATGCTATTAAAAAGGCAGAAAAAAATCTATCTAACGAAAAAAAGACAATACTTTTTATTGATGAGATACATAGGTTTAATAAATCTCAGCAAGATGCTTTACTTCCTGCTGTAGAAAATGGAACAATTATTCTTATTGGAAGCACAACACAAAACCCTTATTTTTATTTAACTAATGCACTTCTTTCACGCATAATGCTTTTTGAGTTTAAGAATCTCGAAGATGAAGACATTAGAGAGGCGGTTGTTAATGCTATAAAAGATAAAAGAGGACTTGGTGAAGAAGATATTGATGTTGAAGAGAAGGCAATAGATTTAATAGTAAAGTTTTCGCATGGGGATGTGAGAAAAGCTTTGACATATCTTGAAACATCATACTTAGCCACTCAAATAGATGAAACAAAAGAAAAACTCACAATCACAGAAGAGATAGTAAAAGACGTTACAACCAAGCAGGCATTAAACTTTGATGAAGATGAACATTACAATACAATTAGTGCTTTTATAAAGAGTGTGAGAGGAAGCGACCCAAATGCAGCAATTTATTATTTAGCAAGAATGCTTGAGTCAGGAGAAGACCCTAGATATATAGCAAGACGCCTTTGCATATTAGCTGCTGAAGATATAGGGCTAGCAGACCCTAATGCACTTAATATAGCATCATCACTGCTTAATATAGTGGAGTTTATAGGTATGCCAGAAGGAAGAATACCGCTTGCAGAGGTTACTATATATTTGGCACTTTGCCCGAAATCTAATTCTGCATACAATGCTATTAATAAAGCATTAAAAGACGTAAGAAACGGGGAGCTTTATTCTATACCGAATTACTTGAAAGATAACAACTCAGCATCATTTGACAGAAAAAGCAATGAAGATTATAAATATCCTCATGATTATCCTTATCATATAATAAAGCAGGATTATTTAGAAAAAGGCATTAGAAAGAATTATTATGAAGCGGTAGAGATTGGCGAGGAGAGAGAGCTTAAGAAAAGATATGAATGGATAATTAAGCATATATATGATTAGTGATATTTAGTAAAGTTGTTCTTCTTTCAATCTGATATTAAAAATGTTTCATCTATTATTTTATAGATATTCCAAACGTATAAAGCTAAAACATTTGCACTTTCGCGAAGCGTGCCCGAAGGGCGAAAACTTTTTGCGGCAGGAAAAAGTTGATAGAAGATAATTGACACATTCTAGAAATTTTTACTTTTTTCATTTTGGTTATTTGCAGGGCTTTGCCCCGCACCCCAGTTCTTTTATTGGTATAAAAGAACCAAAAGAACTGCATTTAATAAAGTATAGCTTTTTATGTATACAAAAACATAGCTATTATTTTATATTTATATATTCCAAACATATAAAGCTAAAACACTCGCACTTTTTGGTTCTTTTTGCTGCGGGAAAAAGAACAAGATAAAAAATTGACAAACTATAATTTTTTAATGTATAATATTTTAAGCTAATAATAAGGAATACAATATGACCATAAGAAAAACAACTGCTAATGATATAGATAAACTCTTAGAAATATTCGATTATGCCAGAGAATATATGAAAGCAAATAATAATCCAAATCAATGGGCAGACGGTTACCCAGCAAGAGAAAATATAGAACAAGACATTCAAAAAAATGAAAGTTATGTATGTTTAGATGATGATAATAATATAATAGCAACATTTTGTTTTTTTGTGGGCATTGAAGAAGATTATAATGAAATATACGAAGGCAAATGGCTTAATAATAATAAATACGGAGTTATACACAGAATAGCAACTTTAAAAAACCAAAAAGGAGTAGGCTCTTTTTGCATGAAATACTGTTTTGATATATGCAAAAACATGAGAGTAGATACACATAAAGACAACATACCAATGCAAAGGCTTTTAGAGAAAGAAGGTTTTACAAAGTGCGGCATAATAAAATTAAGAAGAAACGGAGCAGAGAGGCTAGCTTTTCAGAAGAGCGAATAAAGTTAATTTTTTATAAGAATTGGAGATGGCGGGACTCGAACCCGCGTCCTACGAAGCGCCCCATATCCGTCTACATAGCATATCTTATCTTTGAAGTTTCACTCTACAGGTAAAAGACAAGCAGAAAAACTATAAAGCTAGTTTGAGTATACGTAATATTAGGCTCAAACGGCACCCAATACAAGTTCTATGTGTTTCGACACCGATAAAGCAACCCATAGACAAATCACTAAACCAGTGACAGCTTCAATTAAGCTGCAAGTGCGTATTCGTCTGCACTTATATTTTTAGTATGATATTTACGTGCATATACCAAGCACGGCTATGCAAAATATGACTCAACCATCGCAGTCGAAGCCGGAGCATCCCCTTTCAAAGAACATATATGCATTATTATAATATTTTTTTTTATATAGTCAACTCTTTTTATATGCTTTACTTTTATATTAATTTAAGTATAATTAAATAGTTATGAAATATGTATTAACACTATTTATTATAATAAGCTTTCAATTATACCCTTATGAATTAAGACTTTATTTTTCAAGGGCAAATATTTATAATAATACATTATATGCTAATGTTTATTTGAGAAATGATATAGTTTTTTATAATAATATAAAAAAATATCTAGACAATGGTATTATAACTATATTCAATTTTAGAGTTAATCTATTTAAAGAAAATCTTATATTAGATGACAGCATAAAAGATGCTCACTTCTATAGAAGAATGTATTATGATTTTTTTACCAAAGAATATGTTATATATAATTCTCTAACTATGGCTGAAACAAGAAATACAAACTTTTATGAATTAATTAGAAATACAAGTCAAATAAATAGAGTATATATTATTGATACAAATAATCTTGATTTAAATAATAAATATTATTTCAAAACAAGGCTGTCAATACAATTTGAAAATGCCTATCCATATTTAAACGCATTTTTTAATATGATAACTCCACTGCAATATAGAATAAAATGGTTAAAATCTAATAATTTTTCTTTAAATGAATTGTCATAATTATTTATATTTTCTTATATTATTTATAGGTAAAAATCCGATTTTGTATTAAATAAAGTATCTTTATAAAGTACCTTGACTTTTTGTAAATATTTTATAAAATTATTTTTTAATTAGAGGAATTATGCATTTTTTTATTAGTATATTAATTGCTTTAATGTTTTCAAGCTATTCATTTGCACAAAATTATGGTTATGATAAGAATTATCAATCATATTTAGATGAAAATGGTGTAGAAATTGATGATAAACAAAAGGATAAAGTTAGAGAAGATATAAAAAAGTGGGCTAACTATTATTTGCAAAAACAATATAAATATAATGAAAGAGTTGAATTAACACATCCCACTACAAAAGAGAAGAAAAAATTTAATTTTGATTGTTCTGGTTTTGTAACAGCTGTGTATTGGAGTTCTAATATAGCAGTATTTGAAAAGCAAGCGATAATGGACTCTAGCGGTGTTAAAACAATATATTCAACACTTTCAAAATATAAAAAAATATATAATGATGGTATGCCAAACATTGGCGATATAGTGATGTTTGACAGAACAACATCAGATACAAAAAAGCTAACGCATGCTGGAATAGTTGTTGATGTAGATAGAGAAGAAGGAACTGTAACTTATGTACATGCCTCTACGAGCAGAGGGCTTGTTGAAGGCTATATAAATTTAAAATATCCTGATTTAGCTAGAAAAGACGGTAAAGTTATTAATAGCTATCTTAGAAGAGGAGGAGGCGTAGATTCACTTGCATCAAAATGTTTTAATAGTTATGGTACTATTTTAGATATACCTTTAGAATAAATATATAAAAGAGATTTTTTTGGAGAATATATGGCTAATAATAAAAAAAAGAATACAAATAGAAGAAACAACATTCCTCAAAGCGGGGGCGGAAATCAAATTATTATAATATTGCTTCTCACAATGGTGGTAGTAATGGCAATAATGTATTTTCAGAAAACACCTCAAGTTAAAGCTCAGGAATGGGACTACTCTACTGTTGTACAAAAAGTAAAAGATGGTGTTGTTAAAGAAGTTACTATAGTTGACCAGTATATAAAAAATGGTAAAGCTGTAGAGACAGTTAATGGTAAAATTACAGAGATAGATTTTTATTCTTATATACCTTTTACAGCAAGCGGTTTTGCAGATTTTCTTATAGAAAACAATGTAAAGGTTCGCGGTGAAGCTGAAAAACCTAGTTATTTTAGCATAATACTTGTAAATTTACTTCCTATACTTGCTATAGGATTTTTACTTTGGTTCTTCATGTTTAGACAGGTTCAAGGTTCAAATAACAGAGCTATGAACTTTGGAAAGAGCAGAGCAAGGCTATTAACAAAAGAAGATGTAAAAGTAACATTTAAAGATGTTGAGGGATGTAAAGAGGCAAAAGAAGAGCTTCAAGAGGTTGTTCAATTCTTAAAAGATGCCAGCAAATTTACTAGGCTTGGTGCTAAGATACCAAAAGGAGTATTATTGGTAGGCCCTCCGGGTACTGGTAAAACTTTACTTGCTAAAGCTGTTGCTGGTGAAGCCAATGTACCTTTCTTTAGTATGTCTGGTTCTGAGTTTGTTGAGATGTTTGTAGGTGTGGGTGCTTCAAGGGTAAGAGATTTATTTGAACAAGGTAAGAGATCTGCTCCTTGTATTATATTTATAGATGAGCTTGATGCTGTGGGTAGAACTAGAGGAGCTGGATACGGCGGCGGTCATGATGAAAGAGAGCAAACTCTAAACCAAATGCTAGTTGAAATGGATGGTTTTAATACTGATACTAGAATTATAATTTTTGCTGCTACAAACAGACCTGATGTACTTGACCCTGCATTACTTCGTCCGGGTAGATTTGACAGACAGGTTGTTGTTGATTTGCCTGATGTTAAAGGAAGAGAGGGAATATTTAAAGTGCATGTTGCTAAAATACAGCATGATCCTTCTATAGATTTGTATCATCTTGCAAGAGCTACTCCCGGTTTTTCTGGTGCTGATATTGCTAATATGGTTAATGAGGCTGCTTTAATTGCTGCTAGAAATGATAAAGAGAGAGTAGAGCTTAAAGATTTTGAAGAGGCTCGTGATAAGGTTATGATGGGGCCTGAGAGAAGAAGCATTCTTATAAGTGAAAAAGAAAAGCTTAATACTGCTTACCACGAGGCAGGACACACTTTAATGGCAGTGCTACTTCAAAATACTGATGCTTTACATAAAGTAACAATAGTTCCTCGCGGAAGAAGTTTAGGTGCTACTTGGACGCTTCCTTCAGATGGTAGATATACTCTTCAGAGAAAAAAGGCTATTGATGAGATGTCTTTGCTTCTTGGAGGACGTGTTGCTGAAGAGTTTAAGTTTGGCGAAGATTCTGTTACTACTGGTGCTTCTAATGATATAGAAAGAGTCACTGAACTTGCTAGAAGAATGGTTTGTGAGTGGGGTATGAGTAAGCTTGGTCCTATTGCTTTCGGGCAAAAAGAACAGCCTATATTCTTGGGTAAAGAAATTGCTCGTCACAAAGACTATAGTGAAGAAACTGCCCAAAAAATTGACGAGGAAGTACATAAGTTTGTTATTAAGGCTTATGAAAGAACTAAAAAATTAATAGCTGAAAATGCTGATAAGTTTGAAGCATTGTCTAGAGAGTTATTTGAAAAAGAATCTCTTGATATAGAAGATATTGAAAGAATATGTGAAGTTAAGCTTGATAAAGTTAAAGATAAATTAGTTTATGCAGGTAAAGACCCTAAAAGAGGTACTGATGAACTTGAAGACCCTTCAGCTTATCAAGATGGAGAAGTAAAGAGCGTTAAAGATGAAGTATTTTCTACTCCTATAAAACCTCTTAAAAAAGATTCTAGAGTTGAAGAGAAGGTTACTAAAAAAACTTCTTCTATTAGTAAAAAAATATCTTCTACTAACAGAAAAAAGAAAACTGATGAAGAATAAATTATTTTAATAACTAAATAAAACATAAAACTACGGTATAATTTTTATATCGTAGTTTTTTATTACTATTCATAATATGTTGAAAATGTATTATATATATAATAATATAGAGATATATAAACCGAAAATAAAATTTTTAGTAAAATAAATAATTGATTGAATAAAAAAAATTTTATATACTGTACTCATAACACTTACTTATGGAGTTTTAAAATGAAAAAAATTGGTTTGCTGCCTAGAATTATAATTGGTATAATTCTAGGTATTTTAGTAGGCATGTACCTTCCTGGTCCTGTAGTAAGAATATTTGTAACTTTCAGTTCTATATTTAGTTTATTTTTAAACTTTATTATACCACTCATGATAGTTGCTTTTATAGGATACGGTATTGCCAGCCTTACAGAGGGTGCTTCTAAACTTATTGGAATTACTGTAGCTATATCTTATGGTTCTACATTATTAGCAGGAAGCATTGCTTTTTTAGTAGCTTCAAATCTTTTCCCTACCCTTTTGGGTTCTGCTGCTTTAAGTAGTGTAAAGATAGAATCTGGTTTAGACAGTTATTTTTCTATACCTCTTAAACCTTTATTTGATGTTACATCTGCTGTAGTATTTGCATTTATACTTGGTATTGGTATTACGATGTTAAGACCCAAAAAACAAGGAGAAGAATTATTTTCTATAGTAAGAGACTCTGAAGAAGTTATACAGGCTGTTCTTAAAAACATAATAATACCTTTATTACCTATACACATTTTAGGTACTTTTGCTAATTTAGCTTATGCTGGTAGTATACAACATATACTTGTAATATTTGGTAAAGTATTTGCTGTTGTTATTACTTTACATATACTTTATATTACTGCTTTGTTTATAATATCTGGAATTATAGGAAAGAAATCACCTATAATGCTCATTAAAAACCAAATTCCGCCATATTTCACTGCTGTAGGTACTCAAAGTAGTGCTGCTACTATACCTGTTAGCTTAATAGCTGCTGAGAGAAATGGTGTTAGCGAGCAAATTAGAAATTTTGTTATACCGCTTTGTGCTACTATACACTTGGCTGGTTCTATGATTACTTTAACTTGCTGTTCTACTGCTGTAATACTCATACTTGGACAAAACCCTACTTACGGCTCAATACTTCCTTTCATACTTATGTTAGGTGTTGCTATGGTTGCTGCTCCTGGTGCTCCTGGCGGTGCTGTTATGAGTGCTTTACCTTTCTTCTATATGATTGGTATTACTGGAGAAGAGTTACAAGGTTTGATGATTGCTCTATACTTAACTCAAGACTCTTTCGGTACAGCTGCTAATGTTTCTGGTGACAATGCTATTGCTGTATTTGTTGATTGGTTCTACAAGACAAAAATCAAAAAAGAGGCAACTGCTTAAAAATTATTAGTAATTAAATTAATTAATACGAAGGGTAGTTTCTAATGAAGCTGCCCTTTTTGTTTATATAATCTATTTATAATATATATTTCAGTCTATATTAACGCACGCTGAACAATCACTCGTATATTATAAAAATTATATTGCTAATTTTATTATATTTTTAATTTTGCTTACCGTGCGGTGTGCTAATTATAAATTTAAAAACAACTTGGGCGGGTATGCTTTTTTAAATAAGCAAAAAGATTAATAAAACTAAATATTACAAATAAAGCATATAAATCTAGAGGGTGGGCTTTATAAAAAAATTTTAATATATATAATTTTAACTACTTAACCACACGGTTGACAATCACTTGTATATTAAAAAAATTGTATTGTTAATTTTATTATATTTTTAATTTTGTTTACCGTGCGGTTAAATATATTTTTAAATTAAAAAAACACTTGGGTGGGTGTGCTTTTTTTAGTATACAATGAGATTAATAAAATTAGATATTATAAATAAAACATATGAGCCTAGAGGGCGGGGATTTTTAATAAATTTTAAAATATAAAAAGAGGCTCAAATATTTATTTTAAGCCCCTTTTCTTATATTATAAATTTATAATTTAACTATTCTTTCTAAATATACCTTGAAGTATTAAAGCTAAAGCTCCATCACCAGTAACATTACAAGCAGTACCAAAACTATCCTGTAAAGCAAATATAGCAAGTATTAAAGCAGTACCATCATCATTAAAACCAAGCACAGATATAATAATACCCAAAGAAGCAACAACAGTACCTCCGGGAACACCGGGAGCACCTACAGCAAATATACCAAGTAATATTATAAATAAAATCATAGTTCCAACAGGAGGCAAGCTTCCATACAATATTTTAGATATAGTCATAACAAAGAAAGTTTCAGTTAATACAGAACCGCATAAGTGTATAGTTGAACCCATTGGTATAGCAAAGTCAACAATGTCTTTATCTAATGCATCAGACTTACTTGCACATTTTAATGCCACAGGTAAAGTAGCAGCAGATGACATAGTACCAACAGCAGTAAGATAAGCAGGTCCATAATGCTTAAATACCCTTATAGGATTTTTCTTTGATACAATACCAGCTATACTATATAATAATGTAAGCCATATAAAATGCCCAACTATTGCTATGAGTATGATTATTAAGAATATTGGTATACTTTTTATAACAGTGCCTTCATAAGCTAAAGTAGCAAATGTACTTCCAATATAAAATGGAAGTATAGGTACTACTACTGTATTTACCAAAAATAGTATTATATTATTAAGTTCGTCCAATAAATTTTCAAAATACTGTGATTTAGTTTTTACAACAGCCACTCCTCCGCATATTGCTAAAAATAATGCGGTAATTACTGGAAATACTGGATTAATATCTAACTTAAATATTATCTCTGGCAACTCTTTTCCGCCTGCAACATTAGATGCTATATTTAAATTAGGTATTATTGCATATCCTAAAATAGTAGAAAATAAAGCAGCACCCACAGAAGAAAAATAAGCCAAAGCAAGCATAACACCTAGCATCTTATTAGCCTTACTACCCATTCTTGTTATAGCTGGAGCAATAAATCCTAATACTATTAGAGGAACCATAAATGATATTACTTGATTTAATACATACTTTATAGACTGTATTACATTAATTAAACCTTCATTGGAATATGTACCTATTAGAATTCCTACTACTATTCCTATAAAAAGCTTTATCAACAAATAGTCTTTTTTACCTTTTTTGATAGCTTCTTCCATAAATATTCTCCTAAAATGATTTATATATATAAGTATAGTAATTTTTTTTAATATGTATATATTAGATTTATTAAAAATTTATACGATATATTTTATTAAGGATATTTTTATGTCTATTTTTTATGCCATATTATCATCAATATTCTCTTCTCTCACAGCAATACTAATAAAAATTGGACTTAAAGATATTAATTCTAATTTAGCTACTGCAATAAGAACCATTATAATATTATTCATCTCTTGGATAGTTGTGTTTTATACAAATAAAATAAACTCTGTAAATACAATAGAAACCCTAAAAAACTTAAATAATAAAACTTTAATATTTATAATACTTTCTGCTATAGCAACAGGACTATCTTGGCTGTTTTATTTCAAAGCACTTCAAATTGGAAATGTAAATAAAGTTGTTGTAATAGATAAGCTTTCTATAGTTTTTACAATTATATTAGCAAGTTTATTTTTGAAAGAAGTAATAACGTTAAAAATTATAATAGGAATAATATTAATAGTAGCTGGTACATTGATTATAACTTTAGCTTAAATTAATAATTAAAATATTAAACAACTGCTAATTTAAAAAAATTATAAATATGTTAAAGTATTAATATAAAAATAATCTTTAATATTAACTATGAGTAGCAAAAAAAGATTTATATTAAAAGAAATAAAAAAATGGTATAAAGATAGTCTCATATCTGAAGAACAATTAAAAACATTATCTTCAAAATATAATAACAATATATATTTAGACTGGCAGCCTATAATAAAATCAATAATGATAACTGGAATAGTATTAGTTATGATTGGTTTTATAGCTTTTATTAGTTTTTATATATTCTCAATTTATTTTATAGCTTTTTTATTTACACTTCTTTTTATATCAGGATTTGTAATTAATGAAGTAATAATAAAAAAAGAAATAAATCTTCCAAAAACTTCTGCTGTAATAGTGGCATTATCCTCTATATTTTTAGCATGCGACATATTTACAATTTATTATATAATCTTTGAAAACAAAAATAATTATACTATAATATTTTTAATCACTATAATAATATTTTTTATCATAGCATATATTAAAAAAAATTACATAGTGCTTTCAATAGCATTAATATCAGCAATTACATGGTATGGTTTTGAAGGGTTTGATTTTCCTTATATTGATTCTTATATCTTTAATATTAATAATTATATAAGAGTTATTTTAATGAGTGCTGCAGTATTTTTATTAGGCATTACAGATACTAATGTAAAAATGCTTGGAAAAAAATATTATCTATTTTCAAAAATATTTTACAGTATTGGAATATTATATTTAAATATTGTATTAGCAATTATGAGCATATTCGGCACTTATGACACAGTAATATTATTTAAAGACAACAAAGCAGAAACTATAACATACAGCATTATATTTTTAATAACAAATATTATAATGCTTAGTTTAGGCATAAAAATAAAAAAGATGTCTATAATAAAATATTCTATATTTTTTATATTAGCTAATATGTATATAAGATATTTTGAATATTTTTATTTATCTATGAACAGTTGGATATTTTTTATAATACTTGGGGTTATTACGATTTTAATAGGAATAGTAATAGAGCGAATAATACAAAACAGTTAGTAGCTTATATTAAGTATTTTTAATATATCTATAAACGGCTATATTTTGCTATTTTTTATTGTTCTTTTTCCCGCAGCAAAAAGAACCAAAAAGTGCAAATATTTTAGCTCTATATGTTAGAATATATATTAAAAAGGTAATGCTATATTTTCGATACATATACAGTTCTCTTGCTTCTTTTATATCAATACCGAAGGCACTTCCTACGGTCGTAAAAGAAGTGGGTGTATGGGGGCTAGCCCCCGAGATTAACAAAACATAAAAACTAAATTTTAATAAGCTTAAAAATTATTTCTTAACTAAATTCAAAATTTCTAATATAGTGTAAACATTACTATCATAATTATATGTAAAAGGCTCTTCATACGGAAAACTATTTATAAATCTAAAAACATACACACCTAAAAAAATAATTATTAAACAAATTATTAAAAAATTGTTGTTGTATATACTATTAAATATTTTTACTTTTTTTCTAAAAGCTATTATAACAAATAAAAATAAAGGCAGAAGAAAAAGCGGATGATATTTAAATGCGTTTTTAAAATCTAAATTAAGTGCATGTATATAAGCTCTTGTCATGCCGCAGCTTGGACAAGGGAAACCGGTAGTTGCTCTAAATAAGCATAAATTTTCTACTGGTAACTCTTTATTAAAATTAACACAGAATATTAAAACTAATAATATACAAAATTTTAAAAACTTATCCATTATGGTATAATCAAAAATCTTGTAGAAGATAATATAATGCTTAATGCAATACATATTAAAGCTATTATAATAAACGGCTTATATAACTCTTTGTATTGAATAAGGTTATCATCTGTAATTGGCTTTTTTTCTAATCTATCTATTGTATTATAAACATTATCTAATGCAGAGCTTGTTTTGGCATTAAAATATTTTCCGCCTGTTATGCTTGCTATTTCAATTAATGCTTTTTCATTGAGTGTAAAATCTGCTCTAATTCTTCTTTTACCATAATTAGGGTCTGTATATGTTACCCAAGCATGACTTCCAGCGGCATCACCAATACCTATTGTATAAATTTTAATATTAAAGTTAGACGCTATCTCTGAAGCAAGTATAGGGTCTATCTCACCAGAATTGTTTTCTCCGTCTGTAAGAAGTATTATAATTTTTTCAGCATCATCTTTCACACTCCTAAGCATATCAACCGCCGTAGCAATACCAAGCCCAATAGAAGTAGAACCCTCTTCATCAATTTTTATATTTCCAATTTCTTTTTCTAATGAAGTATAATCAAAAGTAGAAGGTGAAAGCACAGAAGCCCTTAAAGCAAAAGCAACTAAACTAATTTTATCAAAATTTCTTTTTTTTATAAAATCAGCCATAGTTTTTTTTGAAGCCTCAAGCCTTGTAGGAAGCATATCCTCAGCCATCATAGAAGGAGATATATCAACCACCATAGATATATATATACCCTCTCCGTTAATATTAGCAGTGCTGTCTACCGTAGCAGGACGGGCTAAACCTATTATTGAAAAAGTTAAACCTATCATTAAAAGTATAAACGGTATATCTTTGGCATAATATTTTGACTTCAAAGTATGTGCCATACTTACACGCGGGTGCTTTACCGAATAGAGATGATTTTTTCTAGTTTTTATATATATAAAAGTGATAATGGGTACAATCAATAATAATAATAAAAATTGCGGATTAACAAACAACATTAACTACTTCCATTTTGATATTTAAAATTATTATATATTAGAATGTATAATAAATCTATATGATTTTTTATGAATTAGCTTTATATAGAAAGCCTGTTACTATTGTAATGATACCGATAAGCATAGTAAAAGGAGCGAGGAAACCTAATATACCTTCAGGATTTTTGCCAACTAATGCTATTAGAAGGAAGCTAAAAGCGAAAATTACAAGCCCTATCAGTAATATAATGATGTTTTTTTTAGAAAGTTTATCTTGATTATTTACCATAAAAATTATTAATGAGTTTCTCGAGTTATTTGGTATTTTGCTCGGAGCCGGAATCGAACCGGCACGGTCGCAAGGACCAGCAGATTTTAAATCTGCTATGTCTACCAATTCCATCATCCGAGCTAGTTGCTAAGCATTATAGCATAACATAAAAAAAAATGCAAATTTATTTTTTGTGTTTTTATAACTTTATTATCAACTTTTTTGTGTACGAGCTGTACCATTACTCGCCTAGCTGTGCACTCCCTACGGTCGAGGGCTTGCCGCACGACAACGCTATGTTTTAATTATAGCTTTTCAGGCGTGCGGTGGGGTGCTTTTTAATACACAATTAAATTATCAAATTTATCATAAAAATGCAGTCTTTTTGCTTCTTTGTGTCAACAAAAGAAGTGGGGTGTTACCATACGGGCACGCTTCACAGGGGGCAAAGCCCTGAAAATAATAATAAAAAAAATTAAAAATTCTTAGAATACATTGAAACAATTATTTTTTATCAACTTTTTCCCGCCGCAAAAAGTTTTTACCTTACGGGTACGCTTCGCGAAAAGTGCAAGTATTATAACTAATATATTAGGAATATTTATCAATATTATTATTAACTTTTATATAATGCATAATTGAATATGATAAAAAAGGGAATGTATTTTAACACTCCCTTTCATTATTTATCTAACTAATTTTTTAACTGTATATTCTAAAGTCCATCTCTGGGAATATATCATCACGCCATTCTAATTTACTGAGCCACTCTTCGTTTAAATCTCTGTTTTTGATAGCATAATAAAGGTCAGTAAATCTCTTTATATATAGTTTTGTAGTATTAACAGCATAATCAACCATAGTGCCTGTATGCATAATGAAAGCCCAGTCGCTGCTTTGTGCTAACAACAATTCACGTGCAGCCTGATTTAATGCTCTCTCATAAAGACCTGTTTCATTATAATAATCATGAGCAAGCTCTATCATACGCTCTGCAGCTTTATGCAAATGTCTGTAAATCCAGCCGTTAGTACCATTAAGCCAAACTTCTCCATAACCATTAGCTCCCCAACTAGACATTGAAGGCATAGATATTTGATTTACTGGGTGTCTTTCCAAATATTCTTTTGGTGTGATTGTTTCTATAGTGTTTTGATCATAATGAATCTTTCTCATTAAAAACTCTATAAACATAGGGCCTTCATACCACCAGTGTCCGAATAATTCAGCATCATAAGGAGATACTACTATAGGAGGTCTGTCGTCCATCACTGAAGCTAAATACTCTATTTGCTTTTCTCTGTTAAACATAAAATTACCTGAATGCTCGCCTGCAGCCTCCATAGCCCATTCTGGATTATAAGGCTCTTTAGCACAATCTTTACCAGTAATTCTATAATATTTTATACCTGTGTTTTTTCTAAGACCATTACTCTGTATAAACTCTTTTATATATTCAAAAGGCAAATCATATCCAATATCTCTGTAAAACTCTCTGTATCTTGGGTCGCCCGGATAACCAACCTCAGCACTCCAAACACTTCTAGAGCTTTCAATATCACGTCCGAAAGCTGCAACTCTGCTCTCTCTAGAACAATATAAAGGAGCATAAACACCATATTTTGGCACTCTATCAGCATACATTATACCATGAGTATCAACAAAGAAATATTTAATTCCATTGTTTGCAAGATGTTTCTCAAGTCCCGGGAAGAATCCGCATTCTCCAAGCCATATGCCTGTAGGTTTTCTTCCTAAATGCTTTTCATGTGTTTTCACAGCCATTTTTAACTGTGCTTCTATTGCCTTAGGATATTCCTGCATAAATGGGAAAAAGCCATGCGTAGCTCCGCAAGTAATTATCTCTAAATTTCCTCTCTCCAAAAAATATCTAAAACCATTTAATATATTCTTATTATACTTATAAACAAATATATCTCTTATCTTTCTGAACTTATCTCTATAAAACTCAGCAGTATGATGAAAATTAGGGTCTAATGAAGTTCTTTCAACTTCCATCTCTGCTAATCTTATTAATTTTTCTATATAATTAACGTATCTATTTTGAAGAAGCTCATTTGCAAGCATATTCATAAGAGGAGGCGTTACGCTCATGGTGATTTTGAAATTTACTCCATCATTAACCATTCTATCATAAGCATCAAGAAGAGGTATATATGTTTCTGTGATGGCCTCGTATAACCATTCTTCCTCTAAAAAGTTCTCATGCTCTGGGTGTCTAACATAAGGGAGATGAGCATGAAGCACTAAAGCTAAATAGCCTTTTGACATAAAACATTCCTTATATATTTTATTTTTTTTATAATAATATTATATAAAATTATATTCTTAAAATCAAGACTATAATTATATTAAAAACATCAAATTTTCATACAAAATAACTATTTATAAAATAATGATTTTTTTTAAAAAATACAACTTTAAAATCTATTATATTAATAAACTTGAAAAAAATATTTTTACCTATACAATATAAATTAAAAAACTAAGGAATTTAAAACAATTATGGATATTTTCTCTTTTACTAATAAATCTAACAATAATAAAACAAATACTGACACTATACTTTTTAATAGCGAAGCGATACTAGGAAGACCATTAATAATAAATGAACAAAACAATTACAGTCATTTTATAAACTCAATAGAAGGCACTTGTATATCATTAGTTGCCGATGGTTTGGGGGACACTTTTGCTTCAAAACTTGCTGCTGATGTTTACAACGAAAACTTTTTAGACTTGGTGGAACTTGTAGGCGAACAGGAAGCAATAAACTGGATAATGCACAATTTCATTAAATTAGAGGTTAATGCTGCTAGAGAATCTGCTGACGATGTTCAAAAATCTATGGCAGGTGCCTCTATTGCTGGGGTATTGTATCATAAATTTGCTGGTGTATTTGTGTTTCATGCAGGAGACGCTAAAGTGTTTTGCATAGACAAAAACAAGGCTACTCAAATAACAAGAGACCATATTAATGGATATGCTCTTGAAAACTGTGCTTGTGCAGGCGGCGGACACTACATTACAATAGAAGGCTCTAGAAGAAACAAAACTCACAACTATTTTATTGCTACTAATTCTATGTGTGAGGCTATAGCATCTAATTACAGCTCATTAGAAGAGGGCGTTTACAATATAATGAATTTAACAACAGAAGAGGCTATAAACAAATTAAAAACTATTAATAGTAATGAAAATATAACAGCACTTGGCTTAAAAAATCTTTACACTATTTAATAATTTATATGTAAAAATCTTGACAATGCATATTATTTAACTATACTTTATTATAAGTTATAAAAAATACTACATACAATAATATGCTGACTATGGAAATACCAAGTAAAAAAACGTTGATACCATATATATCTGAAATCTTTATTCAGTATTTGCGTGCACATGACATAAAAGACGCCGATGCCATGCAAATAGCTTTTGAAGAGGCTTTAACAAATGCTATAGTTCACGGCAATAATAATGATTCTAATAAAAATGTAAATATATCATTTAATATAAAAGAAAACATGCTTGAAATCAGCATAAAAGATGAAGGCATGGGCTTTAATTACAAATCAATAAAAACCAACGATGATGACATTTACAAAAAAAACGGACGTGGCATACTTTTAATATCACTCTACACAGACAGTTTTCACTTTGAAGACTACGGCCGAAAAATAGTAATGAACAAGTACCTAAGTTAATAAATGGTCATATTTTTTACTTAAATATATTAGATAGGCTCAAATATTATATTTTCAATATCCATTTCTTTTGATATCTCATTCCATTCATCTATAGTTATAAATAAAATAGTTTTTATAAAAGATTTTTTATATACAGAATCATTTTTTATTATTGGTAAATTTTTATTCAAATACTTATTTATATTTGATTTAAATTTCATATTTCTTATTTTAAATGGAAAATAGAATATTATAAAATAATAAATATCTATATTATTATTAATATATCCAGAGCTATATTCTTTAATAAATGTACCTCTTCCTTTTTGTATTAATTCATAAATGATAGAATCTTTATTTAAAGGTTCTTCTATTTTTAAACTTTTTATTTTATCTTCTAATTGATTTTTATCTTTTATTTTGAAATTTTTTAATTCTATAAATATTATTTTATCATTTGCTTTTATCATAAAATCAACATTACTCATGCAATGTGAATATTGATTTCTTTTTTCTTTATTATTTTCATCTTTTTCTTCAATATCTATAATTTCAAAATTATTTCTATAATGTATTTTAAAATTATCTCTTTCAATAGTTTTCATATAGATATCCGATTATTTAATCATATCGTCAATATATTCATTATGTTGTTTTATTATTTTTTCATTTATAGGATTATTTTCCAAATCTGACAAACTTTCTTTAGTTTCTATTTTCACACCGCTATTAAAATCATTTTCATCAAAATAAAAAGAATGATACATAATAGAATCTTTATCAGTTCTTTGTAATTCTATATCATCAAGTATAAAACTATTATGTGTGGCTATAAATATTTGAACACCTAATTTAGATAAACTCAAAAGTATATTAACTAGTAAATCTGTAAGACTAGGGTTTAAATTTGATTCAGGCTCATCTAAAAGCAGTATAGTATTTTTATCTATTTCACCATTCATTATTAAAATGTATATAAGTGCTAATTTTTTATGACCTTCAGCTACCATATCAAAAGAAACTTCACCTATATTTTTATAGTCTATAAAAAAATTATTATTTTTATAAATAGTCTTTCCGCCTATGGCATCTTCTATTTTTTTAGCTATTTCAAATAAATCTTTATCTAATTCTCTTAACTTTGGAAGTTCTGTTTTCTTTATTATATTATAATATACTGACTCGAAATGAATATCTCTTTTATCATAAAGAGCTGTAAATCCGTTTGAAGAGGTAAGTATATCTTTACAAGGAATAAAAGTAAAATTTTTATTTTTTAATGAATAACTATTTTTATATGATAAAAGAAAATCAAAAGTTGGAATCCAATCATCTGTAATATTAAAACCTTTATGCATCAATTCTAAATTAATATTTTCATTAAATATAATATTACATTCTTTAGGTTTATTGAATGTATCTTCTAATATTTCTTTAAATTTATCCTTATTTTTTAAGCTAGAACGATATTCTGAAAATGCTTTTTTTATTTTATCAAGATCACCAAATCTGCTGAATACTTTATTTATATCAATATCAAATGGATAAGAATTCTCATCTATATCATTAAAAAATTTTTCATCAGATTTTTTCATATTATTTATTTGTTCTTTACTTATCTCCTTTAGATTAGCAATTTTTTTAAGTTCTAATTTCTCATTTGAGTTATATAATTTTTTATCTAAACAATTTATAAGTTTTAGCAAATGAGTTTTACCTGTTCCATTTCTGCCTATAAAAATATTTAAACCTTTTGAAAAATTTATTTCAGCGTTTTTAAAAACTGTGAAATTAGATATTTTTATGTTATTTATTACGTTATTATTGAAAGTTATTTTAGCCATTATAATTTTATCCACAAATTGAATACTATAATAAACATATTCGTAATATTTTATAAATTCTAAACAATATAAATAAAATGTCAATAAGGTTAATTGTATAATAAATATTTTATTTAATAAAAAAGGGGGATTTTGTTCCCCCTATATAAAATTTTATCAAACTTTTTTATTCAACTTTTTCCCGCCGCAAAAAGTTGCAAAAAGTGCAAATATTTCATAATGCATATTTTTAGCTTAAAATGCAGTTCTTTTGGTTCTTTTATATCAATAAAAGAACTAGGGGTGTGGGGGCAAAGCCACCACAAAAAAAAGCATAAAAAATATTCAGATTTTCCATATGCTTTTAAATACTTAGATGAATTAAATACTAATTAAAAATATAATGTTAGTGTAATGAAAATATTAATAAATAAAAAAGGGGGATTTTGTCTCCCCCTATTATTTTTAATTATTTGTTTTTATTTCTTTCTAGCACCTATGCTTACAAAAAAGATAAAGCCGCCCCATATTACTATAAGGCTAAGTGCCATAAATATTGCAGAATCTACACTCATATTCATCCCTCCTATTAACTATTTAAAGTTCTGTCTTTAAGTTTAGCAAGTACTATACCAACTACAAAACCTAAAATCGGCATAGACCAGCCTAATATTACTAAAGCAGCTTGCGGATAGTTTCCATAAGGTTTTTGGAAATCGCTTATAAGTTTTAAAGCCAACATTACAGCTAAGAATATAGGAGTTAAAAACTTCAAACAGAAATCCCACCATAATCCAACTCTAAACTCACTCACTTTATTAATAAGCTCTTTGAAATCGCCCAATTTATATACCCAAGCTATTAATACTATCTCTATAAGACCGCTTACTACTATGTTATAGTTGTTGAGGAAAGCATCCACTATATCAAGTATGTTTAATCCGCTTCCTGTAGCATAAACCATAGAAATTAAACCCTGTATCAATATAACAACAACAGAAACTTTTTTTCTATTAAAATGGAACTTATCTATAAAAGAAGATATAACAACCTCAGCAAGTGATATAGCAGAAGTAAGTCCTGCAAAAGCAAGCACCAAGAAGAATACTAAACCAAATATTCCGTTTAAACCGGGTAAAGCATTAATAGCCTCAGGGAATACCATAAAAGCCAAACCTATACCGCCGTTTCCTGCAACTTCAGCCACTTCTTTACCTTGAGAATAAGCCATATAACCCATTATGCTAAATACAGTTAAACCAGCAAATAAACTAAAGCTAGTATCAGCAAAACCAGTCATAAATGCATTATTAGCAATATCAGAATCATCAGGCAAATAACTAGAATATGTAATCATTATACCAAAAGCTACAGACATACTATAAAATACTTGACCATAAGCAGCAATCCATACTTGAGGGTTAAGCAATTTAGAGAAATCAGGCTTAAACATATAATCAAGTCCAGCTAAAGCACCGGGTAAAGTGATACCTCTGATAAGTATAATTACTACAAGTATAGCAAGTAAAGGCATAAAAATCTTGTTAGCTTTTTCTATACCATCTTTAACCCCGCCTATAACAGAAACTAATATTATTATCCAAACTATAATTAAAGGAATAGCTACTCCCAAATTAAAATTTCCAAGAGAAAAACCGCTTTCTAATTTTAAATATTCACCAGTGAAAAAAGCAGCAGTATCAGTTCCCCATTTTAAGCCTTGAAGAGAAAATAAACCATAAGATAATGACCAAGCTATAATAACAGAGTAATAAACAACTATAGCAAAACAAGTAAATACTTGAAGCCAGCCTAACCATTCCCATTTAGAATTGAGGAATTTTAAAGCTCCGGGTGCACTCCTATGTGTTTTATGACCAATAGAAAACTCCAATATCATAATAGGTATACCAGCAGTAAGCATAGCGATGAGGAATACTATCATAAAAGCTCCGCCGCCATTAGATGCTACCATATATGGGAAACGCCATATATTACCCAAACCAACCGCAGAACCTATAGCAGCTAATATAAATCCTGCACGAGTACCCCACTGCCCTCTGTGTTGATGACTCATAATCGACTCCTTAATTTTTTAATATAAAATTAATTATAATATATAATTTTCCTATAAATAGCAATACTTGTTGTAGAATTTTTTTAAATATTACACTCATATAAATAATAAATTATTGTGTTGTTTATCACATTAATATATACATAGAAATAAACTAACTTCTTAATATAAAAAGATACTTGATTTTTATATGATTATATAGTATAATATAAGTGTTTTTTAAGCCGAGATGGTGAAATTGGTAGACACGTCAGACTCAAAATCTGATTGGGGCAACTCAGTGAGGGTTCGATTCCCTCTCTCGGTACATGTAACTTAATTCTTTGGATTATTTATGAAAGAAAATACTGTTATACTAGTAGATGATGATGGTATTAGCCTAAATAAAATCAAAGCTTTACTCGAAAGTTCTTCAATAAAAGTATTAACTGCAGAAAACTTGTATGAACTTATGAGTAAAATCTATAAATATAATATAGAAACTTTAATATTTAATCCTAATTTAGTATGGATTAATGTTATAGAGTTCATTACTGAATTGAAAAAAGTAAATAATGAATTAGATTTCAAAATATTCTTTATATCAGAAAATATAGATAAAAATCTAAAAGAAGAAGCAAAAAAATTAAATGTAGAATATATTAATAATAATTCAAATATCAATAAGATCGTACAATATTTAAATAAATAAAAATCTAAACTTCAAATCTCACAAAAAATGTAGTACCCTCTCCAATTATTGAATCTACATCTATTCTGCCATTATGTTCATTAATAATCTTTTCTACTATAGCAAGACCTATACCTGTACCTTTATCTTTAGAAGTAAAATATGGCTCAAAAATTCTTTTTAAATCTTTTTCTTCTATACCATTACCTGTATCAGTAACACTAACAGTGAAAAACTCTTGACTATCAATTACTTCATGATAACTAGATAAATATATTAATGACTCTTTAGTATTATTATCCATAGCCTCTACAGCATTTTTGATTAAATTTCTAAAGGCAATAATTAGCTTATCTCTATCCATATTAATAAAACAATCTATTTTAGAAAATGATGTTTGAAACTTAATATTTTGCATATTTTTAAAAGAATCAAAAACCTCAATAAGAACACTATTAATAGACTCTTTTTCATCTGAAAGTTTAATATTAAAAGAAAACTCTGAAAAGGATTTAACTAAGGACAAAATACTATTTGAATTTTTAATAATAGTATTAATATATTTTTTTATTTTATCTAAATCATCATCAGACATATTATTTTTTAATCTCTTTTCTATTAGTTCTGCATTCATCATAATAGGCATAAGCGGATTTTTTATTTCATGTGCAACCTTAATAGCAGCTTCTTTCCAAGTTTCTAATGATACTCTTATTTTTTCTTTATCTCTATGGTATTTCAAAGCCCTAGCCATAACATTAAATCTATATATTAATTTTCTAAGATCATGAACACCAGAAAACTTCATTTCAACATCAAAATCTGAATTAATAATAGAATTCGTAGCATTAAGAAGCAAACTTATAGGCCTTGTTATAAAACTAGAAAATATAATACCAAAAATAATTGATATAAAAGTAGATATACCCAATATAAATACATATAAAAGTTTTAGAACTATAGAGAACTCTCCAGTAAACATGTTAATAGAGTTGTATATTCTAAAAGCATTTAAAGCATTATTTCTAACATTTATATAATTACTAGGCATGCTGTCAAAAATAATAGCATAATGATTTATATCCCTTAATGGCACTATAGCATTAATATAAAATAAGCCATTATATTCACTATTTGCAAATGTAATTTTATCTAGAGAAAACCTATAATTAATATCAAGAGGAACATAATCTTGAGAATTAAACAATATTGTACTATAGCCATAATATGAATTAGAAACAAAAATGATATTAGTAAAAATATTATCTCTATATATTGTATTACTTATTTTAGAGGCACTAGATAAATCTATATTATTTAAATAACTTATAGATACATTTGATATACTATTTAATATACTATTTTGCTTATTAATTATATCATCATTAGAGACTTCTATTATATATGAAAGAGAGTCATTAATACTTTTATCTGTAAATAGGTTTAGGTTAGACTCTATAATATAATATGACATCTTACTAATAACTAAACTTGTAAAAACTGTCATAAAAGCCATTATTGACACTATAGCTAGCTTTAGGTGAGAGCCTTCTTTCTTTTTGAGAGCTTCCAATACAAATTTAATAATAGTTAATATACCAACTATAATACTTGATGATGGTAAAAATAGAGTTAAAAACATATATAGCAAATTACTAGTATTAGGCTCATATACAAAACTGCTTATATAGATAGAAGCAATTAAATCTAACAATATAAATATAGAAACTATTGATAAATATAAACCGCCATAACGATTTTTTATTTTTAAAAAAAACTCTTTAATTATTTTCATAACACTCTATATTTTTTAATTCCAAAGATAAATCATCTATATTTTTCAGATGTATAGACTTTATTCCTATTTTTTCAGCTGATAAAACATTATCCAAATTATCATCTATAAATAAACATTCTTTTACATTTAATTTATATTTTTTAAGCAATAATTCATATATAGCTCTGCTTGGTTTAATAAGCTTTACATCTGCAGAAATTATACCACCTAAACAAGTTGCATCAAAAAAGTCTGTTTTTTTTCTTATAACATTAAAAGTCTCTACTGGCATATTAGATAAATAATATATATTATAACCTTTCAATTTATACTCTTTTAATATTTCTATATTATGATGTATAGATAACACATCACCTAAATAGGAATCAAATATTTGTTTTAATACAAATTTATATTTAGGACAAGATGATAAAAAATAATTTTTAGCATCATTAAATGACAAATCGCCTTTATCCATTAAGCTCCAATTTTTATCTCCTACCGTTTTACTTAAAAACTCATCTACATCTACATTATCACTATGTTTACAAAGATAAGAAGCCATATCAAATTTCAATAAAACATTTCCTATATCGGATATAATATTTTTTATCATTTAAAGTCCTTTAATATAATACAATCATTATATTTTTATACTTCTATTTGTCAAGTTTTACGATGCTTTAAATTAGAATATTTTATGAACAATAAAATACCGCATAAACTCTACGCACGATAAATCAACATAAAGTATAAGACAAATTAAAATACAACTTAAATAATAAATAAAAAATCGCTTATCGTGCGGTAAAAGATATAACATTTATAATAAAAACTCTGGGTGGGCAGTGCTATTACTAATTTAAGCTAAATGAAAAAAAACTGCTATATTTTAAAGCTAAACAATAAGCCTATAGGGTGGGGTTTGTAAATAGTTTTAAAATTTAAATCACAATCCCCGCCCTCAAGTTTTTTGGCATTTACTGTTATTCTTTATTCATATTCATTTTTTGTTTTAAACTCTAATATTAGCACCCGCCCTAGATTTTTTTAAATTCGTTTGCTTATACAACGCACGGTAAATCAACATAAAATATAAGCTAAATTAAAACAAAACTTCAATAATAAATAAAAAATTACTCACCGTGCGGTAAATATATTAAAAAACTTGTATAATAAAAAATTTATACTATAATTAATTATCAAAAAATAATTTTAGGATATTTAATGGATAAAAAAAATATTGTTATTATCGGGGCTGGCAATGCAGGAGAAACTCTCGCTTATGAAATATTAGCTTCTGATGATAGTAATGAATATAATATACTTTGCTTTTTAGATGACGATGAAAACAAAAAAGAAATTAATATTGATAATCATATTATAAAAGTTGAAGGCAAAGTTAAAGATATAGAAAAAATCATAAATAAATATAAAAATAATAATATAAAAATAGAAGAAATCATTATAGCAATACCTACATTAAAACAAAAAGAACTTCTTGAAATATTAGATATAATATATCCTACATCAATAAGATATAAAATACTTCCGGGATTTTTTGAGATTATAAAAGGAAATGCTTCTATTAAAGATATTAGAAATATAGAACCTTCAGATTTGCTTGGAAGAGAAGAGATAGGCTTTGATGAAAAAGAGATATCAGACTATTATAAAGATAAAACAATACTTGTTACAGGAGGCGGAGGCTCTATTGGAAGTGAACTTGTAAGACAATTAGTTACACTCCCTGTAAAAAAAGTAATGGCTTTAGACAATTCTGAAAGTGCTATACATAGCCTTATAATGTCTTTGAACGATAGAAAAAATGAAAAGAACAAACATAAGTTTAAATATATTATATCTAATGTTAGAGATTATGTGAAAGTAGATAAAATATTAAAACAAGAAAATCCAGATATAATATTTCATGCAGCAGCACATAAACATTTGCCATTTATGGAAGAATATCCAGAAGAAGCTATTAAAAATAATATACTCGCAACAGAAAACATAGCTACATTAGCAATAAAAAACAATATCAAGAACTTTATATTTATATCAACAGATAAAGCCGTACGTCCAACATCGCTTATGGGGGCAAGCAAAAGAATATGCGAAAGAATGATAATGTCTCTCTCGCATGAACAAAACATCACTAAATTTAAAATAACAAGATTCGGCAATGTATTAGGAAGCAGCGGCAGCGTAATACCTGTTTTTGAAAGACAGATTAGAGAAGGAAAACCTCTAACAGTTACTCATCCTGAGATGGTTAGATTTTTCATGTCTATAAGAGAGGCCGCAAGACTTGTGATAAAAGCTTGCACACTTAATGACGGAGTTATATTTACTTTGGACATGGGTAAACCTGTAAAAATATTAGATTTGGCAAAAAACATGCTTAAGATATACGGTCTTACAGAGAAAGATATTCCAATTATATTTACAGGCATAAGAGAAGGTGAAAAACTATACGAAGAAATTCTAATGGATGATGAAACATTAATACCTTCACAATACAAAAAATTATTTATAGCAAAAGACCCTGTACAATGTTTAACTCCAGAAGAACGCAAAATAATGATTGATGCATTCGACATAGCCTCACTCGATGCCGATAAAGATACAATAAAACTGCTGATGAAAAAATATATAGAAGAATATACAGGATAATTAAAAAATGAATATAACAGCAAAAACAACATTAACAGCACTCTTTGCTTCACCTTGCAGACATAGTTTATCTCCAATCATGCATAATAAATCTTTTGAAAAATTATCATTAGATTATGTGTATTTGGCTTTTGAGGTAGATAAAAATAATTTAAAAGAAGCTGTAGCCTCTATAAAAACTCTTAATATGAGAGGCGTTAACTTATCTATGCCAAACAAAAAAGAAGTTATACAGTATTTGGATAATATTTCAGAATCTGCAAGACTCTCTCAAAGCGTAAACACTATAGTTAATGATAATGGAGTTTTAACAGGACATTCTACAGATGGAAAGGGCTTTATAAAATCACTTGAAGAAGAAAATATTAATATAAAGAATAGCAATGTTACAATACTTGGTATTGGAGGTGCTTCTATATCTATTATTACTGAGTTTGCTCTTTACGGTGTAAAAGAAATATCTGTTTTTAAAAGAGATAATAATTGGGCTGAGCAAAAAAAAATAATAGACAATGTTCAAGATAAAACTAATTGCAAAATAGAGCTTTATACTTTGGATAATAAAAAAGAATTAAAAAAACAAATAGACAAAAGTAAATTATTAATTAATGCTACAAGTGTTGGTATGAAAGATGATGCTTCAATTATAGAAGATAAAACATTTTTTAGAGATGATTTAATTGTTGCCGATTGTATATATAGCCCAGCAAAAACAAAATTGTTACAAATAGCAGAAAAAGAAAATTGCAAAATAATTAATGGAATGGGTATGCTTTTATATCAGGGGGCATTAGCTTTTGAGATGTGGACTTCTAAAGAGATGCCTGTAGATTATATAAAAAATATTATATTTAATTAAAAACTATTAGCGGAGTTATTATGATTAAAGTAAAAAATGTTAATATTGGTGATGGTGTTCCTAAGATATGTATTCCTGTTATAGAAAAACATAAAAAGGATGTTTTAAAATATATAAAAGAAATAGATAAACTTCCAATAGATTTAATAGAATGGCGTGCAGACTTTTATGAAGACAGCGACAACAATATAGAAGAGATTTCTAAAGAGATAAAAAAATGCACAACTAAACCTATAATATTTACTTTAAGAAGCGTTAAAGAAGGCGGAAATCTAAATATAAAACCTAATACATATGACAGTATGATTGATATTTATAAAACTATAATAGATAAAAAACTTTTTTCTATTATAGACATAGAATTATTAACTCTAAAAGAAAATGATATAAAAGAATTAATAAAACTATCAAAAGAAGAAAACATAAAAACAATAATCTCTAATCATGACTTTAGTAAAACTCCAAACAAAATGGAAATAATTCACAGAATAAAAAAAATGATAAAATTAAAAGCTGATATAGCAAAAGTAGCCTACACTCCAAAAAAACAAAAAGATGTATTAACAATATTAGAGCTTCATAATGAAATAAACAATATACCGCTCATAGCAATATCCATGGGAGAAGAAGGCGTCATAACAAGACTATTTTATTCTGCAATTACATTTGCTTCAGCCAAAAGAGCATCAGCACCCGGACAAATAGAAGCCACAAAATTAAAATATATGATAGACAGCATTTATAAAATTTAACTCCAAATGCCCACCCTCTATATTTTTTATATTTTTCTGGTATTTTTATGTTATTTTCTCTAAAAATTTTAACAGTTATTTTAGCTGCCCACCCAAGATTTTTTTAATTTTGTTGGGTATCTACCGCACGTAGAATTAATCTAAAAATATAGTTTTATTTGAAATTTAAATTATATAATATTATAAAATTAATTAACCATGCGTTAAAGAGATTTTAAATTTAATAATCGCTTGGGCGGGGGCTTTAATTTCTGATTTAAACTAAAAAATAAATAACGTTAATATTTCTATATAAAACAACAAATATAAAGGGCGGGGTTTTAAAATAATTGTTTAATTAATTATCTGTTTTTTCTGCCAAATCGGATTTATCATCTTGAACAAATATTTTATCTATCACTTCTTTAAATTGATTATATTTTTTACTATAGTCTTCTTCATTTATATTCTTATATTCTGTAATTAATATTGAAGCCTCAAAATCTCTTCCAAGATAATGCAAAGACAATCCTTTATAAAACTTTGAATCTTCATAATCTATAGCAGAATCAAAATCTTTTATACATTCCTGATATTTATTATTATTAAACAAACAAATGCCTCTGTAATAATAAAGCTCATCATTTTTATTATTTGTTATTAATTTAGAAATATATTTTTGAGCCTTCTGAAAATTATTTAATTTTATAAAACAAATAATTATTTTCTTTTTTATTTCATAATCATCAGTTTTTAATTCTTCAGTTTTTAATTCTTCATAGGATTTTAACGCCCTTTTATAATCTTCCAAAGAGAAAAGATAATCAGCTTTTTTTAATTTCAATTCTTTTATATAATCACTTTCAAATAAATCATGTATTTTTAATATGTCATCTATACAGCTTATAATATTTTTATAATTATTTAATCTTTCCAAACATTCCAATTTGTTTTTTAATAAATCAATATCTTTATTATCTAATTTTAATGCTTTATTAAAACATCCTATAGCTTCCTCATATCTGCCTAAATGTGATAAAGCCTCTCCTTTATTATTATAAGCAATAATATTTTTATCATCTAATTCTAATACTTTATCAAAACATTCTATAGCTTCTTCATATCTGCCTAACTCTGATAAAGCAACTCCTTGACCATTATAAGCATCAATACTTTTATCATCTAATTTTAATGACTTATTATAACATTCTATAGCCTCTTCATATCTGCCTAAATCTGATAAAGCATTTCCTTTATTATTATAAGCATCAATATCTTTATCATCTAATTTTAATAACTTATTATAACATTCTATAGCCTCTTCATATCTGCCTAAATCTAATAAAGCATTTCCTTTATTATTATAAGCTACAATATCTTTATCATCTAATTTTAATGACTTATTATAACATTCTATAGCCTCTTCATATCTGCCTAACTCTGATAAAGCCTCTCCTTGACCATTATAAGCATCAATACTTTTATCATCTAATTTTAATGACTTATTATAACATTCTATAGCCTCTTCATATCTGCCTAAATCTGATAAAGCATTTCCTTTATTATTATAAGCATCAATATCTTTATCATCTAATTCTAATATTTTATCACAGCAATATATAGTGTCTTTATAATTATTAGAATAATTTAAACATTCTAATTTTTGTGAATAAAAAATTAATGTTTTTTCTTTATCAAATGAAGATAAATAGTCATCATTAACATTATTGAAATTAACCAATGCTTCTCTATGCTTATTTAATTGTAATAAAGACATTGCTTTGTAATGGTGAGCCATACTATTTTTACTGTCAATATTAATAACTCTATTGTAACATTCTATAGCTTCTTCATATCTGCCTAACTCTAATAAAGCCTCTCCTTTATTATTATAAATAGCAATATTTTTATCATCCAATTTTAATAACTTATTATAACATTCTATAGCCTCTTCATATCTGCCTAACTTTGATAAAACATTTCCTTTAAAATTATAAGCATAAATACTTTTATCATCTAATTCTAATACTTTATCAAAACATTTTATAGCTTCTTCATATCTGCCTAACTCTAATAAAGCATTTCCTTTAAAATTATAAGCAAAAATATTTTTATCATCTAATTCTAATACTTTATCAAAACATTTTATAGCTTCTTCATATCTGCCTAACTCTGATAAAGCAACTCCTTTATTATTATAAGCATCAATATCTTTATCATCTAATTCTAATACTTTATCAAAACATTTTATAGCCTCTTCGCATCTGCCTAAATCTAATAAAGCATTTCCTTTATTATTATAAGCAACAATATTTCTATCATCTAATTCTAATATTTTATCACAGCAATATATAGTGTCTTTATAATTATTAGAATAAGCTAAACATCTTAATTTTTGTGAATAAAAAATTAATGTTTTTTCTTTATCAAATGAAGATAAATAGTCATCATTAACATTATTGAAATTAACCAATGCTTCTCTATGCTTATTTAATTGTAATAAAGACCTTGCTTTGTAATGGTGAGCCTTACTATTTTTACTGTCAATATTAATAACTCTATTGTAACATTCTATAGCTTCTTCATATTTGCCTAACTCTGATAAAGTAGCTCCTTTATTATTATAAGCAAGAATATTTTTATCATCTAATTCTAATGCTTTATTGTAGCATTCTATAGCTTCTTCATATTTGCCTAACTCTGATAAAGCATTTCCTTTATTATTATAAGCATTAATATTTTTATCATCCAATTTTAATAACTTATTATAACATTCTATAGCCTCTTCATATCTGCCTAACTTTGATAAAGCAACTCCTTTCTTATTATAAGCATGAATATTTTTATCATCCAATTTTAATAACTTATTATAACATTCTATAGCCTCTTCATATCTGCCTAACTTTGATAAAGTAGCTCCTTTATCAATATAATTTAAAATATCCATATATTTTACTTCCTTGAATATTTAATATAAAACAACACAATACAAAAATTAACTTTATACAAAAATATAATAACTAATTTTTATATTATTTACTATAAATAACTTTGCCGTATTTGTTTATATCGTTTATTAATTCACCATTAGTAATATTATTATAATCCACAATATCAAATTTTAAAAGTGTTGGTATATTTTCAAACTCTTCTTTTAATCTCTCACAAAATAAAAAATCAAATTTTCCAACAATAGCTAAATCTATATCAGAATTATATTTTTCTTTGTCTATTGCCCTCGAGCCAAACAGTATAACCTTTTCTATATTTTGATATTTAAGGCAAATATTTTGAATTTCTTTTATAATTTTTTCATCAAGCATTAAGAGTTTATCCTCTCCAAAAAGAAATTATATAATTCATTTAATACTTTTAAATAATCATTTTCTATTCTTTTAAAAATCTCTGTAAACTTAACAAAATCATAAGTATGTGAAAGCAAATTACGGCTTAACATCATATCTATAAATACATTTTCATTTTTAATAATTTTTGCAGAGTATGCTTCTTTAAAAATGTTTCTTGGAGATATATCTATATTGTTTAAACTTCCATTATATTCCAAATAATCTTTTAAAGTTTTACAAGCTAATTCATAAGTATATTCAAATCTCTGAACAACACCTTCTTTTTCTAATAATGATAATTCGTTTATATCTTTTTCTTCAAATACACTTTTTAATAAATTAAATGCTTTTTCAAAATGATTAAATCTCTGTTTCCAACGAATATTTTCTTCCATAAAATATTTCCAACAATTTTTAATTGAATTATATAATTTAGATAATATTTATCAAGTTTTATTTTTTAATATATTATTTTTTATCAACTTTTCCAGTGGCTCGCACCCATACCTAAAGGTACTTCCTACAGTCGCCCTGAAGGACTCCCTTCGGTCGCAGGCACTCCTTTCAGTCGCACCCACAGGCACTTCCTTCGGTCGCGGTGCGGACTTCGTCAAAGTTGCAAAAGCACTAATTTATATTTTTAGCATTAAATTAAAAAATATATAGGATTACAGCGAAAAAGTAAATAAAAAGCATAAAGGGTGGGCTTCACTCTCTATGCTTTACTATTATTTAATAATTTTATAACACGTTCGCAGCAAGCTCGGCAAGTTTTGAACGCTCTCCTTTCTCAAGTGTTACAGTACCGCTTAAAATTTCTCCTTTGGTTCTGTCTATTAAATAAGTAAGTCCATTGTTTCTTTCATCCAAATAAGGAGTATCTATCTGGTGAATATCTCCTGTAAATACTATTTTTGTGCCTTCGCCTGCCCTTGTTATGATGGTTTTTATTTCATGAGGAGTTAAGTTCTGTGCTTCATCTACTATAAAATATATTCTATTTAAGCTTCTTCCTCTAATATACGCAAGCGGAGAAATTACTATCTTTTCATTTTCAAGCATTTTCTTTATATTCTTACTTTCATCGCTGTCATCAGAATGAATATGCTGTATTACTGAGAGGTTGTCAAATAAAGGCTGCATATAAGGGTCTAATTTACTATTAACATCGCCCGGTAAAAAACCTAAATCTTTATTAGAAAGTGCAACAATCGGACGAGCTAAAAGTATTTGCCTATACTCCCTTCTTTTTTCTAAAGCAGCAGCAAGAGCTAAAAGTGTTTTACCTGTTCCTGCCTTACCCATTATTGTAACTAAAGGTATGTTGTTATCAAGCAAAACATCCAAAGCCATAGCCTGCTCTTCGTTTCTTGGACTTATACCATAAGCATTAATATCACTATCAACATAAACTATTGTATTAGTATCATCTTTATATTTACCTATTACGGCATCATCTTCTTCATTTACTCTATAACAAAAATATGTATTAGGATAAATTGAATGCTCTTCTTTAACTCCTATCTCTTTACTTTCTTGAAGCTCTTTTATATAAATGCGTGCATTATCTCCAGAGATACTTTCTATACCTGTAAATAATGAAGATAATTTATCTATTTTATCAGTGTTATAATCCTGAGTATCTATACCTAAACTTCTTGCCTTCATCCTCATATTAATATCTTTTGTAATGAGAACTACTCTATAATTTTCAGATTTCAAATTATAAGCACAAGAAAGTATCTTATGATCAGGGATGTTTCCTGCAAATATCTTTTTAAAATCTTCTTTCTCTTCGTTATTAACATCAACAAATACTTTACTTTTATTATCAAGCAAAGCACCTTTTTTGAATATGTCTTTTACCCCTTCAGTTTTTTCATTTTTTTCAACTATAGCGTCAAGCTCCCTTATAAACTCTCTTGCATTAAAATTAATTGTATCGCTTCCTTTTTTGAACTTATCAACTTCCTCCAAAACCGTAATAGGTATAACAATATTAGTTTCTTCAAAAGAAAATATTGATTTAAAATCATGCAGTATAACATTTGTATCAAAAACGAATACTTTTTTATTAGGTATAAAATTTTCTATCATCGCAAATCCTTATTTTTAAGATAATTTATTATATTTGAATATAATAAACGCTATATAATAAGTATTATACAAAAGAGATAAAAAATCAAATTTTTAGAAAAATGTATTTAGTGAAAAATTTTTATATAAAAAAATAAAAAGACAAGAGCTTTTTTATTAAAACTCCTGTCTTTTAATATGTATAAAAATTATTTGGCACCTGCAGAAACAAGCATATTTATAATAACCTCATTTCCAATTTTTTTGGCTAAATCTAATGCACTATAATCAATATTATCTAATTGTACAATAGCATTAATATCAGCACCAGCATCAATAAGCACTTTTAAATATATTGCAGTATAATCGTCAGTGATAGCCAGTATTAAAGCTGTAGCATTTTTAAAATATCCCTCATTAGTTTGCATTTCAAATTTCATATCAATATCAGCCCCAGCATCAATGAGCATTTTTATATTTTCGTAATCAGAATAAGGAGAATCATATCTAGGAAGAGCCAATATTAAAGCTGTAGCATTTTTTAAATACATTTCATCTTCTCTATATTCAGATTTAATATCAAGATTAGCACCTGCATTAATAAGTATTCTTAAAACTTCTGTATTATGAATCATAGCAGCAAAATTTAAAGCTGTCATATTTTTTAAATGCCTTCCACCTTCTCTATATTCAAATTTGATATCAAGATCAGCACCTGCATTAATAAGTATTTTTAAAGCTTCGATATTACCTTCGCCACTAACCCAGATTAGAGGCGTAAAATTTTTAATAAAATCGTCTTCATTTCTAATTTCACATGTAATGTTTATATTAGCACCCGCATTAATAAGTATTTTTAAAGCTTCAATATTATTATTTATAGATGCCCATAATAAAGGTGTAAGATTTTTAAAAAAATTGTCTTCATTTCTAATTTCATATGCAATATCAAAATTAACTCCTGCATCCATAAGCATTTTTAGTGCTTCTATATTATCTTTAGAAATAGCCCATAATAAAGCTGTCTTACCTTCATTATCTTTTAAATCGAAATTAGCACCTTTTCTTATAAGTATTTCTGTTATTTCATTTTGATTAGCTATTATAGACAATATTAAAGGAGTTAATCCATATTCATTTTTTAAATTTATATCAACCTTTTCCTTATTTATATAATATAAAACTTTCTTAGCATCTCCTATTAACACATAGGATAAAAAATCTTCTTCTATAGTTTTAGAATATATATGAGCTATATTAAACAGTAGTATTATAAATATTAATAATATCTTTTTCATATATGACTCCATTATTTTTTATTTAACTCTTTTAAATATTCATTTTTAAGCTTTTCTAAATAATCTATATAATATCCTTAATAAAATTGATAATAATATATTTTTATCGTTCGCTTTATAAGCTAAAATTTATAACTAAAATTAAATGCATACCCATAATCCATAATACCATATTCATTTTTATTAATAATAGGAACAAAAGCGTAAGATATTTGTCTTTCCAAATTACTAATTGTAAATGATGATATAATAGTTGTAATTAATCCTGCTCCAAATATCCCAATCCCTGTATAAAATAAAGTACGTTGAAGTTTAGAATCTTTATCAGTTTTAGAAGAGTTTAAAAAGTCAAAATTCATATTATTTATACTCTTTGTATTAACATACTGAATAACAAAAGGACTAACAACTGTTAAAGCACCTCCTAACATTAATACTCCTCCAGTAGTTCTAAAAATTTTAGCAGTATTTAAACTTCTATTTAACTTTTGTATATTTTCAGCTCTATTTATAAGCTCTAATTTATTCTTAGAAGAATTGTTATTAGGATTTGCTTCTAAAGCTTCCTCATAATATTTTTTAGCCTCTTTAACATTTCCTGTATTTTTATTCAATTCCCCTAAAGCATATAAAATATCAGAATTTTTTGGATTTACTTTTAATCCTGATAAATAAGCATTCTCAGCTTCTTCATTATTTTTTATACTTTCATATGATTTTCCAAGCCAATACCAAACAGTATCATTTTTATTATCAAGTTCTATATATTTTTTAAAATATTCTATTGCCTCATCTACATATCCATAATTATAATTGGCTGCTGCTATCATAAATAAATTTTCTTTATTTTTAGGATCTAATTCTTCTACTTTAGATAAGGCATTTAAACACCTAGTATAATCTTCTGCTTCAAAATATGTTTTTCCCAATAAATACCAAGTTGTTATATCATTTTTATTGTATGATAATACTTGATAAAAATTATCAGCAGCTGCTTCATACTCTTTCCTAGCTAAATGTGATTTTCCCAATAAAAAATAACTTTTTTCAGACTTAGTATTTAAATTTATAGCTTCATTTAACAAATTTATAGCTTCATAATAATTTCCTTCATTGTAATATTTTTCAGCTAAATTTTCTTTTTCTTTTGCCTGATTAATTTTTTCCATTTCCTTTCTCTTGGCTTCTTCTGCCTCTTTTCTTTCAAAATCTTCTATTTCCTTTTTTATGGCTTCTCCATTTCTTATTAAAAGATTTTTCCTATTATTTAAAAATGCTTTAGAAGGTCTTGTCATAGAGATAAAAGCTCCATTATATATTATATCATTTAACAAATCAAAATCTTCAAATTCATAATCTACATAATAGTAAGTTAACATGCCTGTTTTAAGATATTGTACTTTTTCATTAACATATGCATGTCCAAGTTCCATATAAAAAGAGTCATTTTTTTGACTATCACTTATTAGAGGTAATTTATTTAATATATAAGCACCATTACCCCTCCTAACAGCTTTTGATAAATACCTATTATCTTTTGTTATTTTATACATACTTGTAAATTCAATATCAAAAGTTGTATTATATTTTATATCAGTAGCTATATACACTTGATAATAAAATTCATTTATATTTTTTGTATCATATACATAATCATCTGTTTCATCAACTAAATGTTTTTCATTAGCACAAAATTTTATCATATATAATCTTATTATACCATTTTGATTTGTAAGTTTTACAAATGCCATATTGTACCTAGGAATAACTTCATTCTTCTGACCATAAATAATATAGTTATATCCCCAAATATTATCAGTAATCAAAGATAGTTCTTTGGAATATTCTTTTAAATATCTATCAACCTTATCATAATTTTCATAAGAGAATAATATACTTGTAAAAATAAACAATATAATTATAATTTTTTTCATAAATAAATCCTAAATGAATCATCATTCAATTATTTTTCTAAAAACATATACATACTCAATAGCTGAAACTTTTTTACCTTTATATTCCATATTATCATATTCAGCATACAATCCAACGGTAGATAATACTAGTATCTCATTATCAGTTTGATATGATAATCTCCAGTTCATACTTTTACCAGAATAATATGAAACAGAATTCGCACTTACGAAATCTCTGACATTATTTAATAAAAAATTTTTTTCATATGAATTTTTTATAGGTGCTTGATGATCCATGAAAATTAAATTATATGTATTACCTTTTTCAGTGAATTGTGCATATGGAACATATTCGTTAACATCACTTTTTTTTGCATATTTTATATATAATTTATAGTTATCAACAAGTTCATTTGGTTCTTCATAATCTATCATTTTCTTATTAAAATCATAATATGCTATTGCTATAGAAGTAATTATATAAGATGTGTCTCCTGTAGTATTAATCATATCATCTGGTAAAGAAGTTTTAGTTATTTTACTTTTATCTATATATGATTGTTCTGATTTTGTAAATGGATAAAGTAAAAAGCTAAACATTAAAAACAATATAAAAATTTTTTTCATTGTATTCTCCTTAAAAAATTTTTATTATTATTTAATAAATATCTGATTCAGGACCGTCTTCATATTCGCTATTAAAATTTATTAAATCATTATACCAATCAGTATAGCTATTATAATTCTTAACCCTATTTATATAATTTTTTACTCTTTGAGAGTTAGCTCCGTATTTTCGTATAACATCATCAAAAGCCATCAAAAAATAACCATAAGCTGTAACCTCATAAGTATTTTTGCTTTGCATTTGTTCTATCTGAAATATAATATTTTGTATTTCTTTATCATTCATAGTTCTAAAATCTGGTAATAGTGATTTTGTTTCTATTTTTGTATTTTCATATTCTGAACTTTCATATTCTCTTTTTTCATAAGGCTCTTTACCATTAATAAAATTACTTTTATTATATGATATATTCCTTTGTTTATCATACTCATTAGCAATTGAATAATATTCCCTATTTTCATCTAAATTTTTATCTAATAATTCATATGTTTTTATTGGTTTTACTTCATAAAAACTTTCTATAATTGTTAATCCGTCTTTATTCAAAAAGAATGCTGTAGGCTCACCTCCATAATAAGCTAATTCTCCATTTTCAAAAACATATATATTATTTGAATCATATTTATAATATAACACATTAAAATCAGTTATATTTAAAATATCTTCATAAATAATAGTTCCACTTTTATCTAAATATAAATAATTAGTTTCTTTTGTTTCATCATTTATATCATAATATATACTTCCTAAGTGTTCTTCTATACTATCTCTTTTATTACAAGAAACAATTAAAAACACTAAAATAGTCAGTAAAAATAATATTTTTCTCATTTTTTATATCTCCTATTTTATTTTTTATTGCAATGCCGAAAGAAAAGGCATTAATATATTTAAGTATTTCCAAAGACTGGAATAATTTTTTTGTTATGATTTGAGAAATTATAAAGTTTAATATAATGCTAGATGCGATGCGATGCGATGCGATGCGATGCGATGCGATGCGATGCGATGCGATGCGATGCGATGCGATGCGATGCGATGCGATGCGATGCGATGCGATTAAACAACATAACCAAACCTTACACTACTAATATTATGTTAATAATTATATACTTTTCATACCTATTTGTCAATCTTTCATAATAATTTTTGTATTTAGTTGATAGATTATTCAAATAACTAAACTATACCTTTTAGGCATACAAAGTTATAACACATAAATATTTGATATAATTTATTTTCTTTGTAAAATACAACTTAGTTAATAAAAATAAGGAATAACAAATGAATATCGAAGAGTTTATAAAATACTGCAAAGATGGAAACCCTGTATCAAGTGTTGATAAAGAGCTTTCACCATTTTTGCATGAATGTGCACAAAATGCAATAAAGACAACTATGGAAATTAATAATAGTTATCACACTCCAGATGAAGTGAGAAAATTATTTGAAAAGCTAACGGGTGAAAATATAGATGAAAGTTTTACATGCTTCCCGCCATTTTACAGTGACTTTGGAAGAAACATTAAAATTGGAAAGAATGTATTTTTTAACTGCGGATGCTCATTTCAAGACAGAGGAGGAATAACTATCGGAGACAATGTATTTCTTGGAATGAATGTTACTATATCAACTTTAAATCATGGTTTTGATTTAGAGCATAGAAGCACAACATATCCGTCAAAAGTGGTGATAGGAAATAATGTTTGGATAGGCTCGGGGGCAAATATACTAGGCGGTGTAACTATAGGGGACAACTCAATAATAGCTGCTGGTGCTTTGGTTAATAAAGATGTGCCTTCTAATGTAATAGTTGGAGGAGTGCCTGCTAAAATTATAAAAAATTTATAATAAAAATAAAAAATTAATGATAAGGAGCGTTAAATGAAAAAAATAATATTAGCAACAATTTTAATACTAACTTTTTTAATGTCTTGTAATCAATCACAAAACAACCAAAATAATCAATCTAAAGGAGGAGATGAAATGGATACAAGAGTTTTTAAAATTTACACAAACATAGAAATGAAAAAAGTAAGATTCAAAAATCGTTATGGAATAGAAATAGCAGGAAATTTATATTTACCAGAAAATTACACAAATAAAAAAAATCCGGCTATAGTTGTATCTGGACCATTTGGGGCTGTTAAAGAACAAGCTTCAGGATTATATGCTCAAGAGATGGCTACTTATGGTTTTGTTGCTTTAGCATTTGATCCATCTTTTACAGGTGAGAGCGGAGGCGATGTAAGAAACACTTCTTCACCTGATATATTTACTGAAGATTATAGTGCTGCTGTAGATTATTTGGGTTTACTTGATTATGTAGATAGAAACCGCATTGGTGCAATAGGTATTTGCGGACTTTCTGGCATGGCTATTACTGCTGCAGGAACCGACACTAGAATAAAAGCTGTTGCAACTCTTTCAATGTATGATATGTCAAGAGATATGAGCAGAGGTCATCAAGATTATTACACACCTGAGCAAAGAAGAATAATAAGGGAATATTTAAGCGAACAGCGTTGGAAAGATGCAGAAAACAAAACTTATGCTTTAGGAAATCATGAACCTACTTTTGATGCCAATAATAATATACAAGCTTCTGCAATGGTTGTACCAGAAGAGCTCCCAGAAAATGCTGACCCTGTATTTGCTGCATTTTACAACTATTATGCTAAAAGAGCTTATCATCCTCGTGCTATAAACTTTGTTACTTCTTGGACTGCTACAATGCCTGTATCATTCTGGAACTTTCCTTTAATGTCTAATATTAAAGATGTTTCACCTACTCCTATACTTTTAGTAGCTGGTGATAGAGCTCATTCAAGATACTACTCTGAAGATGTTTATAAAGAAGCATTAGAGCCAAAAGAGTTAGTAATAGTAGAAGATGCTGACCATGTTGATTTATATGACAATATGGATAAAATTCCTTTTGAAAAATTATCACAGTTTTTTACTGAAAATTTAAAATAATTAATATACCTTTATAACTAATTTTCTCTTTAAATCCAAGTGTTATTTTATAATGCTTGGATTTTTATTTGTAATTATCAGCAAATAACGCACGGTAAACAGACTCTTATTTATAATAAAAATTATAATTATTAATTAATTTATTTTTTATAATTCTACTCACCGTGTGGTGGAATTATTTTAAAATTAAATAAAACTTGGGTGGGCTTTAATTTTCAGTTTAAGCTCTAAAAAATTAAAAAAATAAAATTAACTATTCAAACAATAAGGTATAAAGGGCGGGCAAGCGTAAATAAAGTTAAAAATTTTTTTCTCTCTCCCCACCCTCGAGATTTTATAATTTTATTTTGCATTAGAAATTATTTTATATTTTTTGTTTTAATTAGAATTTTAAACACCCACCCAAGCATTTTTTTAATTTGTTATATATACACCGCACGTTTTAACAGTTTTAATTTGATGACTATATAAAAAATAGCAATAAATTTATGTTTTTTATTTATATTAACGTGCGTTATAAATCAAATCTTAAATTTATTTGTAAGCCTGTCCAAAAATATTTTAGAAGCCCTTGAAAACTCCTGATTCTTCTTCCAAACTATATTAATACCAGATTCTAATTTTGGCTTTAAAGGTATAAAACAAATATTTTGATGCTCCATATTGTCTATTAACTTGTCTAAACATAAAGCATACCCCATGCCTTCAGTTACCATAATTAATGCATTGTAAATTAGGTTATAGGTTGCTGTTATATTAAGATTGTCAAAAGTGTCCGCAAACCACCTTGAAAAATCATTATCCTGCATTTCTGTTTCCATTACCTGCCTTGAAATTATTAAAGGAATATTTAATAAATCTTTCTTTGTTATATTTTTTTTATTTGAAAGAGGCGAATCTTTTCTCATCGCTAGCCCCCAAGTATCTTTTACAGGCATTTTTAAATAATCATATTTAGATAAATCAGCAGGGTCAATTAATAAACCAAAATCGAGTAGCCCCTTATCAAGCTTTTCTGTAATGTCTTGAAAATTGCCGCTGTAAATATTATATTTTATATGAGGGTAATCTTTCTGCACATCTTTCATCACTGAAGCAACCAAACTCATAGCCCAAGTCTCCCCCGCACCAATAAATATATCTCCCGCTATAACTTTATCAGTAAAATTAAACTCAGCTCTTGTTTTATCTACCATGTTTATTATTTCTTCAGCTCTCTTTTTTAATAAAATACCCTCAGGGGTGAGAATTATATTGTTATGCTTTCTTTCAAAAAGTTTATGACCAATATCCCTTTCAAGCATGTTTATCTGTCTGGATAAATTAGGCTGAGTGAGATTAAGATATTTTGCAGCTTTAGTGATGTTGCCTTCTCTTATAGTTGTTAAAAAATATTTTAATACCCTAATTTCCATAATTTAAAACCTTGAGAAATAATTTTTTATTATAGATTATATAAGTTTTTGTAAATAATTATATATTTAATTTTTAATAATTAAGAATAATAAAACTAATTTGCTTTGCTTTGTAAATAATTGTATATATCTTCAAAACCTTCAAACTCTGCTATGTCTATTGAGGTTAATGAAAGATTGTCTTTAATATTAATGTCTGCCCCTAACTCTACAAGCGATACTACAGCTTCATACTTTCCATATTGTGCTGCTAAATGCAAAGCTGTTCTTCCGTCATTGTCTATATCGTTTATATTATCAATTTTGTTTGCAATGTCTTTTATAATGTCAGTATCCCCATAAAACACAGCATACATCAAAATATTTCTGCCGTTATTATCTTTTAATGTATAATCAATTTTTTTTCTGTTGTCTAATATTATCTTTTTTATTTCGTTTTTGTTTGAATTATTATCAGATAAAAGATGCATCAAAATAGTAAGACCCCCATTATCTTTTTTGTTTATATCGAAAGAAGAGTTTTTTAAATTATAAAACATAAATAGTAAATAACATAACACAGCTATTAAAATTATAGTGCCTATATAATAATATGTTTTTTTATTTCGTTTAACTCTCTTTTTATTTTTCATTATATTATCCAAATATTATAAAGAAAATATATCTTTTATTATATAAACAAAATCCTGCTTTGGAAACTTTTGAATTGTTACAACATCTTCTACTTTCTCTGCATAATACAATTTATTTTCTGAAGGTATATAAGAAACTGAAAATATTTGTGCATTAGAATTAAGAAGTTTTTCTTTAGTGTAGCCTTCTTTAGATATATTAATTATTCTCTCAGAAACATTATCTCCAAAGAAAATAAATACAGCATGATTATAGAGTTTTGCTTTTAATATTTTTTGTTTTTCATTTTCTGTTTTAAATAGTTTTTGATTGTCATCTATATATAAATCCAATATTTCATTTAATTCATTTTTTACAGTTGTAAGCACTGCTTCTGTATCTTTATCTATATCCAAAAGCAAAAAATAATAGGCATATATTGTTATAGACTTTTTATTTTTTACAACATCTATATTAATAAAAACCCTAGAAGAGTTTATAGAATACATACTATAGCCAAAATATTTAAGTCTTTCTATGATATGCTCTTTTGTAACTGTTGTTTTTAAATTATGTTCTAATATTGAATTGTATCTAATAAAGTTTAAATATCTTTTGTTGATGTTTGATATATTTAAATAAGCAAAAATTATTGTTATTATTTCTAATGCTATTAAAATTATAGTGATATATATTTTATTGTTGTTATAAATAGATAAGAATATTAAGTTGGCAAACGCTATGGCGATTAAACCATAAACGCTTGCCCTTAATAACTCTTTTTTGAAGGAGAACTTTTTTTCCATTATTTGTTTAATTAAAAAAATTATCTATATGAAGTTACTTCCTGATAAGCTCTTACAGCTCTATCAACTACTGCCTTAGTAAAACTGAGTGATAATTCAGCCTCAGCAATAGCGTTCATTACATCAGAAACATCAACCTGATCAGGTCTAATTCCAGCTTGAACTATAATATTATCCTTATCAACTTGCTTCTGATTAACAGATTCTATTGCATCGCTAAGCATAGTACCAAAATTGCTTATCAAATCATTGTTAGAACTTCTTCTCAACATTTGAGCTGGTCCATAATGACGAGGGTCTGTAGTCTTTAATACAAATCCATAATTATCACCAACATTACCTGTTTTAGAATAAGCACTCATTACACTGTTAATATCCATAAAAATATCCTTAACAAATATATATTTAATAATTAATATCTAATAATATTCAAAGCACTTCCAAACATAGTTTTAGCCGATTGAATCATAGTAGAGTTAGCCTCATAAGCCCTAGAAGCTTCCATCATATCAACCATCTCTGTAACAGGATTAACATTAGGCATCTCTACATATCCAGCCTTCTCTCCATATTTAATAGCATCAGGGTGTGAAGGGTCATAAACAAATCTTGTTGCAGTTTCCATATCTTTTTCTATGCTGAATACTCTCACCCCAGTACCAACATTAGGCTGTAAAGCATCAGGTAAAAAAGGAGTTCTATATTTGTTGCCGTCATCTCTTGGCTTAAATACTACTCTGCTTCTTCTAAAAGCTCCGCCCTCTGTAGTGCGTGTTGTATTAACATTAGCTATGTTGTCTGCTATTACATCAAGTCTTGTTCTTTGAGCAGTTAATCCGCTTCCAGATGTATTAATTATTGAAAATATTCCCATTTACTCACTCCTTCAAATGATTAACAATTTTTAAGCATTGCCTATCATTCTTCTAATGTCTCTATATTGAGCATTTACTATTTGTGAAAACATTTGATAGCGTAAAGTGTTTTTAGCTTCCTCAGCCATTTCTTTATCTATATCAACATTATTTTTATCGTTTCTGTAGTTGGTATCATAATCTACTGTAATAGTAGGAGATACTTCTTTATAATCCATAGGCATATTAAAAGGAAAATGTCTTGGGTCTGTTCTTTTTGCTTCCATGCCGTCATATTTCTCACTATCCAAAGCTCTTGCTAATTGATATTCAAAAGTAACATCGCTTCTTTTGAAATTTGGTGTAGAAACATTAGCTATATTGTCTGCTATCACTTCTGCTCTAAGCCCATAAACATTTAATAGCTTTTTTGCGATAGTCATAGTTTTGGCATAAGTTGTATCTGCAAACATGCTCATAATTATAATCCTAATAAAATAATACTTATGTTAAGTGTCGGTTTAATAAAAAAAGGCTTTAGCAATTTTTTAGGACTTTTTTTGTTGTTCTTTTTCCCGCGTACGAGCTGTACCACTACTAGCCTAGCTGTGCACTCCCTACGGTCGGTGGCTTGCCGCACGACAATACTCTGTTTTAATCATAACCTTCTACGCGTGCGGAGGAGTGCTTTTTTATTCACAATTATTTTTTTCTTTGAAGTGTTCGCCATATGAGTTTTCTGCACGATAATGCTATGCTTTAATTATAACTTCTTAGTCGTGCGGGGGAGTGCATTTTAATGTACAATTAAATTATAGCATTTATAATAAAAATGCAGTTATTTTGCTTCTTTTATACCAATACCGAGTAGGTGCCTATCGGCAAAAGAACTGGGGTGCGGGGGCTAGCCCCCGAGAATAAAAAAACATAAAAATATTTTTGACAGATTTAAAAATTTTTAGTACATAGTAAAACAATTATTTTCTATTCCAATCTAAACATTTCTTTTTATCTTCATCGGTTATATCTCTAATAACTTTGCAAGGATTTCCAAAAGCAATAACATTATCAGGTATATCTTTTACAACAACGCTTCCAGCACCAATAACACAACCATTGCCTATTTTTACTCCGCCTAAAACTATTGTATTAGCACCAATCCATACATCATTGCCTATTGATATAGGATAAGCATATTCTATATAACTATTTCTTCTCTCTATATCTACAGGGTGCCCAGCTGTATAAAAACCGCAGTTTGGAGCTATAAATACATTATTGCCAAATTTAACCTTAGCACAATCTAATATTACACAGTTATAATTAATATAAATATTATCCCCAGCCTCTATATTAAATCCATAATCACAATAAAACGGAGCAGTAATTCCAAAATTTTCACCTATTTTTCCAAATAATTTTTTAATAATATTTTCTTTTTCTTTTAATTGATTAGACTTTAATAAATTATAATCCAAACATAAATCTTTAGCCTTATTTCTCATCTCCTCCAAATCTTTTTCACTACTTTTATATTCAAGTCCATTAATCATTTTTTCGAATTCATTCATTTTATTAATTCCTATTTAATATTATATTTGTATATATTTTATAAAACTATTTTATTAATAAATTATATATAACTTTTAACTGCTTTTCAACTTTCTATATAACTCTAACACATATGCACTTCTTATAGTCGCAGTACGGACTTCGTTAATGGCAAAGCCATGAAAATAACTAAAATAAAGGAGTTAAAAATTTTTAGTATTTATTAAAATAGTTTCTATCAACTTTTTTGTCGCTCTCGCGGTGCGGACTTCGTCAAAAAGTTGCAAAAAACGCAAGTGTTTTAGCTTTGCATATTTTGAATATGTATGAATAAAATATAATATATATATTTTAGGCTAAAAAAATGCAGTCCTTTTGCTTCTTTGGGCCACCAAAAGAAGTGGGGGTACGGGGGCTAGCCCTCGAGAATAAAAAACTTAAAAAATATTTTCTGACCAACTAAAATCAATGTATTCTAAAATAACTTATTTTGTTATATGATTTTTTTTATTCAACTTTTTCCCGCCGCAAAAAGTTGCAAAAAGTGCAAATGTTTTAGCTTTATAGCTTTGGAATATATAAAATAATATCTATGTCTTCGTCTATGCATAAAAGCTATATTTTATTAAATGCAGTTCTTTTGCTTCTTTTATACCAATACCGAGTAGGTGCCTATCGGCAAAAGAAGTAGGGGCGTGGGGACTAGTCCCCACAAATAAAAACTTAAATATTCTAAAATAACTATATTTTGTTATATGATTTTTATTCAACTTTTTCCCGCCGCAAAAAGTTTTTACCCTCCGGGTACGCTTCGCGAAAAGTGCACTTTATATGTTGGAATATGTATTAATATAAAATAATACTTGTATTTTAGGCTAAATAAATAAAGTTCTTTTGATTCTTTTATATAAATAAAAAACTATGAGTGTCAAAGCAAAACAGGCGGCTTCACAGCCGCCCTTAAAATATATTATAATAATAAGGAAAATTATTGAGATTGTTTCATATCTTCTATTACTTTACCAAGTATTGATATACCTTTGTCTATATTCTCAAAAGAAGAGTTAGTATAGTTTAATCTAAAAGTACCTTCTCCTCTCTTTCTCTCATAGAAAGGCTCTCCCGGTGTAACTGCAACTCCTGCCGCTGCTGCTCTCTTACCCAACTCTATTGCATCCAAACCTTTAGGTAAAGTAGCCCATATAAACATACCGCCTTCAGGGTGTGTCCAATGTACATCTTTAGGCATATATTTATCTAAACACTCAAGCATACAATTACATTGCTTGCCATATAAATCTATAATTGTTTTTATATGCTCATCATAATCATTATCTTTTAAATATTCAGCAACAACCATCTGAGAAAATATATTAGTATGCATGTCAACAAGCTGTTTATACTCTTTCATCTTTGTAACAAGCTCTTTTACAGTTGAAGCAATCCAGCCTAATCTTAAACCCGGAGCAACTGTTTTAGAGAAAGTGCCAAGAAGTATAGCCTGTTCACCCAATAATTTACCAAAAGAATTTTGATGTTCACCCTTAAATCTCAATTCTCCATAAGGGTTATCTTCTATTAAAAAAGTATCGCTATTCTTTACTACATTAGCTATTTTTTCTCTAACTTCATTAGTATATGTTATACCTGTTGGATTTTGGAAAGTAGAAATAGAATAGAAGAATTTAGGGTTATATTTCTCTATTACATTTTTAACCTCTTCAACATCAGCACCATCTTCTCTAAGATTTACTGTTTGAATATTTGCGTTATATAAGTGGAAAGTTTGCAACGCTGCCAAATATGAAGGGTCTTCAAGCATAATATTATCACCCGCATCTACTAATACTGAAGATATAATATCTAATGCCTGCTGAGAACCATTTGTAATAACAATATCACTAGCCTCAACATTAACTCCGCTCTTCTTATACCTGTTGGCTATAAACTCTCTTAAAGGCAAATAACCATCAACACTGTTATACTGTAAAGCAGCAGTTCCATTGTTTGATAATACTTTAATACAAGCCTCTTTCACAGCTTCCACTGGAAATGATGAAGGGTTAGGAAGTCCTCCTGCAAATGATATTAAATTACCCTTCGCAGCAACCTCTAACATCATCTTAACAAAATCGCCTTGAAAATCTTCTTGCAATGCTCTTTTAGATAATCTTAATTTCATATACAAATCCATAAATAATTTTTTACTATTATACAATACTATTAACAATAATGCTATAGCAATATAATAAAAAAGTTTTATTTTTTTTATATTTTAACAATATCCCCTATTAAAACTTTTTTCTCCCAATTTATATCATTTTCTCTCGGAGCAGGAAATGTTTTCCAATTAACTTTTTTATTCGCCACCCAAACTTCTTTAGATTCAAAAACTCCGTTATTCTTCATCCAATTATTAAGTTTTTTATAATATGAAGCCTTATAAGCATAAGTATAATAAAGCTTATTATTATCTACAATATACCCTTCCATAAATGTAACTTTTACAGAAGTGTAAGCAGAAAATACAAGCATGAACTTATTAATAAAATCGCTATTGCTATAAACAGCCATCTTATTATTTTTAGCTTTTATTATGGTAAGTTTTTTTTTATTATCTATAACAATATCACCATTCTCTTCAAACACATATTTTTTATCACCATTTACAACTCTCTTTTTAATTGTTTTAATCCAATCTCTATCATAAGATATAACTCTATTGTTAGTAATAAAAAATAAAACTGTAGTAACAGCAACTATTACAGCTATAATAAATACATATTGCACTATGCTAAAACCTTAATACAATTCTCCCGCATAAGCACCTTCAGCCCAGTTAACATCTTCAGGCTGAGGTATAGGATAGTCTGTCCACTTAGCATCTGGCTTTGCAACCTTCATATCATTGCTTAATACAATATTATTATCTTCCCAATTTTTTAATTTTGCTTTATAACTATCTATATAATTAATATATCTAGTTAATTTAGAACCATTTAAAGCATATCCTTCAACTAATACCACTCCAAGACTAGGAGCACTTTGATAGAAATAACTTAAAGGAACTTGATGTGTATAATAAACTTGAGTATCTGATCTAGCACCCAAAAAATGATATTCTTTTATCAATAAAAAAGGAGTCCTTCCAGAAACTAATACTAAATTACCTCCCGGTATTCCTTCGTATAAAGCCCCTTGCATATCTATAGTTTTTCTGTTAATAAAACTTGCCCAATTCTTAGAATAATCACTATCTTTTGTGATATTCTGGGCATTCAATAAACCAAAAAAACTAATAGAGAACAATAAACAAAATAATACTTTTCTCATAATACATACTCCATAATATACTCATACTAATTAAAAATAAATAAAATTAGTAAAAGTAAAAATATTATGTAAATATTATCGTAAATTATTTGCTTATTTCTTAAAAAATATAGAATTTATTCATATACAAATATTCTTTGCATGATAATATCAGATATGCACTCAGCAAGTTCCTCAGGTTTAATATTGCAATCATTTAAAATCCACTCGCTAATAACAGTAATAAAAGCTCCAGAATAAAAAGCAGCTATCACATTAAAGAAATAAGGCTTATCAGGCTTCGCAAGCTTCATATCCTTTACACCTTCTATAACATAATCTTCTAAATATTTTTGTAAGATTTTTATGATGCTATTATCTCTATCATTTTGAAAGATTATTTTTAAGTATTTTCTGTTTAAGTAAAAGAACTGTAATATCTTTATCATTATATCTATATGAAAATCTTTTAATTTATCTTCTATTTTATATCTCTGCAAATCTTCTAAAAACTTTGCCTCATATTCATCTAACTTTGATTTTAAAAGTTCGTATTTATCATTAAAATAAGTATAAAAAGTACTTCTATGCATATTAGCTTTTGAACATATATCTATTACTCTAATTTCTTCAAACGGTTTTTCTTCAAGTAGAGCACCTAAAGCGTCTTCTAATGTTTTTTTTGTCTTATTCACCTTGAGAGTAGATTTATTATTCGAAGTTTTCATAGATTTATCCAAAATATAAATTATTTTTACTATATTATATATATAAATTAAATAATGTAAACTTTTAAATTAAAAAATATATATATTTTATTTTAATTATAATATATTTTATTTATATAATTTTTTATATTATAAAAATTATTAGGATAAATAATGTTTATAAAAAAAATAATACATGTATTAATATTTTGTCTAATAATATCTTGTTCTTCTCCAAATAGTCCAAACTATAAAGGAACATATTCAAGCAAATATGGAAAGATATATTTAAATAATGGCAATATATTATGCTATGAGCTTGGAGTTAATACTACATCAAACGAAGCTAAAATATATAATGCTACAATAACTTTTGATGTAAGTGAAGAAAAAATTATTATAAACATATATCAAGATAATCAAAAAAAAGAAACTTTTGAAGCAAATAAAATATCTGATACTATAGATTATAATGATTATAATAATTACACAAATGGAACTTATAATCCTCCTACTTTGTTTAAAGAAGAAGATTATGCTTTAAATATATATGACTCTTTAATACCACAAAATGGTGAATATTACAGAGAATTATTAAATGAATATAGAGCTTATTTTCCAAACTATGGTGATTATATACCAAGAACTGTGAGAGTTGGGTATTATAAAACAGATGTTGGTTATAAGGCTTATATATTAAATGATCATAATATAGGAAATGGTCCGGGCTCTTCAAGAAGAGATTATAGAATATTTTTTACTTCTTCTTTTTTAGCTATTTCTGATTTAATAAATGGAGATATACCTGTGTTTGCTGTTTATAGTACAACAGAAGTTCAAAAGGTATTACAGAAATTATCAGAAATTTATACTATATTTCCAGAGGATGCTATAAAATAAAAATTATCCTTTCAAAAAAAAGTGTTTTAGGTTATAATTTTGTAAAAGGGATTATTGTGAATATTATATTTATTGTATTTATTATTATTATATTAATAATATTTATTTCTATGTTTGGGATACTATTTTTTGTATCTGGTATTGGTAAGATAGTTGATTTTATATCTTCTATAGTATTTAGAAATCATGAGGATTGTCCTTTTTGTAATACTAAGAACTCTATGAGGATAATAAAGACATATAATGGATATAAAAAGGTATGTAATAAGTGTAAATTTTCTATAGAAGTAGAAGATAAAGAAGAAAAATAAGGATATTTGCGAGAGGAGGGAATCGAACCCTCATGCCTAGGGCGCTAGATCCTAAGTCTAGTGCGTCTGCCAGTTCCGCCACCCTCGCTTTTGTATCATTAATTATACATTAAAAAATATTTTTTGCAAGAAGTGTTTTATGACGAAATTCAAAATTTTTACAAACAAAATCAAAAGTTTTTTTCAAAAAGAAATTTATTCTATAGATACTGCTAATGTAAACCGTTTTTATAGATTTTTAATCAACCTATATAGAGTAATAACCTTTGCAATAACAGACTTTTTTAAAGATGACTGTACTATAAGAGCAGCTTCTCTTACTTATCTTGTTACACTTTCTTTTATACCAGCATTAATAGTTGGTTTGTTTGTGCTTAGAATATTTAATATTTATCAAAACATATTTATTTTAATATTCGATTGGATGGAAAAAAATGCACCTTTCTATGAACCTATGGTAAGGCAGATTTTAAATATTGCTGATAATACTGATTTAGCAAGTTTTGGTATTATAGGTGTAATATCTACTTTAGTGAGTGCTAGTTTAATACTTCATAATATTCAAAAATCACTTATTAAAATTTGGCGTGTAAAAATTAGAACTTCTATACCAAGAGTTGCTGTAAACTATATTGCACTTCTAATATTGATTCCTGTTTCTATTGGTATATCTTTTACTTTAATAACTTATTCTTCTATAGCTTTATATTATTTGCCTGCTATTTTAAGAATATTAATATCTTGGGTAACTCCTGTTATTGCTATGAGCATGCTTATATTGTTTTCTTATGTATTGGTACCGCAAACTAAAGTTAATTGGTCTAATGCTTTAATATCTTCTGTGCTTGTAGCTATTGCTATTATTACTTTATTTAGTGTATATTTTAAATTAAATATTAACGTAAAAAATTATAAACAGATATTTGACAGTGATAAATATAAAACAGAATATATTGTAAGAGAGGTAAACCTACTAAATAATAAAAATGAATTAGTAGACATAAAATTAGATAGAATAAGTTATAGAATAATAGAAGATGAAGGCACAGGAATATCTGCTGCTACATATGAAAGAGAAATGATATCTAGTAATAATTTGTTATTTACAAACTTCTCTCCTAACATATATGAGCAGGTGAGAAAATATAATTTTCAATTAGATGACATAGTAACAATTACAAGTGAAAACTCTCTTCTAACGAGCATAGAGCCTGCAGAGTTATCATCAGCAAGTGCCTTTGCACAAATACCAGTACTTTTGCTCTTACTTTATATTGTATGGATAATCATTTTATTTGGTGCAGAGTTAACTTACTCGCTTCAATATTTCAGGTCTTATGGAGTGGATGTAACAAATATAAAATTATCTTTTGCAGAAAAAGAGATGATAGCTTTAGAGTTTATGCATACAATAGCTTATAGATTTGTAAATAATAAAAAATGCATGTCTATGTATGATTTGGCAAGAGATTTAAAAGTTGCACCTTCTGTATTAAACGACATAGCAGATTCTTTGGAACAAGCTAACTACATAGTAAAAATAGTAGAAGGCACAACTACTTCATACACATTAGCATGCCCTCCAGAACATATAACTGTTGGAGATATTTTATATAAACTAAAAATGACAGGCGGTTTCAGAGCTAAACATTTTAACCGTAATGATAAATACAAAAATATCATATATCAAAATAAAGCAATATCTGCTAAAGATTATAATACAACGCTTTTGGCTTTAGTTGAAAATAAAAGAAAATAATATTATTTATGAATTATTAATTTATTATCTAAACAAAATTTGATAAAGATATGCATATTTGAAATATTTTTAACTTTTAAAAGTTTTTGGTAAAATTCTTCTATTTGAATGGTATCACTTTTTATATATTTTTTGTCAGTAGGAAATATTTTTATATAGTCTTTTTTCTTTTCTACTTTTATTTTAGCTTTATTTAATACGCATTCTAAGTTATCATTATTATATATTGGAACTATATAATTATAAGCCCAATGATTTTTGAACATATTTTTATATATGAAATTATTTTTTTCTTCATCATTTTTACAGTCATCTGTATCCATTATTATAAATATTTTGAAATCATTATTTATTTTATTATCTTTAATTTCCAAATCATCCTTATATGTATTTATAAAATTACTTGAAGGATTAATATCTTTCCCCTCTAATCTTTTCATTACACTTGATATTTGTATAGAATTTTTCCCTTTATTTTTAGATATAATATCAATTTTCAATCTTAAATTCTTTTTTATAAAATCACACATTTGTAATTCAGATTTACCATGAACAATAACTATAGCTTTAAGATAATTTCCTTTATAGTACATATAGTTATTCCTCCAATATATCTTTAAAATCTATATCAGAAACAATTGGAATACCATAATATATTCCTTTCAAATATCTTTTTCTAAAGTTTATATTTGGATGTTCTTTATCATATTCTGTTATAGGAACTAGTATTTTTTTTCCTTCGCTGTCTATATTAAATATATATATACATTCTTTTTTTATATCTGATTCTAAAATAGTTGTATTATGAGTTGTTAATATAAATTGTCCTTTAATATCACAAAATAATGATTTTAATATTGATGCTGTTAAAATATCATGTATACCGCTGTCTAATTCATCTATTGCTACTATATTATTTTTTTTCATAGATGATAATATTAATGGAAATAATCTGAGTAATTTTTGTGTGCCTGTTGCCTCTAATTTAAAATCTATATCTATAATTTTTCCATATATTTGTTTTTTTATAAATAAATTATAATGAAGCTTATCATCTTTTATTTCTTTTTTATAGTATACTTTTTTTATATCACTATATATAGATGTAAAAAAGTTATTTAATATTTTTTCTGTATGATTAAGTTTTTCTTCTTCTTTTATTTTTATGTAACTATTATCCATAATAGAAATAATGTTTTTATCTACACTTATTTTTCCTTTTTCTATATTACTTTCATTTTTTATATAAATAGACATTGATAAAAAATATTTAATAACATCAAATATATTATTATTTATATTTTTTGATATATATTTTTTTGTTTTATCATGCTGTTCAAATAATAGAATAGATAAAAATGAATGTTTACCCCAAAATTTATCTATTAGATCTTTTATTTCATTAAAATATTTATCAGATTTAAACAAAGATTTATTTATATATATTTCTTTATTTGATAATTCAAAGTACTTTGTTTTATTTTTATCTAAAACATATTCTAATTTTTCTTTTACAATATTTTCATTATCAGTTTCAATATAATATACTCCATTTTTACCATTTAATTTAAAACCAAATTCTAAAACCATATTATCTTTAGAACCTATTGTTTTACTTTTTTCTATTATAGTATCCAAATTTTTAAAATTATCTTTTAATACTTTATTAAAAAAGAATTCCAATTCTTTTTTATTTTTTTTATCATCAGAATTTTCTAGCATAAATTTATCTATAGCTGTTTTATATATTTTAGTATTTAATGTTTCAAATAAAGTAAAAAATGCATTTATAAAATTGGTTTTACCAGCTCCATTTTCGCCATAAATTATAATCATTTTTTTAGGATTATTTTTTGATGATGTTAAATCTACTTCAAAATCAACTAATGATTTATAATTTTTAAGTCTTACATAAGTAAACATTCTAATTTTACCTTTATTTTTTTAATTTTTATTACATTTTATCATAAATTTACTAAAAATCAACTAAAAATAATTATTACTCTTTACAATAGCGACTTTTATATTATAATGTCTTCATTAAAAACTATATTTTTTATGGAGATTGTTTATGATTAAAAGGGCGTTAATATCTGTATTTTACAAAGACGGAATATTAGATTTTGCTAAGTTTCTAACTTCAAAGAATGTGGAAATTGTTTCTACAGGCGGAACCTATAAATATTTAAAAGAAAATAACATATCTGTAATAGAGGTTGCTGAAGTTACAGGGGCTAAAGAGATGCTTGACGGAAGAGTAAAAACTTTAGACCCAAAAATACATGGTGCAATACTTGCTATAAGAGATAATCCTGTTCATATGGAAACTATTAAAGAAAGAGGAATAACTCCTATAGATATGGTGGTAGTTAATCTTTATCCTTTCTTTGAAAAAGTACAAGATGATAATTTGAAATTTGAAGAGAAGATAGAGTTTATTGATATAGGCGGACCTACTATGCTTCGTTCTGCTGCTAAGTCTTTCAAAGATGTTGTGGTTATAAGCGATGTTAAAGATTATGATTTGGTAAAAAGTGAAATGGAAAATGGTGAAGTGAGTTTTGAAACAAAAAAATATTTAGCTTCTAAAGTATTTAATTTAACTTCTGCTTATGATGCTGCAGTGTCTGAGTTTATGTTTAATTCATTAGAAAATAAGGAAGATAAAAAACTTAATTATTTGAATATGTCTTATGCTTTACAAGAAAAATTAAGATATGGAGAGAATCCTCATCAAGGAGCAAGCTATTATGTATCAACTACAGATAAAGGCTCTATGAAAGATTATGAACAGTTAAACGGAAAAGAGCTTTCATTTAACAATATTAGAGATATGGATATAGCTTTAAAAATAGTGTTGGAGTTTGATGAATCTAAAAAAGAGTATGCATGCTCTGCTATAAAACACTCTACTCCTTGCGGTGCTGCTTTAGGTGGTAGCGTATTAGAGGCTTATAATAGAACTTATAATTGCGACCCTACTTCTATATTTGGTGGAATAGTGGCTTTTAACAGCACTGTAGATGAAGCTACTGCAAAAGAACTTATAAAAATATTCTTAGAAATTGTTATAGCTAAAGACTTTACACCTGAAGCTTTGGAAGTATTGAAAACTAAAAAGAATTTAAGAGTTATAAAATATAAAACTAATACTAATGATAAAATCAATCTTGTTAAAGTAGACGGAGGATTACTTGTACAAGATGAAGACACTACTTTAATAGAAGATTATAAGGTTGTAACAGAGAAAAAACCTACAGAAGAAGAGATGAAAAACTTAATATTTGGAATGAAGGTTGTAAAATATGCTAAGTCTAATGCTATAGTGGTTATAAAAGATTTTATGGCTAAGGGTATAGGAAGCGGACAGACAAATAGAATTTGGGCTTGTGAAGATGCTTTAGAGAGAGCAGGAGACGGGGTTGTAATGGCATCTGATGCTTTCTTCCCATTTAGAGATGTAGTGGACGCTTGTGCTAAGTATAATATTAAGGCTATAATTCAGCCCGGCGGTTCAATGAGAGACCAAGAGTCAATAGATGCTTGTAATGAACATGGCATTGCTATGGTGTTCACTGGCATAAGGCATTTCAAACATTAAAAAATATGTATTTTTTAGGAATTTTTACTAATTTGTACATTTTTTTACTTGACAAAATTTATTATTTAATGTATTGTTAGAACATACAAACATAAATAAAAGGAGTTTATAATGAGTTTAATAAATAAAAAACTTATAGATTTCAAAGTTGACGCTTATCAAAATGGAGAGTTTAAAGAAGTTACTACAAAAGATGTATTAGGTAAATGGAGTGTATTCTTCTTTTATCCTGCAGACTTTACTTTTGTATGTCCTACAGAATTAGAAGATTTAGGTACTGTTTATGATGAACTTAAAAAAATTAACTGTGAAGTTTATTCAGTATCTGCAGATACACATTTTGTACATAAAGCTTGGGCAGACGCTTCACCAACTATCAAAAACTTAAAATACACTATGCTTGGAGACCCAACAGGAATATTGGGAAGATTCTTTGAAGTATTTGTAGAAGAAGTTGGACAAGATTTACGCGGAAGCTTTATTGTAAACCCTGAAGGCGAAATTAAAGCTTACGAAGTACATGATATGGGCATAGGTAGAGATGCTAATGAATTAGTTCGTAAAGTACAAGCTGCTCAATATGTAGCTGAACATGGCGGCGAAGTTTGTCCTGCTAAATGGAAACCAGGTGCTAAAACTTTGAAACCAGGAATTGATTTGGTTGGAAAAATCTAATTATTTAAACCTTTAAAATATAGTAAAAAAGGAGGCTTTCTCAAGCCTCCTTTTTATTTTTATAAAAACTTAAAAAATTATTTTTAAAAAGTTTATTGTACTGAGTTTAGTGAGTCGTTATCAAATACGCAAACAGCTTCTATTTCTGGAGCTATCTTTTTAGACATACCAACTAAAACCTTACCCGGTCCGCATTCATATATTTTATTAACGCATTTGCTTTGAAGATTAATCATACTGTCATACCATCTTACAGTAGAGAACATTTGTTTGTAAAGGTTTTCTTTTATATCATCAAAGTTATGCACATCTGCCGTAACATTAGATAAAACCTTATTACCGCTATTAGTAAATTGAACATTATCCAAGAATTTTTTAAGTTCATCTGCGGCAGGTTTCATAAATGGCGAGTGAAAAGCACCAGAAACTTTTAAAGGCATAACCCTCTTAGCACCAGCCTCTTGAAGTTTAGGAGTAACAGCTTCTATAGAACTAAGTAAACCAGATATAACAATTTGGTCTTTTAAGTTATAATTAGCAGCAACTACTTCTTTGCTTTCAGGCATGCACTTAGAAACAGTGTCATAATCCAAACCAAGTACAGCAGCCATACCATAAGGAGCATCAGAACCAGCTTTTGCCATAAGTAGCCCTCTAGTTCTAGCAATTTTTACAGCATCTTCAAAAGAAATATATCCAGCAGCAGAAAGTGCAGTAATTTCTCCTAAACTGTGTCCTGCAAAATAATTTCCCTTTATTCCTTTAGCTTTTAAAGCCTCATAAACAGCCATACCAACAGTAACTAAAGCAGGCTGAGTATTTTCTGTTTTCTTTAAATCCTCTTCACTTCCTTCAAAACATAATGCCTTAATATCTACATCATCTAATATATTAGCAGCTTTATCAAATATAGCCTTAGACTCTGCTACATTGTCGTATAAAGATTTACCCATTCCAACAGTTTGAGAGCCTTGTCCCGGAAATAAAAAAGCTATTGACATAAGTATTATTCTCCTTCGTTTTTTAACTTTATATATTTTATAAGTTATATTAACTATATTCAAAATATTAACAATAAATTACACTTTTATCAAGTAACTTTTTATAACTATATTACATTTATATTTTATCTTAAATTTGTAATGTATATATAAATCATAATTCTATGGTTTGGTATTGTTTTTTTATTTGCACTTTTGCGAAGCGTATCCGAATGGTAAAGCCAAAGTTTTTTTGCCGATAGGCACCTACTCGGTACGACCGTAGGAAGTGCCTTCGGTATTGGTATAAAAGAACTGCATTTTTATTATAAATTTTATAATTTAATTGTACATTAAAATGCACTCCCCCGCACAACTAAGAAGTTATAATTAAAGCATCGCATTACCGTGCGGCAAGGTGGTACAGCTCGTACGCGGGAAAAGAACAACAAAAAATTGATAACTTAAAATATTTACTATATATTCAAATATATGTTTTATTTCTAAACGCTTTACAATTTTGTTTATTTTTGTATAATAAATTTTAAATTTAAAAATGGAGAATCATTTGATGGCAAACATTCAAAAGAAATATATAATACTCTCTTCTATAGTGGTAGTTCTAGCAGTAATTTTAATACTCACAGTTACATTAAAAAATAAAGGCTATTCTCTGCCTCAACTAAAAGCTATTAACACTCAATTAAGTGAAATCACTATTACAAGAAATGGTAATGAAACTATTACAATAAAATTTAATGATAATAAATGGACAGTAAATGATAAATATAATGCTGATACTAAAGCAATAGAATCAATCACTAATGCATTTAATAATATACAGCCAGTTGAATTATTATCTAGAGGAAACACTGAAATATTAGATAAATACAGCCTCACAGATAATGAAGCTCTTATTGTAAAAGCAAAAGATACTTCATCTAAAGAAGTAAGAAATATAAAATTTGGTATGAAGGCTAATTTTGGAAACTTAGTATACGGTCAAATTAATAATGATAAAAATGTTTATTTGATTGGAAATACTCCCATTAACCCCAAAGATATATTTGATAAAACTGAAGATGACTTGATAAATAAAACTATATCATCTGTAAGAATTGATGATATAAATAAAATAACTATATCATATAATAACAATTCATACACCTTAGAAAAAACTGATTCTACTAATTGGACTAAAACTTGGAATAATCAAAATATTAATCAAGATGATATATATACTTCTCTATATTTTATTGTAAATCTTAGGGCAGATGGCCTTATAAAAGATAATATTCAAAGAGCTAATTTATTATATAAAGTAGAGATATATTTATCAGATGGTACAACTGTAAATTATAATATATATGCTAAAACAGATAATTATGAGATAGAATTAGTAAATGATGATACTAGATATTATTTATTAGAGTCTAGTTTTCAAGACTTAGAAACAAAAATAAATAATATAATACAAAATTAAATATCATCATCTAATGTTGCACTAGTAACAAAATCTCTGTTTAAGAAATATAATGATATTAATATTTTAAAATAAGTGTCAAAGAAGTATAGTATTATCATAGATAAAATATAATATAATACTCCCTCTCTTGTATCCATTGGTGCAGATGGGAAAGTAATTACAAGTACATTTTGAAATAATACTATAAAAGCAAGCATAGATAATGATTTAAAAAACTTAGGCTTCACCAAAGAAAAAGAATATCTAATAGCATCTATACCCCAAGTATGTCTTAAAGCACATATGTTTGTAGTGAACATAAATAAAATCATAAGTATTATGCCCGGAAATATAAAGAAAGAAAGCCCAAAGAAATATATAATCATTGTAATAATAGAAGTTGCTAATATTGGAATTATCATTTGAAAAGTTTTAACTATTGCATAGGATGCTGTTCTAATCTTATCATAAATTAAGCCTTCTACTAATAATGCAATTGATACTGCAGAAATAATATCCAAAAACCAAGATAAAAATAAATTAATATAAAAACCTTCATTAACCTCATTTTGAAACCAATCAACAAGATCTTTAACTGTTTCTATTTTTGTAGGGTCAAACATAACTGGAGGAAAATATATAGTTGTGATTATTGTTGGCATTGCACATAAAAAACCAACCAACAAAAAATTAATAAAATTATGTCTAAAAAGTGAAAATGCTAAAGTAAATAAATCTACTACTTCAAAATCTCTTTTTTCTAATGCCTTTCTTAATGACAGCATAATAATCCTTAAATAAAATGATACTACATTATATATTATAACAAATTAAATACAATTTTTATTCTAAGCCATATATTTTAAAAAACTCACTTAATATGGTATGCATTATTATTCTTTTTTTATCATAATCCAAATTACGAGTAAGCTCTATACCATATGCATCTATTCCTTTTTCTGTAGCATAATAGGTTATTGTTGTAGGCATTGGATAATACATTTGCTTGAATTTAAACTTCATAGGCTCTATTCTTGAGTTAATATTATCAAGCACTTTTTTTACATTATCATCTAGCTTTCTTGTGTCATATATAATAGAGTCTCCAAAAAACTCTTTAAAACCATTACCTTCATGAAGCGTAAGTACAACATCTATATCATATTCATCAAGCATGTCCATATATTTTTGTGCTAATTTATCTGTGTCTGTTCTGTTAATTTTCTTATCAAAAAATCTATTATTAATGTCTTGCCCCTCTATTGCACGGGTATTTAATCTATAAGCTTCAGGAACTGCTATAGGTACTATGGTTAAACTTCCCTTTTTTATAGGCATATTAAGTCTCTCTATTGCCACATCAGTACCCACTCTTTCACTTCCATGAGGGACTATTAAAAATACATTAGGTCCTTTTTTCGGATGCACTATTCTATATATTGTAGTTTCATTTTTACTGCCTTCTAATATAGTAAAGTTATATCTTTCTATACCCTCATTTAAATGGTCATTCATCTCTATTTCTAATTGTCTTGATACATTCTCTAATAAAGTCCTTTCATTCTCATTGATATTATATGGTCCATTCATAGATGAGTTTATTAAAGTTTTGTTAAAAGGCTCTAAATAGTATGATATACCTAAAGATTGAACTGGCTCTATTTTTACCGCATTATTATGGCTTAATATTGTCATATCATTATCATAAGAAATTATAGCAAATGATTTTCCTTTGAAACTATATGCTTTATCATCTTTAGTTAATGTTATTTTTACTTCATCATTATGTTTGCTTTTTATATATATATATCCAAAATGAAGTGTAAATTGATTGTCTTGAAATGTTAATTTAGATTCTGGCATTAATATTATAGATTTCTCGCCATTATCTATTACCATATATGAAGATTCTTTTGTTGATATTGAAAAATAATCTTCAGGAAAACTTTTTTTTATATCTATATCAGAATGCTCCTTGTTTACAATAACAGAAGCCTCCCCTTGTCTTGATATCACCTTAAAATTATTAGCAAATAGTGAATTAATGGTAATAAAAAGTATTATAATTATTTTTTTCATTTATCTTACGCCAATTTTTAATTTACTCTATCTTTTTTATTGTCGTTTAAAAACAAGAATGCTTTAAATAAAAAACTTTTACTTAAAGCATTCTTGTTGTATATGGCATTAGTGATTATTACTTAGTATATGTCAAATTATCAGGTGATATAGTAGTTGTTTTCTTATTGTATTTAGCAGAAATAGGAGTCCCATCTTCTTTTAATGTTATTTCTAATTTATTATTATAATCTATATAAACAAAAATTAATTGATTTACAGGATCACTAATTTTATTATTAGATGTATTAATAAAAACTCCGCTATATAAAGGTCCATAAAATACTGCATAACCTAAATTATTTTTATCATCTCTTGATAGTTCAAGAAAAGATGAAGGTATTTTTGCCTTTGCAACTCCATTTTCTAAGTATACTACAAAGTCTTTTGTTATATTTACACTTCTATTATTATCAGCATTGAATGTACCTTGAAAAGATACTTCAATACCTTCTTTGTCAGCAGGTGCTTTATCTATCATTCCAATTATTATATCTGAAGTTTTTTTATTTGTTACATAAACATACCCTACTGTTTCATCATCATATATAGGGAAATGTATCTCGCCAACCCAAGTACCATCACTTATTATATAACCAAAATATCTATCATAATATTGATTATCCTCTTTTTTTGGTTTGCTGTAAATATTGTTTTTTGTAAAATTTACTGTATTATTCTTTGCTTTACTATTTGATATAACTAAACCGCTTACTCCTCCTTCTATTACATTAACATCAACAGCTACATTGCCTGTGTCATCAGCATTAAAAAATTTCCAAGTTCCACTATATTTTTCATCTATACCGTTAATTGTATAAGATGTAGTAAGAGTTTTTGAATTATTATCATTATTAATAGGATTTGTTATGTCATTATTCTTTGAACTACAAGCCACTATAGTAAAAACGCTAATACAAATCAGCACATATTGTAATTTTTTTATCATTTTATATCCTTTTTAGTAAATTATTTTTACAATAACTTCTTATATTGTTCCTATATTATACAATATAATAGCAAAAAAGCTAGCACTTTTTATTACACACCCCGCCCTTTATGTTGATTGCCTAAAATAAAAATATAGCCTCTATTTTATTATCAGATAACTAAGAATTATAAGCTGCCCGCCCAAGCTTTTTTAAATTTTAAAAACTTACTAACCGCACGTTAAACAAATTAAAAAACATAATAAAATTTCTATTCTAATCTTATTAATATACTTTGTTTTACACAGCGTGCGGTGAATTATTTACTTATAATAAAAAAATTTAAAAAAATAAAAAAAATGCTAAACCTAATTTAAGTTTATGCCGATAGTGCCGAGAATTAATATATAGAAAAACGAAGGTCCAAAGATTTGGCGGTCTCGAACCTTTCGTTTTTATTATTAGTTGATAAACCATATTTAGGTATTTTTATTTGCAGATAAAAATGCCTTGAGAGTTTATGACTTACCAAAAAACCTTAATTTGTTTAAAATCTCGGAAAGTCATAAATTCTCTTTAATATTTTTTTGACAATTAGGCACGGATGCCTTTTTGAATAAATATATCAGGGAGGATGACAATGATCATCAATAATAATATCAGTGCAGTAAATGCACAACGTACTTTAAAATTCAGGAATGTAGATCTTGCTAAAGATATGGCTTCTTTATCTTCTGGTTTAAGAATTAACAGAGCTGGAGATGATGCTTCTGGTTTAGCAGTATCAGAAAAAATGCGTACACAAATTCGCGGTTTACGTCAAGCTGAAAGAAATACTCAAGACGGTATCTCTTTTATTCAAACTACTGAAGGCTACCTTCAAGAAAGTCAAGACATATTACAAAGAATTCGTGAATTGGCTGTACAATCTGCTAATGGTATTTACACCGATGATGACAGAATGCTCATTCAAGTTGAAGTTTCTCAATTAGTAGATGAAGTTAATCGTATTGCTAGTCAAGCTCAATTCAACACTCTTAATATGCTTACTGGTAGATTTGCTGATCCTAATGCCGGCGGAAACCCTGCTGCAAGTATGTGGTTTCACATGGGAGCTAATATGGACGAAAGAAGAAGAGTTTATATAGGTACTATGACTGCTGCTGCTTTAGGTTTACAAAATGCTAATGATGGTACTAGCCTTTCTATTTCTTCTATTGATAGTGCTAATACTGCTATAGGTTTATTAGACGAAGCTTTAATGAAAGTTTCTAAACAAAGATCTAATCTTGGTGCTTATCAAAACAGACTTGAACTTACTGCTCAAGGTTTAATGATAGGTTATGAAAACACTATGGCTTCTGAAAGCAGAATAAGAGATACTGATATGGCTGAAGCTTCTGTTAAATTTGCTAAAGATCAAATACTTAGTCAAACTAACTTAGCTATGCTTGCTCAGGCTAACACTATGACTCAAGGTGTATTACGCTTAGTTCAATGATGATTTTTATTGATTGATTGAAAAAAGAAAAAGCTGTTCTCAAAATGAGAGCAGCTTTTTTATTGCCATATAATTTTTAAATAATTTTTTATTTACTCTTTATTTTCTTTTACCAAATATATCATAGGTACGCTTACAATAGTTACTGCATATTTTACAAAGAAGTTAAATACGAATATTCCAACTAAAGCTTCAAAAGGCAATGCCCCATAAAATGCTATCACTACAAACAACAAGTTATCAACTGGTATACTAAAAGCATTACTAATTAACACTCTAAGCCATTGATATCTTTTAGTTATTTTTGTTACAAAGAAATGATATATCTCAGTATCAACTAATTCTGCTATTGTAGAGCCTACTATTGATGCTATTGCTATTCTAAGCACTGGGCTTAACGTTAATTGAAAAGCTTCATTAAATTGCCAGCTGCTGTCTGCTGGTATATTCGATACTATATAAAAATAAATTGGGCTAAATATATTTATAATAGCTGATACTAATATAAGCTTTTGTGTATTTTTTTTGCCTATTGTTTTATGAGCCATATCTCTTATTGTAAAAGCTAATGGATAGAGAAAAGTACCGCCGTCTACTGCTAAGTTTAATACATTTGCTATCTTTACGCTTGCTATATTTGATATCATCTGACAAGCTATATAAGAGCCTATAATGATTATACTAATAAATGAAAGTTTGTATTCGTAGTTTTTTTCCATAAATTTTCCTTTTTTTATTATAATAAAATGGATTTCATTATATATTTTTCATAGAATTTGAAAAGATAAAATATATTATAATTATGATTTTTTATTAATTTTTTTATTTATTCTTTTAATGTTACTTCATTTATAAGTCTAATAAGTTCATTAGACCTTGATGCTATGCTCTCTTTAAAAGCCGATAAAGTATCCTCTCCAGCTTTAGTGTTTTTTGATTCTCTTTTAAAAGCATCAGCAATATTAAGGCAAGCAAGTATAGCTATAACATCTCTTGGCTGCTTATCCCCATAAATCTCTGATATCTCTTGCATACTTTCATTAACAAATGAGGCTAATTCTTTTAAATATTCAACATTCTCTTCATTATATTTTATATTTAAACTTCTTCCAAATATATTAACTTCTAAATTGCTTCCCATAATACTTCCTAATTATTGTTATTATTTAGAATCATCATCAAAGAAGAAATCTTCCTCATCATCATCACCAAACATATATTGATCTTCTTCATTAACATCAAAATCATAAGAAGAATTATTATCTTGATGACTTACTTCTTTATATTCCTCTTCAATAATTTCTGTTTTATCATTATTATTTTCTATATCTGAATCCCAACTTGCATCATAAGCACTAGAAAAAGGATCCTCATCTTCATTAACTTTCACATTAGCAACACTATGAACATTATTATAATTATTAGACTCTTCTTTTTGAGTATTAGCTGATTGAATATTCTCTTCTACTTCACTAGTTAAACTTTCTTCAACAATATTTGATTTTAATTCTTCTAATTCCTCTTCTTTATCTTCTATGCTATTTTCTGAAGTATAGCTCTGTTCTATGCTTTCTTTAATTTTTTTAATATCCAAATCAGTGATATTATTATCTGCATTTAATTTACTAGATATATTATCATCTATCATAGCCTTATCTATTTTACTGATTAAACTAAATACACTGCTTTGAACTTCTTCATTTTCTTTTTTGATATTATCTATATTATTGCTTATAGTTTGAAGTTCTTTTTTAAGATTATCATTTTCTTCCATAAGAGTTAAACAATCTTTTTCAAACCTTTCTATATTTGTTTTAAGGCTATCTCTTTCTATTTTTGTAACTTCTAATTCTTTTAATAGATTTTCTTTTTCTCTTAATATATTATCTCTTTCTTCTTTTAGAGAATTATAATTATCATTGATATTTCTTTTATCTGTTTCTAATATAGTTTTATCTTCTCTTATTGATTGCAATTGTGTTTGTAATTCATTTATATTATTTTGAAGATTTTCTTTTTCTAAAAGAAGCTCTTTGATATTTTTATGTAAAGCACTTTTTTCTGCAGAAAGAATCTTCCACTCTTCTAATAATTCTTTTACTTTGTTTTCCAATACACTAAATTCTTTCACTTTCAGCCCCCCATAACATAATGTAAAAATTATATCACATATAATGCAATTGTCAATTTTTTATTTATATGATAGAATTGAACAAATAAAATAAAAATTACTAAAACATATATAATGAAAAAACTAATATTTATTCTCATTCTTAATTGTTTAGCACTCTACGCACAATCTCCATATTCTGAAAAAGAGCAGGAATTATTAAAAGGCATAATAAATGTTTGGCCATATATAGGTTTAGAGCCTATTAGACCTACTACATCATATATACCTTATGACTATATACATGAAAGCTATAAGAGAGATAATCCAGACCCTAGAATTTTCTCTTCTAGATTATTATATGAACTATCAACTATAGAGATTCATATGAACACAGTTATACAAGCTAATTTAAAAAACGGTTATTTTTCTATGCCTAACATGTATCTTTCTGTGGGTAAAAGTTTTCATTATGATTGGATATTTTCAGCAACTCCTTTTGTAACACTTTCAAGCAAATTAAATGTATTTAGTGAAAATGGAAAAGTGAAAGCTAATGGAAACATAGAGGTTTATGATGCTGGTATAGAAACTGTAACATTAACAAGGCTTTTATTATCATTTAGAATGAGGGCTGTTAATGATATTAATGAATCTACTTTTATGCTTTTGCCTTCTGTGGTTGATAGCTCTACAGAAAGTTTTGAAGATGTTCCTCATTGGTATTTACCAAGAATAAACAATGCTATGGGGTTTAGAACTGGTATTATTGGTCATTATTATGAGCTTTCTTATTCACAAGGTTTTACTGAAAACTCTTCTCCTTTGGCTGCAGTTTTTAAAATCAATGCTGATTATTTTAAATTACAATTTTTATATCAGTACAATAAAAAATCTTCCCTCTCTCCAGAAGCTTTTGACAATATTAATTACAGTTTAGAAAACAATTATACTCATCATATAATACAGCTTTATGCTATGGGAAGAGTACCTTTCTTGAATAATGAACTTTGGCTTAATATGCTTGGGGAGTATACTTGGAGAGACAATGATGCTCATTATTTAAGGTTTGAATTAGGGCTTGAATGGAAAATGCTTAATATTGCTATACGTCCTTTGTTTTATATACCTGTTAAACACGATGATGAAAGAAATAGACTTAATAACAATAAAGATTTATTTTGTTTAGAATATAGTGCTTATGTAAAATTTGACCCTGTTTATTTTGGTTTTCAAGGCTCTACAGACGGAAGATATTATATAGCAATGAAAGCTTTATTCTAATTTATAAATTAATAAAAAATTCTCCCCCGCACGATAAATGAAATTTTATCTCTAAATTAATTAACAATGCAAAATTTATTAAATAACAAAACTTGCTCACCGTGCGTTAAATAGATTCACAATCTAATAATAACATGGGCGGGTGTTAACATTTCTAATTAATCAATAAAAATAATTTAAATTAAAATTTCAAAATATTATATAAAAAATAAAGGGCGGGGTACGTAAGTAAAGTTTTAAATTTTATTCACATTCCCCACCCTCTAGGCTTTTTAAATTATCTGCTATTTTGTATTACTTTTCTTTTTTATTTATACTGTAACTATAAATACCCACCCTAGCGTTTTTTAAATTTACAGCATATTAACCTCACGTTGAACAAAATTTTATTGCTAAATTGATTAACATGCAAAATTTATTAAATAATAAACTTCGCTTACCGTGCGTTATAATTATTTATTCAACTCTTTATATATTGACATAAAGATTAATTAATATATCATTCAAAGAAAATTATGAGGAGTTTGTTAGTTTGAGAAGTTTAAACCTAAATCAAGAAATACTTAATTTTTATATGATAGATGATTTTAATACAGAAGATAAAAATATTATAGTAGAAGAACTAAAAAAAAGACTATCCAATAATAAAAACTTAGAACTTGAGATAGGAAGCGGAAATGGAAAATTTATAGTAGAACTTGCCATGAATAATAAAGATAAATATTTTGTAGGCATAGAATATTCTTTTAAGGCTGCTAAAAAAGCTATATCTAAAGCTTATAAAAGAGATATAAAAAACCTCGTTATTATATTTGGTGAAGCTAATAATGTAATAGATAATTACATAAAAAACAAATACTATTTTGATAAAATATACTTAAATTTCCCAGACCCTTGGCCAAAGAAAAAACATGCTCATAGAAGAATATTTAATAAAGAGTTTTTAAGTAAAATGCATCCACTCTTAAAAGATGATGGTATATTTTATTCTGTTACAGATGATGACAATTATGCACTTGAAATAATGAACCCTATATATAAAGAGGATAATAGTTTCAAAAATATTTTAGAAGAAGATTATGTTCATAGTTTGGAAGGATACGGCGTTACACTTTATGAAGAGAAAATGAGGGCTATTGGGCATAATATATATTTTTTCGCACATAAAAAATCTTAACATGTAATTTTATTATTGATATTTTTAATAAATTCACTATATTTAAAATAGTTTAAAAAATGAATGAAGGTAAAAAACAATGAATATAAGCAATGAAAAAAAATCTAAATATATGATAATTGAAGGTATAGTATCTGTAATTATAAATGTATTATTATTTGCATTTAAGTATATAGTTGGAATGCTTACAGGTTCACTTTCTATAATAGCAGATGCATGGCATTCATTAAGCGATTGCATAAGCAGTATTATAGTTATTATAGGAGGACTATTCTCTAAAAAACCAGCAGACAAAGAACACCCCTTCGGTCATGGAAGAATAGAGCTTATAACTAGTTTTATTGTTGGTATTATGCTTGTATTTATAGGATATAGTTTCTTTTCTGAAGCTATAAAAAACATTCTAAACAAAAAAACTGCATCTTTTACAATAATGGCTATTATTGCAATGATTATTTCTATTGTAGTAAAAGAGCTACTAGCACAGTATTCACTTTGGGGATATAGAAAATCTGGTTCAAAGTCATTGTATGCAGACGCTTGGCATCATAGAAGCGACAGTATTACTTCTATAATTATATTGGTTGGTATATTAGTAGGAAAGAATTTATGGTGGATGGACAGTGTTTTAAGTATACTAGTTTCACTTGTAATTTTTTATGCTGCTTTCGATGTTATAAAATCAAGCATAGAGCCTTTAATAGGAGAATACCCTTCAGAAGATATTATCAAAGATATTAACAGTATTGCTAATGAACTTAATATAAATAATGATAATTCAAATCTTCATCATTTTCATATACACACATACGGAGACCATACAGAAATAACTTTTCACATGCGTTTTCCAAAAGATATGACTGTAGAAGAGGCCCACAACAAAGTAAGTCTTTTAGAAAAATACATAAGAGATAAAATGAATATGGAATCAACTATACATATAGAATGCTACAAGAATTAAATACATTAATATAATTATTTTTAGCATTATTATTTTTTATTAAAAACAAACATTTATAAATTTCTAAATACCATATTTGAAACACATTTTAAGCTCATCTATTTAACATAATATATAATTATTATGTTACCTTGCGTTACAATAACGACAAAAAAAACTAATTAAAAATTAAAAACTTACGATAAATAAAGTATTAGCAGTAAACTATTTATTAAGGAGCATAATAATGTCAACAAGCTCATTTTTTGGCATAGAATTAGGTAAAAGATCCCTTCAAAACTTCAAAACAGCTTTAGAAGTAACAGGACATAATATAAATAATGTAGCCACTAAAGGATACAGCAGACAAAGAGTAGTAATGCGTACATTCGATAAACCTTTAGAAGAGCCTAGTTTAAATAGAGCAGAACGTGCAGGACAAATAGGTCAAGGTGCTGAAATAGCTACAATAGAAAGATTAAGAGATAAATTTATAGATTCAAAAATAATGGTAGAACTTGGAAGCGATGGTTATTGGAAGACAAAAAATAATTATTTACAGCAATTAGAGGCAATATATAATGAGCCCGGTGAATATAATTTGAGAAATGATTTGGATGCATTCTGGGATGCTTGGCAGGAGATGAGTATCAACCCTACCGAAAGAGGAACAAGAATGACTTTGGTAGAGAGGGCTGACAGAATAAATAACTCATTTAATCAGATGTATAATCAAATGGATTCTATGAGAAACAATTTAAACTCTCTTGTAGAAAGCAAAGTTAATAGAATTAATGACATAGCTAACTCTATTAGAAGTTTAAATACTGCTATAGTAAAACAAGAAGCATTGGGACAAAGCCCTAATGATTTATTAGACAAAAGAGATTTATTATTAGATGAATTATCTTCTTTGGCTAACGTTGATATAAAATCTATTGACCCTGATGAGACTATGATTTATATAGGAAGTCGCTCATTAATACAGGGAAATGTTGTAAACAAATTAACTTTAGAGAGAAGTGCTCTCAATGAGGGTATGTTTGATGTTTATTGGGAAAATGACCATGTACAGCTTAATTTGGAAGGCGGAGAATTAAAGGCTTTATTAGAGCTTAGAGATATAGACACTGTTGATGCTATAAATGATTTAGATACTTTAGCTATGAATTTAGCTGACGGAGTAAACGAAATACATAGAAGCGGTTTTGGTTTAAATCAGGAAACAGGAATTGATTTCTTTACTATGACTAAACAAACTCCTTCTGTAATAGGAAACTATGATTTAAATAATGACGGCACAGAAGATTCTACTATAATGTTTAAGGTAAGCGGTGTAAACAGCGTTAATGTTAATGATAGTATAGGAAGCTCTGGAACATTGGTGTTTGGAAGCAAAACAAGAGAGGGTGCTGATGTTGCTATAGATTATACTGCACAAATGAAAGTTGGAGAATTAATAGACAAAATAAACTCAAGTGATGCTAATGTATCAGCTTATTTAGATGATAATAACAGACTTGTATTAAAAGCTAAGGGTTTTGATGATTATATTAAGCCTTCATACTTTATTAAGCATATAGAAGATTCTGGAGATTTTTTGGTTGGTATATCTGGTGTATTAAATCAATCCGGAGCTAATGGTGCTTATAATTGGCAGGCTACAAATCAGGTTAATCAATTGGCTGGAGATTTTAGAAACTTTACTGTAACACCAGAAAAACACCCTGCAGCTGCAATTAGTGTAAACGATATAATAAGAAATGATATTAATTATATAGCAGCTTCAAAAGGTATAGACACTACTGGTAATGGTTTCAATGATAAATGGAACGGAATTGGTGATGGCTCTAATGCTTTGGCTATAGCTAATTTGAAAAATAAAGAAATAATGGTAGACAGTAAATCTACATTTAATGATTTCTACACTGGAAGTATTGCTCAAATAGCTTCAAGAACAGAAACAGCAAATTCCGAAAGCGAAAAACAAACTATTGTTATGGAATATCTTGAAAAGTTAAGACAATCTGTTTCTGGGGTTAACTTAGATGAAGAAGTAGCACAAATGGCAATGTATCAGCATGGATATAATGCTTCTGCGAGGGTTGTAAGTGTGATGGATCAGCTTCTAGATGTGGTAATAAATAGAATGGGTGTATAAAACATTTTTTTAAAAATACAATAAACAAAGCGGTATTCATATTTATGGATATCGCTTTTTTAATTTAAGTATTGTATAATTAAATATTGTATAATGCTAAAAAATACATTTAGTTATTCCGACATTAATAGTAATATAGTAGGAGCATTTTAAAAAATGAGTATAAGACTTCGTATCACTTTAATGATATTTGCTGTAATGGCTTTTGTTGCTATTAGTTCTAATTTCTTAAGCAGCAACCTTAATATAGAAACTTTCTACAAAGTAATAGATGATAATATGAATAATAATTTCAAAATAATAGCTAATAATTTTGAAAATAAGTTCTACGCAGCCCAAGAAGAAGTCAATAAATTATCCTACAGATCAGCCCTAACATTCAATACAGCAGATAAAAGAACTGATACATACTTAAATGATAATGCCTCCAACTTTTTAATTGAAAATGTTAACGAATCAAATCCATATATTAATAGAGTATTAAGCATTTTGTTTATACCAAATTATACTCTAGCATTTAATGAACTTCCTAAATCATACAACATTGATACAAAAACAAGCAATTTTACAATTATTACTAATGATGTAAATGGAATATGGAGCAATCTAAATACATACTCTCCTACAGACACGTATTATAAAACTTTTTTATCTTCTATGTTTAATACAACATTATTTAATATATCTAAAACTATTGTTGAAAATGATACTACTATTGGTGTTGCAAATGTGGCCTTATTTTTTGATTATACTAACAGCAGTGAAATAAACAATATATTTGATATAAATTCATCTGAATTATTAGTTATTGATAAAAATGATTTAACTATTATTAATTCTAGAGATAGTAGATTAAATAAAAGTAAATTAGATATAATTTATCCTGTTTATTATCAATTATTTAATTCAAATTTAGCTAAAGATGAAATTGTAACAGAAAATATAAATATATCTGGAAGAGAGTATAGAGTTTATATAAAAAGTATATCTAATGCTTTAAATGTTGTTATGATTATACCTAATTCTTATTATGATTCGCAGATAAGTTATATGAACAGATCTATAGTTTATACTATTATTATGGTATTTGTTATATCTGCTATTATAATAGGATTTTTCATAAAATTAATATTCTCATCATTAACTAGAATATCTGATGTAGTAGGAGACTCTATTGATAATAAAGATTTATCTGTTGAAATACCAGAGCTTTCTGGAGGAGATGAAGTATCTGAGATTACAAGATGGATGGGCATATTAAATGGGAATTTCCAAGCTACTATAGCAAACATAAAAAAAATTATATCTATATCAAAAAAACAAAGTGACAGATTTACCAATCAAATATCTTCAAATGCAGATATAATAAATAATATAAATGACTCTATAGAAAACATAAAAACCAATATTAATGAAGAATTAAACAATTTAGAGATAGTAGAAAACAGCAATAAAAATATTTTGGAATACATAGGTATTAACTCCAACAATATAGATGAAATAGACAGAGATACAAAAGACCTTCAAGAAAAAATAATAAAAGAAGGAGATAGTATAGAGCAAATATCAGTATCTGTAGAACAAATGTCTAAAACAATAGAAGGCATAGATAATATTATATTTAATGCTTCTAATAAGGCAAAAGACTTACATATAGCTTCTATGAAAAGTAAAGAGAAAATGCAAGCTACATCAACAGCAACAAGCGATTTAAGAAATGCTTTAGGTTTTATATCGAATTTCGTAAGTTCTATAAGAAACATAGCACATCAAACAAACTTACTTGCTATGAATGCTGCCATTGAAGCAGCACATGCTGGTAAATATAGTTCTGGTTTTGCAGTAGTTGCTGAAGAGATAAGAAAATTATCAGAAGTTTCAAATGAGCAGGCTGATAATGCAAATAAAGTATTACAAACAATAGAAGAAAAAATTATAGTAACAAGTAATGATTTAACAGAATCTACCGCACAATTTGATACTTTGGCTAGAGATGTACAAGAAGTTACAGAGATAATGGGAAGCGTACACAACTCTTCTGTTGAACAATTAAAAGCCATTAATGAAATTGTTAATTCAATTACTACAATATCTAGTTCAAGTGAAAATATTAAAAAGCAATACATTAACGTAGCAAGCAAATTGGGCGATATAAAAAACAATATTAACACTTTAAATACTTTATCTGTTAGTGCTTCTAAGTCTATGACTAAGCTTAGAACTACATCAAATGCTATATACGAAGATATTGATAAAATATATTCTAACTCTAATGAGCTTTCTATTTATGCCAATACAATGAACAAATTTGCAAATGATAACAATAAAATATTAACAGATTTGGATAATGAAATATCAAAATATACTATAAATACAAAAGCTTCTTCAGGAGCAACAACACAAAGAGTAAGAGGAGTGTCTTTAATAATATTAAAAGATTTTGTAAGAGAGAAATTTGGAGAGGATGGTTATCAAAGATGGATTACTGCTATGGAGCCTTCTTCTTCATTAATATTTAAAAATGATATATCAGCAAAAGAATGGTATCCTTTTATGGCTGGTTTCCATAACCCTCATAAACTTGTATGTGATTTATTTTATGATGGTGATAATGCTGGTATAAGAGATATTGCTGAATACCATTATCATAGACTTGTACCGAAATACTTCAATGTAATATTATTATTTGTGCCTAGATATTATATTTTACGTTATGTAGCTGAGGTAGTATTTAAAGAGATACATGACCCTGTTAAACTTGAAGTTATTAAAAGTAGAAAAAGATTATTGGTAGTTCATATGAAAAACTTCACAGGAAACCCTGAAATATTAGAACTATCTTTAATGGCTTGGTCTTCTTTGCTATTAGGCTCTATTACACACGTTAAATCTTCTTTAAAGATAACTAAATCTATTAAAGACGGAGAGCTTTATACTGAGTTTGTTTTGAAATGGTAAATATTAAATCTTATAAATATTTTGATATTTTTAGCATTATACAATATAATATATACAAAAAAATTAGGAAATTATGAAAGTGACTAATAAAAGCAATTCGTATACTTATGGAATAATTATATTGAGCATTTCGGCTGCCATGCTTTTAACTTTGGCTTTTCCGCCTCTTAATTTTTTCCCTGTGGCATTTATAGCTCTATTTCCTTTAAATATTATTATATACAAAGCAGATAAAATTAGATATTATGTATTATCTTCTTTTTTATTTGTAATAGTGTTTTTTGGTTATTTGCTTGTTTGGGTAGCAGCATTTATGCTTAAAGAGACAGAGGCTGCTGTTTCTTTTTTAGCTTTATTTACAATATTATTTTTACTTACACTGCTCTTTTATTTCCCTGCTATGATAGTAAGTGGTTATCTTTCAAAAGCTTTTCCTAATATAAGATTTTTAATAGTGCCTGCTGTTTTTACTGTTATGGAATATATGAGAAATGTTGGATATTTAGGTTTTCCTTGGGGTATTATAGGATATTCTCAGTGGAACTTTATTCCATTTATACAAATAGCTGATACTATAGGTGTGCTTGGCATAAGTTTTTTGATTTATTTATCTAATGCTGTTATTACTCATTATTTAATATTGTACGTAGAAAAATCTGAGAGTGTGAAAAATAATAAAAAAATATCTAACAAAAAGATTTTTATACCAGCCATAGCAACTGCAGCAGTATTTTTTATTGTTTTAATATACGGTTTTATAAAAGTAAATTATGTAGAAGCAAAAAGAGTTTCTATGCCTAAAACAAAAATGGCTCTCATACAAAAATCTTTTGACCCTAATATTCCTTGGAACAGCATATACACAGGAGAGCCTTATAAAAGAAACTCTCCCGGTATACAGGGACTTGCTGAAAGGTTTTTATTAAAATCAGAAAAATTCCAAAGTGAAGAGAAACCAGACGGATATACTCAAAACAGCACTATATCTGTAAAGAGAATATGCAAATTAGCAACCGACGCAGCATTGTCAAAACCTTCTCTAATAGTATACCCTGAATCTGTAACAATGGATTCATACAACTATTATTTATCACGTTATGAAGAGATGTTCAGATATGGTATGGCTTCTAACTCTACATATCCTGCAATTTATAATACATATCTTTTATATAGTACAATAAGAGATACGCAAACTCATCATTTACTTGGTACAACAATTATAGAAGAAAATACTAATAAAAATGCATACAATCCTTATAAATACTATAATGGAATAGCATTTATAAATGAGCAAGGAAATATTGTTGATGATTACAAAAAAATAAAACTTGTTCCCGGAGGAGAGGCTTATCCTTTTCAAAATAATAAGTTTCTTTTAAACACTTTCCCATTTAAAAATATTATAGCTCTTATATATGAGCAGTTTGATAAAGCAGGTGCAAGCAGATGGGAGATAGGTGATAAAATATCTGTATTTGAACATCCAAATGGTTATAGATTCTCTGGTATAATATGTTATGAAAGTGCTTTTGGTGATTTTGTAAGACAGTTTGCATATTATGGAGCAGAAACTATAGCCGTTATTACAGAAGATGCTTGGTCTTATAGCGATAATTCGTTACTTCAGCACTTTTATATGTCTGTATTTAGAGCAATAGAAAACAGAAGAGATATAGTACATAATGGAAACTCTGGCGTAACTGGTCATATATCAAGCAGCGGAAAGGTGATATCTACTCTTCCTTTTTGGAAACCTGATTATATGATTGCTAATGTTGCTTTAAATGATAATATTACAATATACACTAGATTTGGTGAATGGTTTGTTGTATTATGTTTTATTGGAATTATTGCTTTATTTATCATAAAGTTAAGCAATGTTATCAAAAATATTTATAAAAAAATAAAAGATAAAATATACAACCAAATTAAAAAAACTAAACTAAAAAACAATAAAAAAGATATTAAATATACAATAGACAATGAAAAACATATTTACGATATAAATAAAAAAGAAGAAAACACTCAAAGCATATTCGATCAAAGTACTTCAGAAATATATAATACTTTAAATGAAATTATAGAGGAAGATGAAAAAAATAATAAATAATTTTGGTGTATTATGGGATTATTTATCAATGTATTAATAGCAGAAGATTCCAAAGAAATTTCTGATAATATAAAAAAAATACTTCTAAAAAATCCTACTGTAAAAATAATAAATATTGTAAATAACGGCATAGATGCATACAAAACTATAATAAATAATAAAATAGATTTTGCATTCATTGAGTTTAATTTACCGCTTATGAGTGCATCTGAGATTCTTAGGCTATTAAAAAAAGATAATATAAATACTAAAATAATAGTATTATCAACTACAGATAAAAACGATGATTTCAATAATAGATTAATCAACTTAGGTGCATTTAAAATTATAAATAAAAATATAAATATAGAATATATAGAAAAAGAAATATTAAATACCATAACAAATAAAAAAAACAAACAAGAAGAAATAAATGAAATAAAAATAGATGAACTTATAAAAGAACATTTATTAAAAAAAATTGTTATGCCCAAAAATACAATAAACACTTTTCCATATCATATAAATAGGCTTAATGATACAATAAATAAAATAAATTATTCTGATTTTAAAAATCCAAAACTTTTAGCAATAGGAATATCTACAGGAGGTCCAAAAGCCTTAAGAATATTAATACCAGCCATACCAAAAAACTTCCCAATACCAATACTTATATCTCAGCATATACCAAAAGATTTTTCATCTTCTCTGGCAAAAGGTTTAAATGATGTATCGCAAATTATAGTTAAAGAAGCAGAGGATAATGAAGAAGTTAAAGCTGGTTTTGTATATATTTGCCCCGGAGAAAATAATATGGGTATATATTTAGATGATAATAATATAAAAATAAAATTAAGAGAAGATTTAAAAACAGACTTACCTTATACTCCATCAATTAATTATTTATTTAATACAATTAATGATAATTTAAAAGATCAAGCAATAGCAGTAATAATGACAGGTATGGGCAATGACGGCACTGAAGGAATGATTAATTTATACAACAACAAAAATCTCACTATCGCACAAGATAAAACTACAAGCACTATATTTGGTATGCCTAAAAGTGCTATAGAAAATAATGCTGTTCATTTTATAGTATCGCTTTATGATATGGCAGATTTTTTAGTACAATATACAACAATAAAATTAAAAGGACTATATTAAAATGAATAAAAAGTTTTTATTAATTATAATAACTATTTTTATACTTGCATCTTGCAAAAAAGAATATAAAGAAGATTCAGAATATGGTGCTTATATGTTTGAAAAGTATATATCAACATTAATATCTGCAAAAGATACTTTGGAGTTTACATCAAACATTGTTACTAATCTCGATGAAAATACTGTAGAAAAAATAAATGAGATGTATGTATTATATGAGCTTACAACTGCAGATATTATAGAATCTATAAAAAACAGGGCTTCTATATATCAGAGAATATTTTCAGATGATGAAGAGGCTCTTTGTAATTATTTGCCTAGAGACGGCGGATATTATGATGTAGCTATAACATATAGAGAATATAAGGATATAAAAATAGCACAAATAGAATATCCTTCATTTAATAAAATTTCTAAAAACTCTATTGAAATTGTAGGAATATATTTAAATGATAAATGGAATATTTTAACTATTAACTTTTTTAATTAAAAAATAAATATTTAAGGATAACAAATGAAAAAAATCATTTTAATAATAATAAGCCTATTTACTATATCTTGTCTTGATGATATTAACACTATAAAAAAAGAGAGTTTGTTTTCTTTTTACACAGATATGAAAAACGAAATAATTAATGAAAATATAAACTGGATAGAAAAAAACTCTAATATGGAAAATATATCTTCATTAGAAGACATAATACTAAACAATAATGATTCTATTAAAAACATGCTCTCATTAGAAGACGGAGAATATTCTGCTACGATAAATTATATAACAGCAGAAGCTAATCAAAATGATAGAGGAAGCTATATTATAAGAAATACAAAATTAAGCCCTACCTACTATTATATAACTTTAGTATACGAATCTTCTAAATGGAAAATAGAAACTATAGATAAATTGCCTTTAAATAATTAACTTTTTATTTCTGATATTTTCACTTCTTTTACTTCTTCAGTATTAGAAACTTTTTTTAATGTCATCTTTTCTCTGTCAAACTCGGCAATATAATAATTATTTCTTAAAGCTAAAACTATATTCTTAGCACCATTAATACCATCATTTTTTTTATAAGAATCTATCATAATCTGAAGAAGAGATATTGTTGAAGGAAAACCAATATAAGCTATTGCTACACCCAAAGAAGGAATTGTAGCTAATGATGAAACTAATACGCTTTTTCCCTTACTTAAAGTTTTGGAAGATATGATTGCTGTTACAGCAACTACAACTCCTCCTATAAGAAGCCCCCAAGCTATTTTACCTGTATTTTTGATATTAGATATTTTTTTTCCTAAAGAAGATTCTATATATATAACTTCTTCATCTCTCATAATAGAATCAACTATATCACTTTCATTTTTGCATATAATAACTTCATCTCTATCCATAATTTACTCCTATGTTATTATATAATAATTTCATTAATAAACAAGATTATGAACATTTTTTTATTAAATAACAATTTGATTTTTGATAAAAAAAATACTATTATATAAGTATAACACTTTAATTAGGATTCATTTTTATGTATAAAATATCACAATTAGAAGAACTATTAAAAAATAATAAGCTTGATGAGCAATTTTCTCATATATATGGTGCTGATGATAACACCATTAAAGAGGCTTATATAAGACTAACTTCAGCATTAAATCATTTTAAAAATATAGATAATACTCAAGATATTCATATATTTAGTGCTTCAGGAAGAACAGAATTATCTGGAAACCATACAGATCATAATAATGGATGTGTATTAGCAGCTTCTATTAATTTAGATAAATTGGCTGTGGTATCAAAGAGAAATGATGAAAAAATAGTTATTTATACAGACTATTCTGACAATCCAAACTATATCAACATAAATGAATTAAATATAAATAAAAATGAATATGGAAAATCTAGTGCTTTAATTAGAGGGGTATGTGCTCGCATAAAAGAATTAGGATACGAATTAGGCGGTTTTACAGCTTCTCTTTCAAACAAAGTTTTAATAGGAAGCGGACTTAGCTCTTCTGCTAGTTTTGAGTCTTTGGTAGGAGAGATAGTAAATGCCATTTATAATGAAGACAAAATATCAAAAGTAGATATTGCTAAAATTGGACAGTTTGCTGAAAACAAATATTTTGGAAAGCCTTGCGGACTTATGGATCAGATGGGTTGTTCTATTGGCGGTATTATGGCTATAGATTTTWAAGATAACAATAATCCAAAATTAGATAAAGTAGAATATGATTTTGAAAAGGTTGGATATGCTCTTATGATAGTAGATGCTAAGGGCAATCATAGTTCACTTACCAATGAATATGCTGCTATAAGAGAAGAGATGAATTTAGTAGCTAGATATTTCTCTAAAGAAGTATGCCGCGATATTACAAAGGAACAATTATTAGAAAATGCTTCAAATATAAGAAAAGAAATAGGAGACAGGGCATTTTTAAGAGCCTACCATTTTATTACAGAAAATGAAAGAGTAATAGAGCAAATAAATGCTCTAAAGGAAAACAATATACAAAAATATATTAATCTTATGAATGAATCTGGTCTTTCTAGTTTTATGTATCTTCAAAACTGTTATTCCATTACAAGCAGTAAAGAAATGGGAGTTGCTTTGGCTATTGCTATGACAAAAGATTTTCTACAGAGTGATGGTGCTGTGAGGGTGCATGGAGGAGGTTTTGCCGGCACTATTCAAGCTTTAATACCATTAGATAGAGTAAAAGAATATACAGATTTTATGGATAATATATTTGGTAAAGGCTCTGCAATGAAAATTAGAGTAAGACAAAGCCCTGTTTGTGAAATTTAAAATATTTTCATAATACAATATTTAAAATAAAATATTAAAATAAATGATAATACTTTATTTATCAAAATTAATTCTTCTCTCTTCTATCACCAAAGGTCTATTCATTACCCTTAAATTAATATTTAAAATATATTCTCCCAAAAGACCTATAAAAAATATTTGCACAGAACCTATAAAAAATACTCCAACAATTAACGCTGCTACGCCTATTGGATAATTATTCCAATTAATTAATTTAGTAATTAAAGTTATAAGCCCAATAATAAATGTTATAATTGAAAATAAAAAACCAGATATAGTAGCAATCCTTAATACAATTTTAGAATAACTAGTAATACCAAGCATGGCTAAATCATACATTTGTAAAAAATTAAAATGTGTTTTACCAAATTTTCTTTTTTCATGTACATAGTATACTTCTTTTATTTTATATCCAAGTTCTGCTACGATACCTCTTAAATATGGTTCAGAATCATCTAAATTTCTTAATATATTTATAAAATCTTTATCATATAAACCAAAACCATAAAAATTTTCTATTTGTTCTACATCAGATATATATTTAATTAATTTATAATAGCACTTCCTAATAAATGCCATTAGTATATTTTCATTGCTTTTTAATTTTTTGCCTATAACTATTTTATAACCATTTTCCCATTCTTCAATAAAATTACATATTAATTCTGGAGGTTCTTGAAAATCTGAATTAATTAATATACTACAATCTCCTGTAGTTTGAGTTAAACCATAAAATATAGATCTGCTATATCCGAAATTTTTAGCATTAAAAATAGCTTTAACATTTTTGTTTTTTTGACATAAATCCATTAAAATATTTCTTGTATTATCTTTTGAACAATTATCTATAAAAACTATTTCATAACTATAATTTTTTAACCCGCCTAATATTTTTTCTAATCTATCAACCACATTAACAACATTATCTTCCTCGTTGTAAGTTGGAACTAATATACTAACTTTTTTCATTTTCAATACTCCATAATTAACTTATCAATAATATCTTCTATATTAGAATACTCATTAAATCCTATTTCATGAACAAGCTTTGAATTATCTCCCAATAAAATATTAGGCTCCTCAGTATTTAATTCTTTCAATTCTAATAAATATTCTTTATTCATTTTTTTAGCAATTATTAATGCAAATTCTTTTAAAGATATAGGTTTTCCAGAACAAATATTTATAATTCCATTAAAATTAGAATTAGTAATAAGAGCTATAGCCTTCGCTACATCACCTGCAAACATATAATCCTTTTTTAACTGTGAATGATTAATTACAACCTTTTTATTTTCTTTTAAATTATTTATTATATACGGAAATATTCTTTTAGGATTTTCATTTTTACCATAAACATAAAAAACCCTAGCCCAACAGAAATCTATATTATTTTTTAAACAATAAAATTCAGATATTTCTCTTAAATAATTTTTATATTTAGAATACAAATTTCTAGGATTTACATTATCCGTTTCTTTAATAGCCCTATCATAAAAATCATACTCAGAGCAAGTTCCAATAAAAATTACTTTTTTACCGCCATTTTTTATAAAATGTTTAAGCATTAATAATGATGATAGAAATAATTCAAAATGCACATGAGAATTCAAATCTTTTATATCCCAAGCTAAATGTATTAGATATTCTGCTTTTATTTTATCAAAAACATTTTCTATTTCTATAGGATTATTTATATCAGTTTTAATATAATGAAAGTTATCTGTAGTAATATCTCCTCTTCCGATACCATATACTTCAAAATCTAATTCTTGTAACGGTTTTGCTATATACTGCCCTATTAAGCCATTAATGCCTGTAACTATAACTTTTTTCATAAAAAATACACCTATTCAAATAACTACATTCTATATTTTATATTATAATTCAATTAATATAATTTTTTATCTGTTTATCTGTAATATTATTAATACTATTTTTGTTCAAATATTCACTATACCAAATAGCAGTTTGTTTTATTGCCTCTTCAGTATTAAATTTTTCTTTCCAATTTAGCTCTTTTCTTGCTAGAGATGAATCTAATCTTAACATATTCATTTCTTTTTTAGATGTTTCAGGAGAGTTTATTATATAACTTCCTTTACCTATATTATCAATAAAAGCTTTAGTAATATATTCAACTGTAAACTTATTGCCCTCATCTATTGGAGCAAAATTATAGCTTTCTGATATATTATCTTTTTTATTTATTAAATTATAACAAACTAATAAATATCCATAAAGAACATCTAATACATGCTGCCATGGTCTTACACTATTTGGATTTCTTAATTCTACAGGAATATTTTTTTCTATAGCTCTTACTATATCAGGTATAATTCTATTATCAGCAAAATCTCCCCCGCCTATAACATTTCCAGCTCTCACACTTGCTATATTAATATCTTTAAAAAATGACTTTTTATAACTTTTTATAGCTATTTCAGCACATGCTTTAGAAGCTGAATATGGATCATGTCCGCCTAAAGCATCATTTTCTCTATATCCCCATACCCATTCTTTATTATCATAAACTTTATCAGTTGTAATCATAACGGCACATTCTAAATTATTTAATTCTCTCATAGATTCCATTAAATTAATAGTACCAATCACATTAGTTTCAAATGTATATACAGGTCTATTGTAGCTATCTATAACAAGAGGCTGTGCTGCCAAATGAAATATAATATCAGGATTTATTTCTTTTACTATATTTTTTATTTTATCTAAATATCTTATATCTTGTATATATGATTTTACTTCATCATCTAAATTAATTAAATTGTATAATGACAATTTTTCTGCTTCTAATGATATACCATATACCTTAGCATCAAGGCTTAAAAGAAGTTTTGAAAACCAAGCTCCTTTAAAACCAGTATGCCCTGTTATTAATACTTTTTTATTTTTAAAAAAATCAAAAATATTTTTTACTTCCAAGTTTTCCATGGTGCATTTCCTTTATTCCACATATCTTCAAGTAAAGACTTATCTCTTTGCGTATCCATACATTGCCAAAAATCTTCATGTTTAAATGCCATAAGCTCTTTATCTTTAGCTAAATTTCTAAGCGGTTCTTGTTCAAATATTGTAGAATCATCTTTAAGATAATTAAATATTTCTTTATTTAATACAAAAAATCCACCATTTATATAGATATTATCTCCTTTAGGTTTTTCTACAAAATCTGTAATCATATTATTATTATTAATACTTATAGCTCCCCACCTTGCTGGAGGAAATACTGCAGTCATAGTTGCTATCTTATTATGACCTTTATGAAAATCTATCTCTTTTTCTATATCAACATTAGAAACGCCATCACCATAAGTTAAACAAAACATTTCTTCATCTTTTAAATATTCATAAGCTCTTTTTAAACGTCCGCCTGTCATACTGTGCTCACCAGTATCAATAAGTTCTATAGTCCATTTTTCTTCTTCTATATTTAAATCAGATTTTAAAACTTCAGATTTATTATTTTTAAAATCTATTTTCATATCGTATAAATGACGTCTATAGTTATCAAAAAACTCTTTAATCATATATCCTTTATAACCAAGTAATATAACAAAATCATTAACTCCATAATAAGAATAATGTTTCATTATATGCCATATAATAGGTTTTCCGCCAATTTCTACTAAAGGCTTAGGTCTTATAGTGGTCTCTTCACCTAATCTAGTTCCCAATCCGCCTGCTAATATTACTGCCTTCATAAAATTATCCTAATAATTTATTTAAAATAAAATCCTGCAACTATAAATAATATTTAACAATTAAAATTCATTTACTATAGACAAAGAAATTAATTAAACCATTTTATATAAAAATTAATATATTATTCATAATTTTTTCTTTATCTTATACTACTGCATAATTTTACAATATTATACTATGATAAACACTATTGTCAACAAAATATTATGCTAAAAAAACTATCTTTAATTTTTATTTTAATATATAATTTTTTAATCTATTTTTGAATTTATTAAGAATGAGAGGGTTAAATTATTAATGAAAGCTTGTATAAAAAATTTATCTTCATATTTGCCGGAGAATGTATTAACCAATTATGATTTAGAAAAAACACTAGACACAAATAATGATTGGATAGTAACTAGAACAGGAATAGAAGAGAGAAGAATAGCAGACAAAAATGAAAGTACTGCTAATATGGCTATAAAAGCTGTAAAAAAACTAATAGAAAAAAATGAAAAAATAGATGATGCTGATGCTGTAATAGTGGCTACTTCAACAAAGTCATATACATTTCCTTCTACAGCTGGACTCATACAAAAAGAATTCAATATAAAAAACTCATGCCTTGCCTTTGATATATCTGCTGCTTGTTCTGGATATATATATGCGCTCAATACTGCAGCTTCACTTGTAGAGAGTGGAGAATGCAAAAAAGTTTTAATTGTGGCTGCAGAGAAATGCAGCGATATAGTAAATTGGGAAGATAGGTCTACTGCTATACTTTTTGGAGACGGAGTTAGTGCGGCATTGATTGAAGCTAAAGAAGAAAATGAGAGCGGAGTAATAGTTGCTACAGATATAGGAAGCGAGCCTAATGATGAGATATTGATAGTTAAAGCAGGCGGAAGTGCTGAACCTATCACAGAAAAAAATATTGATGAAAAACTTAATAGCATAACTATGGAAGGAACAGAGGTTTTCAAAAAAGCCGTTACTACATTTGATGAAACTATAAGAAAAACTGTAAAAAGTGCCAATTTAGAATTAAGCGATTTAAATTTAATAATTACACATCAAGCTAATACTAGAATAATGAATGCTGTTGCTAAAAAGTTAGGTTTTGATGATAGTAAGTTTTATGTGAATATACAAAAATACGGAAATACATCTGCTGCTAGTGTTGGAATAGCATTTACAGAGGCTTTTGAAAAGAATGCTATTAAGAAAGGAGACTATGTGTTACTTACTGCTTTTGGTGCTGGACTTACTTGGGGCTCTACTTTAATAAAATTTTAATAAGAAGTGATTTATGACTTTATACGAATATTTATATAATGGATTTGGAAAGGAAGAAGATTTAAATTGTGCAGAAAAGATGCTTTATGGAGCTAACACAGTTTATAATTTGGGCATAGATAAAAATGATTTAAAGCTTGCTGCTGGTTTTGGAGGCGGTATGGGCTTAGGACTTACTTGCGGAATATTAACAGGGGCTATTATGGCTTTTTCTAAGGCTTTTATTATAGAGAGAGGACATGAAAGTACTTTTTTAAAAGAGTTAGAATCTGAGTTTGTTACTAGATTTAAAGAATTAACATCATACACAGATTGTACGCCTTTGAAAGAAGAATACAGAGACCCTGTAGACGGCTGCGATTATATTATATTTGAAGCGGCAAAAATATTTGACGATATAATGCAGAGATATTACAAAAAAGATTAGAGCTTTATTATATAGCTAAACGACTATATTTTATAAGTTTATTTTATTCAACTTTTTCCCGCCTTACACGGTGTGGACTTCGTCAAAGTTTTTGCCCTTCGGGCACGCTTCGCGAAAGTGCAAGTACTATAGCTTTGTCATTTGTAATATGTATAAACTATATTATAATACCAACATTTCAAGCTAAACAATGCAGTTCTTTTGCTTCTTTTATACCAATACCGAGTAGGTGCCTATCGGCAAAAGAAGTTGGGGGGGTGGGGGCAAAGCCACCACAAATAAAAATTTAATATATTACAAAAAATTAGAGTTTTATATTTATGGATAATAATAAACAAAATGAGTTACTTAATGGTTTAAACGAAAATCAAAGAGAAGGTGTGCTTCATATAGACAGCCCTCTTCTTCTCTTGGCTGGTGCTGGAAGCGGTAAGACTTTAGTCATCACAAAAAAGATAGCATATCTTATAACAGAAAAACACATAAAACCAGAAAATATAATGGCTGTAACTTTTACAAATAAGGCAGCCAATGAAATGAAAGAAAGAGTATGTTCTATGCTTCCAGAAATAAAACCATTTAGGCTATTTATAAGAACATTTCACTCTGCATGTTTGAGAATATTAAAAGATAATGCTCAATGCTTAAATTATAGAGATGATTTTCTTATTTTGGACGAGGGTGATAGATTAAGCGTTATAAAAAAAATAATGAAAGAAGAAAACACTCCAAAATCTATAAAGCCAAAAGATGTTTCAAGATATATATCTGCCCAAAAAAATGAAATGAGATATGATATTGGTTTTGAAGAGGAGTATTACAAAAAAGTATATGATAAATACACAGAGTATGAAGTTAAAGAAAATGTGATGGACTTTGACGATTTAATACTCAACACCATAAAATTATTTGAAAAAGAAAAAAATATACTTGAGTTTTATCAAAAGAGATTTAAATATATTTTAGTTGATGAGTTTCAAGATACTAATTTACAGCAATACAAATTAATAAAAATGCTCTCTCAAAAAAATAATAAACAAACCCCAGATAATCAATTAACCGTTGTAGGAGATGATGATCAGAGTATATATGCTTTTAGGGGGGCAAATGTATCTAATATATTAAACTTTGAAAATGATTTTGAGAACACTAAAATAATTCGCCTTGAAGAAAATTATAGATGCCCTAAGAATGTAGTTGAAGTGGCTTTGAATGTAATAAAAAATAATAGCCATAGGCACACAAAAAATGTTTTCTCAAACAAAAAAAGCGATTATAAAATAGAAAATTGGATATGCTATACAGATTATGAAGAGGCAAAATCGGTTGCTAATGAAATAGAGTTATTGTTTGATGAAGGTTTTGAGGCAAAAGATATAGTTATTTTGTTTAGAACCAACAGCCAATCAAGAGCATACGAAAAAGAACTTATGGCCCATTCTATTAATTATAAAATAGTAGGAGGAGTTGGGTTTTATGAGAGAGCAGAGATTAAAGACAGCATTTCTTTTTTAAGGCTTCTTACTGGTTTTAATGATAACTTTAGTATAAGAAGAACTATCAATACACCAACAAGAGGAATAGGAGAAAAAACTTTTGCTCAGTTTGAAGCATTCGCAGATAAAAAAAATCTCACACTCTATGATGCAATAGACATTATAGAAGAATCTAATATTTCAAAAAAAGCTATTAACAACATTAAAGAATATAAAAATATATTAGAGAAATACTCAAAAAAAATAAATGAAGACTCTAAACATATAGAGGCCATATTCTTTGAGTTCTTAAAGGAAATAGATTATTTTTCAATATTTAAAAGCGATGGCAATATAAGAATAGCAACAGCAGAAGATAATATAAAAGAGCTTTTTAATGCATATTATAGCTATTTAAATTATAATTACGAAAATCCAGAAAGCAGTTTAAACATAAGGGGATTTTTAGAAGAGACAACACTCTATAAAGACAACAGCAACGAAGATAAAGAGGATGCAATCACACTTATGACTGTTCACAATGCTAAAGGATTAGAGTTTGAAGTGGTGTTTATTACAGGGCTTGAGCATGGAGTATTTCCTCATTACTTTTCACTCGAAGAAGAAAACGGCGTAGAAGAAGAGAGAAGACTTTTTTATGTAGCAATTACAAGAGCCAAACAAAAACTATATCTCACATATGCTAAAAGAAGAAGAATAAACTCAGGCACTATGGAACAAGCTCCTTCATCATTTTTAATGGAGATACCAAAATCTTTATTATATATAAAAGAAAAGGCTAATAGCTATTATATAGAAATAGACGAGGATGCATTCGATTATTAATGATGATGATTTTCCTCATCATGGTGATTACATTCTCCGTCATGACAACAGTCTTCATTATGATGGTGACAATCTTCGCTATGATTATGCTCCTCATGATGATGATTATCGTCTTCTTTTCTTTTTATGTTCTCTCTATAAATAGGCTGAAATACTTCTCTAAGTAAAGCCCTATTTAAATCTTTTCCTATAAACACTATTTCAAGTTCATCATCTTCACTAGCCCCCGTAATAGCGTACCTATCCCCAACAACATCATACCTTAAAACAGATTCTCCGCATTTTATAAAACCCTTAGAGCGAGCAACATATCCAAACCTTCCATGTATAATGTCTTCAATAAGAACTATAAAATCTCCCTCACTTCCTACACTGCAGCCTTTCATGCTTATAGAATCAGGCATATATTCTTCAGTATTTTTATTTAAAGATTCCTTTAGAGCATACTTTTCATCTAAAAAGTTTTTTAATATAGCTTCCCAAAAATCTTTATCTTTATTAGAATAATGCTCAGAAATTATATCAATATCCCTATCATTTTTTTTCAATATATCTTTAATCTTCTTTACAAGCTCTTCATTGTCTTCTTTATCCTTACTCTCCATTTTTGATATAATAATCTTTGAAGTGTTTATAAGCTGGTCAATATAAATATCATCATAAGAAGAAATAAAAGAATCAAAAGCATTTCCATCTATTATAGTTATTGGCTTTAATAATGTAATTCTGTCATATTCAATTTGTTTTATATTTTTTATAATATTACTAAGCTTTGCAACACCAGTAGGTTCAACTATTAAATATTCAGGGTCTAAAGAATTAGCAATAGTAAGTATAGAAGAAGCAAAATCTTTTTTCATAGTACAGCATACGCACCCTTCAGTAAGCTCCCATATATTCATACCCTCATCTTTAAGTACATTAGAATCAATATCCACATCTCCATACTCATTTTCCATTATCACAAAATCTCTTTTAGTTTTTTTAGCCATCTCTTTAATGAGAGTAGTTTTTCCAGCACCCAAAAAGCCGGACACTATGAGTATTTTCATTTTACTTCCCTTTTATATTATTATTATAAGACATTATACCAGAATATTATACTAATTACAAAAAAAGCTGACAAATATTAAAAAATATATGCCAGCCTTAATTATTAAACTCTTATTTATTTTTCAATTTTTACTACAGGTTTGATTAAATCTGCAGGTTTATCTCTCATCATAAATAAAGCTTTTTCAAGATTGTCCCAACCTTCAAATACATGAGAAACAAGATGATGGACATTTAATTTTCCAGAAGAAACTAAAGAACCAAGTTTTTCCATTCTAAGTCTTCCGCCAGGCATAAGTCCGCCAAGTATAGCTTTATGACCCATACCAACGCCCCATTCAACTCTAGGAATTTGTATATAATCACCTTTACCTAAATAGTTAACGTTACCAATTTTACCGCCAGCTTTTAGTGAGCGAACAGCTTCAGCAAAAGTTTCAACACCGCCACCAGCAATGATAACTTTATCAACACCTTTACCATTAGTCATTTTAAGAACTTGTTCATCTATAGGACCATTTTTATAGCTGATAAACTCTTCAGCACCATATTTCTTAGCAGCTTCAACACAATTAGGTCTAGTACCAACAGCAATAATTCTTGAAGCACCCCTTAAAGAAGCACCAGCAACTCCCATAAGTCCAACAGGTCCAATACCTATAACAAGTACGCTGTCCCCATATTGTACATCAGCAAGTTCAGCACCATGGAAACCAGTAGGCACCATGTCAGAAAGCATACAAGCATCTACAGGATCAATATTACTAGGTAGAAGAGCCAAGTTACCGTCAGCATCATTAACATGGAAGAACTCTCCAAATACACCGTCTTTAAAGTTAGAGAATTTCCAACCAGCAAGCATACCGCCTGAATGCATAGAATAGCCAGCTTGAGCTTCTACGCTATTCCAATCAGGAGTAATAGCAGGAATTAATACTTTATCTCCAGGTTTAAAGTCTTTTACTAAGCTTCCAACCTCTACAACTTCTCCGCAAGCTTCATGACCTAAAATCATGTTATGTCTTTCACCTATAGCACCTTCCCATAATGTGTGAACATCAGAAGTACATATAGCTACAGCTAAAGGTTTTACGATAGCATCAGCAGGTCCGCAAGCAGGTCTTTCTTTTTCAATCCAGCCTGATTGACCTATTTTTAACATAGCATAACCTTTCATATTCTTCTCCTTTTTATATTAAAATATACACTATATAAGTATATAAATATAATAACAAATGTCAAAGTTAGAATATGAAAACTTAACGCTTTTATTAAATTTATATCAATTAACTTGAGAAGTGATATTTTCTGTACCTGTTTTTGAGTATATACTATTTAATTTATCTTGTATAATAGCTGCTGAAACTATACCTAAACCTACAAATGAAAGTATAAGAAGTAAAACTGAAGCATCTTCTGTGTTATCCATACCTACCTTTGAAGTCATATCTTTATATATTATTCTAGAATATTTATAAAACCAATATAATTGATAGAATGGTATAAATAAACATAATATTAATTCTAATGTTGGATTGATTTCTTGACTATCCATAAAGTTTTTTATAGAATCTGTTGTTTTATATAACCAATACAAATAATATATTCCGCATGTTACAATACTTAATATTACTAACATTGGTACTGATTTAATATTTTCATTTTTCATAAGAGCTCTCCTGAAAATTAATTTAGCATAGGATAATTTATTTTACAAAAAAGTCAATTATAATAGATATTTTTACATATAGAAATTAGTGATAAAATAAAAAATATTGAAATTATAATTAAAAATTTATATAATACTTTAATAACAAAATATTAGGATTAGAAAAATGATTAAAAGATACACTAGAAAAGAAATGGGAGAACTTTGGAGCTTACAAAATGAGTTTCAAGTTATGCTTGATGTAGAGATTGCAGCTTGCGAGGCTATGGCAGAAATTGGAGAGATACCTCAGGAAGCTGTAAAAAACATTAAAGAAAAAGCTACTTTCACAGTTGAGAGAATTGCTGAAATAGAAAAAGAAACTAATCATGATATTATATCATTTGTAACAGCTGTTCAAGAAAATGTAGGAGAAGGCGGACAGTATATACATAAAGGCTTAACTTCAAGCGATGTAAAAGACACTGCATTAGCTGTAATGATGAAAAGATCTGCTGAAATTATATTGGACGATTTAAAAAGATTATCTGAAGTATTATTAAGAAGAGCTAAAGAACATAAATACACTCCTTGCATAGGACGTACACACGGTATACATGCTGAGCCTATGACATTAGGACTTAAATTCATTTTATGGTATGATGAGAACGAAAGAAATATTAAAAGAGTAGAGGAAGCAAAAAAACAAGTTTCTGTTGGTAAGCTTTCTGGTGCAGTTGGAACATACAGTAATATTGACCCTCGCATAGAAGAGATTGTTTGTAAAAAATTAGGAATAGATGCTGACAGAGTTTCTACTCAAATAATACAAAGAGATAGACATGCACAGTATCTTACTACTTTGGCAATAGTTGCTAGTTCATTAGAGAAATTTGCTACAGAAATTAGAAACCTTCAAAGAACAGATATTAGAGAAGCAGAAGAGTATTTCAGTGAAAAGCAAAAAGGCTCATCTGCTATGCCTCATAAAAGAAACCCTATAACTTGTGAGAGAATATCAGGTTTGGCTAGAATTGTAAGAGGAAATGCATTGGCTTCTATGGAAGACATTACTCTTTGGCACGAGAGAGATATTAGTCATTCATCAGTAGAACGCGTTATACTTCCAGATTCTACAATTGCAGTTGATTATGCTATTAATAAATTTATTGATATAGTAGACAAGCTTTTAATTTATCCTGATGCTATGAAAGCTAACATTGAAAAAACAGGCGGTTTAATTTTCAGTCAAAGAATATTGATAAGCTTAGTTAATAAAGGCATAGACAGAGATAATGCATACAGATGGGTACAGAGAAATGCAATGAAAAGATGGTTAAACAATGAAGACTTTAGAGAGAATGTTCATAAAGATGAAGATATAACAAAATATTTAAGCTCTAAAGAGATTGATGATTGTTTTGACTATGCATATTATTTAAGAAATATAGATGTTATAATGAAGAGATTTGGGATATAATTTTTTAGTATAAATATATAGGTATTGTTTTATACTAATACATATTAAAAAATATATAAAGCTATAACATTTGTACTTTTTGCAACTTTTTGCTACAGGAAAAAGTTGATAGAAATTATTATCTCAATATATACTAAAAATTTTAAAGTTTACCAAAACATATTTTTTATGTTTTGGTTACTCTCGGGGGCTAGCCCCCGAACCCCCCACTTCTTTTGCGACCAAAGAGAGTACTTCAGGGCGACCGAAGGAAGTGCCTGCGACTGAAAGGAGTACCTTTAGGTGTGGGTATGCCCCAAAGAAGCAAAAGAACTGCATTTTTATTATAAATTTCATAATTTAATTGTACATTAAAATGCACTCCCCCGCACGACTAAGAAGTTATAATTAAAGCATAGCGTTACCGTGCGGCAAGGTGGTACAGCTCGTACGCGGGAAAAAGTTGAATAAAAAACTTATTATATATTTGAAAACTTTTAAGTTCATCAATTTTTATTTTCTGTAAAAAGCTATAATAATTTACAAAATTTAATTATAAATGTTTATTAATTTTATACAAATCAAAAGGATATAATAATGAGCATAATTGAAGAAATTAATGAATTACATAAAAATGCTGAACATAAAAAAATTATTGAAATTATAACTGCAATTCCAAAAGAGCAAAGAGATACAGAACTTTTTAGTTTGCTTGCTAGAGCTTATAATAATATAGGAAAGTATGATGAAGCATTGGATAATTTAATGTATATAAGAGAAGAAAGTATTGATGATACTTTATGGAATCATAGAGTTGGTTATTCTTATTATTATAAGGGGGACAAAGAAGATGCAGAGATGTATTTTAAAAAGGCTTATGATTTAAATAATGATGATATAGACTCATATAATTTTTATATGCTATGTTCTGAAGATAGAGACGATGGAATAAATTTTGAAGAGAGAGTTAATAGGTTTTGGAAATGGTTTGAAGAAAATGAGAATGTTATCTCTGATTTTATAGAGCAAAAATCTGATATGTCGTCAGATGAAATAATAGAATTTATTTCTAATGGTATGGCTTTAATATCAAACAAATTGCAGTTTGTTTTCGGTGGTAATTATGAGTTTACATTTACTGTAGAAGGCAAAGAATATTTATTTTATTTTACACCTAGAATAGTAGATGCTATGCCTGAGAAGTTAAAAAGTAAATGGAAATTCTTTCCTTATATGCAAAAACAAGATATAGCTGATTCTAATTTCAAAATGTATAATAAAGATTTGAGCTTTAAAGAAATTTTAGTATTAGCTGAATATGATGAATATACTAATTTTTTTAATTTGAAATTCTATAATAAACAATTAAATGAATTAGAAGAAGATTATGCATATAATGCTTTTTATATAATGCTTGAACATGCTGTAGGTGAAAATATATCGAAACTATATTTATTAGGAGATGTTGAAAAAGCAGATAAAAAACTTGACGGTATGATAGAGCTTACAAAACTTTATGATTTTATAATGAACGTTCTGAAAAATAAAAATAAGGAAATTATTCTAGATCCTATAAATAGATATACAGTTTATGAGTGTAAGCCTACAGATAATTTCTTTAGAGAAGATATATTTATTGGTAATACATGCTATATGGAACTTATTGATGATTATGCTAATTTTAATATAGATACTTTTATTACTATTTCAAAAATGGGGGCAAGGGCTGTGTATTTAGCTTATGCATTTTCAGATAATAAAGATAATGATTTTGAAGATGAAAATATAAATCAAAAACTCTTTGATGAAAGAGATAAGATTGCAAATGAGCTTGAAAGTGTAATGGGTGAGAAGGGAAGCGGCAAAGAAATAGGTATACTATTAGGCAGTGCTTTTGGAATACTATGCGGATATATAGATTTACTTTTATACAATCAAGATGAGTTTATAAAAAGAGCTGAAGAAGTATTAAAAAAATACAATTATAAATTTAGATTATTGAGATTTAGACAATATTCTGAAGCTATAAAGACATTTAATGATTAATTAAATAAAATAATAGTAATGTGCTTTTTAGTGCATTACTGTATGTATTATAATAGTTTATACATATTCCAAATGATAAAGCTATAGCATTTGCACTTTCGCGAAGCGTGCCCGTAAAAACATTTTTTAAGTTTTTTATATTTGCAGGGACTAGCTCCCGCACCCCCACTTCTTTTGCGACCGTAGGAAGTGCCCTTGCGGCGTGCCACAAAGAAGCAAAAAGGCTGCATTAAAAAAACTAGCTTTAAAACATATCCAAAATACAAGTATTATTTTATACTAATACATATTAAAAATATATAAAGCTATAACATTTGTACTTTTTGCAACTTTTTGCTACGGGAAAAAGTTGATAGAAAATTATTATTTAATATCCAGAAATATTTTTTAACTTTTTTATTTTAGTTATTTGCAGGGCTTTGCCCCCCTGCGAAGCGTGCCCGTAGGGTAGCACCCCACTTCTTTTGCCGATAGGCACCTACTCAGTATTGGTATAAAATAACCTTATATCCTTCGGATACGCTTCGCGAAGAACTGCATTTTTATTATAAATTTCATAATTTAATTGTACATTAAAATGCACTCCCCCGCACAACTAAGAAGTTATAATTAAAGCATAGCATTACCGTGTGGAAAACTCATATGGCGAATACTTCAAAGAAAAAAATAATTGTGAATAAAAAAGCACTCCTCCGCACGCGTAGAAGGTTATGATTAAAACAGAGTATTGTCGTGCGGCAAGCCGCCGACCGTAAGGAGTGCACAGCTAGGCGAGTAGTGCGGCAAGGTGGTACAGCTCGTACGCGGGAAAAAGAACAATAAAAAATTGACAAAAAATAAGGGGCTTAAAAGCCCCTTGTTTTTTAATTTTACATATAACCCATTATACTAACCCATAAGGAATCATAATATCAGCAACTTTCACAAATCCTGCTATATTAGCACCTTTCAAATAATCACCTTTAAATCCATACTCTTCAGCAGTTGCATAACAAGTATTGTGTATATTAGTCATAATGTTTTTAAGCTTGTTATCAGTATAATCAAAATCCCATTTATCCATAGAAGCATTTTGCTGCATCTCTAAAGCAGAAGTAGCAACACCGCCAGCATTAGTAGCTTTTCCGGGTGCGAATAATACTCCAGCTTTTTGGAATATATCAACAGCTTCAGGAGTACAAGGCATATTAGCTCCTTCAGTAACAGATATACATCCGTTTTTAACTAATGTCTCAGCACTCTTAGCATCAAGTTCATTTTGAGTAGCACAAGGCATAGCAATGTCGCATGCAATATCCCAAATGTTTCCATTTTCAATATATTTAGCATTTTTGTACACATCAGCATATTCTTTTATTCTTTTTCTCTCTACTTCTTTTAATCTTTTTACAGTATCTAAATTAATGCCGTTTTCATCATAAATAACTCCGTTAGAGTCAGAACAAGCAACAACTTTAGCTCCTAATTGACTAGCTTTTTCCATAGCATATATAGCAACATTGCCAGAACCAGAAACTACTACTTTTTTACCTTCAAAACCATTTTTTCCATTAGTTTTAAGCATAAGGTCAGTGAAATATACAAGTCCATAACCAGTAGCTTCAGTACGAACTAAAGAACCGCCGTAACCTAAGCCTTTACCTGTCAATACACCTGCCTCAAATCTATTTTTAAGTCTTTTATATTGACCAAATAAGTATCCAATTTCTCTTCCGCCAACCCCTATATCACCTGCAGGAACATCAATATCATAACCTATATGTCTTTGAAGTTCTGTCATAAAGCTTTGGCAGAAACGCATAACTTCATTATCACTTTTTCCTTTAGGGTCAAAGTCAGAACCGCCTTTACCACCGCCTATAGGTAATCCTGTTAATGCATTTTTAAATATTTGTTCAAAGCTTAAAAATTTGATAATACCTAAATATACAGAAGGGTGAAAACGAAGTCCGCCTTTGTATGGCCCTATAACACTTGAGAATTGTACACGGAAACCTCTATTTACCTGTATTTCCCCTTTATCATCCATCCAAGGAACTCTGAACATAATTTGTCTTTCAGGTTCACACATTCTTTCTATTATTTTCTGTTCAATATAATGAGGTTTTTTCTTTAATACAACTTCTAAAGTACTTAATACTTCTTTCACTGCTTGGTGAAATTCAACTTCACCGGGATTTCTTTTTACTATTTTGTTGTAAATTGCTTCTAATTGTTCATTCATTTGAGAAGACATAAATAAATCTCCTTTTTTTATTTTTATTTATTGAAAACATTATACTACTAAATAGTATTATTGTCAATAGTAATTTGATAGTTAAAGTACAAAATTATCACAAGAAGTAATATTTTTTTAAAAAATTTGTAATATTTTAGTAAAATTATATAGTTATTTGAGGCATCTTACAATTTTGCCTTCAGACATTTCATATACATTTTTGGCATGTGCAGCTATATTATGAGCATGCGTTACCATAATGATTGTAGTTCCTTGATTGTTGAGAGTATTTAATATTTCCATAAGCAAAGTAGTTGTTTCTGGGTCTAAATCGCTCGTTGGTTCATCTGCTATTAGGCATTTACATCCATAGGCTAAAGCTCTAAGTATTGCTACTTTTTTCATCTCACCGCCTGATAGATGTGCTGCTTTTAGGTGTATTTTTTCTTTTAGTCCGAATAATTCTATGTTTTCTTTTGTTTGATTTATTTTTTCATCTGTAATTTTATGCTTGAAAGCTAAAGGTATTAATATATTATCTAATACATTAATTGTAGGTATAATAACAGGATATTGAAATATATATGAAAAATATTCTCTTCTAAAGCTAGATAATACTTCTTCTGAAGGGTTATCAAGTTTGTAAGAGTCATAATATATAGAACCGCTTGTAGGCTTTAATATACCTCCTATAATGCTTAATAGAGTGCTCTTACCGCTTCCAGTATGCCCTACAAAACTTATATAATCTCCTTGGTTAATATCTAAACTAATATCCTTACAAGCATCTAATTTATTTACACCTAAAGAAAAAGTTTTAGAAATATTAATAATTTTTATATTCATAGCGTTCCTCTCAAATCTTCATAAGGGTCTCTTTTTAAAAGTACAGTATTAGTAATAAAAGCACCAAACATAAATATTAAAAATAATACCACATTAAAACAAAATATAGTAAATGCATTGTTTAATACTTCAGTTGTGTTTATAATAGTTAAAATATAAGAACGGTATCTAATATAAATTATAATTATCTCTATGCTTGAAATTATGTAAGATATAAGAGGATATAAAAAACTTAAAGCTAAAGAAAGCCTTTTTAAAGATAATGTAGTAGCACCGAATATTCTTAAAGTAGAAAACATACGGCTATTTTTTGAGAATATGTATATAATTGTAATAATAGCAATTAATAGCACTACAATAATCAAAACTATAATAAGTGAGTATATAGAAAAAGCCCTGAAGAAAGGAATATTTTCGTTTAATAATATTTCATATTTCCACATGAGTGCAAAAATAGAAGTAATAGTCATTAATTGTGACATAGCTATAAAAATGATAATAGAAAATAAGATATTACCTTTAATAATTTTAAGAGCATAGCCAACTATAGAATTATACACAAGAACACCTCTACAAGATAATAATTATAAAACTATTAATATACATTATAGTAAAACTATCGATATAATAATTTATTACTTTAGCAAAAATGTAATTGAGAAAAAGATTATAATTGTTTATAATGTTTTAGTTATGAGTAAATTTGAAGAGTTATTAAAAAAACACTGTGCTGACGGCGTGGAATGGAAAAATCTTGGTGATGTATCAGAAATTAAATCAGGAAGAAACAAAATAAAAAATGAAACTGGAAAATATCCTGTCTATGGTTCTACTGGTATAATAGCATATTCTGATGATTATGTTTTTGATAAGCCACATATATTAATTGCCCGCGTTGGTGTTAATGCAGGTTATATTCATATTGCTGATGGTTTATATGATGTATCAGACAACACATTAATAATAACAGAATTAAATTCAGATATATATTTTAAATATATGTATTACATCTTAATCAATGCTAGATTGAATAATTATATAAAAGGTGGTGGTATTCCGCTTATAACAGCTGGTGAAATAAAAAATATTTCAATTCCAATACCGCCAATAGAAATACAAAAAGAGATAGTTCGTATATTAGACACTTTTACAAAATATCAAGATTTATTAAATAAAGAATTAGAATTAAGAAAAAAGCAGTATGAGTATTACAGAGACAAGCTGTTGACTTTCGGCGACGAGGTTGAATATAAAACAGTTGGAGATGTAGGATTAGTAACAAAATTGGCAGGATTTGAATTTACAAAATATGTTACTTATTCTAATAAAGGCAAAATAATTGCTTTAAGAGGTCTTAATGTTAAAAATGGAAGACTAAATTTAGATGAAGTAAAATATATTGATGAAAGTGATTTAACAAAATTAACAAGAAGTAAATTATATATTGATGATATGTTATTTACTTATGTTGGAACTATTGGAGAAGTTGCGTTAATAGATAAAAATGATAAATATTATTTAGCTCCAAATGTTGCTTTAATAAGATTTGATAAAAAAATAATACTTCCTAAATTTATGATATACTATTTTCAAAGTAATATTTTTTTTAATACACAAATTAATAAATTATTACAGTCTTCTTCAATGAAAAATATTCCAATGGAAAAAATAAGAAAATTTTTAGTTCCAATACCGCCTTTGGAGGAGCAGGAACGTATCGTTAAAATACTTGACCAATTCGACACGCTATGCAATGACATCACTAGGGGGCTGCCTGCTGAGATTGAATTGCGTAAAAAGCAGTACGAGTATTATAGAGATAAATTACTTACTTTTAAGGAGAAGAAGAAATAATTGTGTATTAAAAAGTAATACCCCCGCACATCTGAAAGGATATGATTAAAGCAGAGTATTACCGTGCGGCAAGGTGGTACAGCTCGTACCCCGCACCCCCACTTCTTTTGCGACCGAAGGAAGTACCGGAGGCGTGCCCAAAGAAGCAAAAAGACTGCATTTTTTTTAACCTAAAATACAAGTATTATTTTATACTAATACATATTCTTAAGACATTAGCGATAGTACTTGCGTTTTTTGCAACTTTTTTGAGCGACAAAAAAGTTGATAAAAAATTATTATTTCAATATATTATAAAATTTTTTATTTTAGTTGTTTGCAGGGCTTTGCCCCGCACCCCAGTTCTTTTATTGGTATAAAAGAACCAAAAGAACTGCATTTAATATATATTACTAACATGTAAAATCAAAGTACACTTGCACTTTTTGCAACTTTGACGAAGTCCGCATAGCGAAGGCGGGAAAAAGTTGAGTAAAATAAAAATATTTGAGTGTGCCAGTAGGCTAGCACCCCAAGTTATTTTGCCGATAGGCACCTACTCGGTACGACCGTAGGGAGTGCACAGCTAGGCGAGTAGTACAAAATAATTGACAATTATATAATTCTACATTAATATTATTATATAGTTATGTAAAGTCTAGGTTTTATATGATTGATAAAGATTTAATAAATAAAAAAAAGAAAAAATTTAAAATCAGATATTTAACTTTAAAAGATTTGGATGATTTCAATAATTTATTAAGATATGCTTTTCAGGTGAGCAATAATGAACTTATTACTTTAGGATATGAAGTTGATGAAATAAAGCAGGCAAAATCTGCAGTATTAAGCAAGGCAAAGGTTTTAGGTTGGTTTGACGGAAATAAGTTAGCTTCTCAGATAGCAGTATACCCTATGAAAATGAATATTCATGGAGTGATATACAAAATGGCAGGTATTACAGGAGTTGCTACCTACCCAGAATATTCTAATCTTGGTCTTATGAATGATTTGATGATAAAAAGTATTGAAAACATGAAAAAAGAGGGGCAGACTATATCTGTATTATATCCGTATTCTATTCCTTTCTACAGAAGAAAAGGGTGGGAGATAATATCTGACAAAATGAGCTTTACTATAAAAGACACTCAGCTTCCTAAAACTATGACTAGTAAAGGAAGAGTGGAGAGAGTTGCTACAGACAGCGATGATTTGAAAGAGCTTTATAATAAATTTTCTTATACTAGGCATGGTGCTTTAATTCGAGGAGATTTGGAGTGGGAAGAGTATTGGAGATGGGAAGTTGATGACACTATAGTTGCTTTATATTATAATGATAAAAATGAAGCTGAGGGCTATTTGGTTTATGTTATTGAAAATGATGTGTTTCATATAAAAGAGATGGTTTATATTAATTTTGAAGCTAGGCTTGGGCTTTGGAATTATATATCTGCACATTTCTCTATGGTTGATGAAGTTAAAGGATACAACTACACAAATGAACCTATAGCATTTTTGCTTGAAGATAGCGAAATAAAAGAAACTATAAGACCATACATTATGGCGAGAATTACAGATGTTAAAGGATTTATTAATAATTATCCTTTTTTAAGAAAGCCAAAAAACAAAAAAATTAATTTAATAATTAAAGATGATATGGCTAAGTGGAATAATGCAAGCTTTATGCTTTATTGGAATGAAGATAAAAACACAGTATGTAAAAGAATATCAAAAGAATATAAAAGAAACTCAAAAGACAGATATATTATAAAAATGGACATAAAAACTTTAACTACTATGCTTATGAGCTATAAAAGCCCATCATATCTTTATAAAATAGGAAGGATAGAATCAACAGCTAATGCTATCAAACTTTTAGAAAGTATCATACCTAAAGAACAAGTTTATTTCTCTGATTATTTTTAATTAATTTTTAAGATACAATAATTAAAAAAGCGAAAGGACTGAGCATTACTCAATCCTCTCTATAATGGTATTTTTTATATATATTGTGTTTTTATATATGCTAAATTTAATAAAAAGTAATTAATTAAAACAATATCGTATGAAGTAATATTACTATACAATATTTAATATAAAAAAGCAATATAAAAGTGGTATTTACATAATATTTTTGCAAAAATTATATTAAAATTATTATAATACACTTCTTATATATAATTTTATTTGATAAAACTCTATAAATATAATATACTAATTTTTAATAAAAATGGTAACGGATTTAAAAAAAATATGCAAGAAACTTTTTTTTCAGAAGAATCATCAGAAAATGTAAACAAAGAAGAAAAACTCACGCCAATGATGAGGCAATACAAAGAGATTAAAGATAAATATAGCGATAGTATACTTTTGTTTAGAATGGGAGATTTTTACGAAGTATTTTTTGAAGATGCTAAAGTAGTTTCAGAGCTTTTAGGTCTTACTCTCACTAAAAGGGCAAATGTTCCAATGGCAGGTGTTCCATATCATGCTATAGATAATTATTTGTCAAAATTAGTAAAAAGCGGTAGGAAAATAGCTATATGCGACCAAATGGAAGACCCTAAAACGGCAAAAGGCATAGTAAAAAGAGATGTTACTCAAGTAATAACACCCGGCACTATTGCAGAAAACAAATATTTAGAATCAAAAAGCAATAATTATTTAGCTTCCATAATAGTTTCTAAAAGTGAGAATAATATTGCTATTGGTATATGCGATATATCTACGGGTGAATTGTATGTTACAGAAATTGAAAATAATAATAACAATATAAAAGACTTTTTAGATGAGATATGCGAAGAGATTATAAGATTTTCACCAAAAGAGATAATGAGTATAGAATCTGTAAAAGAAAGTAAGATAATAAAAGAAATACAAAACAGGTTTTCAAATATATTCTTTAGCACAACCCCAAATTATACAGCAGAATATTCTTATGCGTATAAATTATTAACTAATCATTTTAAGACAATATCATTAAAAAGCTTCGGTATAGAAGATAAGCATTTAATAGTTTCACTTCTTGGTTCTTTAATATATTATTTACAAGAATTATCAAAAACATCATTAGAGCATATATCAAACATCAAACTCTACAACAGAAAAGACTCTATGACATTAGACTATGCAACAATATCTAGTTTAGAGATTTTGGAAACTATAAGAAACGACAATAATAAGATGACATTGTTCGACACCATAGACAAAACAAAAACATCTATGGGAGCGAGATATTTAAAACGAATAATAGTAGAGCCTTTGCTTAATATTGATGAGATAAATAAAAGGCTTAATAATGTTGAATATTTTTATAAGAATCAGAAGTTTATGTATAGAATAATGGACATGCTTTCTGATGTGGGAGATATAGAGAGACTTGCTTCAAAATTAGCACTTGGTAGGATTAACCCTAAAGAGTTAGTGTCTTTAAAGAGGTTTTTATTTTCATCTTTGCAAATAATTACAGAGCTTGTGCTTAATAATTTTAATGATGTAAACTTTGAAGAGATAAGCGATATAAAAATTATTACAGATTTAATCGAAAGAGCAATATTGGAAGACCCTAAAATTGTATTAAATGAAGGCGACATTATAAAAGATGATTATGATGAAAAACTAAAAAAATATAATGAGGCAAGAAGAGAAGGAAGAACTTGGATAAGCGAATTAGAAAATGAATATAAAGCAGCTACTACAATTAACAATCTTAAAATAAGATATAATAATGTTATAGGATATTATATAGAGATAACAAAATCTAATATATCATTAGTTCCGAAAGATTTTATAAAAAGGCAAACATTGGTAGGAAGCGAGAGATACACTACAAGCAAACTTATGGAATATGAGAAAACTATAAACGAAGCTAATGAAAAAAGTTATGCTTTAGAATATGACATATTTATAGAAGTTCGTAATAAAGTTAATGAATATTTAACATCTATATTAAAAATGGCAAAGATAATATCGGTAATAGATGTTTATGTTTCTTTAGCTTGCCTTGCTGCAGAAGAAAATTATACAAAGCCTATTATAACAGATGACGGCATAATAGACATAAAAGAAGGAAGACACCCTGTAGTTGAAGCGAATTTAAAAAATGAAAGCTTTATAGCAAATGATACATATTTAGACAATAAAAATGAGCATTTGCTAATAATTACAGGCCCTAACATGAGCGGTAAAAGTACATATTTGAGGCAAACTGCTTTAATAGTACTTCTTGCACAGATTGGTTCATTTGTGCCTGCTAAGAGTGCTAAGATATCTATAGTTGATAGAATATTTACAAGAGTTGGGGCGAGCGATAATATAGCAAAGGGTGAGAGTACATTTTTGGTAGAGATGAATGAAACTGCTTATATACTTAATCATTGTACAGATAAAAGCCTTGTTATAATGGATGAGATAGGGAGAGGCACTTCTACTTATGATGGGCTTTCTATTGCTTGGGCTATAGTTGAATATTTAGTAAATGAAGAAAACAAAAAATCAAAAACATTATTTGCTACGCATTATCATGAGCTTACTATGCTTGAAGATTTGGAGGGAGTTAAAAATTATAAGGTATTAGTTGAAGAGTATAAAGATGAAATAATATTTATGAAAAAAGTTATTGAGGGGGCGGCTGAATCTAGTTATGGTATATATGCGGCAAAAATTGCAGGTGCTCCGAATAAAGTTATACAAAGAGCTTCAGAGATATTAAAAAAGCTTGAGAATGAGGCTGGCATACAAGTTGAGAATATAGAGATAAATAATAAAAAATCTCCAGACATTCTTCCTTTTAATTCTAAAGCAGATTCTAAGATTGATTTTGATGATAAAGAAACAAAAGAAAGCGAAATAGAAAAAGAAATTAAAGATTTAAATATTAATGATATCACTCCAATAGAGGCTCTTAATTTAATTAACAAATGGAAGAGAGATTTAAATAATTAATAATGAATAAAAAACAGATTTTAGAGATAATATTAGCATCTTTTCTTGCTTTATTTTTGGCAGGATTTATTAGGGTATTTTTCTTTGACACTTATATAGTAAGCAATAAATCTATGGAGCCTACTTTTTATGAAGGCGACCAAATACTTCTTTTAAAAAATAATTTTATTTTTAATAATATTAAAAACTTTGATGTTATTGTTTTTAGAAGGGGTACTAATAATTTGGTGAAGCGTGTTATAGGAAAAGAGGGAGATAAAGTAGAGATTTTTGAAGGCGGATTATATTTAAATGATGAGCTTATAAGGCATAGATATTATATTTTTAGCAAAGAAGATAATGCCATTTACAATATTGGCAAAGATGAATATTTTGTTTTGGGCGATAATATATCTTTAAGCGAAGACAGCAGGCATTTCGGTCTTATAAACAAAAAAGATATAGTAGGGCATATTATATTAATATTTAGCCCAAAAAGAAGATTTAAATTATTTAATAATTTTAAATCTCTTTCCAATTATTAATATTATCTAATCTAGGGTTATAAACTTTATCATATAATGTTGTGATGATATTATTATATTCTTCTTTAGTTTGTATTTCTTTATTTGTCATAATCTGCATTTTCATTGTATCTCTTTTTCCATCTTTTATACAAGGCATATCATAATCATAATCTGATAATATAAATCCGCATCTCTTATACCAATTAATTCTTCTTTTTGCTATATCATTCAAGTCATAAGGCTCTACTTCTATAACAATTAATTTATCATCATGCATATCAAATATTTTATTTAATACTTGTGAGCCGTAATTTTTACCTCTTAAATTTTTATCTATAGCAAGATATTCGCCAAAATAAAACTTTTCAAAAATCCAAATCATAGTTAAGCCTATTGGTTTATCATCATCTAAAATAGAATAAAACTTATATCTAGAGTTGCTTTTATTTTCAAGTATCATCTCAAAATTCCATCTCTCTTCGATTGGGAAAGCTTCATTAAAAATTTGATGATATACATTTTTATTTTTTAAGTTGTTTTTCATTTCTATTAATTTAATCATATGGCTTAATCCTTATATAGAATTAGTACGATTATATACTATTTTTTAAAATTAGCAAATTCATAAATTAACAAATAAATGCAAAAAGAAAAAAGCTTCTTAAAAATATTAAAAAGCCCCGCAAATAATAAAAATAAAAAACTTAAAATTTTCAGTATATATTAAAATAATAATTTTCTATCAACTTTTTCCCGTAGCAAAAAGTTGCAAAAAGTACAAATGTTATAGCTTTATATATTTTTAATATGTATTAGTATAAAATAATACTTGTATTTTGGATATGTTTTAAAGCTAGTTTTTTTAATGCAGCCTTTTTGCTTCTTTGTGGCACGCCGCAAGGGCACTTCCTACGGTCGCAAAAGAAGTTGGGGTGCGGGGGCTAGTCCCCGCAAATATAAAAAACTTAAAAAATGTTTTTACGGGCACGCTTCGCGAAAAACGCAAATACTATAACTAATATCTTAGGAATATGTATAAACTATTATAATACATGCAGTATGCACTAAAAAAACACATTAATATTATTTTATTTAATTAATCATTAAATGTCTTTATAGTTTCTGAATACTGTCTGAATCTCAATAATTTAAATTTATGATTGTATTTTTTTAATACTTCTTCAGCTCTTTTTATAAACTCATCTTGATTGTATAAAAGTAAATCTATATATCCGCATAGTATTCCAAAAGCACTGCCTAATAGTATACCTATTTCTTTGCCGCTTCCCTTCTCACCCATTATACTTTCAAGCTCATTTGCAATCTTATCTCTTTCATCAAGAAATTTTTTTACATTTTCATCGTCATAAACATCGTCTTTATTGTCTAACAATTCATAAGCTAAATACACAGCCCTTGCTCCCATTTTAGAAATATTAACAATAGCCCTTACATTCTCATCAGCATAATCACTAATAAGTTCCTTATAGCATGTACTACCCATAAATATATCTTCTCTAAAGAAATTATTTTTAGGCATACAGTCATAATCTATATAGTTATCTATAGGATCTGTAATAATATCATTATTTTCTTTTTTTAGAGTATCCATTATAAAGTCATAAAGTTTTGTAAGCTCTATCATACCATCAAGTTTTTTATTACTTTTTTTAACATTTCCTAATAAATATAATTTGAATATATTCTCACCTACAGCATGTTCAAGCATTACATAAAAAGCATTATAAGCATAATTTTCATTTAATTGATTTAACTTTTCATTAAAAAATTTCAAATTAAAGAAATTATCATCTTCATCATATTCAGCTGATACTAAAATTTCTTTAAAACTTAAATCTTTATCATATACTACAAAATTAGCATCATCTATATCTTGTTTTGGCATATAAGGAAAGAATTTCCATTTACTTTTTAACTTCTCAGGCATAGCAGCTGATATTCTAGGAGTAAGATAAAATAAATATTCTTTGCTTTCTACAGTAAATGTAAACTCATAATTACCCCCGAAATTAAACTTCAGATTATTAGATATTAAACCTACACCATTAGAAACAAATTTAATTATTTCCTCTGATGACATATCAGATTTTTTATCTATATAATCAGAGATAACTTTTTCATTTTCTTCAAACCATTTCCAAAACCTATTAACTCTCTCTTCAAAATTTATTCCATCATCTTTATCTTCAGTACATAGCATATAAAAATTATAAGCGTCTGTATCTTCATTATTTAAATCATAAACTTTTTTAAAATGCATTTCTGCTTTTTCTTTATCGCCTTTATAATAATAAGCATAACCAATCCTATAATTCCATAAAGCATCGTCAATGCATTCTTCTCTTATATACATTAAATTATCCAATGCTTCATCATATCTTTTTGTATTATTATAAGCTCTGGCAAGCAAGCTAAAAAGTTCTGTATCTCTTTGCTCTTTTGGAATTGCAGTTATAATTTCAATAATTTTTTCATGTTCAGCATTTTTATTTAGTTTATTTATTTCTTTTATTATATTCATAGTATTCCATCTTTTATGTAATTGATTTATTTTTTTTATTATATTCATAATACTTCCCCTTTAATATTTTTATAGTTAATAAAGTAAATTTCTTTAATGCTTCAATATCTCTTCTGTAGGAACAGAACATACTTGCCTCAGAATCAATAGCATCTTATAATTCAGGAACTTTTTCATCAAAATTATTACTCATTCTTGTTCTCTTTTAATTAAATATTTTAAATTATTATATCTTTTTACAAAAAATTTAAAATATTTTTACTCTATTCTAACTTTAAACTAGAGTTTAGAGTTTAGAGTTTAGAGTTTAGAGTTTAGAGTTTAGAGTTTAGAGTTTAGAGTTTAGAGTTTAGAGTTTAGAGTTTAGAGTTTAGAGTTTAGAGTTTAGAGTTTAGAGTTTAGAGTTTAGAGTTTAGAGTTTAGAGTTCTCTTAAATCTATTTTTACACTATATCATAAAAAGTATATTTTGTCAAATTATTCAAACAACAAGAAGCAGCTTTAAATCCCCATTGTTATTTATATAGTAAATTTTTTACTTGTTCTTTTTCCAGCAGCTCGCACCCATACCTAAAGGTACTTCTTTCAGTCGCAGGCACTTCCTTCGGTCGCCCTGAAGGACTCCCTTCGGTCGCGGTGCGGACTTCGTCAAAGAACCAAAAAGTGCAATTTATATGTTGGAATATGTATTAATACAAAATAATATCTGATTTTGGATATGTTTTAAAACTAGTTTTTTAATGCAGCCTTTTTGCTTCTTTGCGGCGGGCCAAAGGCACTCCCTTCGGTCGCAAAAGAAGTGGGGTACGGGGCAAAGCCCTGCAAATAATAAAATAAATAAAGTTAAAATTTTTCAGTATATTTTTAAATAACTATACCTTTTATATAAGTTTTTTATTCAACTTTTTCCCGTAGCAAAAAGTTTTCGCCCTTCGGGCACGCTTCGCAGGGGGCAAAGCCACCACAAACAAAAAAACTTAATTTGTTATTTAGTAAGATGTATATATTCTCTATCCTTTTTAGTTACTTTTCCAACAATGCTAGCACAGTCTATGCCCTCACGCCATAAATCAGCAAGCATATTCTCAGCATTATCTTTATCTACACATATAAATAATCCGCCGGCTGTTTGCGGGTCAAAAGCAAGCATTTTTAAACTATAATCCACATTCTCATCAACTAAAATATTTTCCCCCACATAACGCATATTTGTAAAAGCAGCTCCCGGTATACATCCCATATCCAACACTTCATAAGTTTTGTTAAACATAGGTAAAGCTGATGTACTTATCTCTATAGTTACATCGCTAGCCTTAGCCATCTTATAAGCATGTCCTGCAAGTCCAAAACCTGTTATATCTGTAGCACATTTTGCTTTATATTTATTCATTATAGCACAAGCTTTTTTATTTAAAGTGCTCATAGCATTAAATACATCAGTAATGGCATTTTCTTTTATTAAACCCTGTCTCATAGCAGCCAAACAACAACCAGTACCAAGAGGCTTTGTAAGTATTATAATATCTCCATCTTTAGCAGCAGCATTTGTAGTAATATTATTAGGATTAGCAAAACCAATAACAGCCATTCCATATTTAATTGCTGTATCTGTGATAGTATGCCCTCCTACAACTAGCACTCCTGCTTCTGTAGCCTTATCCTGTCCGCCTTTTAATATTGTTGCAAGCGTATTAAGAGAGTTTTCTTTTGGATACATTGTAATATTTAAAGCTAACTTAGGCTCTCCTCCCATAGCATATATATCGCTTATAGAATTACAAGCAGCAATTTCACCAAACAAATAAGGATCAGCAACAACAGGAGGGAAAAAATCTACTGTAAATATAATAGCATTATCATCCGAAATCTTATAAACACCTGCATCATCACCTATATCAACATCAGATAATAAATTAGAATCCACTTTTGTTTTTAATAGAGGTGATAATGTTTTTTCAAGCAAATCAGGCGGAATTTTGGCAGAACATCCGCCCTCTAAAGCACAAGATAATAACTCAATTTTTTCTTCTTCTTTTTTAATATCTTCCATAAAATAAAAATCCTTAAAATAATTAATTATAATTATAATACATTTACAAAAAAATAAAACTAATAATACTTAATTATTACACTTATTTAAAAAATTATGTAAAGTAAATTTTTTAAATATCGATAATTATTATATAAATTAAGGGATGGTATTTTATGTTTAACTTATATGAAGAACTTACAAAAATTGAAATAATTCTTAATAAAGAAATAGAAGTCTACAAAATTATATTAGAAGATGAAGAGAGAAAAGTAAACTCTATCATAGATACAAGACTTCAAGATGTGCATATGTATTGCGATCATCAAAATGAAAAAATGAAAGAAGCTAATGAATTAAGAAAGTTAAGAGAAAATATTACAGATTTGATAATATTAAATAAATTCCCTCACCTTTCTCAAACAGCTACTTTGTCTGATATAATAAGAAAAATACCTCTAAACAAAACATCAAAAATTTCATCACTTCGTTTGGAGCTTGTAACTTTAATGGCTAGATTAAAACATCTAAATAAATTAGCACCAAAATTGTTTGATGAGGCATTAGACTTTTTTACAGATATGAAAGAAGTATTAAATGAAAGTAAAAAGATAGGCTACAATAACAAAGGAAAAGAACATTTACTTAATAAAAAATTATCTGTACTTATAAATAAACAAGTGTGAATAATATAAAATTAAATAATATAAAAAAGCTTCGTTGTCAATACGAAGCTTTTTTTATTTTCAATCTTTAATTAGTTAGTTAAAATATTTTAATTAAAAAATAAATTAGTTTTTAGAGCATCTCTCATTTATTTCTTTAACTAAATTATCTATTTTAGCATCGTCCATACCATGACCTCGGCATCCTTCTTCAAGACTCTCCCAGTTAGCAACATGACATCCTACACAATGAAGACCATAGCTCATCATAATCTCTACTGAATCTGGAAATATTTGTATAATTTCCCCTATACTCATAGTTTTATTTATCATAATTTTTCCTCTCTTATAATTTTTTAGTTTCTATATAATATATATAATATGATTTTTTGTCAAAAAGTAAAATGATAATTATCTATTATAATAACATACTATTGGATAATATTCATTATAGTTTTTTATATATTTTCTTAAATAATTTAAATTAAACTCTCCTGTGTTTTTTAGGGTTTCTTTTTCAATACCAGCAAGTTTTTTTACCATAGAATTATTACCAAGCTTCTTATAAACACGCTTAAAAGTCATAATAAAAGATAAACTATTATGATATGTAATGTCCTCATCAAAAATAGAAGCTGCTTTCTCTAAACTAAAACCATCTTTGCCAATGAGAGCAAAATAAGCATACAATAATAATACATAGTCATGACAATTTTCGCTATGGTTGTCTATAGCTTCTTTTATTAATTCTAATGCCAAAGCCTCATTTTTGTTTACGCCTATACCGTTATAATAGCAATGAGCCAATGCAGCTTTAGAACAAGATGAATGATAATTATTCATTTTTGCTATTTCATTAGATTTGTAATATATTTCAAAAGCTTTATTTTCGTTTTTCTCTATTCCTCTTCCTAGTTCGTAGGCTCTACCCAAAATAATATAAGACGGCTCAAATGTAGTGTGTAAATCGATTGAAGTATTAGCCATCCCTATTGCTAGTTCAGGAGACGGAGTTAAAATATTTCCATAAAATAGCTCTTTTGAATATATATAATACGCAAAAAAGTCATTCATATTTATTGCCATCTCTAAATATTTAATGCCTTCATAATAATATTTTTGAGGTATGTTATATATCATCACTTTTGCTATTTTTCTGTATATTATAGCTTTATTGAGTTCACTGCTGTTTAATGATATTTTTAAGCTTTCTATTATAGTTTCATAATCATGAGATTTTGTCTCTATTAGTGAAAAAGCATATACATATCTTAAATGATACATATCTTCATTGTTATTAAAAGTTTCTTTATTATTATTTGTATTATTTAAATTATCCAATATTTCTTTTGCTGCTAATGCTGATTCTTGATAGTTTTTTAATTTGTAATAAGAAAATGTTTTATATACTAAAGCCCTAATATCTTTTGTTTTGTTTAAATATTTAATAAGATTTTTGTAGTCCTCATCTGTTTTTGCATTATAATAACAAAACTCTAATATATCATTATAAAACCATTCATTAAACTCATCATTATTTTTTAATATATCATCAAATTCAGCTTTGGCATTATCAATCTCTCCAATATAAGCATATAAATTACCCCTATAATATTTATATCTCATATATTTTTTATCAAGAGCAAAGTTTTTTATTATTTTATCTAATAAAGAAAATGCTTCATTGAGATGTTTTTTTTCTGTATAAGATTCACTGCTTACAATATAATCATGCAAAGCCTCAGCTTTTCCAAGTAAAGCAGCCAATTTATATTTGTTGTCAGTTTCAAGCAATATATTGTAATTTTCTATAGCATTCAAATAATCTTCTTTACTAAAATACCATTCAGCCCTTTCATAAATGGCATTATAATTTTTATCATTAAGCTCTATAGCCCTATTTAAAAATAATAAAGCATCATAATAAAACTCACTATCAACACCATTTTTAGCTAACGCAATAGCCTTTAGAAAATAAGCCTCATCATAAAAAGGAAAATCTTTTATAAGCTCATTAGCCTCATAATCTGCCCTAATTAATATATTTAAATTATAATAGCAAAGCCCCCTCTCAAACCTCGCAACCTTAGACTCTTCAATATCAACTCTCTCAATAAAATCATCATAATACCCAATAGCCTGATGAAAATCTGAAGCATTCTCCCCATTGTTTAAATAGCTGTTAGCAAGCATAAGCAAAGCATCATAAGCTTTATTGTCTTTTTCAAATAAAACCTGAGCATATTCTCTCTCTTTATCTATATTGCCTATATCTCTATTTAAATACATTAATCCCCTATAGGCATCAATTATATTAGGGTCAATCTCTATAGAATGAAGAAGGTCATACTCTATATTTGAATATATTAAAGAAAGATTTGCACTTGAATAATCGTATTTGTTTTTTTGTAAATCTATAAACCTAAACTTACCCCTCATATAAAAAGCTTTGGCATTATCAGGGTTTTCATATATTAATAAATTTAATTCTTCTATGGCTCTTTCATAATCACCATCATTAATATATCTATTAATATCTTCCAAAGAATCCATAAGAATAGTTCCAATTTTTTATAACATAAAATTATAATATTAAACGAATTATAAATCTATAAAGCATAGTGATTAGAGGAGGTATCACCATTTGAAGTATAAGCAAAAATACTAAAGGAGATAAATCTATCACACCTATTATAAGCTTATCTCTAAAGTTTCCAAAAACTTTGTCTATAACTCCATCAGTAATTCTATAAAAGAAATTAACTATTGGGTTATAATAATCTAAATGTATAGCCCCAAAAGCAGTAAGCCAGCTAATAATAATCCATATAAACCATATAAAAGAATAAAGCCTTAAAGCCTGCATTATAAGAACATATATAAAATTAATAATCTGTATTAACATAAACCCTCATTATTATTTATTTGATATTGCTTAAAGCCTCATCAACATCTTTGGCAGTATTTACTATAGTGAGAAATCTTGTAGCTTCAAATAAGCTTGTTAATTTACTGCTTAAAGAACAGAAATACACCTTTCCGCCTTTTTCGCCTGATATTCTTAAAGTGGAAGCTATTAATCCTAAAGCAGAAGAACACATATAATCTATATTATGAAAATCAAACACGAAATTTAATATTCCAGCATCTTTTATATAATTAAGTTTCTCTTCCAATATATCAACATTTTCAGATATAATATTCTTCTCTATATTAATAATAGCCGTCTTCCCATCTATAACAGTACTAACCATTCTTTTTACTCCTTATATACATCTTTTAATTTTATTATATATAATGAAAAAATCAATATTATAGTTTTATATAGTTTAAAATAAAATTATTTTTTATCCCATTCAATTAATATAGGACAATGATCGCTTCCAAGAACATCAGTTAAAATATCAGCCCTTTTAATGTTGTTTGATATCTCATTATTAACAAAGAAATAATCTATTCTCCAGCCCACATTCTTTTCTCTAGAACGAGTCTTCATATCCCACCAACTATAATGTCCGCCTTCTTGTACAAACATTCTAAAAGTATCAGTAAAACCGCTATTTAAAAATTTTGTTATGCGTTCGCGTTCCACAGGCAAAAAACCAATACTCTTTTCATTTTCTTTAGGTCTAGCCAAGTCTATAGCCTCATGAGCAATATTCATATCTCCGCATAATATTACATTAGTTTTCTCTTTTAATTTTATCATATGCTTAGTCATTTCATCATAAAAAGAAAGCTTATAATTAAAATGTTCTTCAGATTTGCCGCCATTAGGAAAATAAACATTAAATATAGTAAAATCATCAAACTCTAAAGCAAGTATTCTTCCTTCTCTGTCTGTAAATTTAGAACCAAACTTATTTTTTATTTCTTTATTTGGTTTTAATTTGCTATATATTGCAACTCCGCTATAACCTTTTCTTATTTCAGGATCAGCAGGATTGATAAAAAGTTGATATCCTTCTATGTTTCTTAAATCTTCAGGAAGCTGCTCTTCAAAAGCCTTAGTCTCTTGCAAACATATTATATCAGCATCTTCTTTTTTTATAAAATCTAATAAGCCTTTTTTGTATGCAGCCCTTATACCATTAACATTCCATGAAATTATTTTTAGTGTACTCATATATTACCTTTAATAAGTTGTTTAATATTATACTAGTATTTTTAGTATTTGTCAAAATCAATAATTTTTATACACCAAATAATATTCAAAATGATTTTAGTACAAACTACACACAAAAAAATTAATATGTTTGTTATATTATTTAATATAAAATTATTTATTCAAAACTTTATATAAAAACTCTTTGGTTCTATTATGTTTAGGATTATTAAAGAACTCTTCAGGTTTTTCATCTTCAAGTATAATACCATCATTCATAAATAGTATTCTGCTTGCAACATTTTTAGCAAAACCCATCTCATGAGTAACTATAAGCATTGTCATACCTTCTTTAGCCAAATCTATCATAACGTCCAAAACTTCTTTAATCATCTCAGGGTCTAATGCAGAAGTAGGCTCATCAAAAAGCATAACCTCTGGCTCCATAGCTAAAGCCCTAGCAATAGCAATTCTTTGTTTTTGTCCGCCTGAAAGTTTGTTAGGGTAGGTGTCTTTCTTCTCAACAAGCCCAACTTTTTGTAATAGTTCAAGTGCTTTAGTTTCTGCCTCTTCTTTGCTTAAGCCCTTTAATTTCATTGGTGCTAAGATAATGTTTTCCATTACTGTTTTATGAGGAAACAAATTAAAATGCTGAAACACCATTCCAACCTTTTCTCTTATCTTATTTATATCAGTTTTTTTGTCTAATATGTTTTCACCGTCTATAAATATTTTTCCGTCGGTAGGCTCTTCAAGTCTGTTTATGCATCTTAAAAAAGTGGATTTACCGCTTCCAGAAGGCCCTATAATAGCAATAATCTCACCCTTCTCAACATTAACATCTATTCCCTTTAATACTTCTAATTGATGAAACTTTTTATGTAAATTTTCTACTTTAATCACCTTGTTTAAGCCCCTTCTCTACCTTTCTCATAAACATAGCAAAGATAGAAGTTAATATCAAATATATTATACCCACAGCAATAAGAGGCTCAACACCCCTATAAGTTTGACTGGTGATGATATTAGCCGAACGAAGTAAATCAACTCCACCTATAAACCCAACAATAGAAGTCTCTTTAAGAAGTGCAATAAACTCACTCACCAAAGCAGGAAGTATATTTTTAATAGCCTGCGGTATAATAATCTCTTTCATAGAAAGAACATAATTAAGTCCCAAAGCCCTAGAAGCCTCCATCTGCCCCTTATCAAGCCCCTCAATACCAGCCCTTATAATCTCAGCAACATAAGCAGCAGAGTTAATACCAAAAGCTATAGCAGAAATAATAAGTATAGGCGTATTTCTTAAAGCCCCCACAAATACAACATTCGCCCAAATCATTAGCTGCACAACCGCAGGTGTACCTCTTATTAAATTAACATACCCAAATGCTAACTTTGATATAGGATTAAATGTCTCAAACCCTTTAATATTTTTTAAAGGATAAATATGTGATAATTGCATAAGGGCAATTAATATACCAAGAACTATACCAATAAGTGTAGCAAATAAAGTAGTTCCTATAGAAAATAAAAGCCCCTTAACCATATACATATATCTATGATTGGCTATAAATACTTCTTTAAGCAACTCTAAATATTCTGTCATCTGCTTTCCTTCACGTTAATTAACTCTGCATTTTTTATCTTTAATATAAAAAATATTTTTTTACAAGCTCATCATATTTGCCGTTTTCTTTTAAAGTATCTAAAGCATTATTTACATCTTCCAAAAGCTTAATATCTTCTTTTCTAAAACCAATACAAAGTTCTTGTATAGATAAATCTGTTTTAATAGCTTTAAGGCCTTCATTATTCTTTATATAACCAACAGCTATAGGATGATCCATTATAGCAGCATCTATTTTGCCATTTTGTAATGCCACAATAGTATCTGCTGTTCTATTAAATCTCTCTATCTTATCAACTTTTTTACTCTCTGTTAAAGCAACATCGCCAACATATCCTAATACAACACCAACTGTATAGGTATTGTTTAAACTGTCAAAATTAGTGATAGTATTATTATCTTCTTTTACTACTATAGCTTGCTGAGATTCAAAATAAGGCTTAGAAAAATTAATCACTTTCTTTCTTGACTCTGTAGCTGTAATTCCTGCTATAAGTATATCTATAGTTTTTGCCTCTAAAGCAGGTATAAGTCCATCAAAAGTCATATCTTTTATTTCTATTTTCTTTCCTATTATTTTTGATATCTCATTTATAAGCTCAACATCAAATCCAACCACATTTCCGTTCTCATCTAAATATTCAAAAGGAGGATATTCAGCATTAGTGCCTACATACAAAACATCACTCTCTTCTTTACCGCAAGACAACACGGCAAGCAAAGAAATTAATAAAATAACTTTTAATATATTTTTCATTAAAATAATCTCCCACTAATAACTATATTAGAATATTATAAGCCTGCATTAAAATATTTTTCTATAAGCATATCATAAGTGCCATTTTCTTTTATAGTATTTAAAGCATCATTAACTTTTTTAAGTAATTCTGTATCTTCTTTTCTCATAGCAATAGCATATTCTTCATTTACTGAATCTGTAAGAATCAATTTTAAATCATCATTTTGATTAAAATATTGTTTAGCAGGTTCATAATCTAAAACTACAGCATCTACTTTTTTGCTTTTTAATGCTATTACAGCCTCTGATGTAGCACCATATTTCTGAGCATTTACATTAGACATCTCGCTTACAATTAAGTCCCCTGTATAACCTAATACAACACCAACATTTTTGCCTTCTAAATTATCAAAGCCAATAATATCATTATTGTCTTTATGAACTAATATAGATTGCTGACTGTTATAATAAGGCTCTGAAAAATTAACAAACTTCTTTCTCTCTTCAGTTGCTGTCATGCCAGCAATGATTATATCTATTTTTTTAGATTGTAAAGCAGGAAGAAGTCCGTCAAAAGCCATGTCTACAAACTCAATATCTTGTTTTATAATTTTTGCTACTTCATTAATTAAGTCTACATCAAATCCAACAATTTGGTCTCCTTCTCTATATTCAAAAGGTACAAATTCAGCATTAGTTCCAACATAAAGTTTATTCTCTTTTTTAGAGCAGCTCATAAAAGCTATTAAAGATATTAAAAGTATTGATGTAATAATTATTATTTTCTTAAACATTTTTTTATCTCCTAAATTTTTTATGTGTAAAGATATATAATATTAACATATTTTTTTTATTAATAAAATGTGTTTTTTTGATTTTTAATAGACAATTAGGCTTAACGCCTTATTAATACTTGAAAGAAAGAGAGTATTTTTATATTAGAAAAATTGTTAATCATAAAATAACTCCGTAATTTGAAGTTAATTATAATACAGCAAACAAAAAAGTCAAGTTATTTTAAAATGCGAGTTTTATATTTATCAAAAAGAGTATTAGAGAAATCTGTATATTCTATTGCCTCTTTTATGCCTTTTAAATTTATATTATATATATTTTTTGATTCTCTATATGGTTTTATTGTCATTGTATCATGATTAATTAAATCTTTAAAAAACTCAATTATTTCATTTTCCTGCACTATTCCAAATGAAGGCGAAACAGTATAAAGTATATCAAAATTATTTTTTTCTGAGCGAACTATTGGTTCTATTTCTGTTGTTTGTTTGTTATCAAAATAATATGATATTACAGCATCATCATTATTTATTTTATCATTATACCAAGTAATTGTAATGTTTAATTGTTCTTGTCTTGAAGCTATATATATTTCTAATTTATCATCAAGATTTAAAGACATTGTAACAGTTTTTTTATCTGTGCCGTCATATACAATGGTTTTTACTTTCCAATTATCATATTGCTTTGATGTAGCTATAGGGTATAGATTTAGAGCAAATAAAAATAATATAATTAATGTAATATTTTTTGTCATGATTTTTTATCCCACAAATTTAAATATACTATAATATACGAAATAAATAAAAAATAGTTTAACATATTATTTATAAAATACTATTATTATTATTTTAGGCTTAATTTAGGCTTAAAATTATAAAAACTTTGTTTAACTATATGCATAAAAAAATTAATTGGAGTAATGTTTTATGCATACAAAAATATATTCAGAAGCTCTTTATGGTATAGAAGGCATACCAATAACTATAGAAGTAAATATATCAGAAGGCTTGCCGAAGTTTGATGTGGTAGGTCTGCCAGACCAAGCAGTTAATGAAGCAAAAGAGAGAGTAATTGCAGCAATAAATAATAGCGACAGATTTTTCCCGCCAAAGAGAATAACCATTAATTTAGCTCCAGCAGATTTAAAGAAAACAGGAAGCATGTATGATTTGCCTTTTGCTTTGGGTATACTTTCATCAAGTGCACAATTATTTTTTTCTGATTTTATGGACAACACTATAATACTTGGGGAGTTAGCATTAGACGGAAGTGTGAGAGAAGTAAAAGGAATATTTTCAATGCTTTTGAATGCCAAAGAGCTAGGAATAAAAAATGCTATTATACCTTTTAACAATATGGAAGAAGCTAATATTATAGAAGGAATAAATCTATATCCTGTAAAAACACTAAAAGAAGCAATGGATGTTTCTGAAGGTAAAAGAGAGGCTATAATATCCAAAGGCAATTTTAATTTTACATCCGATAACAATGAAGCTGTGGATTTTTCTGAAGTAAAGGGGCAGGAATATGCAAAGCGAGCTGCAATGATAGCTGCTGCAGGCGGGCACAACTTTATAATGATAGGCTCCCCCGGATGCGGTAAAACCTTAATAGCAAAAAGAATACCAACAATACTTCCGCCGCTTACTTTTGAAGAGGCTATTGAAGTGACAAAAATATATTCTTCTTATGGTCTGCTTTCAAAAAATATGCCTATAGTAAAAAAACGCCCATTTAGAATACCTCATCATACTTCTTCTCATGTGAGTCTTGTAGGTGGAGGTAGAAATATAAAAGCAGGAGAGATTACTTTAGCACATAATGGAGTATTGTTTCTTGATGAGTTTGTAGAGTTTCAAAGCTCAGCTCTTCAAACTTTAAGAGAGCCAATGGAAGAGAAAATTATTACCATAAGCAGAGCAAATGGAAGTATTTCTTTTCCTGCTAATTTTACTTTGGTTGCGGCTATGAACCCTTGCCCTTGCGGTTATTATGGAGATGAAAAACACACATGCAGATGCTCTGAAAATGCAAGAAAAAAATATATTGCTAAACTTTCAGGCCCTATATTAGACAGAATAGATATATCAATAGAGGTTAGAGGAGTTGATTATGATAAAATGATTTCAAAAGCTGATGGAGAGAGTTCTTCTTCTATGCGTAAAATAGTTACGGATGCAAGAAAGATACAAGAGAAACGCTTTAGAGAAAATGGAGTTAAGATATTTTCAAACTCATCTATGGGTATAAGAGATATTGAAAAGTTTTGTATATTAGACAGCAAAGCTAAAAATATATTAAATATGGCTATGCAAAAATTTTCAATGAGTGCAAGAAGCTATAATAAAATATTGAAAGTTTCAAGAACTATAGCTGATATAGAAAATAAAGATATAATAGAAACATCACATATAACAGAAGCTTTGCAATATAGATTTAATTTCAATTAATGCTAAATAATATTAAACTATTATTAATTTTTAAAATAGTTTAATATTATTAATTTTTTATATATTATTTTTTTTCAAATATGATATAACTTCATCAACAAAAATCTTATCTCTAAAAGCAATATGCTCCAACAACCAATCTTTTAAATATTTCAAAAACTTATTAGCAACGAAAGGCTGACCCTCTTCATATTTTCTAATTTGATTAACTAATTCCATACAAAAGTTTTTATGCATAGCCTTATGATTTTCAGCATCAGAATAATTAATTAAATCCATAATCTTTTCTTCTGTTTTGAAATGATATTGAGTATAATCAATACATTTTTTTACTGCCTTAATAAAAGCACCATTAGTATCATTGCTATTATTAATAGTACTTAAATAAAGTTCATTAATGATGTTAACAAGTTCTTTATGCTGGCTGTCTATAATTTTGTGCTTAGTTTCATAAATAGGACGCCATTTAATAAATAATTCAGAATCCTTTTCCTCTTCTACAACATCAATGTTTTTTTCAGTATCATTCATAAATATTATACCTCCTCATTATAATATATATCTACTAATATCTCTATTTTCTTCTATATCTTTTACAGCTTCCTTAACATTATCGGATGTTATCTTTATAAATTCGCCGCTATGTTCATCAGCACTAAAAGAAATTTCTTCAAATACCTTCTCCATAATAGTATAAAGTCTTCTAGCTCCAATATTTTCAACATTAGTATTAATATTATATGCCAAATCAGCTATTTTTTCTAAAGCCTCATCTTCAAACTCTATAGTAACACCCTCAGTTTTAAGTAATTCCTGATACTGTTTAGTAATAGCATTCTTAGGATTAACAAGTATATCTTTAAAATCTTCTTTAGATAAAGCCTTTAATTCAACTCTAATAGGAAACCTTCCTTGCAACTCTGGTATTAAATCAGAAGGCTTATTAACATGAAAAGCACCAGCCGCTATAAAAAGTATGTGGTCAGTTTTTATAGGACCATATTTAGTATTAACAGTTGTACCTTCAACTATAGGAAGTAAATCTCTCTGCACACCATGACGGGCAACATCTGCACTATCAGTTTTATTTCCGCTAGCAATTTTATCTATCTCATCTAAAAATATTATACCCATATTTTCAGCCAAAGACAAAGCATCAGAAGTAACTTTTTCCATATCTATTAAACTTTCAGACGCTTCATTTATAAGATATTTCTTAGCTTCTTTAACTCTTAATTTTTTATTTTTCTTGCTTTGCGGCATAATGCTTCCAACCATAGACTGAATCATATCATTCTCTTCAAATCCCATTCCGGGTATTATTCCAAACATTCTGCCCTGACTAGATGATATTTTTATTTCAACATAGCTTTCATCAAAATCTCCATTAGCTATGCGTTTTTTTATCTGTTCTTTAGCATTATTTTTTTTCTCAGCCTCTTCAGCAGATATTATTTCATTATCCTCTTTTTTTACAGATGGAAGTAAAAGCTTAGCAAGTTTATCCAAAGCAATATCAGTGGCCTCTTTTTCAACCTCTTTCATCATAGAAGTTTTAAGCTCAAATATGGACGCATTAACCAAATCTCTCACCATACTCTCAACATCTCTTCCCACATATCCCACTTCAGTATATTTAGTAGCCTCCACTTTGATAAAAGGAGCATTAACTAATTTAGCAAGCCTCCTCGCAATCTCTGTCTTACCAACACCAGTAGGCCCTATTAAAATAATATTCTTAGGAGCAACTTCATCTTTTAACTCCTCAGGTAAATGACGTCTTCTATATCTATTTCTTAAAGCTATAGCCACAGAACGTTTAGCCTCTGTTTGACCTATTATATATTGATCTAAAGCCTCAACAATTCTTCTAGGTGTAAGCTCACTTTCTAATTTTGCATCAAATGACATAATCTATTCTATTACCTCCAAAGAAATATTACTATTGGTATATATACATATCTGTGAAGCAATCTCTAAAGACTTTCTAGCTATCTCTTTAGCAGAAAGATTAGTATTCTCACTCAAAGCCATAGCAGCAGCCTTAGCATATTGTCCGCCGCTTCCAATAGCAAGTATATTATTCTCACTCTCTATCACATCACCATTACCAGATAGAAGCAACATTTTCTCTTTGCTAGCTACTATAATAAGTGCCTGCAAATTTCTAAGCATCTTATCAGTTCTCCACTCACGAGCAAGCTCCACAGCAGCACGAGTTAAATCCCCCGAAAACTCCTGAAGCTTCTTTTCAAATTTTTCAAACAATGTAAAAGCATCGGCAGTAGAACCAGCAAAACCTGATATTACCTTACCCCCGTATAGTTTTCTTAATTTAACTGCATTAGGCTTCATCACAGTTTCACCTAAAGTAACCTGTCCATCTCCAGCTATAGCAGTAACACCGTCTCTGCATACTGCACATATAGTAGTGCCTTTAAACATATACTATCCTCTTCATACAAAGTATTATTATATATTTTAATATATATTCTATTCTAATGCAAATTTTTTAATAAGCTAAGAATAATTAATTTTATATTATATAATATACTTAAAGAAAGAGTTTTGTCAATTTATGTATTTTTGTAAATGTGTGTAGTTTTTTAGTATACGATAAACAATTATATTTTTTATATGAATTTTTATTCAGCTTTTTCCCGCCTTCGCTCTGCGGACTTCGTCAAAGTTTTCGCCCTTCGGGCACGCTTCGCGAAAATGCAAATGTTTTAACTTTATATGTTGTAATATGTATTAAATATGAAATAATATATGTATCTTTGTATAAAAATGCAGTTCTTTTGGTTCTTTTATACCAATACCGAGTAGGTGCCTATCAGCAAAAGAACTGGGGGTGTGTACCCCTAGGGCACGCTTCGCAGGGGGTAGTCCCCGAAGAAAACAATAAAATTTAAAATATATTTTTGATAAACTAATAATTTTTAGTATATACTTAAAAATTCACTCTTCATCAACTATAGGTTTCTCTATAATCTCTAAAACCCTATTAACTTTATCAACTTTTCCGAAATAAGCACCAACAAATGGTATAGAAATCTCTTGTTTACTCTCTTCTAAAGAAATGACAAAAACATAATTAGACGGCAAAGAATATAAATCTACTACTTTTCCATATAACTTCCCATCAGAATCTATTACATTGTATCCTATAATTTCAGCCTCATAAAAACTATTATCGTCTAAAGAAGGAAGATTCTCATAGTCAATATAAATATCCTTGCCTATTAAAGCTTTAGCATCATCAATATTGTCTATTTTTTCCAATTTAAAAACAAAAGATTTATTTTTTTTCTTGATATTTATTATTTTATATTCTTGATTGTCAATATATATATTGGTATTATTATTTAAAAAAGGAAGAGAGGTAAAATAACTTTTATCTAGAAAAGAAGATTCTACCTCTCCATTTAAGCCATGCACACTAGTGATAGTTGAATAAAAAATTTTCAATTGTCAATAATCTCAAGCATAACACGTTTACCGCTTTTCATAGAAGCAGCAAAAAGAATAGTTCGTAAAGCATGAGCAATACGGCCTCTCTTACCTATTATCTTACCTATGTCGCTTTGATTAACCTTGAGTTCGAGAATAGTACTTTTCTCACCTTCTATTACTTTAACACTAACCCCTTCAGGCTCATCAACTAGCTTTTTAGCTAGGTACTCAATAAGCTCTTTTTCTTCCGTCATAGCACACTCCTTTTATTATAATATATATTAAGCCTCAGTGTTACTTTCTTCTGTTGTTACCTCTGGCTTAGCTTGTGCACGATTTTTACGTCTCTTCTCAGGATTTTTTAATGCTCTTCTTTGTTTTCTGTCAAGCGGTGCACCTTTATCTTTTTCCATTAGGCCTTCTTTTATAAGAATACTCTTAACTGCATAAGTAGGCTGTGCACCATTAGAGAGCCATTTCTTTATGTTCTCTAAATCCAATTTGTATAAAACATCTTTAGCCTTAGGATTAAACCAACCCAACTCCTCTATAAAACGACCATCGCGTGGAAAACGAGAATCTGTTGCCACTACACGATAATGAGGTTCATGTTTGCGACCTATACGTTTTAATCTTAATTTTACCACCTTTCTTTCCTCCAAATTATTATTACATTAATTTATTTAAATCTTCTATAGACATACCTATGCCCTCTAGGGATTTTGCCAATTTATTCATCTTTTTAGTACTGCCCATCATATTCTTCATCATTGTAAATTGTTTTATTAACTGATTTACATCATAAATACTCTGACCACTACCATTAGCTATACGCATCTTTCTTGAATTGTTCAAAGGGAATAATGCAAGACGCTCTTTTTTAGTCATTGATTGTATAATAGCTTTATATTTTACAAACTTCTGTTCTTCTCTGCTTATCAATTCATTATCTACATTAGCCATTCCCGGTATCATAGAAGTCATTTTAGATATACCGCCCATTTTGGTCGTAGCATCTATCTGTTTCAAAAAGTCATTATAATCAAAATTGTTCTCTATAACTTTTTGAAGCATTTCCTGAGCTTCTTTCTCACTTATAGCAGCACGAGCTTTTTCAACAAGTTTTACTATATCACCCATTCCAAGTATTTGACCTGCAACTCTTTTTGCATCAAATACATCTATATCTTCTAAATGCTCACCAGTACCTATAAACTTCACTGAAGAACCTGTTGCATAACGAAGTGATAAAGCAGCACCGCCTCTAACACCAGAATCAAACTTAGTAAGTATTACGCCATTTATGCCAATATTACTTTGAAAACTCTTAGCAACATCAAACACACTCTGACCTGCTGTAGAATCCACAACGAGTAATTTTTCTGTAACATCAACAGAATTAACAACTCTCCTAAGCTCAAGCATCATCTCTTCATCTATCTCTAAACGACCAGCAGTATCTACAATAATCATATTGTACTGCTCTTTCTTAGCGATAGACATAGCTCTTTTTAATATTTTATAAGGCTTTTTCTCTTTAGTATCTATATGACAAGGAACACCAACCTCTTTAGCTAATACTGCTAATTGCTCCATAGCCGCAGGTCTGTGCACGTCAAGACCAACAAGAAAAACTCTTCTTTTATCTTTATAATATTTAGCCAATTTAGCAGAAGTTGTTGTTTTACCAGAACCTTGTAAACCAAATAGAAGTGTAACTGTAGTTTTTTCTACTGGTTCTAATTTAAGACCGCTTTCACCCTCACCTATCATAGAAACCAACGTATCGTGGACATCAGCTACAAATTGATTAGCGGGATCTACATTTTCTAGCCTTTCTTTGCCTATAGCTCTTTTCTTTGCTTCTTCTAAAAATTTATCGGCTGCTTCTAGAGATACGTCTGCTGATAATAATGCTTCTTTTATGCCTATGAGGGTATCTTCTATATCTTTTTCAGATAAGACTCTTTTATCACGTAATTTGGAAAACACGTTAGATATAGATTTTGTTAAATTATCAAACATTTAAAAACACCAATAAATCAATAAATTATGCATAGCTATTCTAAAATAAAAGCATAAAAAAGTCAATAACTTTCGGATAAATTCATACTAACCACTATTACTTAAAATGTTTTTTTCACCTTTTAAAAATATTATCTAACATATAAAACAAATTTTTTATATATTTTAATTACAAACTAATGAAAATTATATATATTTAAAAATTAAAATAAAAAAAGTCGATATTAATACAAATTATGAAAAATATATTAAAACTAATTATTCTTACATCAATACTAATTAGCTGTAAATTAGAAAACATTACAGGCACAGGTGTAGATAATAGGTTTGCAGGAACTTGGCTTGGAACTATTATAATAGAAGAAGAAACTAATCCAAACATACCTGATATGCCAAAACCTCCAGGAGATGAAGAAAATACAGAAGAAACTGTTAAAAAAAAAGATATAACTGTTATTATTAATGCAGACGGATCAATAACTATAGATAAAGATAATATACCAGCATCAAATATATATAAAGATATAATAAATAATATACACTACTATACAATATCATATCTCACTTCTTATGAAGAAAACTCTACAACTTTGTTTAATTACATGATCATATTTGAAGATAATACAAAAGCCACAATAGAAGGAGTAACTATCACAACATTAAATCAAAGAGAAGAAAGAACAAAAGTACCAGAAACTGCTATAAACAAACAAACCCAAACTAATGAGACAACTTCTATACAATAAAATTCCTTAATGACTATTGTGTAAAAAACTAATTAATTATAATATATACTAATCAAAAAATAAAACTTGGTTGAATTAATATATGAACAAATTTTTTAAATGCGACAAACCTAAAGAAGAATGCGGAGTATTTGGTATATACTCAAAAGAAATAAAAAAAGACATATTAAAAACTCTTAACTATGCACTATATGCTCTTCAGCATAGAGGTCAAGAAAGTGCAGGAATAACAATATCAAATTATAAACATTTATTTACTTATAAATCTATGGGACTTGTTTCAGATTTATTTTCTACAAATATACCAAAAGAAACAGAAGGAAATATTGCTATAGGACATGTAAGATATTCTACTACAGGAGAAAGCAGAATAGAAAATGCTCAGCCTCTTGAGAATTTATTTAGATTGGGTCAAATAGCCATAGCACATAATGGTAATCTTACTAATGCATATCAATTAAGAGAAAAACTAGAAAATGAAGGTGCTACATTTAATGCTACATCTGACAGTGAAGTTATAATTAAATTAATAGCAAGAAAAACTGTTAATAATTTTATAGACGGAATAAAAGAAACTATAAATATAATTGAAGGGGCTTTTGCTTTAGTTATAGTTGTAGACGGCAAATTAATTGGAATTAGAGACCCGTATGGAATACGTCCTTTATCATTAGGTACTAACTCTAATGGAGATTATTTTTTGGCTTCTGAATCTTGTGCCTTAGATGCTGTTGGTGCTAAATTTGTGCGTGATATAGAAGCCGGTGAAATGGTTATTATAGATGATAATGGTGTTCAATCTATAAAATATAGAAATAATAATTTACAACATTTCCCTTGTGCATTTGAACATATATATTTTGCAAGACCTGAAAGTAATATAGATGGTATTAATGTATATAATGTAAGATTTCAAACAGGTGTTTTACTTGCCAAAAAAAATACTGTAGATGCTGATATTGTAATAGGTGTACAGGACTCTGGAACCATTGCAGCATTAGGTTTTGCCAAAGAAAGCGGTATACCTTATAGCATCGGCTTGGTTAAAAACAGATACATCGGAAGAACATTTATTATGCCAGAGCAGTCAAGCAGAGAAGAAACTGTTAAATTAAAATTCAATCCTCTAAAACATCTAATAGATGGAAAAAAAGTTATATTAATAGACGACTCACTTGTAAGAGGCACTACAAGCAAAATACTTATTGATATAGTAAGGAAAGCAGGTGCTAAAGAAGTGCATTTTAGATCAGCTTCGCCTGTTATAAAAAATCCTTGTTACTATGGTGTTGATATATCTTCCAAAAAAGAACTTATAGGAGCAAAACTCTCTGTAGAAGAGATTCGCAAAGAAATTAATGCTGATACTTTAGAATATTTATCTATAGAAGACATGTTTAAAGCTTTAGGCGGCACTAACTATTGTATAGGCTGTTTTAACGGAGAATATCCAACATCAATACCTAAAGAATAATATTTAAATAATTATTATATAATACTATATTTTTATTTATAGTTTTTTGGTTATTATAAAATATTGTTTTAAATTTTATATATCATCATTTTCTTTATTATCTTCATTTTCTTTATTATCTTCTTCTGCCTCTTCGCTAGTTTTATTTAACTTTTCTATTCTAATCTTCGTAACAATATTTCCGCTCTTTCCAACAACAGTAAAAGAATAACCATTATATTTTATAGCCTCATTTCTCTTTGGAAGCCTTCCAAGATAAGAAAATAAAAATCCGCCAACCGTGTCAGCATCATCATCTGGTATGTCTGGAAATATTCCATATTTATTTATCTCTTCTATTCTCATTCTAGCATCAACTAAAAAACTTCCGTCATCATTACTTTTTACTTCATCATCATCGTCCTCATCAAACTCATCTCTAATATCTCCTATTATCTCCTCAAGTACATCTTCCATAGTAACAATACCAGAAAATCCGCCATACTCATCAACAACCATAGCAATATGTATCTGCTTAGTTCTAAAATTCTTCAAAAGCTCCATAAGAGAAATAGATATAGGAACAAAAAAAGCCTTGTGTATTATCTTCTTTAAATTAAAAGTTTTTTCATCTATATCTACCAAATCCTTAACATAGAGCACTCCTACAATATCATCTATGCCATCTTTATAAACAGGTATCCTAGAGTTTCTATCTCTATTAAAAGCCTTAATAACCTTCTCATAGCTTGTATCTATATGAAGCATATTTACATCAACTCTCGGTATCATTATATCTTTTACATTCTTGCTTTTAAGCTCAATAGTGTTTATTACAATCTCTCTCTCTTCTTCTGTTAATAAGCTTAAATTAATATAATGATTCTTGTCATTACAATTATCCTTATTTTTTTTAACTATTTTTTTTAATATCTTTTTTAGCGGCATTATTATAATTCCCTTTTATATGTTCAATTATTTTTTTATATAATTCTCTCATTTTTTTATAATTTTTTTTAAGAGATTTTTCTGTATAATTATGATGTATACCCTTCAAATGAAGTATAGAATGAACTATTAATTTTATAACAGTCATTTTTATTTTATCTTCATTATATCTATCTAAAACCCACTCATAAGAAATAACAATATCACCTCCCTCATTAGCTTCTCCCATAGGAAAAGTTAATACGTCGGTTGCTTTATCTTTATTTCTAAATTGTTTGTTTAAGCCCCTTATGTAATCATCATTAGAAAAAACTAAATTTACTTCACCATCAATATTAGCAACTTCTACAGCATGGCTTAAAAAATATCTATAAATATTTAGATTAATATCATAATCAGTATTGTTAAAAACATTAACCTTTTTCATACCTATTTCTTTACTTTATCTTTATTATTAATAGCTTCTTTTTTAGTGTTTACATTTTTAATAAGTCTTTCTTTGGTTTTGGAAACTTTTTTAACATCTGCTGTTTTAGTATTTTTTTCAGTATTTTCTGATTTTTCATTTTTTTCGTTTTTATTATTATCTTTATTCTCTTTTCCTATGTCTTTTGGAAGCTCTGGATATTTTATTCTCTCATGCAATGAAATTAAAATCTTTTGTAAACTTATTCTTTTAATTGTTTCAATGTCTTGCAATGTAAGTCCACTGTCATTTAATTCGCCTTCTGTCATTTTACTTTTTACTATGCTGTCTATAAGGGCTGCTAATTTTTCTCTGGTAGGAGTGTCTATTGTTCTGCTTGCCGCTTCTATTGAGTCTAATATCATTAATATAGCAGTAATTTTAGATTGAGGCTTTGGACCTCCATAAGTAAATAAACTCACATCTATATCTGGGTCTTCTTTTAGAGCATCTGCATAAAAATATTTTATTAAGCTAGTACCATGATGTTCTTTTATGGCTGCTATTATCTCTTTTGGAAGCCTATATTTTTTTGCTATCTCCACACCAAAGCGAACATGCGATTTTACTATGGCAGCAGATAAAGTTGGTTTTAATTTATTGTGTCTATTATCATTTCTATTTGTATTTTCTATAAAATATAATGGGTTTTCTATTTTACCTATATCATGATAGTATGCAGATACGCAGGCTAATCTTCCGTCCTCTCCAATCTCATCTGCAATTGTCTCTACCAAATTAGCCATATTAATAGAATGGTGATAAGTACCCGGTGCATTAATTTGAAGCTGTCTTAAAAGAGGGTTGTTCAAGTCTGCCAATTCCTGAAGCCTAAATATTGTAGCAGTTTCGAGTAAATACTCACAAATAGGAAGAATAATCATAACAAGTATTGCCTGTATAAAGCCGCTTGCAAAAGCAAATACAAAAAGCATATAATTAAAACTAAAATCGTCTTTAATAAATGCATTAATTAATGATACTATGCTTAAACATACACCAATCTGAATACCTAACCATAAAACTCCATTTCTGTTAGTGATTTTCTTTGTAGAAACAGAAGTTATCATGGATATTACAAAGAGTGAGAAAAACTCATACACATCGGCCTGAACCATATTTGCAGCTAAAAGAGTTATACATACAGTTACAATAGACGAAATTCCTCTTCTTGCACCAAGTAAAGTATTGAGCATAGAAAACATTGGTATAAAAATGTATATATAAGAAGGTATATTTATAAGTTTATCCGATACATAATTACTTATAAAATATGCTATAGACATAATAAGCAAATATTCTAAAGCAAATAAAATAAAATTCTTAAAGTTTGTATAGAAATCTATATTATATTTAAATATAATGTATCCAATAAAACTAAATAACATTAATATAAATAATGCCTGTCCTATTAATATTCTTATATTATATTCAAGAAAGCTGCTATTATCTAATATATATTTTAAAAGCTTTACTTTATCCTCTGTAACTCTTTCTCCCTCTTCTAAAATAGGAAAACCTGACTTTATTGTTGTATATATAGGCTCTACAGATAATGGAATTTTATTTATCTCTTCTTGAGTTCTTTCAGAGTTATAAATTAAATTATCTACTAAAAAAGCATTGATAATAGAAGATATTGTATTGATATGAAATACATTCAAATCATTATATCTATTGCCTAAAATAGAGCTAATTTCATTTCTTAAATTCTCTAAAAAGAATATCCTGTTTTTTGCCGCTATTCTCTCTTCAACAACATAATCATTATACTTATAAATAAATATTCCGTTATTAAGTATTAGTCTTAAAGTTTCAGGAGTTAAATTTCTTTTGGATATTATGCCAACATTAAATAAACTATCAAGTGTCTCTACTACTTTAGATTCATATTCAACAGTATCTCCATTAATAAGAGCATTAGAAAAAATAGTTTTATTAATATTTAAATTATATTCTGATGTTACAGCATTATATATCTCATCAAAAGAAGTATTATTAGTATCAAAACTTCTAATAAAGTTAAACATATTGCTCACTTTTGATAATGACTCTTTTTCTATACTCTCAGGCATCTCAAATATAGGTCTTACATTGGCTTGTAAATATACTATTAATCTTTGAGTCTCTTCTACATTTTTATATTTTATATTATTTTTAGCAATTAATGGTTCTTTTACAGTTTCGCCAATAGATGGTATTGTAATTTTTTGCATATAGTTTGGAAATACCAATAATAATGTTACCACATATAAAACTAATGCTATTAACAATTGAAATACTCTCTCCATATTAAGAGTTTTATTGATTATAGATTTAATAATTTTTTTATTCGTGTTCATAATAAATTTTATCCATATAATTTTTACATCTTTATGTTATCAGCATTATCATAAGCTTCTAATATCTTAGAAACCAACCTATGCCTTATTACATCTTTTTTATCAAAATGATGAAAAGCTATACCTTCTATATTTTTTAATATTTTAATAGAATGCTCCAAACCAGATTTTACATTTTTAGGCAAATCACTTTGAGTAATATCTCCAGTAATAACAGCCTTAGACTTTTCACCTATTCTACTTAAAAACATTTTCATCTGAGCAACCGTAGTATTCTGTGCCTCATCAAGTATTATAAACGCCCTGCTTAAAGTTCTTCCCCTCATATAAGCTAAAGGAGCTACTTCTATTTTGTTCTCTTCTGTGTATCTTAATATTATATCACTAGACAAAAGACTATACAAGGCATCATATACAGGTCTCATATACGGAGAAATCTTTTCTTTAAAATCACCCGGCAAATATCCTAAACTCTCCCCCGCCTCAACAACAGGTCTAGTTATTATCATACGTTCAATTTTATTTTCTGCAAGCAAACTTATACCATAAGCAACAGATAAAAATGTTTTACCAGTGCCTGCAGCACCTGTAGAAAAAACTATATCATTAAAAATCATCTTCTCTAAATATTCACCCTGAGATATGGTTTTCATCTCTATGTTTCTTCCAAGGTATGGCAATTTTATACGCATATTAATTAAAGAACTCTCACGCTCTTTAAATACATTGTCCGATATATTAATAACCTTTTCTAAAGAAATTTCTGTATTAGAGATATACATGTCTTTAAGTATATATATTACCTTTAGGGTATCTTCTATATTTGAATAATCACCCTCTATAGTTAATTCATTTCCTTTCGGATATATTGAAACATTAAATTTATTCTCTAAAGCTTGAAGATTTTTATCCTCTGCACCGCAAATAGAAATATATGCATCATAATCTTTAAACTTTACTTTATTGTCTAATCTTTTTTTATTTATCTTTTTATCCTTAAATTCTTATTGTATTATATATAGTACAAAAAAATTAATTATTGTCAACATTACATATATTAAAATTTAGCTTGTAAAATAAGCAAACAAATTTGTTTTTATTATTATAAAGATATATTATATTTTACTTTTGAATGCAAAGTTGTTAAAGTTGTTAGTGAAGAAAATAAAAAATTATTAATGTTTATCAGAGCCTCAATATTTTTAATTTGAAAATTACAAACTTGTTAAAATCAAAGATTCATATTTTAGAGACTCTGACAGCATCATATTATAATTAATGGAGAATATATAATTATAAAAGGTTTTAAATTTTGATTAAATTTCTAATACAATAAAAAACTTGTATATAAATTACTCTCTGCTTGAGAAAACTTTATCTATAATGCCATACTCTTTAGCTTCTTCGGCACTCATAAAATAATCTCTATCCATATCAGCTTCAAGTTTTTTAAGTTCCTGACCAGTATGCTTAACAAATATGTCATTCAATATAGCTTTTAATCTGATAGTTTCTCTTAATTGTATTTCCATATCAGTAACCATACCTCTAGAACCGCCGGAAGGTTGGTGTATCATAATTCTAGAGTTTACAGTAGCAAATCTCTTACCGCTAGCACCGCCTGCAAGAAGTAAAGCACCAGCAGAAGCAGCCTGACCAACACATAAAGTAGCAACATCAGGCTTTACATATTGCATAGTGTCATACATACCCAAAGCAGCAGTAACAACTCCTCCGGGACTATTTATATATAAAGAAATATCTTTTTCGGGGTCAGCTGATTCCAAAAACAACAACTGAGCTATTACAACATTTGCCACATCATCATTAATCTCTCCGCCCAAGAATATAATTCTATCTTTTAAAAGTCTTGAATAAATGTCATAAGAACGCTCGCCTCTGCTTGTTTGTTCTATAACATAAGGTATAGTCATATAGCTTTTTTCTATATATTTTTTGTCAACTCTATCAAATTTATTCATCATAAACCCTTTTTAAATTATCTAAAAATTAATAACCAGCCCAAAGATCATTTTCATTAGCAACAAATCTTCCAGCATCTTTTTCTGTGATATTGATATGCTCTTTTATATAATCTAATATAGCCTCTGATACAGCTCTGTTTTCTGCCTCTTTCATTATATGATTAATAATGTTTTGCTGCTCTTCTTTAGGTCTTTTTGATAATCCTAAATAGCTTTGATATTGATAAAGTCTATTAGCATATTCTTTAGCTTTATCTTCATTTATGTTAAGAGAATCTTTATAAACATCAGCAAACTTAGCCATAATTAAATCAAAACTAATTTGTTTTTTAACATTCTCTTCATATTCTTTTTTAATATCTTCTTCTTTTTTACCAACAGAAATAAAGAAATCTGTTTTAGTCATTCCGTTTCCAGAAACTTGTCTTTCAAAGTCTTCTAAAGATCTATCTAATTCCATTTCATAATAGCCTTTAGGTATATCAACTTTCACAAGCTCTAACATTTTATTAAATATAGCATCATTTATAAGCTCAGAATCTGCTCTAGCTTCTGCTCTTCTAACTAACTGTTCTTTTAAGCTCTCTTTTACTTTTTTTACTTCCTCTTCTTTAGAGTCATCTTTAACATTTGGCTTTTCTACTTTTAATATTTCCATAATCAAAGTAGCTTCTCTGCCATTAACATATGTAGTTAAAAGTTTTTTATCACCTTTTTTAACATCTACAGCATTTTTAGCAAATATAGTTTCATTCTCGTTGTCTGTAGCTATAACAGTTAATTCTTTATTATATTTTTTATTCTCTTCATCATCAAACTCAATTTTTACATATACTTTATCACCAAGCTCAGATTTTAATTCGCTCTCTTCAAAAGGAGAAAATCTCTGTAAAGATAATTTATATGCTTTTTCAACAGCCTCATCATCAACATCATATTTATTTTTTTCGAGAGTGATAGATGAAAGTTCAGGTAAAGAGATATCAGGAAGAGGATAATATTCATAAGTAAGATGAAGACCATCATCTTTATTTTCCATGTATGAAAGTTTAGGAGTAGCAATACATTTAGCATTTTTTTCATCGCTGTAAGTATTCCAAACATTTTCTATCATAACTTCATTAGTAGCAGATTCCAAACCTTCTCTATATCTAGAAAGTATAATATTGTTAGGAGCATGTCCAATTCTAAAACCTTTAATATTAACTTTAGGTTTATAATATTCAATTTGTTTTTCTAATTCTTTATTATAAGCATCTTTAGAAACAACAACTTTTAGAGTAACTAAATCCTTATCATCTGTAGAAGTTTCGAAGTTAAAATCTTTAATTTCCATTGATATACAACCTTTATATAAAAAATTAAAAAACCCTCAACAGAAATAATTCTATCGAGGGTTATCTGATGAGCGGGAAACGGGACTCGAACCCGCGACAGTCTGCATGGCAAGCAGAAACTCTACCAACTGAGTTATTCCCGCATTAGACTTGAAAAATATTATAACACAACCATATTTAAATGTCAATAGCTTTTTCAAAGTTTAATTTTATTTTTTTAATAATTTACATAATAAAAAATAATTAAGCATTTTGCTATTATACCGAAAAACTAAGATAGTATAATATAAAAAATAGGGGGAAGAATGTTTAAATACACCATAGAAGGCTCTAAAAATATTAATGGAACAGTAAAAATTTCTGGTTCTAAAAATGCATCACTTCCTCTTTTGGTAGCTTCAATACTTACTGATGAACCTGTAACACTTCATAATGTGCCAGATTTGGTTGATGTGCAGGTATTAATAAATATATTAGAACCATTGGGAAAGAAAGTTGATTTTAAAAACAACACTACTGTAATAATATCCCAAAACGGCAAAAGCGATGAAGCTCCATACAAATTAGTAAAAAAAATGAGAGGATCTATTATAGTGCTTGGTCCTCTTCTTGCAAAACGTAAACATTGTAAGGTTTCATACCCCGGCGGCTGTGCTTTTGGTCCAAGACCAATAGATTTGCATCTGAAAGGAATGGAAGCATTAGGGGCTAAGATTGATATCACCGCCGGTTATATTGATGCTAGCGTAAAAGAAAATTTAATAGGTGCTGATATAAACTTATCTGGAAAAAATGGTCCCACTGTTTTGGGTACAGATAATGTTATGATGGCTGCTGCTTTGGCTAAAGGTAAAACAATTATAAGAAATGCAGCAAGAGAGCCAGAATGCACAAACTTAGCAGAGCTATTAAAAGCTATGGGAGCAAAAATTGAAGGAATAGGAACTTCTACTCTCACAATAGAAGGCGTTGATTATTTGAAAGGCGTAGAGTTTGAAGTGATACCAGATAGAATAGAAACAGGCACTTTTTTGGCAATGGCTGCCGCTGGAAGAGGTAAATTAAAATTAGAAAATACTAATCCAGAGCATTTAACTTATGTATTGGATTTACTCTCTTCTATAGGCTGTGATATAAAGACCACAAAATCAACTATAGAAATAGATGCATCAAATAAAGAATTAAAGCCTTTTGAAATAGAAACACTTCCATATCCGGGCTTTCCAACAGATTTGCAGGCCATATTTACAACTTTAGCCTGCACAATAAAAGGTTCAAGCAAGATAAAAGAGACTATTTACCCAGATAGATTCAGCAATGTACCAGAATTAATACGTATGGGTGCTAATATAGAATTGTATGAGCCTAGCATTGTTGTAAACGGAGGATACAAACTTTCTGGTGCTGATGTACAGGCTAGTGATTTACGTGCTGGTGCTGCATTAGTTATTGCAGGTGCTGTGGCAGAGGGCGTTACAGACCTTCACAGAATATACCACATAGAAAGAGGCTATGAAGACTTTGTAAATAAATTAAACAAAATTAATATAAAAACAGCAAAAGAAAAAGATGACATTTTATAAAAAAGGGGGATATATAAATGGTTAGAGGAGTTTATACAGGTGCAAGCGGAATGATAGCCGAACAATATAGACTTGATGTTGTGGCTAACAATTTGGCTAATGTTGACAAACCGGGTTTTAAAAGAGACACTGCTACTTTCAAAGCTTTTCCAGAAATGATGGCTGCTAGAACTGAAGATGATGGGGTTGTAATATTTCCTCTTGGTTCTACAGATATAAGACCTTATGTTGGAAGACTTGGTACTGGTGTGGAAGTAAATGAAGTTTTTACAGAGTGGGAGCAAGGTTCTTTAAGAGAAACTGGTAATCAGCTTGATATAGCTTTGGGCGATAAAGGATTTTTTGCAGTTGAAACCCCGCACGGTGAAAGATACACTAGAAACGGAAGCTTTTTAATTGATAAAGATAATTATCTCGTTACAAAACATGGCTACAAAGTAATGGGTGAAAATGGTTATATACAAATAAAAACTAACAACTTCAATATAGATGAAGAAGGAAGAATTAGCATTAACAGAAGATATCAAGACAACGAAGACTTTGTTCAGTTTAATGATAATGAATGGGAAGATGAAGAAATACTTGACACACTCAAAATAGTTCGCTTTGAAAATGAAAGATACCTTAAAAAAGAAGGTGATTCATTCTGGGTAGATACAGACATCAGCGGTCCTGCCTATATAGCTCAAAAAGGCGTAGACAGACCTAAAGTATTATCAAGATTTTTGGAAATGAGCAATGTAAACCCTATAAATGAAATGGTTAGAATGATAGAAGTTCAGCGTGCTTATGAATTGAACTCAAAAACTATAACAACACATGACACTCTAATAGGAAGAGTAGTTAATGAGGTTGGAAGAGTGTAAATTAATATTTTGATAAAAATTGTACGATAATGTATAATAATATCTAAAATTATATAAAAGGAATGGATTATTCTATGGCTGTAGAAAAACCTCAACAAAAAACTATATTCTCTCTAAAAATGCAGCTTATTTTTACATATATAATAATAAACCTGCCTATATGGTATATTATATTATACTTTTTTGTATACAGTCATAAGATTCCTTTCTACGGTATTAAAATAATAGCAACTGTATTTTCTGTAGTATCAATATTAAAATACTTCGAAATTTGGAAAAATGGAATAAATATACAAATAGCTAGAAAAACTATAAGACTATTTACAGCAACTTCTATAATTAGTTCATTCTTAGAAATAGTTTTATACAATATATTAAATAAAGATGTTTTTGTATATACATCTATTATAGCGATGATTGCATGTTTATTAGTAAATGGCGGTGCTGTTTCTTTAACTCTTCTTTCATTCAAATTAGCTACACTTAAATTAGACCTAGAAGTTAATATTAATACTTTCTATATACCTATTACAACTAAAATTTTATATACTATCTATTTCTTTTTCTTTTCTGTTGTATTAGTGTTTTTAATCTATTCAATTAATGTAAATGAAAACTTGTATATAAATAATTACATTAATAACACATTAAATGAAATAGTAAAAATAGATAATAATATATATTCATTAAATAATAGTATAAGAGATGATTTAGATGTTTATAATAGAATTATCAATAATATTTATTCAAATGGATATACTCAAAATAGAAATATCTTAAGAACAGAAATAGAAAATAGATTGTCTTATATAAATAGAGTATCAAAAAATAATTATAAAGCAATTTATATAAATATGGATAGAGAGTTTTTAGATTCAAACCTTGCCTATTCGATAAGTATAACTAAAAACGCCTCTTCTAATAACAATGCTTATACATTAAGAACAGCAGATAGTTTAACAGCTCACCCGCTATTAGAAAATAATGCTATAAGAAGAGATTTTTTTGTATCAATAACAGCTAATGATAGAAATGATATTAATATATCTGCACACTACCCAATAACTCTAAACGACATTCAAATCGGATATATAATATCAGACATTAGTATAAATGATTATTACAGCAATATGATTACAAATACTTCTCTTTCAGATTTATCATATATATATTATGATTTTAATACAAAAGATGTATTATTAAGCTCAGAATCAGAAAATATATTAGAAGATGCTAATTTAATATTAAGAGTAAAATCAGCTAATTTAATGAGATATGTTTCTGAATTTGGATCTCAATTAGGTAATAAGTATTTTTATGTTACTCCAATACTCAATATAAACGGCAATAGAACTATGGTTATAATGTATTATATAAAAGATTTAAATGTTATTGCTGTATATTATAAAGATCTTACTAGTATAATTAAAAATTCTGCTATAGAAAGAGATATATCCGTAATATTATCTATAGTTATAATAATATTCTTAGTAGTTTCAGGAACTTATTTATATATTATAAGACAATTATTTAAACCAATAGATTCGGCTACAGAATCTGCTAAAAGCCTTATAGGAGGTAAGGGAGATTTAAGAAAAAGAATATATTCTAAAAATAATGATGAAATTGGAGTATTAGTATATAACTTTAATTTATTTCTTAATGGTTTAGATGACATCATAGGAAATTTAAAAACAGAAAGTAATAATGTATTTAATGAAATAAAATTAATAGACAAAGCAATAGAATCAAATGCTCAAATGGTAAATGACCAGAGTGCTAGTATTACACAAAACATAGCAAGTGTAAATAACATTATTAATTCTATTAAAAATGTGACAAACTCTTCAGAGCAGCAGAAACATGCATTCTCATCAGCTTCTATTGCTGTAGAGGAATTATTACAGACAATTTATAAAATAAGTGATAATATGGAAAAACAAGCTTCTGCAGTAGAGGAAACATCTTCTTCTATAGAAGAGATGATATCCAACATTACAAGCGTAGCAAAAAGTATTACAAAAGCACACTCATTCTCAAAGAAATTGCTTATAGATGCTCATGACGGCGGAGATATGGTAGATGAAGTGATAGAGGCTGTTAGGGGTATTGAGGAAAGCTCTGACCAAATTAAAGAGATAGTTAACGTTATTCAAGGCATTGCTGAACAAACTAACCTTTTGGCTATGAATGCAGCTATAGAAGCAGCACATGCAGGAGAACAAGGTAGAGGTTTCTCTGTAGTTGCTGATGAAATTAGACTACTTGCAGAACATACTGCAGACAATACAAAAACTATTACAAACATCATTAAAACTATTACTAAGAGAATAGATGAAACAGTAGAACTTGCTAATAACAGCGGAAAATCTCTAGAAAATATACTTGATATGTCTGAGAACACTTCAAGGGTTGTTGCCGAAATTAATACCGCAAACAGTGAGCTTGAAATAGGCGGTAGAGATATACTTGAAACTATTAAACACTTAAATAACATCACTATGGGTGTAAAAGAAAATGTCCGAGAACAGATTAATAGCGGTGACGTGGTAGATAGTCAAATTACTTTATTAGACCAAATTAACAAAGAGGTTGCTGAGATTATTCAAGCTAATAGTGTTGGAGCTACTGAGGTTGTTAGCACTATGGCTTTCTTAAATGAATTATCTGTAAAAACCGCTAAAAGTAATCATGAATTCTTTATGGTTACTAGTAAATTGAGTGAAAGCTTTAATAAATTCCAATCTCTTATGTCTGGATTTATTACAAATGTTGATGAAGTTGAAGATGAAAAACCTGATGATATAATATTAAATTTGGATACAGAAGAATTTAATAATGATGATAATGATAAAGATGTTAATAAAATGAATGAAAATGAATCAGAATATAAAATAGATACGGAAATAGAAGAATTAGAAAAAGAATTAGTAAATAGTTCCAAAAATGGCTTTTCTAAAAATGATAATGTTCTTGAACAATTAAAAGAAGATTTTAAAAACCCTGATATGTTTTATTAATATACAAAAATATCATATTATTGTGTTTTAACCTTTATCTGAAAATTAATTATATTATACTTTATAGTATTACTAATTACAGTATTGACATTAATAAACTAAAAATGTATACTAACATCTAAGTATGCTTAGGAGATAAGATGTACAATATAGCAGAAATAGATCTAAAAGCATTACAAAACAATATAAAAATAATTCGTTCTATGACAGAAAATATAGAAAAGACAGAAAAGACTAAATTACTTGCTATAGTAAAAGCTAATGCTTATGGGCATGGAATTGTAGGAATATCTAAAGAGTTAGAAAAATTGAATGTGGATGCACTTGGAGTTGCTACTGTAGAAGAGGGAGTAAAAATAAGAGAAGCTGATATAAAAACTCCTATAGTTGTTTTATTTCAGCATTTTAGAAATGAATCAGAATATGTTTGCAATTATAATTTAACTCCAATTATAAGTAATGCTGAATGTTTGGATGATTATGACAAGTTTTTAAAAAAGCATGATAAAAAGTTAAAGTTGTATATCAAAGTAGATACTGGCTTAAACAGAATGGGTGCTAAACCTAAAGAGGTTTTAAACCTAGCAAAGAAGGTTTTATCATATAACACTTTGGAGCTAGAAGGAATTAATACTCATTATGCTGCTTCAGATATGTTTGATGATGCTTCAAAAGAGTTCACAGAAAATCAAATAAAGGTTTTTAGCGAAGTACTTAATAATTTAAAAACAAACGGCATAAAAATAAACAATGCTCATACTGCCAATTCGGCTGCGTTACTTTATTATAAGAATGCTTACTTTGATATGGTCAGAGCGGGAATAGTGCTTTATGGTTATACAGAGAAGCTTCATGATTTTGGATTTAAGCCAATACTAAATTTAAAATCTAGAGTTGTTTTAGTTAGAAAAATAAAGAAGAATGAAACTGTTTCTTACGGCATGACTTGGAAGGCTAATAAAGATACAAATATCGCTGTAATACCGATAGGATATGCTGACGGAATGTCAAGAAAGCTTTCTAATAATTGGGAGGTTAAAATAAAAGGCAAGTATTATCCTATAGTAGGAAAGATATGCATGGATATTATGATGGCAGATATAGGAAATGAAGACAACATAAAAGAAAATGATGATGTCTTAGTATTTGGAGATGATGATAGGATTAATGCTAATACTATGGCAAACAAAATAGGTACTATAAGCCATGAGGTTTTAGTACGCATTGGTGAGAGAGTTAAGAGAGTTTATAAAAACTAAAATTAGATAAAAAATATTTTTAATAAAAAAATACTTTTTAAGGAGTACATCAAAATTTAATTAAACTATATAAAAAAGGAGATTATTATGGTTGAGATGATAGCAAAAATCAACGGCATTATTAATGGTTTTGTATGGGGACCTATAATGCTCACCCTATTGGTTGGAACTGGTATATTTTTAAGTATTCGAACTGGTTTCTTACAAGTTACACAAATACCTTTATGGGTAAAACATACTTTTGGTTCTTTAGCAAAAAAACAAGATGCTGATGATAACATTACACCTTTCCAAGCAGTAAGTACAGCATTAGCAAGTACTGTTGGTACTGGAAACATTGCTGGAGTTACTACTGCAATAGTGGCAGGAGGACCCGGAGCTTTATTTTGGATGTGGTTTGCTGCTTTCTTTGGAATGGTTACAAAATATTCTGAAGTTATATTAGCGGTTCATTATAGAATTAAAGATGATCAAGGTCATAACCATGGCGGACCTATGTATTATATATCTAAAGGTGCTAATTTGCCTTGGCTTGGAAGTATATTTGCTGCTTTTGCTGCTTTGGCTTGTTTTGGTGCTGGAAACATGACTCAAACTAATGCTATGGCTGCTGTTGTTTATCAAAATTTTGGAGTACCTAAAATTATTACTGGTATTGTTGTTGTTGCTTTAACTGCTATTATAATAATAGGCGGTATTAGAAGAATAGCTACTGTTACAGAGAAGCTTGTTCCTATTATGTGTGTTATATATTTAGCTGCTGGAATCATTATTTTAGCTCTAAATTTAGATAAAATACCTCATGCTTTTCAAAGAGTATTTACTGAAGCATTCAATTTAAAACAAGTTGGAGCTGGTTTTATGGGATACACTATCATGATTGCTATGAAATTTGGTTTTGCAAGAGGTGTATTTTCAAACGAAGCTGGTTTAGGTACTGCTCCTATGGCTCATGGTGCTAGTAACTCTAAAAACCCTATAGAGCAAGGTTTATGGGGTATATTTGAAGTACTTATAGATACTTTCTTTGTTTGTACTTTAACAGGTCTTATGGCTATTATGTTCTTAGAGGCTAATCAAGGTACTACATTGAATGGTGCTGAATTAATATCTGCTTCATTTGGTGCTCATTTAGGAAGCATTGGTTCTGTAATACTTACTGTATCATTAATACTATTTGCTTTCTCAACTTTTGTTGGTTGGTCACACTATGGTGTTGTTGCTTTAGGATATCTTACTAAAAGAAATAAAATGGCTTCTTATACTTATAGAATTATATTCTTAATTGTTGGTATAATTGGTGCAGTAGCTCAGTTAGATTTGATATGGTCTATAGCAGACACTTTGAATGGTCTTATGGCTATACCAAACTTAATAGGTCTTTTAATTTTATCTCCAAAAGTAGCTCAGCTAACAAGAGATTATTTGAAAGATCCTTCTTCAACTATTATGAAAGACTAAAAGTAATAAATAATAAAGCACTCGCTGTAAAAAGCGGGTGTTTTTTTATTTGCAGAAAAGTTAAAATGTTTGCACTTTCGCGAAGCGTGCCCGAAGGGCGAAAACTTTTTGCGGCGGGAAAAAGTTGAATAAAACAAAAATTTAAATTATAAAATATAGTTGTTTAACATATCCTAAAATAATTTAAGTTTTTAATTTGTTTTATTTTTTCGGGGACTAGTCCCCGTACCCCTACTTCTTTTGCGACCGAAGGAAGTGCCCTTGCGGCGTGCCACAAAGAAGCAAAAAGGCTGCATTTTATTATAAATTTTATAATTTAATTGTATATTAAATGTATTCCCCCGCACGTATAAGAAGTTATAATTAAAACATAGCATTACCGTGCGGCAAGGTGGTACAGCTCGTACGCAGGAAAAAGAACAACAAAAAATTGATAAACTTAAAATTATATATCTAAATAAATATAATTTTTCATATAATTTATTTTTATAATAAATCAGCTTTTTAAAAATCTTAAACCTTTAAAGCACTCTCCCCGTTAGAATCTATTGCCACTATTAGCATCATATCCTCTACATAAAGCTCTCTAATAGCCTCAGTGCCTAAATCTTCAAAAGCTATTACTTTGCATCTCTTCACGCAATGAGACATATATGCAGCAGCCCCGCCTATTGCACAAAAATAAACACCTCCATATTTTTTTATAGATTCAATAACCTCTTTAGACCTTGCACCTTTACCTATTGTAGATAAAACTCCTAGCTCTGTTAGCTTTGGAGTGTAGGCGTCCATTCTATAGCTTGTTGTAGGTCCAACACTTCCTATCACTTCATTTGGTTTATTTGGTGAAGGACCTGCATAAAATATTGTTTTGTTTTCTAAATCTAATGGCAATTTTTCTCCGATATTTATCATATCTATTAATCTTTTATGTGCGGCATCTCTTGCAGTATATATATTGCCTGTTAGGCTTATCATGTCGCCTGCTTTTAATGTCGATAATATTTCTTTTGTTAGAGGAGTGTTTATTTTTTTTATTTCCATAAAACCTAATACCTTAAAAATTTTTATTAAACTATTTATAAAACAATTTCTCTGTGTCTTGTTGCATGACAGCCCGTACACACGCATACAGGAAGCGATGTTATATGAGTGGCATACATATTTATATGCACACATAAAGCAGTGGTCTTTCCTCCAAAACCAGATGGTCCAATATTCATTTTATTGATTCCTTCAAGAAGTTCTTCTTCAAGCTTTTGTAAACGCTCATCATTATTTTTTGAACCCACCTCTCTAAGTAAAGCCCTCTTAGCAATATCAACGCATTTCTCCATATTGCCTCCAATACCAATACCCACAATCATAGGAGGACAAGCATTAGCTCCAGCAGTTTTTATTGTATCATAAACAAACTTTTTTATTCCATCTATTCCAGCAGAAGGAGGAAGCATGGCAACCTTTCCCATATTCTCACTTCCAAACCCCTTAGGTGCTGCTATAATCTTTACTTTATCACCTTCAACTATATTATAATGAATAATAGCAGGAGTATTATCATTTGTATTTTTTCTCTCTAGCGGGTCATTTACAACAGACTTTCTTAAATAACCTTCTTTATACCCTAATGCCACACCTTTGTTAATAGCATCTGTTAAGCTTCCGCCTATAAAATGAACATCCATTCCAACATCAACATATATAATCGCCATTCCTGTATCTTGACATATTGGCTTTAATTCTTCTTTTGCAATTTCCGAATTTTTTATAAGTACATCAAGTATATTTTTTGGAAGGTTCTCTTCTTCTTGTGCTAAAGATTTTTTTAATGCATTTTTTATATCATCGTTTAAATAAATATTAGAATCTATGCAAAGTTTAGCAACATTTTCTGTTATAACATTAACATCAATTTCTCTCATATATTTTTATACCCTATTAATAATTGTTATATACTAAAAATTTTTATTTTATTAAAATTTATATCTTTTAATTTTAAATACCTGCGGGGCTTTGCCCCACACCCCACTTCTTTTACGACCGAAGGAAGTGCCTGTGGTATTGGTATAAAAGAAGCAAAAGAACTGCAATTTCAATAAAATTATTCTAGTATATTTATAATACAAAATAAAAATTTAATTGTCAATTTTAAAAAGTAAATTTAAAATCTGAAAATAGATATAATATAAAGCTTTTTAAATTTTTACTTGTACTTTCGCGAAGCGTGCCCGAAGGGCGAAAACTTTTTGCGGCGGGAAAAAGTTGAATAAAAAAATAATATAACAAAATATACTTATTTCAGAATATACTGAAAATTTTTAACTTTTTTTATTTTTATTATTTGCAGGGGCTTTGCCCCGCACCCCACTTCTTTTGGTGACCCAAAGAAGCAAAAAGACTGCAATTTCAATAAAATTATTTTAGTATATTTATAATAAAAAATAAAAAAGAACTATAGTACTTGAAACAACTCGTTTTTTATGAATTTAATTATTTTTAATTATTGCAAAATAGAATAAATAATTTAATATTATATTGTAAAATTATCAATTCTATAATTGAGTACAAAAATGAAAGAATTATACAAATTAGATAATGCCGCAAAACTTTTTGTATCTATAAAAAATAAAAAAAACATTCCAATCTTTAGAGTTTCAGCTATATTAAAAGATAAAGTAAATGAATCAATACTGCAAAATGCACTAGATATCACAATGAAAAGATTTCCAACATTTGCACTTTCAATAAAAAAAGGACTGTTTTGGAATTACTTTGAAGAAAATAACAGAAGACTATTAGTTGAAGAAGAGAAATATTACCCATGCTATAATATAAATTATAAACTTAATAATGGTTATTTAGTTAGAGTGGTTTATTATCAATATAGAATATCTGTAGAAGTGTTTCACTCTCTTGCAGATGCCACAGCTTTAATAAGTTTTTTGAAATCTCTGCTTTATCATTATCTCACATTATCAGGAAAACAAATTAATGACCCTAATGAAGATGTATTTAAAGACAGCATACACACAACTCGCGATTATGATGACAGCTTTAAAATGCACACACAAGATAAAAAGGCAACAACAAAAGAAAATAAAATTAAAAATGTTTATTTAATAAAAGGCAAGCAATTAAAAATATACGGCAACAATGTTGTTCATGGAATTTTTAGCGTAGAAAATATTAAAAAAGAAAGCAAAAAATATAATGTTACTATCACAGCCTACATAGCTTCACTTTTAGCGTACTCTATATATGAAGCAAAAATAAAAAATAGATTAGACGGTAAAAATATAGTAGTATGCATTCCTGTTAATCTAAGAACAATATTTCCTTCAATATCTTTAAAAAACTTTTTTGGTGTGGTTAATGTACAAATAAATACTTCCAATGAATTAAGCTTTGATGATATTATAAAAATAGTTTCTAATGAAATGAAAGAAAAACTTCAAAAAGAAAAATTAGAAAACTTTATTTATCAAAACACAAAATTAGAAAATAATATATTAACAAAATTTATTCCATTATTTATAAAAAACTTTGTGGTTAATTTAGCTTTTGAATTATTTGAAGATAAGTTAAAAACTCTCACATTATCAAACTTTGGAAACATTATTCTTCCAGAAGACATGAAAGAATATATTAATCATTTTGAGGCTGTGGTTTATAATACAATAAATAGCCCATTAAATGTAGGTTTATGCAGTTTTGATGATAAACTCTCTGTTACATTCAATAGAACAATTATAGAAACAGATATTATAAAACATTTCTTTCAAAATATTTCAAAAGTTACAAAAACAGAAATTTATTCTAATGATTTTGGAGTGTAGAAAAATGCCTTATTGCAGCAACTGTAAATTAGAAATAAAAACAAACAAATGCCCATTATGTTTTAGTGAATTAGAAAATAAAAATAATACATATTGCGAAGAGTATCCTTCCTATGATTGGTATTATAAAAAAATAAAAAAAGTTAATGCTAAAAAGATAGTTTCTTTAGTTGCTGTAAGTGCCATCGTCATTATAATGCTTGTTAATATATCAACTTCTTCAAAATATAATTGGGCTATGATATCTATAGTGTCTGTTGCATCTGCATATTTTACCTATATATGTTTTACAGCTTCAATATTTTATTTGAGGCAAAAATTATTAATAGAGTTTTTTATACTTCTTCCTTTGGTGATAATAATAGATATATTCAGCGGATTTTATAAATGGTCTTTCAATTATGTAATGCCTTTTTTATCGCTTGGATTAAATCTTTCAATGCTCATAATAGCAATTATAGACCATAAATATTTTAATGAATATGTTTCTTATATAATTTCTGCTGCTTTTATATCTATGCTAATTATTATTTTACCGCTATTTAATTTTCTATATTGGAGTAGTTTGGCTGCTTTTGGTTCGGGTATAATTGTTATTCTTACTATGATTATACTATTTAGAAATGAGTTTATTTTATCTTTGAAAAAAATTTTTAATGCATAAAAAAAATATTATATAAAAAATATTAGGAGTTTTTTATGGATAAGAAAATAAAGAAAATAAAAAATACAAAAAAAAATAAAAACTTAATAAAAGAATATTTAAGCTATCCTGTAATGGCTATTAACTTTATTAAGGCAGATAAAAAAATTAAGCCCACTAAATTTAAATACGACAAAAACAAAAGACAATATATTCTATATTTCCCAGCACAATTAAAAGAAAATGAAAAGCCGAAAAAACAATTAATAGTATATATACATGGCGGAGGCTGGAGAGAGGGAAGTGCTGATTTATATAGATTCGTTGGAAGAAGATTTGCAAAAGAAGGTTTTAATGCAATACTATTAGGTTATAGATTAAGCAAAAAAGCTAAATACCCAGCACAAATAGAAGATGTATTTAATGGATTTAATAAAGCACTTTCTATATTAAAAGAAAAAAATATAAACTATTCTAATATAGTTGTAGTAGGTTCATCTGCAGGTGCTCATTTGGGAGCTTTACTTGTTTATAATAAAGACATGCAAAAGAAATATAATGTTGATATAAATAATTTTAAAGGTTATATATCATTAGGAGGACCAACAGATTTAAACGTATGCACTAATGAAATTATAACTCCTATGCTCGATCAGCTTTTTGAATGGAACTACAACAGAGATTTAGCAAACCCTTATAACTATATAGACGGCAGTGAAAAAAATAAAGTATTATGCATACACTCAGGATTAGACCCTATTTGTGATGTTCAAAACTCAATTAATTTTTCAAACAAAGTTAATAGTTTTAATGATGGTTTAGCTAAATGTATAGTATTTGAAAACAAAGAGATTTATCATAATAATTTAGTTAATGGTATATTCTTTGAGACTATGGACAGCAACAATATAATGGACGAAGTTTTTAAGTGGATTGAAACATTGTAATATATAAAATTATATTTCATCAATATTTATTTAATTTATTGTTCTTTTCCCGCCTTACGCTCTGCGGACTTCGTCAAAGAACCAAAAAGTGCAAGTGTTTAGCTTGACATATTTGGAATATATAAAAGCTAAAATAATATTTATATTTTGTATAAAAAATGTGGTTCTTTTGCTTCTTTTATACCAATAAAAGAACTGGATGCGTATACCATACGGCCTCTTCGTAGGGGAAAAGCAACCACTAATAAAAAACTTAATTTTTTTAAGATGTACTTAAACAACTATATTTTCTCAATTTATAAAAAAACAAAAGCCTTGAAATTAATTCAAGACCTTTGTTTATTTAATGTAATAATTTTATATTATAATTTTTATGCTAAAAATTTAGAAATAAAAGGCATTAAAATCTTTATTAATAAAAGAGCTGACAATATCCAAGTAAATAATGTAATCTCTTTTGTTCTTCCTGTTAATAGTTTTAATAAAGTGAAAGCCAATATACCAAAAGTTATTCCCTCAGCAATACTGTAAGCAAAAGGCATAAATATAATACAAACAAAAGAAGGTATAGCTTCTGTATAATCAGTAAGGTCAATTTCTAATATAGGAGTCATCATAAATAAACCAACTATTATAAGAGCAGGTGCAGTGGCAGCACTAGGTATAGATAAGAATATATGTGATAAGAATAATGATATAGTAAATAATATAGCAGCTACAACAGCAGTAAGTCCAGTTTTTCCGCCCTCAGCAACACCAGAAGCACTTTCAACATAAGTAGTAACAGTAGAAGTACCCATGCAAGCACCAAATATAGTTCCTACAGCATCAGCAAATAAAGCCTGTTTACAGCGAGGAACTTCTCCGCTTTTTGTAAGCATATTAGCCTTTGTACAAACCCCAACCAATGTACCAACTGTGTCAAACATATCCACAAAAAGAAAAGTAAATAATACTATAAACATATTAGGATGAAGAAGATTAGCAAAATCTAATTTGAAAGCAACAGGCTCTAAAGAAGGAGGAGCAAAACTTGCATAAGGAGAAAGCTGAGTAATTCCCATAGGTATTCCTATTATAGTTGTTAATAATATACCAATTAATATAGCTCCTTTTACATTGTATGCAAGAAGTAAAGATGTTATTAATAAACCAATGATAGCAAGAAGCGGAGAGCCTGAAGTAATATCTCCTAATGAAATTAATGTTGCATCATTGTTAATTATAATCTTAGAGTTTTGAAGACCAATAAAAGCAATAAATAAACCTATACCAACAGAAATAGCTCTTTTCATATTAAGAGGTATACTGTTTACAATTGCTTCTCTTACATTAAAAATAGTTAAAACTAAAAATATAATACCTTCAATAAAAACAGCAGTTAAAGCAGTTTGCCAACTATAACCCATACCAAGCACAACAGTATAAGCAAAGAAAGCATTAAGCCCCATACCGGGAGCTAAAGCAAAAGGTAAATTAGCCAAAAGTCCCATAATTAAAGTAGCAACTATAGAAGATACTACTGTAGCAGTAAATACAGCCCCCTTATCCATACCAGTAGCACTAAGTACGCTAGGGTTTACAGCTAATATATAAGCCATAGTCATAAATGTAGTAATACCAGCTATGATTTCGCTTTTTACATTAGTTCCATTTTCCTTTAGTTTGAAAAACTTTTCCATAAATAATCCTTATAATAATTTTTAATAAAGAAACAATATATATATTTTTTGTTATTATTGCAATAGAATATTTTGATATTATTATGCAAATAAAAGAAGAGACTTAAATCATTTTTTAAGCCTCTTCTCTAATAATAAGGAATAACTACTTTATTTATCTATTGTTTTTTATCTAGTTTCTTTTTTATTTTATTAGTCGTCAAATTCCTGACCTAATAAATTACCAGCTTTGTCTATATAAAGTTCCATCATGTTGTTCATTTTTACTTTATAAACATTATAATTTTCCATTTCTACAGCCCAAATTTGTGCTTGCGGATAAGTTGCTCTTGCTGTAGCTAATACTGCTTGAGGAACTTGATTTAGAGGTATATACCAATCAGCAAATAAAGCTGAAGAACCTATCACGCTTACAGCTATTAATAAACATATTATTTTTTTCATTATTTATCTCCTTTTATTTTATTTTTTATATTTAACTATTAATCATCAAATTCTTGACCTAATAAATTACCAGCTTTATCTATATAAAGTTCCATCATATTGTTCATTTTTACTTTATAAACATTGAAATGCTCCATTTCAACAGCCCAAATTTGTGCTTGCGGATAAGTTGCTCTTGCTGTAGCCAATACTGCTTGAGGAACTTGATTAAGAGGTACATACCAATCAGCAAATAAAGCTGAAGAACCTATTATACTTAAAGCTATTAATAAACATATTATTCTTTTCATTATTTACTCCTTTAATTTAAATTTATAGTTTTAATAATTATCAATCATCAAATTGCTGTCCTATTAAGTTACCATTACCATCAATATAAAGTTCCATCATATTATTGAGTTTAACTTCATATATAGTGAATTGTTTTTCTACTTTAATAATAGCAGCTTGAGGGTAGGTTTTATTAACAGTAGCTAAAACATTAGCAGGTAATATTGTAGTAGGCATATTTCCATAACTTTTTACTTCTTTCCATTCACCATTAGGGAAAAAGTCAATTTGTGTTCCATTAGCTAAATATACTTCTATATCTTCCCAATCTCTCTCTATGTAAGTTACTTCCACATTTTGAAAATGCTTTGCTATGAAATCTTGAGTGTTTTGAGGCAAAGATGATAACGGCACTCCATATCCATATTGAACATTACTATCTGGTGTTTGCATATAAGGATTATACATTGTCATATCATTTTGAGTTGCTGGTTGAGCAGCTGCATTAGTATCTGCTGCTAAGTCATTAGTTTGTGCTAATAGCAAGCTTGAAAAGATTGATATAATAAAAATAACATTTAATATTTTTTTCATTTTAAGCTCCTTAATGAATCTAAGTAAATTATCTTTACAATTATAATTATAGTATAAGCTAAGAGTTTTGTCAAATTTTTTTACTAATTTTTTACAAAAAATATATATTTTTTGCAGTTTTTTTGCTCTATCAATATGATTTTATCAAAAAATAATTAGAATTTGTAAATTTTAAGTAAATTTAGAATGTAAAACTATATTTTTTATACCAAAAAAGTAAAAAATATTTACTATTTCTATGAAAATATAAAAATAATTATTTTTTTTATTTACCTATACAAGTGTTGATTCGGTTATATATTAGTAGTATTAATAAGGGGGAACTTTTTTAATTATTTATTCGTCTAATTAAATATATTGTAAAATTGGCTTGCTATTTTTTATTTGAAGTTTATAATTTATGAGTAAAAAAATAAATTTTTTATTAAATTTATGATGTAGCCTTCTCAGGAGTAGTATTGTGAGGATTAGTTTTATTATTATATTGATTACAATATTTAGCATTTCTCTATATTCACAGAGCAACGAAAACTACACAAACTCTAAGATAAGTATAAATTTAGAACAAGCATTAGATTTAGCTATTGAAAATGATAAAACCTTAAAGCAGGCGGAATATGATGTACGCATAGCTCAAACTCAAAAAGATGCATCATTTTCTGACTTATTCTTACCTTCTTTAGGTGTAACAGGATCATTAAATATATCAGAACCTCAAGAAATTGCTAATATATATACAGGTATTAAAACAAGTCCTGATACTTGGTCAGCTGGTGCCACTTTATCAAAAACGCTTTTTACTGGATTTAGAAATTGGAATACTGATAAAGCTAGAGAAGTAAACTTGCAGATGATGAAAGATATATATTATGATGAGAGAAAGAATGTTGCAATAAACACACAATTAAATTTTTACAATACATTTGTAGCTCAAGAAAATTACAGAGTATATTATCAGCAGCAGCTTAATTACAGTAATAGAATGAGAGAATCTTATATAAAATATAGAAATGGACAAGTTTCAGAGTATGAATATTTAAATGCAAAAGTACAATATGAAAGCACAAAACCTCAGCTTGTTACGCTTAGCAATAATTATGAAAGTTTAAAATTAACATTTATAAGACAAATAGGTTTAACAAATGTATCTGATGATGTAGAATTAGTAGGCAATATATTGGACGCTACAAAAATAACATTACCAGATTTAGATATAAATGTAATATTAGATTTGATAATGGCTAATAATATAGAACTCAGCAATATGGCTAATAATATAGAGATGCTTGAATATAATAGAAAAGTGGCAAGAAGTTATTTATGGCCTACACTATCTGCTAGTGCTGATGTGAGCATTATGACAGAAGATCAAGTAAAAAACGAAAATAATAATTTTATTAAAAGAAGGGGTTCAAGATTTAATTGGGGTGTTGGAGTTTCATTAAATTATTCTCTTGATTCTTTACTTCCATTCTCATCTACAGCAAAAGCAGCAGAAGAGATTCAATTAAGCATTGAGCAAATGGAAGTAAGCTATGAACAGTTAAGAGATAATATAGAGATAAATAGTAGAAATTTAATATCTACAGCAAAATCTCAGGAATTAACATTACAATCTCAAGCAGAAAATGCTAGAACAGCTGCATATGCTTTACAAATGGCACAAAGACAATACAGAGGCGGTACAATATCCACACTAGAGCTAAGCGATGCAGAACTTACTTATTTAAATGCGCAGCTTGCATATTTACAAGCTATATATGAATATTTTTCAAGCACATTACAAGTATTAAAGCTTCTAGGAGCTTAAGGAGAAAACAACTATGACATTATATAGAAAAATTATTTTAATACTTTCTACAATTTTATTAATAGGTACATTTTCCATTTCTTGTAAAAAACAAGTCGATTTAAAAAAGAAAGAAAATCCTATAAGTGTACTTGTTGCAGCACCTGTAAGACAATCTTTAGAAGAATATCTTGAGCTTTCTGCTGAAATTAAAGCAATAAAAGAAGTAGAGATATCATCAGATGTTCCCGGTAAAATTGCAAACATACTAAAATATGAAGGCAGCTTTGTAAACAAAGGCGACACTATAGCATTAATAGATAGATTTGTAATAGGAGCAAATTATGCATATGCTCCAGCAAGAACACCTATTTCTGGTTATGTAACTACAACATATATGGCAGTTGGTGCTTCTATAGCAGCTGCTACACCAATAGCAAATGTTGCTGATATTAGCAAATTGGAAGTAGAAATACAAGTGCCAGAACGCTCTATTGCTGGTATAGAATTAGGTCAAAAAGTTTTAATAAGAATTCCTTCTTCTCCAAACAAAGAAGTAGAAGCTACTATCACAAAAAAAGATTATGCAGTTAATCCTGCAACTCGTACTCTAATGGTAAAAGCTTTAATTGATAATAAAGATAGATTATTCCTACCCGGCATGTTTTCTGATGTATCAATACTCTTAAACTCTGCTAATAATATTTTCGTAATACCAAATAGTGCTACATTTTCTGATGATTTAGGAAAAAACTATATTTATGTTGTAAAAGAAGATAATTCTCAAAATCCTCCTCTAGAAGGAAAAGTAGCTGCTGATAACACTAATAAACAATACAGAGCATACATCAGAGAAATTGATATATTATTTAGATCCAAAGACAAAGTTGCTTTAAGCGGCGGTTTAGAAGATGGTGAAGAAGTGGTAATGTTTGGCAGAGAGTTTTTAAAAGACGGCTCTTTAGTAAACAGAATAGAAAATGACCCTACAATATTAGAATATATTACACCGCAAAATGTTAATACAAATGAAATAGTAACTAATAATACAACTACTGTAAAACAAACAAATCAAAGAAATCAAACAGTAAATCAAGCAAAACAAACTACTGCAACAAAACCAAAAACATCAACATTATTAGCAAATAATACTAATGCTGCTAAAACTACTACTCAGCAAAATACAGCCGCAAAACCACAAACTAACACAACTGCAAAACAGCAAACTAATACCGTTGCACAAACTAATAATGTTATAAGAAATACAGCAGAAAAAGATGCTGCCGATAATGAAGATGTAGTAAAAAACACTGAGCAAACAAATAATAGTGATATTTATTCTGTTGGTAAATAAAAAATTATTATTTGTATTTTAGAGAGGTTTATTAAATTATGAGAAGTTTTATTGAATTAATAGTAAAAAGGCCTGTTTCCGTTTTTATGGGAATAGTAGCGGTTTTCATACTTGGTGTTGTAAGTTTATCTAGGCTTCCTGTTGACTTTTTGCCAGACATGGAATTGCCTTTTATTAGTATTAGAACTACATATGATAATGCTGGTCCAGAAGAGGTAGAAAAATCTGTTTCAAGAATTATAGAAGCTGCTGTTTCTTCTGTAAACAATATTAAAGAGGTAAGTTCATCTTCAGAGGAAGAAGATTCAAATGTATTTATAGAGTTTAACTGGGGAAGTGATTTAGCATCTGCTACTGCGGACATAAGAGAGGCAATAGACAGAATAAGAAAATCTTTGCCTGATGATGCTGAAAGCCCTGCTGTTTATAAATTTTCTACTGATAATATTCCTGTTATGGAAATATCTTTCTATGGTACTGACAATTTATCTGCATTATACAATTTAGTTGATAATCAGATACTTACTTCTATAGAGCAGGTTGGCGGTGTTGCTATGGCTGAGATTAGAGGCGGACTTAAAACTCAGATTAAAGTTGATGTTGATATGAATAGGCTTCAAGCTTATGGTCTTGATATTAACTCTATAGTAAGCACTTTGGCTATGGAAAACCAAAACATTTCAGGCGGTGAAACTTATGAAGGTGTTTATAAATATACTTTAAGAACTACTGGTGAGTTTAAAACTGTTGATGATATAGGTAATGTTGTAGTGGCTTTAAAAGATAATAACACTCCTATAAGACTTAGAGAATTGGCTGTAGTTTATGAGGGTTATGATGAAGACGGAGACGTTATAAAAGTTAATGGTACTCCTGCTGTTAACGTTTCTATAAACAAAGAATCTGGTGCTAATACTGTTGCTGTTTCTGAAGCTGTTAAAAAAAGATTAGACAACTTAAACTTACCCGGCGACATAAAATACGAAGTATTATTCAATAGTGCTGATAACGTTAATAATGCCATAAAAGGTGTACTTGATACTGCTTGGCAGGGTACTTTATTTGCTATTGTAATACTTATGATATATTTGTGGAATATAAGAACTGTACTTATAATAGCTATATCAATACCTATGTCAATAATTGTTACATTTACTTTGATGTATTTCTTCGGCACTACATTAAATATTATCTCTCTTTCAGGACTTGTACTTGGTGTTGGTATGATGGTAGATAACTCTATTGTTGTACTTGAAAATATATTCTACTACAGAAATAATGGTTATGGTAAATATTCATCTGCAATAGATGGTACTTCTACAGTGGCACTTGCAATATCTGCTTCTACTCTTACAACAATAGCAGTATTCTTGCCATTCCTATTTGTAGAAGGTCAAACTGGTCAGATGTTTAGAGACTTATGTATTACAGTTACAGTTTCTATGATAGCTTCTTTGGCTGTTGCTTTAACTATAGTACCTATGCTTGGTGCAAGACTTGTAACTACTAAGAAATCTAAATTCTTCTATCGTTTTGAAGTATTTTTTGATAAGAATTTCCACTCTAAAGTTAACTATGTATACGAAAAAATATTAACTTATTCTGTTAATCATAAAAATAGAGTATTAATTCCTGTTATAAGCGTAGTATTTGCTGTTATAATTGTGGGATTAATATTTATAGGTAAAGAAGGTTTCCCTCAATCTGATGAAGGTCAGTTAATGGCAAGTATACAAATGCCTATAGGTACAAGAAAAGAGCAGACTGGTGCTTTTATAGACAGAATGAGAAAAGACGTTGAAGAGGTTATCGGAAAAGACTTAAGCAGAATACAATCTAGAGCTAGATCAGGTTCTGATGCAAATAAAGGACAAATAAGAGCTAAATTAATAGACAAATCTGACGGAAGAACTGTAGAGACAGAAGAGTATGTTGAAATGGTTAGAAAGAAATTAGCTGGATATCCTGCTACAATTAACGTTGATAGTGTAACTAGTATGCGTGGAGGCGGAAATAGCACTTCAAGCGGTATAGATATTGATATAGTTGGTGAAGATTTAACAAGAGCTAGAGAATTAGCTAATAATATAATAGCAGCTTTACAAGATGTTCCGGGTCTTAGGGACGTACGTTTGAAAAAAAGTGATTCTAGCCCTGAGCTTAATGTAACTATAAACAGAGACTTAGCTTCAAAAATGGGACTTAATATTAACACCGTTGCTAACTCTATAAAAACAAGTTTCGGCGGTACTACTGCTACAAGAATGACTCCTGATAATTCTGAAGTTACTGATATTGATGTTATAGTACAGCTTAATGAAAGAGATAGAATAAATATAGATGATGTTAATAGAATGCTTATTCCTACAGCTGCTGGAATGGTACCTGTATCTGCAATTGCTGATGTTAAAAAAGAATTAGCTCCTACAGAAATAGAGAGAAAAAATGACAGCAGAATAACTTCAATTACAGCAGCAGGTTATGGCAGACCTATGAACCAAATAATGAATGATATACAAAAAACTATCAATGAAAAAGTATTCATTCCTGCTGGTTTTAGTATTGTTTATTCTGGTGATTATGAGGACATGCAAGAAGCATTTGGTCAGTTATTACAAGCTTTAATATTGGCTTTAGTATTGGTATATGCTATTATGGCTAGTCAGTTTGAATCTTATATAGCTCCTTTCGTTATTGCGCTTGCTATACCATTTGGTTTTGCTGGTTCGCTTTTCTTGCTTCTTTTATCAGGACAGACTTTAAGTGTATACAGCGGAATTGGAGTTATAGTACTTATTGGTATTGTAGTTAATAATGGTATTGTACTTATTGACTATATGAATCAGCTTATGCATGAGAAAAAAATTAACGGTGATGCTGCTGCTTTAATTGCTGGCCCTAGAAGATTAAGACCTGTACTTATGACTTCACTTACTACAATATTAGGTCTTCTTCCTATGGCTTTATCAAATGGTGAAGGTAATGAGATGTATAAGCCTTTATCTTTGGCAGTGCTTGGAGGATTAAGTGTTTCTACTTTGTTTACTCTTGTTATAGTACCTACTGTTTATGCTGCTATTAGAAATAGAATACCTCTTAAAGACTATGATGCTAAAGATTTGGCTAGTATTGAAACTAATACAAATGTTGATGATGCTTTAAGTACACCCGGTAAATAATTAAAGTGATTAATAATAAATAAAATAAAGGCTTGAGTTTTTATACTTGAGCCTTTTTTATTATGTTTTTTGAATTTATTTTTTAAAAGTATTTTGCTAACCCAACGCACGGTTAGAAATATTTATAAACAGAGCTAAATAACCATTATAATTTTATTTACAAACAAATAAATTTTTCAACGTGCGTAATATTTTATGCTAATTATTATGGTATTAAATTTTTTTCTATACTATAATGATTTCAATAAATTTATATTAGGAAACTTTTATGTCAGTTGCTAATGATAATTATTCTAGCAGGGATTCAGAATATTATTTTGATAAGGCAAATATTTTTTCTCTTGAAGGAAAATATAAAGAAGCTATAGTATATTATAATAAAGCTATAGAATTAGGTCATAATTATAGTGTTGCTTATTATAACAGAGGAAGTGTTAAAGCTGATTTAGGTGAATATGAAGAAGCTATTAAAGATTATGATATGGCTATAGAGTTAGACAATAATTATACTTATGCTTATAATAATAGAGGGCTTGCTAAAGATTATTTAGGTGAATATGAAGAAGCTATCAAAGACTATGATAAAGCTATAGAGTTAGACTCTGATTACAGTGATGCTTATAATAACAGAGGAATTGTTAAAAATGTTTTAGGTAAATATAAAGAAGCTATTAAAGATTTTAATAAAGTAATAGAATTAAACCCTAATGATAGTGATGCTTATTATAATAGAGGAAGTGTTAAAGATGTTTTAGGTAAATATGAAGAAGCTATTAAAGACTATGATAAGGCTATAGAGTTAAACCCTAATAATAGAGCTTTTTATAATAACAGAGGAGTATCTAAAGAAAATTTAGAGGAGTACAATGAAGCTTTAAAAGATTATAAAAAGGCTTTGGAATTAGACCCTAACTATGATACTGCTAGAGAAAATATAAAAGAGATTCAAGATAAATATGGCTTGAAATAAACTTTACACACGATGAATAAAACCTAAAAAATTAACAGCATTATCAATTGAAATTTATTAAATAATTAAAATTCGTTAATCGTGCGTCAAATGGATTTTAAATTTAATCATCACTTGGGTTGGGGGTGCTTTTTCTTATCAAGTTATTAATATAATTAAAGTTAAAATTTGAAAATACACTATAAAGAATAAAGGGCGGGGTATGTAAATAAATTTTAAAATTTAATTACACTCCCCACCCTTAAGGCTTTTTGTGTTATCAGATATTTTTGATTGTTTTTATTTTTTGTTTATATTGTTATTTTGCTGCCCGCCAAGCGTTTTTTAAATTTCTTGCCGCTTCACCGCACGGTTTAAAAATTAACTATAAAGAATTTGATGATAATATCATTTAAATAATATATAAAAATCAGTTTACCGTGTGGTTAATATTTTTAAAAATCATTTTAAATCTTGAATTTATTTATTAATCTTATATGCTTTAAAATAATAAAATTATAATATCGGAGTTTTATAAAATGAAATTTGCTTATTTAATAATGGATAAAATCTTTGATTCTAAAAATGATAAAGCTTCAATACACAATGGTGTTTCACAAATAATCGGAGTATCAAATATAGAAGAAGCTATTGAAGCAGCTAAAAATCTGCAAAAAGAAGGAATTGACTGCATAGAGCTTTGCGGAGGTTTTAGAGAAGAAGGAGCAAAAAAAATAATAGAAGCTACTGAAAACAAAATAGCTGTAGGCTTTGTGGTGCATTTAAAAGAGCAAGATGACATTTATAACAAATTATTTTCTCATTAAATTTAATAAATAAATACTTTTTTATACAAACTTATATTGACAATTTTTGTGTACATGTTAGACTATACTAACACTTTATTAGATTATTAAAATTGGAGAAAGGAGTTATTTATGAAACTAACAGAACTCGACATAGAAGAAGGTTTTGTTGTAGATAATGTGGAGACACAGGGGGAAATAAGACAGAGAATTATAGAGATGGGTTTTACAGCTGGTGCTAAAGGCTGGATTGTGAGAAAAGCCCCTCTTGGCGACCCTATTCAAGTTCATATTATGGACTATGAAATATCTTTAAGAAAATCTGAAGCAAATGGAATTGAAGTTTCTAAGGCAGATGTTGAAATTAAAAAAATGGCTGATATAAAAACAGGCAAAGTAAAAAAAGAGAAAAAAAATAATGCCTGTGATTTATTTTTAGAAGACAAAGAAGAAATTAGTAAAAAATTAAAAGTTCCTTCAAACAATACAAAATTAAAAGTTGCTATTGCTGGTAACCCAAACTGCGGTAAAACAACAATATTTAACGCTTTAACTGGTGCTAATTATAAAGTTGCTAACTACCCCGGTGTAACCGTTGAAAAGAGAGAATACTCTATGCTATACAACGGATACACTTATGATTTGATGGACTTACCCGGGGTGTATAGTTTAAGTGCCTATTCTCAAGATGAGGTTGTAGCTTGCAATGTGCTTCTTAATGAAAAACCTGATTTTATTATCAATGTTATAGACTCTACAAATTTGGAAAGAAATCTTTATCTTACTTTACAGTTAGTAGAATTAGGTATACCTATTTTATGTGTACTTAATATGTACGAGCATGCAGAAAATGAGGGTATAATCATAGACGAATCTAAATTGGAAGAATTGTTTAGACTTCCTGTAATGAAAGTTCATGGTAACAAACATGAAAGCGTACTTTTAATATTAGACAAAATAGAAAAAATTTATGAATCTGGAAACAAGCTTAATAGAGAAGCCGCTTTAGAATATGGTGCAGATGTTGAGCAGTCTATAAAAAATATTGTTAGTGCTATGCAAGGAGATATATCTGACCTTCATAAGAGATGGCTTGCTATAAAGGCATTAGAGAAAGATGAAAGAGCAATACACTCTGTAAGACGCGAATGCAACAATGGCGGAGAAGTAATAGAGACAATAAACAAAGAAATTATAAGACTAGAGACAAAAGAAAACTCTAAAACAGACTCTATTATGGCAGATAAAAGGTACTCATATATTAGAGGTGCTTTAAAAGAAGTTATAAAAAGAGATGATATACAGGCATTTAATTTCACAGATGCAGCAGATGTAGTATTTTTAAACAAATGGCTTGGCATACCAATATTTTTAGGGGTGTTGTGGCTAATATTTAAAGTTACTTTTACACTAGGTGCATATCCTCAAGGCTGGATTGAGATGGGTATTGGTGCATTAGCATCTTTTGTATCTAATCTTTTACCTGAAGGAAGCTTGTTACAGTCTGTTGTAGTTGATGGTGTGATAGGCGGTGTTGGTGCTGTGCTTTCATTCTTCCCATTAGTATTGATATTATTTGTTGGTATATCTTTTCTTGAAGACTGCGGTTATATGGCTAGGGCTGCATTTTTAATGGATAAAGTTATGCATAAGTTTGGGCTTCATGGGCAATCATTTATACCTATGTTTTTAGGTTTTGGCTGTACTATACCAGCTACTATGGCTGCAAGAACTTTGAGAAATAAAAAAGATAGAATTGTAACTGTACTTATAACTACATTCATGAGCTGCGGTGCGAGGATTCCTGTTTATGTATTATTTACAGCGGCTTTCTTCTCTCCAAAAATGGCTCCTACTGTAATGTTTAGTATATATATAATTGGTGTAGTAATGGCTTTTATTGTGGCGTTCATATTAAGAAAATTATTTTTCAAAGGAGATGAAACTCCTTTTGTTATGGAGCTTCCTCCGTACAGAGTGCCTCGTGTAAAAACTGTTTTAAGACATATGTTTGATAGAGGTTGGATGTACATAAAAAAAGCTGGTACTTATGTATTTGCTGCTTCTGTTTTAATATGGGCATTGATGACTTTCCCTCAGTACAATCCTACAGAAGAAGAATCTGCTGAGTTAATGGATAGAGCAAAAACTGTATTAATATTAGAAAATATAGATGTAAATGATGAAGAAGCTTTAAATGCTGAATATGATAGACTTGTAGCTTCTGAAGGTTTAAGAAATAGTTTTGCTGGTAAGTTAGGAACATTTGTAGAGCCTGTAATGAAGCCTTTAGGTTTTGACTGGAGAATAAGCATTGCATTAATAGCTGGTGGTGCTGCTAAAGAAGTATTTGTTTCAACAATAGCACAGATAAAATCTATAGAAGAAGATGAAACTACTTTAATAGAAGCATTAAGAAATGACCCTGTATTTAATCCTATAGTAGCTTATGCTTTGCTATTATTTGTGTTGTTATATTTCCCTTGTTTTGCATCAATAGCTGTTATAGGCTCTGAAATAGGCAAAGCTTGGATACCTTTCTTAGTAGTTTATACCTTAGCTGTGGCTTGGATAGTGAGTTTTGTGTTCTATCAAATTGCTGGAAGAATAGCTGGAATTATCTAGACTTCATAATATAACCTATTTTTATTAAAATCATAGATACCTAAGCTTAATGCTTGGGTATCTATTTTTTTTAATAATCTTATATTTTCTTTATAATTATTTTTATACCAAACAAAACTATAGTTATACACTCTTTTGTATTATTTATGCCAAATAATCTAAACCAATTATTAGACCTACAAGTTTCTTTTTCTACATGATAAACTTTGTTAAGTAAATAGCTATTAAATAAATATTCATCATAATTTTTACTTTTTTTAATAGATAAATATTCTATAAAATCGATATTCTCAGTATCATTTTTTTTATTAATTTTATTTTCTTCTACGTGAATTTTTTTATAGAAATCTTTTAAAGATTCATAAGCATCTAATTTAGTTTTTTCAGATGATGCACGATAAAAATTTGTAATAGGAATTAAAATTTTTAAATATATTTCATCTAATAACTCTGGATAATTTTCTTCGTAATATTTTAAAGCATTATTCATATGTATTATAGCATTAAACATACTGCTAGATGAAGCTTGTTGGAATGTATATTTAGAAGATAATGAATCTTTTCTTTGTCTATAATAATAAATAGATGCATTATTAAATGAAATTTTAGGCTTATGTGCCATTAACCTTATAGTAAAATCAGCATCTTCTATACCCAATTTTATATCCATAAAATATAAATTATTTTCTAATAGAAATGAAGTTTTATAAAGCTTATTCCAAACATATGGAGTTACTGCTTGCTTACTATAGAAATTTTCTATATCATTTAAATTCCAAGTACTTTCAAATTCTCTTTGTTTAAAAGTATAAAGAAATTTTCTAGATTTTTTATTCTCATAAAATTTAATATTTAAAGTGTTTACAATATCAGAATCATATTTTTTTGCTGTATTATACAAATTATATAAAAAATCTTTTGAAATAAAATCATCAGAATCTATAAAAGATATATATTCTCCTTTAGCTTCTTTTATACCAGTATTACGAGCAATACCTAAACCTTTATTTTCTTTATGACTAATTATTTTTATTCTATTATCCTTTTTAGCATATTCTCTTAATATATTTACACTATTATCTTTGCCGCAATCATCTATACAAATTATTTCTATTTCTTTTAAAGTTTGATTAATTATAGTATCTAAACATTTTTCTAAATAATTTTCTACATTATATATAGGTACTACTACACTTACTTTTATCATAAATAATTTTCTCCATGATTAATAATAAAAACATATATTACTAATATTTTTTTATACAAATTTTAATTCCAAATAAAATAATAACTAAATAATCTTTTGAATTATTAATACCAAAAAATCTAAACCAGTTATTAGTTTTTTTAATATTACATTCACAATTATTAACTTTATATAATGCTGTTTTATTAAATAAATATTGATCATAATTTTCACTAGTTTTTAATGAAATATATTCTAAATAATATTTAGTATTTCTTTCCAATGTTGTATCAATTTTATTATAATCAATATGCATATCTTTTACAAAATCATGTAATATATAATATTTAATACTCATATTTTTAATTGACAATTTATTAAAACAATACAATATAGAATCTATTATATTGATATATAATAGATCTAACAATTTATCATCATTTTTTTTAAATAAAGAAATAGTATCTTTATAATTATTTATAATATTTTCAAAATATTCCCCATTTGTCTGTAATGAGTTTACTATAGAATCTTTTCTAGAACTTCTGTAATAATAAATTACTCCTGTATTAAAAGAGGCTTTTGGTTTATATAATAATAATCTAAATACAAAATCAGCATCATATGCCGCGCCTTTTTTATTTTCTCTAGATAAAATATTGTTTTCTAATAAAAAAGAAGTTTTTAATAATTTACTCCAAAGTGTAAAATATATACTATCTTTAAAATTATATATGTTATTTAATCCAACATCTGCTTCATATTCTTTATTATGATATTTTGGAGTTTTATTTAAATAAGACTTTTCAATATTTATAATATTTTTTATATTTACAACATCTGAATTATATTTTTTACCTGTATTATACATACATTCATAAAAATTTAATGATATGCAATCATCTGGATCCATAAAATGTATATATTCACCTTTTGCTAATTTTTCCCCAACATTTCTTGTATAACCAACACCCATATTTTCTTCATTCTTTATAATAACAATTCTATTATCTTTTTTGGCATATTCTTCCAATATACTATAACTATTATCTGTAGAACAGTCATCTATACAAATTATTTCTATATCTTTTAATGTTTGGTTTATAATACTATCTAAACATTCTCTTAAATAAGGCTCTACATTATAAACAGGTATTATCACACTTACTTTTATCATAAATAACCTTTTTATATTATATGTTGTTATTATAATATAAGTTTGCATTTTAGTCTATTAAACAATTAACTTTTTAGTATATAATGTTATAATTATATCCGTTTATAATAAGATAGGAGATTTTTATGGAATTAAAAGTATTAAATAAACAAAATAATTCAAGAATGTGCTTGGTATGCGGATTTAAAAACGATTTAAGTTTGAAGGCAGAGTTTTTTGAGCTTGAAGATAAATCGCTTTGTGCTTTGGTAACTTTCAAAGACCATCATCAAGGATATCCCGGAAGAGTGCATGGAGGCATCCTTGCTGCTATATTAGATGAAACTATAGGAAGGGCGATGATGCCTTACACCGGCGAAGATAAATGGGGCGTGACAACAACGCTTACAACAAAATATAAAAAGCCTGTACCTATCAATGAAGAGATTAGAATAATTGGAAAAATTACTTACGGCAATGGCAGAATGTATGAGGGAGAAGGCTATATACTTCTTAATGATGACACAGTAGCAGTAACAGCAAAGGGCAATTATATATGCATGAGTTTAGAGCAAATAGCAGAAATGGATCCGAACAATGAAGAAGATTGGTATGTAGAGAAAAAAGAAACAGATCCTAAAACTATAGCCATACCATGATTAAATTTGTTTATTTTAATTTATTAAATTTTATTATTTGTGGTGGCTTTGCCCCTGCGAAGCGTGCCAGTAGTGGTACACACCCCCACTTCTTTTGGCGACCGAATGAAGTGCCTGCGACTGAAAGGAGTACCTTTAAGTATGGTATGACCCAAAGAAGCAAAAAGGCTGCATTTTTTAGCTCAGATTCAGGTATTACGCTATATTTAATACATATTCCTTATATATAAAGATATGACATTTATAAAGTTAAAGCACTTGCACTTTTTGGTTCTTTTTGCTGCGGGAAAAAGAACAACAAAAATAAAAGAAATATATTTAAAATTAATTAATATAAAATTCATAATCTTTTGCTTTAGAGCAGGACTTTTTCAAAGCCAAATGAATTAAATCTAACTTAACCTTATTAATATATTTAGCTGAGTAATTGCATATTGAAACGCATCTCATACAAGATATGCATTTATTTTTATCAATTTTTTTAGGATTCTTAATATTTATTGCTTGGACTGGGCATTTATTAACACATAATTTGCAATTATTACAATTATTTTTAGTTTTAGGTGCTACTGATATTTTACCTATTTTTTTATATGGACGGTTTCCTTTTAATTTATGTTCATCTAAAAGTTCAGAAGCATTTATTATTTTAGAAGCAAATTCTTTAAGTTTATTTATATCATTTTCATCTGGTCTGTTAGAAGCATATTTATAAGCTATAGAATGTTTAGCAATTGCAGCTATAGCAGAAGTAACTTTAAAATTTGATTCTTTTGCTATATCATAAAGTTCAATTAAAGTGTCATCATAATCTCTATTACCATAAACACATACAATAACTGTATTAGCTCCATTACCTTTTATTTGGGATATACGTTTCGATGCTACTGCTGGAACCCTGCCTGCATAAGATGGTACTGCAAGAATAGCAATATCATCTTTAGATATTGCTACGCTTGAAAAGTCCATATTATAATCAGTTAAATCAACTTCTTCTATACTACCATTATTCTTTTGGCTAATTTCCAAAGCAACCGCATCTGCAACTTTTTTAGTGCCGCCTGTTGGGCTAAAAACAATTTTATATATATTCATAATAAAAAACTCCAAACATAATTTTTATTAATTATAATAAAGTTTTTGAGTTTATCAATATGCATAAAAACTAAATTTTAACGAACTTAAAATTTTTAGTAATGGTTAAACAACTATATTGTGTAATTTAAGTTTTTGTTTTATTCAACTTTTTCCCGCCTTCGCGGTGCGGACTTCGTCAAAGTTTTTACCCTCCGGGTACGCTTCGCGAAAAATGCAAATGTTTTAACTTTATATATTGGAATATGTATTTAAATATAATATAAAGCATAAATTTTAGCTAAAAATGCAGTTCTTTTGCTTCTTTTATACCAATAAAAGAAGTGGGGGGTGCGGGGGCTAGTCCCCGCAAATAATTTAAAAAAACTAATTTTTAATAAACTTTAAAATTTCAATGTATATTGAAACAATAATTTTTTATCAACTTTTTCCCGAAGCAAAAAGTTGCAAAAAGTGCTAGTGTTTTCTTTATATCTTTGAAATATATAAAAGCTAAAATAATATTTATATTTTGTGTAAAAAATGCAGTTCTTTTGCTTCTTTTATACCAATACCGAGTAGGTGCCTATCGGCAAAAGAACTGGGGGCGTGTACCCTAAGGGCACGCTTCGCAGGTGTACTAGTCCCCGAAAAAACAAAAAATGAAAAATTTAGAAACTTAAAAATCTTTAGTATACAATAAAATTGCTTAAGAATCTGGCTTTAATGTGGCTTTGAGGTTTGAGAAAAACTCTTCTTCGTCCATTGCCATATCTTCTGGAAGTCCTTTTCTCATCTCTTCCAAAAATATTGACGGAGTGCATTCAACATCTCTTCCCTGCTTTTTTCTTTTCATGCAATAGGTTAATGTGAGATGTTTTTTTGCTCTTGTCATAGCAACATAGCAAAGCCTTCTCTCTTCTTCTATCTCTCTGTCTGATGAACTTTTATGATGCGGAAGTATGCCGTCTTCCATACCGCATATATAAACATAAGGAAACTCTAAACCCTTTGCAGCATGTATACTCATAAGCATTACACCTTTCTTTTTTTCTTCTTCATTATTTTCTTCTATGCTCATTAAAAGTATTCTATCCAAATAATTTTTTAGAGTGGCGTTTTTATTTCCTTTCTCATATTCTGCTATGCCGTTCATTAATGATTCAATGTTTTCTATTTTTTTGCTTCCCTGTTCTTTTGTATCGCTTGAGTTTAATACTTCGTTATGATATGCAATTGTATCCAAAAACTTATTAATGTTTTCGTAGAGTTTTGGTTTTTCTAATGTGTTTTTATCAACAGTAAATACTTCATTATAATGATGAATAATATCTAATAAATCTTTTATGCCTGTTTTTGCCTTTGGAGGTATATCATCTATATTCTCATAGTCTAATAATGTTTGATATAGTGACACTCCGTTTTTTATGCTTATTTCATTGAGATTATTGATTGCAACGGCACCTATTCCTCTTTTTGGTATGTTAATTACTCTCAAAAGAGAAACCTCATCTTCTGGATTAACAAACAAGTTTAAATATGCAAGTATATCTTTAATCTCTTTTCTTTCATAAAATTGAAAAGCACCAACTACAGTATATGGAATGCCTCGAAATCTTAAAGCCTCTTCAAAAATACGCGACTGAGAGTTCATTCTAAAAAGTATAGCAAAGTTTTCGTAGTTTAAATTTTTGCTTATTGCAGTTTGTGTGATATTTTCTGCTACAAACTGTGCTTCATCTCTTTCATCTTCGCAAGGCATAATAACAGGAGGTATACCCTCATCATTAACAGCCACAACCTCTTTTGCTTTTCTTTGCGTATTGTTGCTTATTACAGCATGTGCCGCTTCAAGTATTGCTTTAGTGCTTCTATAATTTTTGTTTAATGTAATTATTTTAGCTTCTGGATACTCATTTTCAAAAGAGAGTATGTTTGATACATCAGCTCCCCTAAAAGCGTATATGCTCTGGTCATCATCACCCACTACAACTATATTTTTATATTTTGAAGCTAAAAGACTTGTGAGTTTATACTGTGCTAAATTGGTGTCTTGATATTCATCAACCATAATATATTTAAATCTCTCTTGATATTTATCCAAAACATCAGGAAAATGAATATATAAATCAATAGTTAAATTAATAAGGTCATTAAAATCAACAGCATTATACCCTTTCAAATAATTCTGATAAACCTCATAAACTCTTTTAGCAATCTTCTCCAAGTCATCATGAGGCACTACTTCATTTGGTTTTATTAAATTATTTTTGTATCTGTCTATATACCAAGCAAAAAGGTTTTCATCATAATTAAGAGTGTTTACTTTTACCTCTCTCAAAATATTTCTTATAAGAGTTCTGCTGTCTGAAGAAGAATATATGCTAAAGTTTTTTTTGTATCCTAATTTATCTATATCAAGCTTAAGCACCCTTACACAAAAAGAATGAAAAGTACTGATTACTAATTGTTTAGGTTTTTCTTTAAGCAAAGCAGCTATTCTATCACGCATTTCATTAGCGGCTTTATTTGTAAAAGTAACAGCAAGTATATTACTAGGCTCTACTCCGTTTTTTATTAAATAGGCAATTCTCTCCGTAATTACTCTAGTTTTACCGCTGCCTGCACCTGCTAATGCAAGCATAGGACCGTTAATATGTTCTACAGCTTTTTTTTGCTCTTCATTTAACATTAATGCCATAAAAAATAAAAAAACCTTTATTTATAAGTTGGAAATTTATTATATATTATAACGAAATATATACAAGCATTGGGGTTGTTATTAAAAATAGTGTATGGTTAAACTATTATATTTTGTAATTTTTTACAGACATATTATCAATTTTTCACGCTTTAGTATAAACATACAAACCAATAATTTTTTATTAATTTTTTTGTTGTTCTTTTTCCCGCCGCTCGCTGTGCGGACTTCGTCAAAAGAACCAAAAAGTGCAAACATCTTAACTCTATATGTTGGAATATGTATTAGTATAAAATAATAAATTTATTTTAATCTAAAAAAATGCAGTTCTTTTGCTTCTTTTATACCAATAAAAGAAGTAGGGGTGTGGGGGCTAGTCCCCACAAACAAAAAATTTAAATTATTTTAGGATATGTTAAACAACTATATTTTATCATTTAAATTTTTATTTTATTTAACTCTTTCTCGCAACTCGCACCCATACCTAAAGGTACTTTCTACGGTCGCAGGCACTCCCTTAGATCGCTGTGCGGACTTCGTCAAAGTTTTCGCCATTCGGGCATGCTTCGCAAAAGTACAAGTATAAAATTAATATCAAATTATATAATTATAGATAGTATATTATAATCTGCTCAAAAAATCGAGCTTCTTTTCTATATGATAATTATCCCCGCCTTCATGCCCGTTAAAAGTATAAACCTCAATAGACTTCTCTCCTGCATAATTATTATAAGCAGCAAACACTGTTGAAGGAGGCACTAATATATCCATAAGACCAACAGAAAATAATGCTTTTGCTTTAGCTCTCTTAGCAAAAAATGCTCCGTCAAAATATGAAAGCGTATTAAAAACTATATTTTCTTTATCTCTATTTGTTTTGCAGTACCTCACTATTTCATTATAAGGCAAAGTGTCTGTAATTGTAGAAGCCCTTTTATAATCACACAAAAAAGGAACATCTGCTATCATAGCTTCTATTTTTATATTTGAAATCTCACTTAATGCACAAGCAGCTAAGGCAATTCCTCCTCCTTGACTAGAACCATTTATAACAACTTTCTCTGTTGATGTATGTTCTTTAACTGCTTCTATTGCTTTTAGAGCATCTATAAAAACTCTTTTATAATAATAATCGTTCTTGTCTAATATGCCTTTTGTGAGAAAACCATCAGCATGCACTCCATAGCCTTCAGGGTCAATAGTAGAAGCTCCATTACCATCTTCAGCTCCCTGCCCCCTAGTCTCCATTACAAATACACTATATCCTGCAGATGGAAATAATATATGATGAATAGGCAAATCCTTACCATTTCCATATCCTAAATATTGAACTACGCAAGTTAATTTATCGCTATTTTTCGGTGCTATATACCAACCGTTTATAGTATGCTTTTTATAGCCAAAAAAACTTACTTCATAAACATCAAAAAATTTTAAATGCGTTTGTATTAAATTATATTTTGCCTCTGGTTTATGATTATTTTCTTTTATAGTGCTAAGCCAAAAACTGTCAAAATCATTTGGCTCAACAGAGCTTCCTTTATATTGATAAAGTTCGTCTATAGATAAATCAAAAAAAGCCATTATTATTTCCTATTAAAATATTTTTTTAGGTATTTTTACATTTTTAAGCTGTTCTAATCTGTTTATAATAATCTTTTCAACTTCAAAATTGGAAGGCTCTTCATTTTGAAAACTATATCCGCTTGCAAGCATAAGAGTCTCTTTCTCTTGTACATAATTACGCATCTTTCTATATATTATAGATATTCTAAATAAAGATAATTTTTGTCTGTAACCATTTAAGTATGATTGCCTATAATAATCAATAGCTGATGTTCTTCTGTTTCTTGCATCATAATGCTCTGCCAATTTAAAATATATTCTACCCTTCTCCATTTTATTATAGCTTCTCTCAGCCATATTAATAATTTCTTGTTCTGTTTGTGCATAATTAGTTTGGTCTATAAGCTTTTCATATATATCAAGCAAATTAAAATAAGCATCATATTTATATGAAGGGATAGTTAAATTATTAGCAAATTGTATTGATTTTTTATATTCTTCTACAGCCAAACGATATGTAGCAATTCCGCCTTGCTCTGCAGGGCTTCCTGCTTCACTTTCATATATCATACCTAATAAATAATGTGCATCAGCATTCTCTGGATAATACAATAAAGTTTTATTCATAATAAATAAAGCATAAGGAGTATTACCATCATTTATAGCTCTTTTAGCCTCACCTATATAAACCCAAGCAGGCTGCAATTTGCCGTCAAAAGAGGACATAAAAAAATTAGTATCTATTCTTAAACTTGTAATAGCTGTATTTGTTTGAGAATATAAAGATAAACAAAAAAATAAAAATATAAATAAAAAATGTTTCATAAGATATTACACTGCAAATAATAGTTTTTATAAATTAAATTTCTTATTATTAACTATCGGTATAATACAACTTTCTCTTATATATTTTTTTAACTATTCATATATTTATTAACTATCTCATCGTCTTCTAAAGCAGTAAGTATCTCAACACCATCTTCTTTAACTGCAACAGTATGTTCATAGTGGGCAGATAAAGAACCATCTCTTGTAACAACAGTCCAATCATCATCTTCTATATATATAGCATGATGTCCCATATTAACCATAGGTTCTATTGCTATTACCATATTAGTTTTAAGCACAGGTCCAAAACCTTTCTTTCCTCTATTAGGCACAGCAGGCTCTTCATGCAAACTAGCACCAACACCATGACCGTTAAACTCTCTCACCAAAGAATAACCAGCATCTTCTGCAGTTTTCTGTATAGCATAAGAAACATCTCCCAAATGAACACCATCTCTTATTTGCTTTATTCCATTAAAAAAAGATTCCATTGTTGTATCTACAAGTCTTGAAGCTTCTGCAGATACATTGCCAACCTTAAAAGTAAATGCCCTATCTGAATGATATCCTTTATAATAAACACCTATATCAAGACCTATTATATCTCCGTCTTTTAATATTCTTTTTTTGCTAGGTATACCATGTATTATTTCATTGTTTATAGAAGCACATATTGAACCGGGAAACGGAGGATTACCATAACCTTTAAAAGAAGGTTTAGCATTTTGCTTTCTTATATAATCATAAACAAACTTATCAAGTTCCTTTGTAGATATTCCGGGTTCTACTAATTTAGCAACCTCTTTAAATACATTTGCTAATATATGTCCGCTTTCACGCATTAAATTTATTTCTGATTGTGTTTTTATTTTAATAGCCATTTTTATGCTTTCCTTTATTTATCAATTAGCTTTATTTTCTTCATTATCTGTATTTTCAAAAATAGTTTCTGCCTCAACCTTATCACTAAAAGAATCTTCTACCACTTTTGTAATATTTTTCTTCTGTCCGCCTGTAATAGTCATCTCGCCCTGTATAACAGCTCCCTCTCCAACATCTATCTTAGGAGCTTCTATATTTCCTAAAACCCTTCCTGTTTCTATTAATACTACTTCATTTGAAGCTGATATATTGCCTATTAAAGTACCTGCTATTGTTATGCTGTCGGTAATAATAGTGCTTGTCTTTACTTTACCATTAGTGCCTATTATTAAATGCCCGTCTATTTTTAAGTCCCCTTCAAATTTACCGTCTATTTGAAACGACCCTTTTACTATATAAGTTCCTTTGAAATATGAACCTTCACCTATTATACTATTAATCATCTCTCTTTTTGACATAATAATCACACTCCAAATTTATACTTCATTTTGATTTTATAAGTATAAAACTAAAATGTCAAGTTTATATACACTTATCAATAATAACTTTCATTGATTTATATTAAATTATATCTGTATTTTTAAAATATTGCAGCATATAAAATAACTTGATTTTTAATGAATATTGTTTAATATTATTGAATACAAACTAATTAATTAAAAGGCTTATTATGAAATTTATTTTTTCAAGAACTATAATAGGAATTTTAGTTTTAATTATTGGAGCATATATTCTGCTTCAGTATGTGTTTCATATATATATACCAGCATTAGCATATGTACCTGTATTTACTATAATAGTGTCTATATTAATTATAGCATGGGGTGTAGCTATAATACTTGGAAGAGGTTTTTATGCCTCAAAAATTATAATAGCTCTTACTATCATTGTTACAGGGCTTTATATTTTAATAAGATATGCCCTTAATATAAATATGCCTTTTATATTATATACACCTATATTTAGAATGATTATAGGAATGATTATTATATTTCTTGGAATATATATTATAGTAGGTGTTTATTATGTAGGAGATAAATTGCCGAAAAATAAAACAGAAGATTATAATATTAATTTTGGAAGCTCTACAATAGATTTATCAAAAATACAAATTGATAGAAATAAAAATGTTAATGTTAGCTGTGCTTTTTCTGATACTGTTATTTTAATTAATCAAAATGTACAAATACATATAAAAGCTTCTAGTGCATTCGGCAGTGTTTCAATACCTACTGGGGACAGTGTGAGTTTTGGTGAGATGAACTTTGTTATGGGCACTTCTGACAAAATACTTTATTTGAATGTTAATGCCGCTTTTGCTCAGATTAGAGTTTTATATGTTTGATTTTTTATAAGGATAATAGATTGCATATAATATCTGGATACAAAAAAAATAAAAAAATAATTACACCAAAAAGAGATTTTAGACCTACTCAGGGAAAGGTGAGAGAGGCTTTATTTAATATAATAGATGCAAATGATAAAACTTTTTTAGACCTTTGTGCTGGAAGCGGTGCTGTGGGGTTTGAGGCTTTAAGCAGGGGGGCTAAGTTTGCTGCATTTATAGAAATAGACAGAGAGGCTGTTAAAACAATATTTACAAATGCAAAAAACATATTTGAAGAAAATCAATATAAAATAAAAAGAGTATCCGCAGACGACTATGTTAAAAGAACAAACGATACTTTTGATATAATATTTTTTGACCCGCCTTATCATTCAAAAATCTATCATGAAGTATTTTTAAATATATTTGAAAGAAAATTGTTAAATGATGATGGATATTTATTTGTGGAGATGGGGCTTGAATATTATAGAAGTTTTTTAGAAAAAGTAGAAAAATATAACTATGAAATAAAAACTTATGGTGAAAGCGTTTTAATAATTTTTAGAAATATATAATCAATTTTTCAGCTTTACAAATAAAATTATTTTAGTATAATAAAAAAATGAGAAACAAAATCACCTTTCTAATATGCATAATATTCATAGCCATAGTATTAAAACTCATCACATTATCACCAAAGTTTGTAGAAAATTTTTATTCAAGAAAAGCATATAAAGCAATATCTGGAAGCATTGGAAGAGTAACATCAAACTTTAATTTTTCTCTTGGTGAAATACTTTTATTTATTTTTATAATATTAATTCTTTTATTTTTTGTTTTATCTATAAAAAAAATAATATTTGAAAAAGAAAAGCTAAAATTAATATTTAATTTTTTGTATACAATAGTGTGCATTGCAATTATTATATATATAGTTTTTATGTCTGTATGGGGATTAAATTATTACAGATTTCCTCTCATCAATAATTATCAAAAATACTTCTTTGAAAATAACAATATCACAGATGAAGAAGCATATAATAAACTCTATTTATTAGCAGAACTATTAATAAAAGATTTAAACGAACTTCAAACAAAAATGAAATATGACAATACAATTAACACTAACTATCAGGCTGTTAATAGAATTGTAGAAAGTGAATATAACAAAGTCTTTGAAGAGTTTCCATATTTAGAGATGTATTATTCAAGAACCAAACCAATAAAAATATCACAACTTTTTTTAAGACTTCAAATAACAGGAATATACTCCCCATTTACTTCTGAAGCAAACGTTAATACACTTATACCATATACTTCTATGCCTTATACTATAGCTCATGAAATGGCTCATAAAATAGGAATCGCCTACGAAGATGAAGCTAATTTTATTGCATATTTAGCCTGCTCAAAACATAGTGATTTATTTATACAATATTCAGGAGCATTTGAAGCACTTTTATATGTGTTATCCGAACTTAACAGAGATGAAAATTATGCTATGCTTATTTCAAACCTTAACGAAAAAACCAAAGAAGAGATAAGATACAATTATGACTTTTGGAATCAATACATAGGTCAACTCTCTAATATAAGCCATAAAGTAAATGACACCTATTTAAAAGCGAACAATCAAATATATGGCGTGAAGAGTTATTCGAAGGTAGTAAAACTTTTAATCTATTACAATATGAGCAAAGGCCTTATATAACTACTCGCCGTAGTGGCTTTCCGCACGGTAATACTTTGCTTTAATCATAACTTTTCAGGTGTGCGGGGGAGTGCTTTTTAATATACATAATATACAATTAAATTATAAGACAAAAATTTTTAGATATATTAAAATAATTATTTTCTATCAACTTTTTACCGCGTACGAGCTGTACCACCTTTCCGCACGGTAACGTTTTGCTTTAATCATAGCCTTTCAGGTGTGCGGAGGTATTACCTTTTAATTCACAATTTTATCATAAAAATGCAGCCTTTTTGCTTCTTTGTGGCAACAAAAGAAGTGGGGGTGCGGGGGCAAAGCCACCGCAAACAAAAAACTTAAAAGATGTTTTTGACAAATCAAAAAATTTTTAGTACATATTAAAACAATTATTTTCTATCAACTTTTTTATTGTTCTTTTTCCCGCCGCAAAAAGAACCAAAAAGTGCAAGTGTTTTAGCTTTATAGCTTTGAAATATATAATAAAATAATAACAATATTTTAAGCTAAAAAATTGTAGTCCTTTTGTTTCTTTGGGTCATACCATACCTAAAGGTACTCCTTTCAGTCGCAGGCACTTCCTACGATCGCCAAAAGAAGTGGGGGTTCTACCCTACGGGTACTCTTCGCAGAGGGCTAGTCCCCGAAATTAACATTTTTTCTTCTCCTTAAAAGTAAGTAATTTATCTCTGTAGTATTCATATTGCTTTTTACGCAACTCAATCTCAGCATCAAAATACTCTATTGAAAAACATTTTTTTAGGTATATAATTTATCACAATAATTTTTTAAAATAATTTATTGGATTCTACTACAATGAAGTTGATAAAACAATTCTCTATAATATTTTTTATTTATTCAATATCATACATCTTAAGCAAATCTTTAAAACTGCCAATACCGGGAAATGTAATAGGAATGTTTTTACTGTTTTTCCTCTTAGTTTTTGGAATTGTAAAAGAAAGCGATATTGATGAGGCTAGCGATATATTAATAAAAAACATGGCTTTGTTATTTGTGCCTGCTAGTTTAGCTATAGTTGATGAATATAAATATATTAAAGAGGAGATAATACCTTTTCTTATAATATGCGTATTTTTTGTTGTGGTGATAATGGCTGCAACTGGTTTATCTGCACAGTTTTTTGAAAACATAGTTAATAAAAAAAGGAAAATAAAATGACAGCATTATTTCAAGACAACCCGCTAATTGCAATAGTAATAACTTTAATAGCATATATAATATCATACTATATTTATAATAAAACCAAACTCCCTATATTAACGCCTCTTGTAACGAGTGTAATACTTGTAGGTTTATCTATTTATTTTATGGGGGTGCCTTATAGTGTTTATAATGAAAGCGGCGGGAAATTTATTAATGCATTAGTGGGTCCTGCAACTGTTGTATTAGCTCTTCCAATATATAGAAATCTTCCAATATTAAAAGCGAATTTATTAGTAATACTTTTTAGCATTGCAATAGGAAGTGCCATAGGAATAGTTGGAATATATTTCACTGCAAAGATTATGGGCGTATCAGAAAATATACTTTTATCACTTCTTCCAAAATCAATAACTACTGCAATAGCTGTTGATGTGGCTGATAGTATAGGAGGTGTTAAATCTATCACTGTGCTTGCTGTTGTAATATCTGGGGTGGCTGGTGCTATAATTGCTCCTATAGTATTTAAAATATTTAGAATAAAATCGCCTTTAGCTAAGGGCATTTCAATAGGCACTGCATCGCATGCTGTTGGCACTAGTAAAGCCATAGAGATGGGAGAGACTGAAGGTGCTATGTCTGGGCTTGCTATAGGTATAGCTGGAGCTTTAACGGTTGTGCTGCTTCCTATACTATATAAACTGCTTGTTACTATATGGTAGAAATTTTTAAGTTTGTAAATTTTTTCTTGTTCTTTTTCCCGCCGCAAAAAGAACCAAAAAGTGCAAATAAAAAATTAATACTAAATTGCACCAATTTATATTTTAAACGTATAATAAAATATATATTTTTTAGCTAAAAATAGCCTTTTTGCTTCTTTGTGGCAATACCGAAGGCACTTCCTGCGGTCGCAAAAGAAGTGGGGTCTTACCCTACGGGTACACTTCGCAGGGGGCAAAGCCCCAGATATAAAAAAATATAACTTTATTTTTTCAATAAATTTAATTATTATTATACTTCGTATGCAAGTAAAGCAAGTTTGAAAGAAGCATTGTTGTCGTTAAACTTCCAACGCCATTAGGTACAGGGGTTATCATAGATGCAATATTAACTGCCTCATCAAACTTTACATCTCCCTTAATAGAACCATCTTCAAGAACATTGATTCCTATATCTATAACAACAGCATTATCTTTTATATATTCCCCGTCAATAAACTCTGCCTTTCCAATAGACACACATAATATATCAGCATTCTTGCAAACACTTTTTAAATCTTTAGTTTTTGAATGAGCTATTGTAACAGTAGCAGATTTATTTAATAATGATAAAGCAAGAGGCTTTCCAACTATCTCACTCCTTCCAACAACCACAGCATTAGCACCCTCTATTTTTATGTTATAATGCTCAAGTATTGTCATTACACTTCTTACAGTGCAAGGAATTAATTCATCATTAGAAGTTAAAATTCTGCCAAGATTTAAATTGCTTATTGCATCAATATCTTTTTTTGTGGATATAGTCTCGTAAACAACCTCTCTTCTTATATGCTTAGGCAAAGGCATTTGAAGCATTATACCGCTAATATCTTTCTCTTCGTTTAAATATTCTATTAGAGTGATGAAATCTTTTTCTGTTGTATTTGTGCTTAGCTTATGAAGCTCGCCTACCATTCCAACATTTTCTGCCATCTTTTTTGCATGAGTGAAATATAACTCTGTAGATTTATCATCATCAAAATAAACAAAATCTATTCTAGGCTTATTAATTAAAAAAGCAACCTTCTCTTTAATTTCTGCTCTTATGCTTTTTGATAATTCTCTTACATCAAGTATATTAGCTGGCATGTTATAATTTCCTTTAGAATGAAAATAATTAATTTATTCTATATTTTTTAGAGATAAAAAACAAGTGTATAGAAAAAAAGATTTTTTAAAAAAATATTTGCAGGGCTTTGCCCCGCACCCCAGTTCTTTTGCCGATAGGCACCTACTCGGTATTGGTATAAAAGAACCAAAAGAACTGCATCTGATACATATTACTAAAATATAAAATCAAAGCATTTGTACTTTTTGCAACTTTTTGCTACAGGAAAAAGTTGAATAAAATAAAAACATACATTATTTCCTTTAGAATGAAAATAATTAATTTATTCTATATTTTTTAGAGATAAAAATAAAAAAAATTATTTTTTTTATTTACAATGTTTTAAGTATAAAAGAAAATACTTACTCTTTTAATAAAAAATTATTCTGATTTGCAAGATTTACAAACGCCTATAAATACAATGTCATGTTTATTTATTTCTACATTATATTTTTTAGAAACAGCTTCATCTAATTCTTTATTATAAGGCAAATTAATATCTATTAACTTTTTGCATTTATCACATTGAAAGTGATAGTGTTCATTAGTGATATGGTCAAATCTCACAGCATCATCTATTATAGAAATCTTTTGTATCTCATTGTTTTCAGAAAGCAAATTAAGGTTTCTATAAACTGTTCCTAAACTAATAGACGGGAAATTTGGTTTAATATAATTATAAACCTCTTCTGATGTAGGGTGATTTTTTAATTCCCTTACAGCATTTAATATTACTTGTTTTTGTATTGTGTTTCTAGTGTTGTTCATATTGTTATAAACCTCTTATGAAGAAATTATTTATAATTAATAATTAATCTCATTTAGAATGATATACTAATTTTAACCATTTGTCAATAGATAATTTTATACATTTTTGTATGCTAGAGAAAGTATATATAAAACAACATCTTCAAAAGGCATATTAATATTTTTTGCCATAGCTGGTATATCAGAAGTATTTGTCATGCCGCCTTGAGTATTAACTTCCATCAAATTAATAAAACCATCTTCAGCAATTATAGCATCTATTCTGCAAAGACCCACACAGCCTAAAACATCATAAGCCTTTTTACAATTTTCTATTAATTTATTTTCTAATTGTTTATCTAATTTTGCAGGTATCTCCATCTCTGTTTTTCCCGGAGTATATTTAGCATCATAATCATATATTTCATTTTTAGGATTAATGCCAAGTATAGGAAACACATATATATCATCATTATCACGTACAAGACCAACGGTTACTTCTTTGCCTTTAATGTACGGCTCTAAAAAATAATTATGAGTATCTTTTATATCTTTAACAATATTTTCAAATTCATCTTCAGTTTTTATTAAAGAAACACCCACACTAGAACCGCTTGAAATAGGTTTTAATATTATAGGGAAATTAAAAGAGATATTATTATTTTTTATAGCATCTTCAAGAAGCTGAAAATCAACAGTAGAAACATTAGAAGAAAGCCATATTCTTTTTGTATAAACCTTATTCATACAAAGAGAACTAACTAATGTATTTTCGCCTGTGTATTTAATATTAAGACAATCCAAAAGCCCTTGAATAGTACCGTCTTCTCCAAAAGTGCCATGCAATATATTATAGCAATATTCAACATTTTCTTTTTTTAGAGTTTCCACCAATTCATAATGGTCTTTAACATCTATCAATATAGTGTTGTCTTTTAATTCTTTGTAAGAAGTTAAAGCTTCAAAAACATTCTTGCCGCTTCTAAGAGAAACTTCCCTCTCGTCGCTTATGCCTCCATGAAGCACGGCTATTTTTTTTCCTTGAAATTCTTTCAATATTTTATTTTTTAATTCAGTAGTTAATAGCATATTTAATTCCTAAAAAATTAATAGAAGTTTTTTGATGATAAAAAATCTATATATAATATTAAATAATATCACATATAGATTGTATAATACTTACCTTTTTTCTCTCTCTCTCGCTTAATGGAGCATATTTAGACTTATACATTACATCATTAGCCAAATTAATAAACTGATCCTTAATCATCTCAGCAGCTTCTTTAGGTGTTTTACCGGTTCCCTTAATAGCTAAATCATCATTGCTAATAATATACCTATCATCATCAAGTTTTGTAATATAACCTTTTAAAGGTCTTTTAAACTTAAACTCATCAATATCACTAAAAGTTAATTCTATTTTTTGTCTATCTGCCATTATTTAATACCTGCCTTTTTTGCATAATCTTCATTAGTTAAACTAAATGTCTTTTGAGTAAACAAAATATCATTAGTACTAAAAGCATACGGCACTTTGTTTTTTAAATTGTATACTCCGTTAGATATTGCCTCATCTATTATAATATATAATTCATCAGCATGCTTCTGTTGAAACTTTATAACATCAGCTATCACTATCTGATAATTCATCTGTTTAGTAGGAGAACCAGTGTCCCCTATAATATAATAAGAATATCCTTCTAAAGTATCCAACCATAAATTTTCGCCATTTAAATCATATATATCAAAGTTTATATCAATTCTCTGCGCCCAAAAAGACATCTCAGAATTAGCATACATAACTCCTGATATATTCTTATCTTTAAGTAAAGAAATAGTATTATCATCTAATTTGTTTGTAGCTATAGTACCAGTAGCAGCCACATAATCTGAACCCAATATATAATGATTTGGAAGTTTAGAAAAAGCTGAATCTCCTAAAGCCTCTTCTAAAGTTACAAGTTTTATTAACTCACTTTGAGAATTAAAATTACTTATAAAACTATTTAATACAACATCAGCATATATTTCTGTATTTAAATATTTTAATCTATCTATATTTACATTAGTCATACTTTTTGGGAAAGTAAAAGAAGCAACAGCAACTATTCTATTTGTAGATATTATATCATCTATAACTACAACAGAATTTCCCATGCTTCTGCATGAAAAAATAAAAATATTTATAAAAGAAAAAATTATTAATAAATAAATTATTTTTTTATTAAAAAGCATATACTATTCTTACATTCCTTTTTCATTTCTATATTTTAAAACCTGCTCTATAGTAGATTTCACAGCATAATCATTATCCGTAGAAGAAAGCAAATTAAGAGAGCGGTCCACCCTATTATCATCATAATCTTTCAAAGCTTCAATAGCCGCCATTCTCACCCACTTGTTTTTACTAGATAAACTTCCAAGTATGGAATTTAAAAGTTCAGGAGCTTTTAAATTACCAGCAACTTTTAAAGCCTCTATTTGTACTTGTAAATCAGTATCAGATATAGCTCTCTTTATACTGTCTATTGCCTCAGGAGTTTTAGCTTCCAGCCTGCCTAAACCATGTATTGATAAACAACGCACATTAAAATCAGGGTCTTCAACACTAGACTTCAAAAAATCACTATAAGCTATCTCTGCCTCAATATTTCCAAGCACCCATATAGCCTCTGCTCTAACCTCTCTTCCGCCATTTTGTGCAGCATTAAGTACTTCTAATAATACCTCTTCATCATCTTTATTATCCTGCAATTTCTTTGAAGCTTTATTAACATCATCAAGCCTTCTTAAAGTTAAATCTTTCTGTGAACAAGATACAGAAAATAATATTATAACGATAATGCTTAAAACTTTTTTCATTTATAAACTACTCTTTATTTTATTAATAGCCTCTTTTGCTTTTTCGATATTTTCTATAGAGCCTTGAGCAAAACTATCCTTTCCGCCGCCTCTGCCGCCTGCAGCTGATATTATATCTTTAATTAAAGAATTAGCCAATATGTTTTTTTCTTTCAAAGCTTTTCCAGTAACTTGAACTATTATAGATTTATTTGTTTTACTTATCATAAAGGCTATAGAATCTTTAACTCTCTCTTTTATAGTGTCAGCATAAAGCCTTATGTCTTTTATATCTTCATCAAACTCTAAATTGTAAAACTTAATTCCATTTAAATTTTCACAATTATCAATAAATGCTTTAGAAGATGAACCAGATGTTTTTAATTGTTTATTTTCTTTTTGTAATTTTTTTATTTCTGTTTGTAAGTTTTCAGCTCTAGTTGTAAGCTCTTCTACTTTATTTGCATTAAGTATATGGCTTAAACTTTTTACTTTATTAAATAAATTAGTAGCCTCTCTAGCAGCATTAAGCCCAGTAATAGCTTCAATTCTTCTCACACCGCTTGCAACAGAACCTTCACTTACTATATGAAAATAACCAACTTCAGATGTATTTGTCAAATGGCTTCCCCCGCAAAGCTCAACAGAAAATCCTTCGCCAATATCAAGTATTCTTACAGTGTCTGGATACTTCTCTCCAAATAATGCCTTAGCCCCAGAAGCTATTGCCTCTTCTTTCGGCATATATTTTATTACTGCAGGCATTGATTTAAATACTATTTCATTAACTTGATTTTCTATGTTTATTAGAGTCTCTTCATTAATAGAATCAGGGTGAGTAAAGTCAAATCTCAAATAATCTTCGCAAACAAAACTTCCTGCCTGATTAATATGATTTCCAAGCGTTAATTCTAAAACTTTTTGAAGTATATGAGTGGCTGTGTGGTTTTTTCTTATAGCACTTCTTCTGTTGAAATTAACTATGAGTTTTATCTCTTCTCCAACTTTTAAAGTTTTGTTGCCGCAATCAACTATATGTATAATAGTATTTTCTTTTTTCTGTGTATCTACTACTTTTAAACTTTCTCCGCTAGAAATTTCTATAAAACCATTATCTCCAACCTGTCCGCCCATCTCTCCATAAAAAGGCGATGACTCTGTAATTACAACAACATTAGAAGATGATGAACTCTCTTTCTTCTCTCCGTTCTCATATAAAGCTACTATCTTTGATTTTACTCCGTTAATTAAACTCTCTCTATCTTCGCCAACATATTTTGTTTCATAATTTTCAACAAAACCAAACTTCGATTTTTTATCTTCTCCTGTTCCTCTACTTCTTTTTTTCTGCTCTTCCATTGCATCTTCAAAACCTTTTTTATCAACAGTAAAACCATGGTCGCTAGCTTCTTCTTCTGTGATATCAAAAGGAAGTCCATAAGTATCAAAAAGCATAAAAGCATCTTTACCTGATATTACTTTGCTTTCTTTGTTTTCTTCCATTACACTGTAAAGCTTATTCATACCAGCAGATATTGTACTTAAAAATTTATTCTCTTCTTCTTTTAATATCTTTTTAATATTCTCTTCTTCTTTTGGAAGATAATCATATATATCTTTATAAACATTAATTACAGAAGAAGTAAGCTCATTTAAGAAAGCTCCTTTATGCCCTAAATCATTAGCAGTTTTTAAAGCTCTTCTTAAAAGTCTTCTTAAAACATATCCCCTTCCCTCATTAGACGGTTTACAGCCTTCAGCCAAAACAAATACCAACGCCCTTAAATGGTCAGCTAATAAATTTATTTTTGTTTTATTGTTTCCTTCATATTTAACATTAAGCTTATTTAAAATAGCATCAACTATAGGCTTCATTACATCAGTCTGATAATTGCTCTCAACACCCTGTACAATATAACAAAGTCTCTCAAGCCCCATTCCTGTGTCTATACCAACATTCTGAAGCGGAGTTAAATTGCCATCAACATCTTGAAAAAACTCATTGAATACTAAATTCCAAAACTCTAAATATCTCTCACAATCACAGCCCACAAAACAATCAGGTTTTCCACACCCTTTCTCTTCACCCATATCAATATAAAGCTCACTGCAAGGTCCGCAAGCTCCAGAATCTCCCGCAGGTCCCCAAAAATTATCCTTCTTTCCAAGCCTGACAATCTTCTCTTTTGGTATTCCTATATGCTCATTCCAAAGCTTAAATGCCTCATCATCTTTCTCATAAACAGATACATATATTCTCTCAACAGGAAGCTTTATCACCTGAGTAGAAAACTCCCAAGCAAACTCAATAGCCTCTTTTTTGAAATAATCACCCATAAAACAAAAATTACCAAACATCTCAAAAAATGTATGGTGTCTTGCTGTTTTACCAATATTCTCTAAATCTGACAATCTAAAACATTTCTGTATAGTAGCAACTCTTGAATATGGTGCTTTTTTTATACCAGCATAGTATGGCTTAAATTGAAGCATACCCGCTGTTGTAAATAATAAACTTGGGTCATCTATTGGTATTAATGATGATGATTTTTCTATAGCATGTTTTTTACTTTTAAAAAACTCTTTGAACTTTTCTCTCAACTCTAAATGTGTCATAATATCTCCACTATAACATTATATATTAAATAAAATTACTATACTAAAAATTTATTCATTAATAATATAATTAAATCACCCGTTTTGCAAGCTAAATTTACAAATAAACTATGTAATACCTTATAATAAAACTAATTTTATATATATTTTGCAATTGACAATAGTATATATTGATTTATAATTACAAGAATTAATAATAAATTAAAGTTTTGTTCGGATTTATTTTTTTTTATGAGTAATATAAAAGTTAGTGTAATAATACCTGTATATAATGTTGAACCATATTTAAGAGAATGCTTGGATAGTGTTATTAATCAAACATTAAAAGAAATTGAAATTATATGTATAGATGATTGTTCTACCGATAATAGTTACAAAATATTAGAAGAATATGCTGAAAAAGATAATAGAATAATAATACTCAAAAATGAAAAAAATACAGGTGGTCCTTCTACTGCTAGAAATAAAGGAATAGAGTTATCAAAAGGAACTTATATTGGATTTATAGATGCTGACGATTATATAAAAAATGATTATATAAAAAATTTATATGATACTATAACTAAATATGATACTGATATAGTAAGCACTCTTAATGTATATTATATTAATGAAAATAATGATATAACATATTCTTGGTATAATATTAATAAACATATAAAAAACAAAAATAAATTAGAAGGTAAATCTAATATAAATATCAAACAATTAAAATATAATAGTGAAGAATACCCATATCTTGTTTGTTGGAATAAATTATATAAAAAAACTTCTATTATAAATAATGGAATAAAATTTATGCCTTATTATGATGGAAAAGATGATGGCTCTGAAGATAATCATTTCTTTTACCAAATATTAATGGAAAATTTAACATTTTCTTATAATCATAATGCTATATACTATCAAAGAATATTAAATAATTCTCTATCTAGAAGCAAAATAAGTTTATATCCATTTTATAAAAGAATATTTGATATTCTAAATAGATATAGTACGAATGATGATAATGATAATATAGAACGAATAAAAATTATTATGTTCAATGACTTCTATTCACATTTTACATTTTATAAAAACATAGACAAAATAAAAGAGTATAATAATATTAACAAATTAGCTAATCAACTTATATTAAATGAAACTTTAATGGATAAATTAAAATATTATAAATATATGTTGATAAAATTAAACAATAAATATGAAAATTTTTTATTAAATAGTTTTATTTTTGATGATTTAAACTATGTAAAAAATAAAATTGATTTAATTAATGATAATATTAGTAGTAAAATAATATTCTTTGGAATTTATAATATGCATGATAAAATAATTATATATTTCTTTGGAATTAAAATTACAATAAAAAAGAAAAAATAATTAGGTTTTTTATGGATAATATAAAAATAAGTGTAATAATACCTGTATATAATGTTGAACCTTATTTAAGAGAATGTTTAGACAGTGTTATTAATCAAACATTAAAAGAAATTGAAATTATATGTATAGATGATTGTTCTACTGATAATAGTTATCAAATATTAGAAGAATATGCTAAAAAAGATAATAGAATAATAGTATTACAAAATGAAAAAAATGTAGGCGGGCCTTCTTTTGGCAGAAATAAGGGAATAAAAAAATCAAAAGGCGAATATATTAGTTTTATAGATTCTGATGATTATCTTTCTAAAAATTATTTTTATGATTTATATAATACAGCTAAAAAATATAATTCTGATATCTCATATACAAGCAATATTTGGAAATCAGTTGAAGGTAAAGAATCATATCATGATAATTTGAATTTATATAATTTTATAACAGAAAAAGAAAAAAAAGAATTAAAATATAGTATAGATGGGAAAAGTGATATTAATTTAGTTAATGTTAAAGATATGAATAAAGAGCATTTTTGGGTAAGCAGCTGTAATAAAATATATAGAAGATCTTTTATAATTAATAATAATTTATTCTTTTTTGGAGAGAAATCATATTCTGAAGACGTAGATTTTATATATAGAATATTATTTTATAAACCAACGACATCATATAATCATAATTCTATTTATTATTATAGGCAAAGAAAATTATCTTCTGTTGATATATCAACTAGAGATACAAACACTATTATAGTAGCAATAAATTTATTAAATAACTCTATAGATTTATACAAAAATAATAATTCAGATATGTTAAATTATATATATTTAAGAGTATTTCAGTCCATACATTATAGATTTGAGAATTTTGTTAATAAAGAAATTATTTATAAATATGTACATGATTTTACTAATACTATTTTTCTATTAAAAGAAATATCACCTAAATTTTTTTATATAGATTATTTACTAATAAAAAATAATGATACATATGAAAAGTATTTATTACAAAAAAAACTATTTGAATGTATTAATAATATTGAAAATAAAATTAATCAATTAGATGACAAAATAAATAGAATTCAAAACAACAAAATAAAATTATTTGGTATAAAAAAATTTAATGATAAAACGATTATATATATTTTTGGAATAAAAATAACAATCAAAAAATAATAAGGATAAGATTATTATGGACAATATAAAAGTCAGTGTAGTAATACCTGTATATAATGTTGAGCCTTATTTAAGAGAATGCTTGGATAGTGTTATTAATCAAACTTTAAAAGAAATTGAAATTATATGTATAGATGATCGTTCTACTGATAATAGTTATCAGATTTTAGAAGAATATGCTAAAAAAGACAACAGAATAATTTTATTAAAAAATGAAAATAATGTTGGTGTTGGAATAACTAGAAATATAGGAATAAAAAACTCAAAAGGAAAATATCTATATTTTATGGATGCTGATGATTATTTATCATTAGATTATATAGAACAATTATACATAACTGCTGAAAAATACGATTCAGATATGGTAAGTAATTTAAATATTCTAAAAATAGAAAATGATAAAATATCTTATTATCTTCTGTACTCAGAAAAAATAATATCTGAAAACATATTAGAAGGCGAATCAACAATAAGCATTTTAAACCAAAAATATGGAGAAAAAGAATATCCTTTCGTAACTGTCTGGAATCACTTATTAAAAAGAGAATTCATAACAAACAATGAATTATTTTTTATGGAAATAAAAGCAAGATGGGGAGACGCTGATTTTTATTATAGATTTATGTTAAATAATCCTAAAACTTCATATAATCATAAATCTATATATTACCATAGAATAAATCCTAATTCAATAGTTCAAACATCTAAAAATAATCTGGAAAATAATGTTCAAGCTATAAAGCACCTGTATAACTCTATAAATTATTGCAAACAAAAAAATAATGATCTACTATTAAGACACATATACAAAATATGTTGGCGTGATATAAATGGATTATTTAATCTATCAGGAAATAACCCTTTGTTTTATGAGCATTTATATGAATTTGCTAATAGTATATTTTTAGATAAATCTATAACATATGAAAATTTGTATAACCAATACTTATTAATAATAAATAATAACACTTATGAAAAATATTTATTGACCAAAGAATTATTTAATAAAATAGATGAATTGGATAAAAAAATTAATAATGCTCTTAGTAAAAGAAAAAAGAAGATTAAAATTTTTGGTATTGAGAGACTTTATGACAGAAAAATTATATATATTTTTGGAATAAGAATAACATTAAAAAAATAGTAAGGAGAAAATTATTGTGGATAATATAAAAGTCAGTGTAGTAATACCTGTATATAATGTTGAACCATATTTAAGAGAATGCTTGGATAGTGTTATTAATCAAACATTAAAAGAAATTGAAATTATATGTATAGATGATCGTTCTACTGATAATAGTTATCAGATTTTAGAAGAATATGCTAAAAAAGATAGTAGAATAAGAATATTTCAAAATGAAAAAAACAGTGGTGCTGGTAAATCTAGAAATAAAGGCATTAATAATTCAAAAGGAGAATATATTGGTTTTATAGATTCTGATGATTATATATCCAATGACTATTTTGAATCTTTATATTATACAGCAAAAAAATTTAATTCAGATATTAGCAATAACATAAATATATATTCAGATACTAATTCTAAAATATCTTACCATTACTATAATTTTAATAAAATATCAAAATTAGATATTGAATATGAATCAGAAACAAAAATAGAAAATATAAATATATTATCAAAAGATCTTATTACATATGCTGTTTGGAATAAAATTTTTAAGAAAGAATTTATAAATAAAAACAAATTATCATTTATTGAAGATAAAATAGGTTCTTCAGAAGATGCAGATTTCATAATGAGAATGATAATTAACAATCCTAAAATGTCATTCAATAATTTAGGAAAATATTATTATAGGACAAGAGATAATTCTTCTATTGATACATCTATAAAAGATGTAGAATATTGGAACATTACTATAGAACAGATGCAAAATACAATACTCTATTATAAACAAAATAAAATAGAATATTTGGATTATATATATATAAAAACTTGGAATTGCCCTTATTATTTATTTTCACTATCTAATGAAATTAATAGAAAAAAATGTTATCAATATTTACATGATTTTGCTTTATCTATACATATAAGAAAAGATTTGGCTATTTTAAATATAAAAGAATATTTAGAATATGAAGAATATTTATTAATAAAAAATAATGATACTTATGAAAAATATTTATTGCAAAAACAATTATTTGAACAAATTAAATTATTAGATAGTAAAATAAATAATATTATAGAGAAACAAAATAGCAAAATAAAATTATTTGGTATAGATAATTTTGAAGATAAAAAGATTATATATATTTTTGGAATAAAAATAACATTAAAAAATAAAAAATAATTATGGATAATACATCTATGGAAAATATTAAAATAACAATAATTGCACCTGTATATAATGTAGAGCCTTATTTAAAAGAATGTTTGGATAGTTTAATTAATCAGACATTAAAAGAAATTGAAATAATATGTATAGACGATTGTTCTACTGATAATAGCTATCAAATATTGGATGAATATGCTAAAAAAGATGATAGAATCGTAATATTACAAAACGATGAAAACAGAGGAGTTGGATATACTAGAAATATAGGAGAAAAATTAGCTAAAGGAGAATATTTATATTTCATAGATCCTGATGATTATATTTCTTTGAACTTTTTAGAATGTATGTATAATACAGCAAAAAAATACAATTCTGATATTGTACAGACTCTTAATATATATACAAATACAAATGGAAAGTTAAATAAATACTGGCTTCATATAGAAAATATTTTATCTGCCGAGCAGAAAAATAATATTTCAAATTACATAGAATATGAGTCAGAAGCTTCTTTAAAAAAACTCTATAAAAAAAATATAGAAACTACAAATTTTAATTTATGGGCTAAATTATATAAAAAAGAATTTCTAATAAAAAACAATTTATTCTCTAATGAAGCTAAAATAGGGGCAGGATATGATACAGAATTAACACTTAGAATATTATTACATGCACCAAAATTATCTCATAATAATAAGGCTATATATTATTATAGAATAAGAAAAAATTCTATAGTAGATAAATACAAAAAAGAAATAAATAGGTCAATATATATAATTGATAATATGAACAATATTATCAAATATTATAATGAAAGAATACCTGATTTACTAAACGATTTATATCCAAATGTGTTTGCTTCTTGTTTTTATGTTTTTAATATATCAACAGAAAATAATAAAGCAGCATTTTATAGTTACATACATAATTTTATTTCTAAAATACATGTTTCTAAAACTGATATAGATAAAGATAAATATTTAGAATATCTATTAATAAAAAACAATGATACTTATGAAAAATATTTATTACAAAAACAATTATTTGAACAAATTAAATTATTAGATAGTAAAATAAATAATATTATAGAGAAACAAAATAGCAAAATAAAGTTATTTGGTATAGATAATTTTGAAGATAAAAAAATTATATATATTTTTGGAATAAGAATAACATTAAAAAAATAAACTATTTATTAATATATTTTATTATATTAAAAGATCTTATTTTAATTAAAAAATAATACAAAATATTTTGTAAAAACTAATTTTTGTTATATAATATATAATGATATTATTTAAAAGTTCAAGGATTTCATATGACATTAGACAACGGAGTTATTGTATTAACACCTTCAGAATTTGAAAAAAAAATGGAAGAATTAGATGATTTTATAATTTTGGATGTAAGAACAGAATTAGAGCATAATTATGAGGGAATGATAGAAAATTCCTTATTAATAGATTTTTTAAGACCTAGAGTGTTTAAAAGAGAAGTAGAAAAACTTGATAAAAATATCAATTACTTAATTTATTGTTCCGTTGGTAAAATAAGTATTGATGCTGCTTCATATATGAAAAGTGTAGGCTTTGATAATTTATATGTACTTGAAGGCGGACTTAAAGCTTGGAACAAATATTTAGGAGATGATACTAAAGTTTCTAAATTTGGAAGAGAGGAAATTGTAGAAAAAAGAAAAAAACTTATAATTAGATTAAATAGAATAGAAGGTCAGATAAATGGAATGAAAAAAATGCTCATTAAAGGTGAATATTGTGGAGATATACTTAATCAGGCTTTGGCAGTTAAGGCTGCTATGGCTAGTGTTAATCAGGAGATTATGGAAGTGTTTTTAAATACTTGTATGATTTCACCAAAAGAAAAAGAAGACTTCTTTAGATATATGAAAAAATTGATAAAATAAATTTTTTATAATAAAAAACCCTTCTGACATTTTTAATCAGGAGGGCTTTTTATTTTTTATATTTTTTACACTTTAAGAATTTTCAGAATTGGCTGCAATATTTGAATTAAACTTACTCATATCTACTTCCTTACAAATCTTTCCAGCAGCAGCAGCTGTTATCATACCATCATTTACATTAAGCATAGTTCTTCCCATATCAATTAATGGCTCTATTCCTAAAAGTATAGCAACCAATTCAACAGGGAAGTTTAAAGCAGAAAGTGTAATAAGAGCGGCATTAGTAGCACCGCCTCCAACGCCAGCTATACCAAAACTTCCTATAGCTATTATTATTACAACCTTTATTAAAAATACAGGTTCAAAAATATTTATTCCCAAAGTAGGTGCTATCATAGCAACAACCATAGCAGGATATATTCCAGCACATCCATTTTGGCCTATAGTAACAGCAAGTGAAGCTGATAGGTTAGATACTCCTTCAGATATACCCATCTTGTTTTTTAAAGTATCTACTGTCATAGGCAAAGTACCAGCACTAGTTCTTGATGAAAAAGCAAAAGCTAATGTAGGTAATGCTTTAGAATAATATTTTACAGGATTATATCCAAATATCATTAGTATGATACTATGAACTACAAGCATGATAAGTATTGCTATATATGAAGCTAATAAGAATTGACCTAATTGTGCAAAAGCTTTTAAATCACTAGTAGCCATAAATCTAGCCATTAAAGCTAATACACCATAAGGAGTTAATCTCATTACTATAGTAACTATTCTCATTACTATCTCATGTAAAGAGAACATTATCTTTCTAAAGAAATCAAAAACTTCTGGTTTTTTCTTTTTAATACCCAAAGCAGCCATTCCAACAAAAGCAGAGAAAAATACAACAGATAAAGTAGGTGAGCCGCCGCCGCCTGCTAAAGCACTAAATGGATTTGTAGGTATAATCTCTAATAATTGCTGAGGTACAGGTTTAGAATTAAATGCCTCTAATCTGTTTTCATAATTTAAAGCTCCTTGAGAATAATCTCCAACTATAGCTTGTATCTTTGAAGCGTCTAATCCGAATCCTTTAGAAATTAATATACCAACTAAAGCTGATATAGCTGTTGTTATCATCAAGATTACTATTATTATCATAGTCATCTTTGCTATATTAGAATCACCCTTTATGTTTAACAATGCCATAGTAATAGAAATAAATATTAAAGGCATAACTAACATTTGTAATAATCTTACATAACCGCTTCCAACAACATTATACCAAATCATAGTATTAGTTATAACATCTGTATTTTGTGCATATATATTTCTTAATACAAAACCTAATAATAAACCTAATATCAATGCACTTAATACCCTAACTGTGAAATTTAAATGCTTCTTTTCCATAAAATATAATAGTGATATTATTAAAAGCAAAACTATTATATTTATGACTGTATAGCCCCACATATAAATTAACTCCTTATGATATTTATATTAATGCTTAGATTATACTTAAATTTTTAAGTTTGTCAAAATTAAGATTAGCTTTTACGCACGTTAAGCGAATTTAGAAAAATAATTAGAGTTGGAATTTAATATTATTTTTTATTTTTTGCTAATTTTACCATGCGGTGTATAATCAAAAAATTTAAAAAAATCTAGGGTGGGGGCAAGAATTACTTTTAAAAACAAAAAAGAAAAATTAAGTAAAAATAAGAGACGAGATAAAGATATTTAAAGGGTGGGGTATGTAATTTAAATTTTAAAATTTACTAAAATTCCCCACCCTTTAAAATTTGATGTTTTTATTTAAAAAATTAATCTTTATTTGTTTTTTTGCTTAATTAGAAATGTTAAAGCCCGCCCAAGCTTTTATTAAATTTTTTGAGTCTGTTTCACGCACGCTGAGCAAAGTTAGAAAATTAATTGAAAATGCAATCTAAAACTATTCTATATTTTTTGTTTCACTTACCGTGCGGTTATCAAACTATAATATTGAAAAACTGATATTTTTGATATATATTATATTTATGACTATTCTTAAAATGAAATTAAAAAATGATAAAATCTATATAAAAGTTTCCGGCGGAGAATATTTCACTATACCAAAAAACGGTACTTATGAACTTGATATTTATGAGGGTATGGAATTAGAATATGATGAAATACCGCATATAAGAATGAAAGCTTATGAGGCTGCTGCTAAAAAATCTGCTGTTAGTGCATTAAGAAGAGGTTTTTTAAGTGAAGGTATGCTTAGAGATAAGTTACTTAAAAAAGGTCATAAAAAAAGATTTATTAATTATGCCATAGCTTATTGCAAAGAATATGAACTTATAGACGATAAAAGATTTGCAAAAATTACTGTTAACAGTTTGAAGTTAAAAGGCAAAAGCAAAAAATATATTCTTGATGCACTTAGAAAAGCTAAATTAAAAAACAAAACAATAGAGAGAGTATCTCATCTAATAACAGAAAAAAATGAAATAAGATCATTAAAAAATGCCATTAGAAAATATTATAAAATCTATGAAAATAAAGATAAAAGAAATGATTATATTATTAAAACCTTAATGAGAAAGGGTTTTAAATATGATTCTATAAAAAGACTATTAGATAAATATAAGCCGCACAAAAGTTAATACAATATATATTTATAGTATATTTATTTTCTATAATATAATTTCACTATTTTTATATTTTAAATGTTATATAAAAATATATATAATTATTTAAAAAGATATTTATATGATATATTGATAATTGTGTAAAAATGTATTATAATATAAATAAATTAACATAATTTTGAGGCTGGCTTGATGAGAAAAATAGCGTTGTTCTTCATAATTTTATTTAATATTTTATCGATTTCAAATATCTATGCTCAAAACAATAATCTAAAATATGATACTGATGACAAAGGATTATTTAATGCATTAAAAGACGGCAAGACGGATGTTGCTATAAATATAATAAAACTTGGGACTGATGTTAATATAAAAGATGAGTATGGTTGGAGTTTATTGCATAGAGCTGTTCAATATAATAATAAAGAAGTAATTAAAGAGCTGCTAGAAAATAAAAAAATAGATTTGGAAGTTAAGCTTCCTAAAGACACTATAATAACTAATGGTAATGATAAATGGTATGCAGACGGAGATACTCCTCTTCTTCTTGCTTGTTATTATGGATATAATGAAATAGTTGAAATGCTTCTAAATTATGGTGCTAATCTTGAGGCAAAAGATGATATAGATTCTGCCATGGCAATACATATAGCAGCGTCAAAAGGATATTCAGATATAATAGAAACTATAATGCAATCATATTCTGCAAAGAAAATAAATAACCTTGTAGATATAGAAGATGATACAGGAACAACTCCTTTAATGTGGGCATCTATGAATAATGAAATAGCAGCAATAAATACTTTATTAAAATATGGTGCTAATATTAATGCTCAAGATTATGATGGTTGGAGTGCTTTACATTTTGCGGCAGCTTCACAGAGTTATAAGGCAGTTGAGATATTATTAAAAAATAATGCTAATGCCAATTTAGAAAATGTAAATGATGATAAAGCTGTTGATTTAAGTTCTGATACAGATATAGTGGAACTATTAAGCAAATATACAAATAGATAAAAATATGGAATCAAAAAAACTTCAAAGATTTAGCGAATATAGTATGTCCACATATTTACTTTGTCCGAGAAAGTATAGATACACTTATATAGAGAAACCTTTTAAAAAATATAAGAGGGGAGTAAATGTATATTTCATATTTGGTAATGCTATACATTTAGCTTGCAAAGAGTTTTATCAGTTACGTGCTGAAGAGAGGAATTTAGATAGCTTGCACAACATATTTAGAGAGGTTTGGAAGAGAAGCGGCATAAGGTCTTTTTTTAATAGCAGGGAAGAAGAGAAAGAGCTTGGAGAGAAGGGATTATACATGCTTTCAAATTTCTTTAATTCTTTTGGTCAAAAAGTGCCTTATCAAATAGAAAGCTACAAAGAAACAAAAATAAAAGATTATATATTATTTGGACGTATAGACAGAATAGATTTATCTGCAGACGGTAGTTTACAGATAGTGGATTATAAAACAAACAAGTATTATGATTTGGGTGAAGATAATACGGAAAGAGAGAGAAAAACACTTCAGCTTAAACTTTATGCTTTTATATTAGATTCATTAAACTTTAAAGTAACCAATGGTTCATATTATCATTTTGATGAAGATAAATTCGATACAATAGACTTTACAAAAGAATCAATACAATATATAGGTGAGTGGTTTGACGAAATAATAAACGATATAAGATACGACAGAGTTTTTGATAAAAGGGTAGGCACACACTGCGAGTATTGTGATTTTAATAAGATATGTAATGGCGACTATACGGAAAATATAATAGGCAGTACAGATGAACTATTAATTAACAATTAAAGAAATATTAATAATAGGTTAGAATAAGCTTCTTCTGCAACACTAATCATAGAGTGTATAGAATGCGGTTTTACTTTAATAACATCCCCTTCTTCTAGGTCTACAACTTCTTCTTCTACTACATATCTAATTTTACCGCTTAAAACTATTACCATTTCTTCAGATGGGTGTTCATGGTAAGGTATAAGCTGATTAGTTTTTTGTTTAATAGAGTATATATTATAACCTTTATTATTTAAGATATGTATTAATTTCTCGTCATTGTTATCGCAATTAAATTCTTTTAATGTATTAGATTTATAGTAAAACTTTTGCTCAGTCATTTTATCATCCTCTTAGCTATAAATTTCGGATAAAACATTTTAAAAATTAGCAATGGTGGGGTTAAAAATGTTTCATGTGAAACATATTTAGAAAATGAATTAATAAATATTTATACTGTTTTAATATTTAAATTTAGAGATAAATATTTATATAACTAATCTTTCTAAATATTTATATTTAAAAAATAAAGCAAAATGTTTCATGTGAAACATTTAAACTATTGCAAATTATATTTTATAAATTAAAATAAATACATGGAAAATATTAACTTAAATGAAAACATAAACATAAAACAATCTGCTATATACGTGGTTGCTACTCCTATAGGAAATATGGAAGACATAACTATAAGAGCTTTAAAAATACTAAATAATGTTGATTTCATTTTAGCAGAAGATACTAGAGTAACTCTTAAACTTCTAAATGCTTACAATATTAAAAAAACTGTTTATTCTTACCATAGCCACTCAACAGAGAAAAAAATTAATGAATATATAAATAATATTCTAAATGGAAGCTCCGTTGCTATAGTAAGTGATGCTGGTACTCCTTGTATAAGTGACCCCGGTGTAAGCATCATAAGTAAGGCTATAGAGAACAACATTAAAATTATTCCTGTTGGAGGAATATCTGCTTTTACTACTTTACTATCTGCTTCTGGTATTTCCGGCAACACTTTATTTGTAGGTTTTCTTTCAAATAAATCTGGTAAAAGAAAAAATCAATTAAAAGAATTATATACAAATGAAAAAAATATTATAGTGCTATATGAATCTGTTCATAGAATAAAATCATGCATAGAAGATATTGTTAACATATTTGGAGAAAATACTTACATTGTTATCGGAAGAGAACTAACTAAAAAATTTGAACAAATTACAAGAGACAAAGCTTCTAATATACTTGCTTTTTTTACCAATAATAGTATACTTGATAAAGGAGAATTTTGCATCGTTATTGACAATAGAAAATCTAAAGTATGCAAAGCTAATGCCGAAAATATATTATGTAAGGAGTCAAATTATGACAATTGATAAAATAGGCGGCACACAAAATATACAATTTAATTCTAAAGTAAAATATTCAGATAAAACATCTCAATTAGGTTCTGATAGACTTGAAATATCTAATGAATCTAAAATAGCTTTGCAAAATAAAAGATTGGTTGAGTTAGTTAAACAATCTCCTGATATTAGAGAAGAAAAAGTTGCTGAGGCTAAAAAAAGATTAGAAATGTACATGAAAGACGGTGCTTTAAGAAAAGAAGTACTAAACTCTTTGGCTAACTCTATTATAGATGTTATGCCTATAGATGAATAATAATAAATTTATTTTTAGTTAAAAAATTATTAAATAGTAAGCTTTATTAGCTTACTATTTTTTATAGTAAATCATTCATATTCAATATTTAGAAAATTTATTTACAAGTTCTACTCTGTTTTTTACTCCAGATTTATAATATATATTTGCTACATGATTATTAACTGTATTTAATGATATATCAAAAATTAAAGATATTTCTTTATTAGTTTTTCCTGAAAGTAAATAAGACAATATCTGTTTTTCTCTCTTAGTTAAATTAAAATCATTTTCTTCCAACTTTTCTTCTAATTTAATATTATTATCTGATTCATCATTATTATTAGATAAACTATCAGAAATTCTTTTATTATTAGACTTTATCATGCTTATAAAATACCATAGAAAATAACCTAACATTACTAAATTCCACCATGTATAAAATAGCATTAAAGTTACATCTATAGAGTTTATATTCATAAACTCTTTTCTATAAATAATTAATTGATAAATCAATACAGGATAAATTAATATAGTTATTATACCCAAAACCTTTACTATAAACTTAAAAGTTTTATCTTCTATATTTTTATAATTCAAAAATCCTACTATTAATAAATAAAATATAGATACATAAAATATCATACTAGATAAAATATATATATTAAATGATGTAAGTATTCCTACAATACTTAATACAAAATAAAATATAGATAAAATTAAATAAGATAAATTAGTTTTTAGACTCCATTTTATCTTTAAAAACCTGTATAAAAATGCAGGTATAAAATAAAGCATCAATGCCATAGCTAAAGTTAATATAAAGAAATAAAGCATATTAAAAATGTTATTGGAAGTAAAAGAAGGGAGCGTTAAAAGTGTTATTAGTCTTATAGTTCTTATAAAAATTAATATGCCAAATGTAAATAAAAATACTATATAATATTTAAGCCATAGAACTCTCTCTATTATATAGTATACAATAGAATAAAATATAGTTGAAAAACCTATTATAAATGATAATAAGTAAAATATTAAAAGCAAATAATTAAATATATAATTCATAAACCTACTTTTTAATAGGAAATATAATATTTATTCTTGTTTTACTTCCTATGTTGTCAAACCAAATATTTCCAGAATGCCTATTAATAATATAATAAGATGTATACAAAAATATATTATTAAAATGTCTGCCATTATAACTTATTAATGGTGTTTTGAAAAGCTTTCTTTTTATATCTTCAGGTATATTATTAGAATCAAAACTAATACTTATAAGAACATTATCTTTACTAAAATTTAATAAAGAACTATTCCCACTAAAAAATAAAAATCTCTCATCTTCATAATTAACAAAACTATATGCTACATCTATAAAACTATTAGATTTTATTAAATTATAAATAAACATAAAAACATAGGATATAGAATTGGATATTTTATTTTTATCTATTAAAATATTAAAATTATTGCTTATCTCTTCACCCAATTTTATTTTTACTCTTTTTGAAATAAATAAACTATAGCAATTATCTATTACATTACTCATTAATATATTTATATTCTCTATATTTTTATTTAATGATAAATTACCAAGTGTTATATCATTAAAATCATTAAAGGCTTTCATAGTAGTATTTATGAGAAAAGACTGTCTTATAATTGAATCTTTATCTTCTTTTATTTCTTCAGTTTTATCAATATTTTCTGCGTATTTAGATATTGTGAAATTATAGTTTTGTATATCATATATAATGTTAGATATAAGTAATTTTATTTTCTTATTAGTATAAAGAGTTTTTCTCATGTTGTTATTATAACATACAAATTTTAAAAAATCTAATTTTGAATTCAAAAAATGAATTTATAATATAAATTTATATTATAAATTTATAATGTAAATTTTAATTAAGAATTTATAATATTTATTTAAACTTATCAACATTATAAACAACTTATCAACATATTTAATTATTGAATTCATTAAGTAATTTTTTAAATTTGAATTCAATTTTTAAACCATTAGATGCTTTTATATATTAATATAATATATTTTTAAATTTTAAAAATTTATTGTTATTATTATAGCGTTAATATGTTGATAAGTTTTGTATATAAGAAGAAACTAAAAAAACTATTTTATAAGATGTTGATAAGTTATTTATTATAAACAAATATTTAATTTCCTAAATTTCATAAATTCAAAAATAAAATTTATAAAAAATTTATTTTAAAATTTAGTTAGTAAGTTGATAATTGTTATGCACTTATCAACAGTTTATTAACAATTCTTATAATCACTTATATTTTTTACATAGATTATATAAGAAAATAACATATCTGGAGAGAATATGTCATATAATTTTAAGTTAATTGTTAGAAATGGACATAATGAAGAAATTTTGGATTTAATAGATTTAAGTTCTCAGATAAAATTATCAGATATAAAACTAGACTTAAAAACAATAGAAGGCAATAAATACACATCAATAAAATCTGGTATAGGAATCATATCATCAGGGAGAAGGCTTGATTTTGCAATACCTATTTTTGAATATAAAGATAATTTAGGAAAATGGATAAAAATAGAGTCTCAATATACAAAATATACAACTATGATTCTTTCAAATAACTCAAATAGATATTTTATAAGAATAGAGTTTGAAAATGAGATTTATGAGGCAGAACATATAATGACTTCTGTTGGAGGATACACTGTAAAATATATAAATAATTTAGGCGTTATAAACATTTCTCTTGAATCGTTAGACAAAACTTTTCTAAGGCAAAAAGAAGACACCTATAAATTAAATATCACAAATGAAAATAAACAGGATATATATTATAAATCTTTAAGTTTAGTTCCTACTGCTGTGTCATTTAGTTTGGAGTTTGATAATATAATAGGAAATGAGCTTTATTTCTTATTTGCAAACAAGCAAAATTTCGGTATAGAGGCCAACATAAATAATATAAATGCCACTAGATGCACAGTTGATTTTGACGGAGAAGTTTTAAAAGTAAATGGGATTGTATATGATTATAAAGGTATAAGGCCAGAGCTTAATGTTGGAGATAATATATTTTATTTAGATACCAATCAAACTTGCACAAATGCCTATATAAGATACAGAAGGGGTGTTTTAATATGATTATGCCTTATCATTTTTTAAGCGGTATATATAAGCTTCCTCCAAGTGAGTACAAAAAATTTGAAGAAACGGGAAGCTATATAAAAATAATCCCATACTATAATAATAAATATTATACTGAAAGAGAGATAATATATACAGAAAATTTTTATAAAACCTATGAGTTTAATTTAAATAAAAGAGGCGGAAGCTCTGGCAAAATAAGTTTTAATATTCCATTAGATAATATAAATATAAATGATAAAGTAGAATATTTTTTAAATGGCACTAAAAAGTTTGTAGGCTATATTGAAAGCATAGATAATTCTGGTTTGAATGTTACAGTTATACCTATATGGGGAAGGCTTCTTCATCAGTACATACAGGGGGATTTAATTTTAGAATCTACTAGCGGAGTTCTTGATGTAGTTTTATCTCTTAGAGAAAAAATAGAAGAGATGGGTATAATTTTTGATGAGAAAAACATCGATTTAAATAATGATAAACAAATAACAATGTCTTTTAGCGGAAAGAATGTTTCTGATATACTCGATGAAGTAGAAGAGAATATATCAAAAAGTTACTCTTGGGGAGTTGATATCAATAATACATTTTATTTTAAAGAGTTTTCTAATATTCCAACTAAAAAACTTAATTGGCATAATAATCATTTTTCAGAGAGTGAATATACAGAGGACTCTTCAGATTTAGTTAGCAGATACATAATAAAAATGAAAGACAGCATAACAGATGAAAATGGAGAGGATAAAGAAGTTTATAGAGCTCTTCCAAAAATAGTTGGTGCAGATAAACTATATCCTGCCATACCATTAGAAAAAGAGATAGGCATAAAAACAGATATTTTTGAACTTAATTATAAGCTTGAAAATTATGACCTTGCCTATAAATATGCTTATCAGTTTTTAACAAATCAAGAGAAGAAAGAGAGTGTTCAGCTAAAAAACATAAATTATAATTTAACAGGTATTAATATAAATGAATGTGTAGAGTGTATATTAAAGCCTACAAACAATTTTTATAAAGTAATAGATTTCAATGATTTTACAGTTATAGAAAGCCATTTAAATGAAGTTTATTCAAGCGATATAATAGACATTGATAATGAAATAGAGACAAGAAAATATCCAAACTATAAACAGCAAAACAGCGTAAAACTTTCTGATATAGACAAATATTATAAAGATGTATGCAATCATGTTTATAATATTACAAAGATAGCTATATTTTTTTCTGATGGTTTGGAAGACAAAGAAAGTAATGTTAGTGCATTGCTTCAACTTGAAGATGGAGAGCATACACAAAGAAAGTACTGTAAAAATGGTTTTGCTTTATTTGATGTTTCAGGATATGACAAGAGAAATATTATAATAACATCAGAGAGAAGCAATATACTTTATGAGAAGTTTATATGTTTTTTTGACTGTGGTTCTAAGACTGTAGAGATGAATGTGAGGAGCATTAATTATAAGTTTGAAAACAATCATTTAACAGTTGATGCAGAGTTATCAAAGATGAATGTAAAACGAACTAATTATTTATATGATCAAGAAGAGCGAAGGAAGAAGTTGGAGAGTCTTTTAACCTATTCTGAGAGCTAATTCATAAACTATAAAAATACCAAATTTAATCTCAAAATATACTAAAAATTTTAAGTTTGTCAATTTTTTTTTGTTGTTCTTTTTCCCGCCTTCGCGGTGCGGACTTCGTCAAAGAACCAAAAAGTGCAAGTATATAAATAATATATATTCTATTATTAAAAAAATTTATCTTAAGGAAATTTTATGTCATCAGGAACTATATTAAATTATTTCGGGCTTGCAAACACCTATAATCCATTTACAGATGAGAATGCATTACAAGAGGTTCATGATTTAGATTTTGATATACCTCTTTTAAGCCCATTCAAAAATGCTGATTATGTTGCAGTAAGCACAGGTCTTTTAACCACTTCACTTTCTTTTTTGAATGATTCCATACTTCAAGTAATAGACCCAAACACAAACAAAAAAATAGCAGATTTAAATCCTGTAATAGGAGATATTGGAAATGATAAATATATGCCTAAAGAAAATGAAGTTTTTTGGTTTAACAAAGAAGGCTTAAGGGGTACTTATTTTTTAAGCTCAATCTATGCAGGTAAAAAATTTAGAATAGTAAGCGGAAGATATGTAACAACATCAATAACAAGTTCCGTTCTTAATGATATATTTGAAAGAACTATTGGAGTGCCTTCATATATTGAGAATATAAACAACAAAATAGAAAGTATTCAGAATAATTCTACTTTTGTATTAAAAGAAGTTATAACAAAAACAGGAGAAGGCAATCAAAATTGGGCATTAAATTTGAGGGAAGATTTAGAGTATTTACAAGTATGCGGAATAGTTGAAGGAGATACCAATGCCCTTATAAGCTTATCTTCATTTGGACTTTTTAGTGATATTTCTGACAATGTTCCTTTGATAGGCTATTTTGGAAGTTATGCGAGCTATAAATATTTTGGAGGCGAGTTTCAAAAGAACATAATAGGCAATTTTAGTGGGCTTCCAAATTTAATGAGCTTTCCTATTTTGGAAGATAAAAAACCAGTGTTGGCTTTAAAAAACAATGGCAGTAATAGTATAAAAGCCACATTATATTTTTTGGTACGCAGCAAATAAAAGTTTATAAACTTATTTCAAAACTATTAATAATATTTTTTAGTATATACTGAAACAGCTATATTTTGTTTAAAAGAAATTTTTCTTCAACTTTTTCCCGCCGCAAAAAGTTGCAAAAAGTGCAAAGAATGCAATTTTTGTGCTTCTTTTATACTAATAACGCAGACACTTCATTCGGTCGCTATGCGGAGTTCGTCAAAGTTTTCGCCCTTCCGGGCACGCTTTGCGAAAAGTGCGAATAATTTAATTTTATCAGCTATAAATATTTATAAAATGCAGTCTTTTTGCTTCTTTGGGTTACCAAAAGAAGTGGGGGTTCTGGGGCTAGCCCCCGCAAATAATTAAAATTAAAAATATGATTTTGACAAACTTAAAAATTTCAGTATATAGCTAAACAATTATATCTTGTTATATAAGTTTTTTATTTAATTTTTTTATGCCGCAGTAAAAAAGTTTTTGCATTTTGTGTACGATACATTGAATAAATGCATTTTTATATTTAATTCTTTTCAATATGTTTTGAAACAAGTCTTTGAATAATGAATAATCATAATAAAAATATTTGGAGTAAATCTATATGTTTCTTAATGAAAATAATTTACAAGCTCCTTTTCAATATAAGATAAGCGAGAATAGTTTTAAATTAGAAAAAATAAATAATTCATTGCAACTAAGTGAGGATAATGAGCAGATAAAAGTTTTTAAAGGTGAGAAATTATTTTGTGTTGATATAGGATACGGCATAAACGGTGCTTTAGAGGAAATGGAGTTTATTTTAGATGGTGTTAGGGTGTATCCTCTCTTATTAGATGATATTAATTGCATTAGAGAATTGGAAGAGGTAGAAGAAAATAAAATATACCTAATAAAAAATGATGTTAATTTTAAGAGTATAATTTTTTTGTCAGTAACTCATTTAAATAAACAATTTGAATATTCTATTACAGCTTATAATACAACATTAAGCTCTTGGATGTTTGATTATATAGCAAAAAAGATTAATACCCTTGATACAGATTACCCTATAAAAAACTATTATGGTAAAACTGATTATAAAATAAATGATATTATAAAACACAATGGTTATTTGTATAGAGTAAATAAGGATTTTTTAAGCGATGATTCTGATTATTATTTAGTGTCTAATTGTTCTATTATTACACCTTTTAAGAGTTTAGAAACTGGTAGCAGTTATAATGCAGGTGAGATTTTAGAGTATGAAAATAATTTTTTTGTAGTAAGCGAAAATTTTATTTATAGCGAAGAAAATGATATTTATAATTTTATTAAACCTCTGATTGAAATAATAAATTGGTTTGACGGCATTAAAAAACTTTATAAAAATCAAATAATAGTAAATAATGGATTATTTTATTTGGTTTTAGACTATGTAGAAAAACCTATATGGAATAATCTAATAAGAGATAATAAAATAGAAATATTGTCAAAAGCATCTAATATATTTTATGATGACAGTAACACTTCTTTTGGAAATAATACAAATAATATTCAGCTTGCCATAGAAAAACTAAAAATAGATGTAGAAAATAAAATTCCAACAGGAGGGTCAAATCTAGCAAACAATATTTTGTATGATAATTCTAAAACTAATTTAGGTTGTAAAACAGGAGAGTATGATTTTCCTAAATTTAAAAATACTATACCAGAAACTATTAATTTATTACTTACCGATGGTACAAATGATTATCCTGCATCCATTATAAAACAAGAAGACGGAAGTTATTCATTTAATGCTAGTTTAAATAATATTGAATCCTTTTACGGAACAAAAGCAATATCATTAGTAATAAAGAGTATAGAAACTTGTATAGAAAGTATTGAAATATTAAATATAATAAATATATTTTGGAAAGTTTTATCTGGTGATGAATGGACTGTTAATGATGGAGATATATTCATAGAAGGTATAAGTGATGATCTTCAATTTGAGTTTATACAAAAGAGTTTAATTATATCAAAAGCAGATTTAAGTGATTTTGAGCGTAAACCATATAACATTACATTAAATATAAAAAATAGACAATTAAAAAATATAGATACTTATTTTTTAGGAATAGGAAATTACAGCAGCACAAATTTTTTATCTTATTTAAATCTTCAAAATAATAATGGAGCTGTAAAGTTAGTTGGTGCTATAAAAGGTTCTGGTGATGCTATAGGGGCTTTTACTGCATCATATAGTTTTTTAAGTACATTAGCAAATTATTTTAATTTATCATCATCTTATATAAATACAAGTGAGATTACATCAAATACCGGAAAAGCAGTAAAATATTATTTTACTCAAAATGCTTTAAATATAAATGCTGTAGATTTAATTATAGCATATCAAGACGGAAGTCAAATAAATTATGAGGATGTATTTACTTTAAATCTCACACCTAATAAAAACTACTCAGTTAATCCTATTTATAAAAATGTTACTAATATCCAAGAGCTTGGAGAGAGTTTAGCTTTAAGATATATGATACCTCCATATTATGTACAATATCCAGATGTTGAAGGTAATTTTAATCCTAATGAGGAGCCTTCTGTATGGTTCAAAAAAATGTATAATATTACTACTACTTGGCAAATAATGTTCAATACTGAAAGTGTGTATTTTAGGACGGAAGGTGATTTGGCTAATGTAGGCAGGGTTAATGGTATACAAGGTGATGCTGGTAGGAATGCTACAGGAAGTTTTTTTATTAGGGGGTTAATAGCTGTTAGTGATGGGTATGGGGTTTTATATGGAATTGATAATACAAATAACTGGAGTTCTGCGGTTACTAGCACTACTACGGCAAAAGGGGGTATAGCCATAGATTTATCACGTGCTTATACTACTGCTAATGAGTTTAGAGTGAAAAATAGATTAATAATAATATATAAACTGCTTACAATAGATGGAAAAACAGTAGGCGATATTATAGGAGCGTAAAATGATATTTGTTATATATGATAAAAATACTTATAAATGTTATTTTGTTGAAGGTCAAAACATTAACGATTTTAAGTTACAGCCTAATGAAGTTATAAAAGAGCATAATAGTAATGATTTAAGCCAAACAGATATAAGAGCTTATAATAAAGACGGCTCTGTAAAAAGTTTAGAACAGCAAGTACAAGAAAAGATTATAACTCTTAAAGACAATGAAATGATAGATGACGGTATAATTAGAGAATTAAATAAAAATAATAATGATGATTTAATTGTGATGATTGAAAGAGGGCTTGAAGTATTAGACAAAACTAAAAAGATAGTAACCAATGAAAACGGTAAAAAGTATATTACAGAAAAGACTACAAAAGAGAAATACGAGCAAGGATTAATAACAGTAGAACAGTATAACGAATATATTATACAGCAAAGACAAAGTCAATACATTCAAAACTTAGACGGGGTGAGAGCTGAGCTTTTAGATGATGTTCTTAATAGTCTAGCAGAGCAAGGGTTATTAAGTGAAAATCAAATTAGTACATTAAATACTTTGCAAGATACTAGAGCCAATATAAAAGCTCAGTACAAAAAAATATTATGAGGTGCAATATATGATTGATATAAAAAAATATTTAGATGCTCTTAATATAGATTTTTCTTGGGAGAGTGTGTTAAAAAAATATTTACTTGCATATAACATCACAAAAGAAAAAGATGTAAAGATGTTTTTAGCTCAAACAAGCCATGAAAGCTATAATTATAAAAGGCTTGAGGAGAGTTTTAAATATAAACCAGAAGTTTTAGTAAAAGTATTTCCAAAATATTTTAGTACTCTTGAAGAGGCAAAAGATATTTTATCTAAAGGAGATGAAGCACTTGCTAATAGGGTATATGGAGGAAGACTCGGCAATAATTTTGATGAGGGATACAAATACAGAGGAAGAGGAATAATACAGCTTACAGGAAAAAGTAATTATATTAATTATGGAAGGCTTCTTAATATTGATTTGGTTAATAATCCTGATTGGCTTTTAGATAGAAATGTTGCTGTTAATGTTGCTTGCTGTTATTGGGTAAACAGAGGTCTTTTAGGCACTGATGATATAAGAAAAGCAACTAAAAAAATTAATGGCGGGTACAATGGATTAGAGGATAGAATTAGAAGATACAAAAAAATAGAAAATCTATAAAAAGGCATTTTATGAATAATAGTTTGGATAAAAAAATATTTAATTATAATAAAAGCTATAATAAAAAAAATAATTTTGAAAACAGATTAACTCAAATAGAAACAATAGTAGGTATAAATAATAATGGCACTCCAAATGGAAACGGAATTATTAATATGCTTGAATGTTTTAATAGAGATGTGAGTGAAAATAAAGAAAACTTAAAAGACATACATAAAGATATTAATAATATAAAGTTTAAATTAGGAGAATTAGAATATATATTAAAAGAGCATCAAAACACAAGACGTTTTATAGAAGAAGAAATATCTTCAACTAAAACAGACATTAAAGAAATAAAGTCTGCATTACAAGACAGCATTACAACAAAGAGCATAATAAAAATAAAAAATATAATAATAGGGCTTGGGGCAGTGATAGTTGCACTTAGCACAATTATAGGAAGCATAGTTTTTTTTGCAAATAAGTTAGGGTGATAGTAATGAATAGTAAAAATTTTAATAAAAAAGTAGATGAGATATTTTCTTCTAAAGGCATAGGTAAGAAATTAAGCCTTATTACAAAATTTATTACCTTTACAATCGGCATAATAATATATTGTTATGTTGTATATTTTAATAAGACAATACCTAGCAAAGAAGCAAGTATATCAATAATAGTATTTATGCTTGGATGTTCTTCTGTAATGTATGGGGTGGATTTGAGTTTGATAATAAGGAATATTAAAGGTGATAGAAATAATAAAGATTCTAACAAATAAATATACTTATATAATTTTATTTGTATTAATTGTTTGCTCTTATATTTTATTTTTAAATTTAAGTTTGCAAAGTAAAAATAAAAAGATAGATGACTTAGAAATAGAAATAGAATCTCTCAATAACAGTAATTCTTTTTTATATAAAGATTTAATATTTAAAGAAAAGCAAATTAGTGTAATAAAAAGTTTTTCAAACAGCACAACACTTATTAATAAAATGACCAATGAGGTTTTGGATAATGAAACTAAATATATTGTTGATACAATTAAAAAAGATTTTTATAGTTCTTTTAATTAGTTTATTGATTAATTTATTTTTTTTATCTTGTAGTAGTATGAACAATAATGTTTGTGATTTAACTCCTCCTCCTTCAATATATATTATAAAAGATGTTAAAACAAAAAAAGATTTATTAAAAAACTATAAAGATGCTACTATAAAAATTTCTCATTGGCAGAATTGGTATAATATACAAGTTGGAAGCAATTATTTTTATTATAGCAATTCAAACTAATTGGGCGGTAGATTAAATTTATTATTTAACACATATTTCTAATATATAAATCTAAAAACACTTGCACTTTTTGGTTCTTTGACGAAGTCCGCAGAGCGACCGAAGGAAGTGCCTGTGGGTGCGAAGGCGGGAAAAAGAACAATAAAAAATTTACAAACTTAAAAAATTTATTATATCAAAGCTAATTAAAAAATCACTTCCGCCAAAGCTTTTGTTTATTTAGCACACATTTTCCGCACGGTTAGAAATACTTTGTTTATAATAAAAATTATAACTTTCATTTTATCAATATTTTTTATTTTGTTTAGCGTGCGGTGAATATTTACTTATAATCACTTATATTTTTTATATATATTATAAAGTATTAAAAAACGGAGAATAAAAAAATGCTTGAGAATAATGAAACTCAAAACAATCAAACCGTAATAGAGAAAATAATAGAGAGCTATGATACAAAATTAAAAGATAAAACTTTAGAGATAGAAAAATTAAATGAAGAGCTAAATAAAATATCTACAAATAATTATTATAATGGGGTTCCAGATTTGCACTCTAATAGAGGAGATTTTGGAGATGATTTTTCTTTTCCAAGCAAGTGGGCTTTAACTTGTAAAAGAATGGAGAACTCTATTTATTTAGAGCCTATACTTCAATTTTATAGGGGTATTTTTAATTCTTTTAATTATGAATTAGAAAAGACAGATGAATATTTTGAGAGTGTAAAGGTAAGAAATGCTTATAATTTTATAGACAAACAATTTAAAAGAGCAGGCGGGCTTAAGAGTTTAATAGTTAATGCTGCTTATAATTCTTTGGTTTATGGTTTTTGTTTTTTTACTCCGAAGTTAGAAGTTTTATCTGCAAAGAATTATGGATTTAAGGGTAAGCTTGACGGTTTAAGAGGTTTTAAGTTTTATGATGTTTCTTCTATAAACAGTTTCAATTTTTCAAAAGAAGATATTGATGAGATTGAATCTATTAGCATAATAAATAAAAATAATTCTACTATTACAAATATAAATTTTGATTTAGCAATAGCAGGTTATTCTACTTATGGAGATGTTACAGGCGATGTAATAGGTAAGCCTTTTTTGTATAGTGCTTATTCGCTTTGGCAGGTGCTTGAATCTATGGACAATAGCTTTAATAGGAACTTAAAAAATATAGGCGAGCATAGTTTTAATTTTGTGTCAAATTGCGAGCTTAATGACAGCAAGAGAAAAGAGGTTGAGAGGGAGATAAGAAATTTTGTTAATAATGGCGGCGGAATATTTATTTCAAAATACGGAAAGATAGAAAAGATCGAGAGTATAGATGCTAATGAATGGTATAGCTTTAGAGATAGCATGCTTTCAACACTTTTTAAAAATAAGGGAGTGGACATTAAAGCATTAGGTTTGAATAAGGGAGCAACAAAAAATTTAGCAGACCTCACTCAGGCAAATGCATTACTTATGGCAAGCGATATTGTTGAAGGCATAATTAATAATATAAATGACACTTTTATGAAGAGATATTTTGATTTGAATTTTAAAAGTTTAAGGTTATTAGGAGAATGTGATTATTTCAGGATTAAACATTCAGTAAATAAAGATTGATAATTTATAAACCTCCATGTTTTTATAAATATATTAAAGAGATTAGGTTTTTGCTTAATCTCTTTTTTATTTTCTTTATTAAAAAAATCTGAATCAAAATTATAAAAACTATAACAATTATCAAAACTACAAAATTATAAAACTATAAAAAAAAGGAGAATTCCATATGGAAGAAAACAAAGTAAAAAAATATAAAATTCTTGGGGATAGTTTTAAACAATATATAGCTGTTTCCAAAAACACTTTCTCAGAAACTAAAACTAATAAGATTACTGAGAAGAATGTAGAGGAGATTATATCTTCATTTGAAAAGAAGAATGTTGAAGTGTTTGTTTATATGGGGCATAAAGAAGAAGAAGAGAGAGCTGCTATTGGTAAGGTGTTAAAATTAGAAAAAGATAATGAAGCTATTGGAATATATGCCACTATAGAATGGTTTGATGAAAGTATCACTGAGAAAAAATCATTTTATCCTTCTATAGAAATGGTTGGAAAAAAAGTTAAAGAGGATGATGAGTTTATTTATTGGGAGAATTGTGAGATTAAGGCTATTGCTGCTGTTGAATATCCTGCAAGTAAGAGTGTTGATTTATTATGTGCGAGCGGGGTTATTGAAGTTAATGAAGAGTATATAAATAACATAAAAAACATTTTAAATAAGCTTAATGATGATGCAACAAAAGAAAAAGCAAAAGAAGAGTTTTTGAATATATTTAGAAATGATGAAGTATTTCAAAACATGATAATAGATTTACTTTTAGAGAAGTTTAAGATTGATGAAAATAGCTTATCAAAATCTAATTTATCTGCTATCACATATGGTGATTGGTGCAATGAATATGCAGAAAGTCAGAATGCAGTAAGATGCTCTTCAAAGTCTGAGAGTGATACTTATGTGAAGGCTAAAAAACTTTTTAAGGCTGGTTTAAGCAAAGAAGAAATAATGTCTATAGTGAGAAATGATTTAGTTCCTATTGGAGTAGGAGGTTATGAGAGAGTTAGTTTATCAGCTATGGGCAAAAACAGGTATGAAGAGATTTCAAGGATGTTTAAATAAAATGGTCTAGCTACCACGCCACCATTTCTTTTTATGACAGAAGAGAGTACATTTGCACTTTTTGCAACTTTGACGAAGTCCGCACAGCGAAGGCGGTAAAAAGTTGAATAAAAGAATTTACATTACACAATATAGTTATTTATGTGTATATAAACAAATAAAATAATATTAGGAGTCGCTATGATAATAAAATCTGGCATAGGTAATGATGAAGATAAATTACCAAAGAAAGGCTTTCCTGTATCCATCAAAGATAAAGATGGAAAGGGAGTTTATGCCTTATATGAGGAAGGGTTTACCTTTGTTGGGGTTGCCTTAGAAGATGCATATAGTTATGTGGATTTCGGACTTAAGTCTAATTGCATATCTGTGTGCTACAGCGGAAATGTTAATTGCGTTGCGGCAGAGAGTTTAGCTGCAGGCGATATAGTTGTGCCTTCAGTTGATGGATTTAAAAAGTCATTAGATGGCAATGGGGTTGGTATAGTTATACGCGGAGGTAATGCCAATTCTCATATAGAAGTGCTTTTAAAAACTATTTAATAATTTATATAAGGAGTAATAATGAGCGTACCAAATTTTCAAAGTATACAAAATAAACTTTTTCCTATAATTAATCAAGAGCTTCCAAAATATATGGGGCAGACAAACTTTGTAAGTAAATATATACCAGAGATTTTTGTAGGAGTTTCTCAAGGTGCTATAGGAGGGGATTTAGACAATACTGCTTTTAATCTCAAAAATATGTACGGCGGAACTTCTTTGGGTGGGCTTAATATATTTAATGATTATCCAAGACATGAGTCAAGAGTTTTTAAGATGGAGCCTGAAGAATATTATATTGGCATAGACATAAACAGAATAGAAGAGATTAATGAACTTTATTCTAAAGATGAGAAAAAAGCGGGAGAAGAGATATTAAATTATATAGCACAAAAGTTAGTATCTAGGCTTGGACTTTTGAGAGAGAGAAATTTAGCTGCAAAAGTTACAGATGCTTCTTTGTATGGAAGTTCTAATACAGTAGATTTAACTGCTAAGGCTATAAGCTCTTGGACAGAAACTGATATTGATAATTTCTTTAGTTCTTTTATAGATTTGGCAAAATATTTAAATTATGCTGTAGGCGGCAATTTGTTTAATGACCAAATGGAAGTGCAAAACAATGGGCAGAAACTTTATATAGTGATACCTATAGATGTTTATGTGAAGCTTCAGGGATTATTTAGATTATTTTCTAATTATGTATCTATGATAGGCAATTCTAATGATGGCAAATATAAAGCATTTAAGCCAGATATATTTAATGCTGTAACAAGCGGTATAACAGTTGTGGGTACTGCTTTTAGAGTTGCTGATGATCATGAAGTTGAGCAGAAGTATCAATTAGAAAACCTTACAGATATATGGACAGGTTCTTCTATTTATATGTTTACAACTTCTTCTAATATTTTGGATATGGCTTCTATAAAAGAGGTTGTATATTTGAATCATGATATAAGAGAAGTTGATATATTGGGTAACAATTTGTGGAGAAGCAGAACAAAGAGATGCACAGTAGCTTCTAACCCTTATGGCTTCTGTAAGATAGATTTGAAATTAGCAGATGCTTAATCATATTTAAGTTTTTTTATTATTATTTTTATTCAAGAGAGGAAAATTGTTTTTTCTTCTCTTGTTTTTTTATATATATGTTTTTTGGGAGAGATGATGAATAATAAAAAGTCTTTACTTCATTTTGTAGACGCTAGTATAGTTCATAAAGATATTAAGGCTAATGATTATGTTGTTGCTAAGGTGGGGTATTTTTTTAGAGATGTTCATGAGAGAAGGTGCAAGGTTTTAATAGAGAGTGATTTAAATATTTCTCTTACGGATTCTTTTGTAATAATAAGCAAAGAAGAGGCAGAGGAGCTTGTACGTGAGAAGATGAAACCTAATGATGTGATAAATTATTTGAAAGAGGAAAATAGAAGTTTAAAGGAAAAGATAAAGTCGCTTGAGGCTTAGTATATATTGAAAAGGTTGCATTTTATCAATTTTGGCTTTTTTGTTATTTGCGGGGACTAGCCCCCCACCCCCACTTCTTTTGTTGCCACAAAGAAGCAAAAAGGCTTTATTTAATGAAATCTATATTTGCTTATGTTTAGATTGAATAATTTATTTAAAATATAATTGATAAGATTTAATACCATTTTCACTTGCACTTTTTGGTTCTTTTTGCGGCGGGAAAAAGAACAACAAACAATTGATAAAACATATTTGTTTCAGTATCTAAAACAATAACAAAAGGAAGAAATATAAATGTATGTATATGAACCAGATTTAAATTATTTTAAAAGCATATTTACAATGTTTGACTATGATAATATGGATTTAGATTTTATTGAAAGTCAATTAAAAAATTATACTCTACAATTTAGAAAAACAATTCTTAATATGAACTATACAGAGCCTACTGAAGAAAATAAGCTTCCGTATATAGCTATAAAAAATTATATATGCTATGAGGTGGCAAGGCTTTTAACTGTTAATTTTGTATCAAACAGCGATTTAATAAACTTTATAAGAAATGAGAGCTTAAGGCTAAAAGAACTTGCTATAAAAGATTTATCAGCATTTATTTCTGGAGATTTATCTTATGAGAGTGTGAGGCTTGATGGTGATATAAAAAAGCCTTAATTATTTTTTTATTTTTAAAAATTTTTTAAATAGGGTTTTATATATATGATACATTTCAAAAATAGCATTTTATATGTTTTAGATAATTTTATGAACTTTATGGCAGATGATTATATAGATTTTGCTGGAAATAAAGTTAAAGGTGATGGTGAGCTTAATAAACTTTTAGATGACAAATTAAAAATTGACTGTTTTAGTTTGGGCAATATTAAGTCTATGAGTAAATCTTTTTTATGGGCTACTATATCTGAGGGTGAGAGTAAAGGAGGAAACTCATATATAGGAGATAGTGCAGGTTTTACTGATGATATATGTTTAAAGGCAGAAGTTTATAAAGAGCTTAAGGCTGGAGAATCTTTTTTAGCATACACTATGATACCTATTGCGTTAAATCAGGCTTCACGTTATTGGGTGTCAAAGTTAAATGATGAGGGTGAGAGAATTGCATTATCTCCTGTTATTAAATGGGATTCTCCTACTTTTGATGTGGAAAACAGTAAGAGACAGTTTAATGATTTCTCATCTATTAGGGGGGTGAGTTTTTCTCTTTATATAAATTTTAAAATAATGACTGGGAGTTATGAAGATGAAGTTTTTCAGAAATATTGAGAGAGTTAATCAAAAGGTAAAAGATTATTTAAGTTTAAGAGGCAATGTTTATAAAGTGAGTATTGTTTCTACTCCTTCAAATGCTGTTATAAGAATAGACGGAGAATATAAATATTTTGATGCATATAAAACAGGAGACACTATCCAATATGAGGTGAGTTTAGAAGGCTATAACACAAAGCAAGGCACTATAACAGTTGAAGATAGAGATATATTAGAAAGTGTTGTGCTTGAAGCAACTGCATAAAATTTTTTTTAACTAAAATTATAAAAGGTTAATTATATGAGTATATTTGATATAAAAGGAAATTTAATGAAAGATGAAGATGGCTTAAATATTATAAACGGCTCTTCATATAAAGTGAGAATTGCTAAGACAAAGAGCAGAGATGAGAGAGTAGATTTTACAAGCGATGATGTTAAAGGAAAATATTTAATTTATCCTTCTTCTGTTGGGCTTACTCCTGCTACAGAGAGCTTAACAAAAGATTATGTAGGCTCTCCTTCATCAGAATCCTATTTAGGTTCTACAACTTATGCGGGAGATATTTCTTTTGGGGCTTTTGTAAACTCTAATGCTTATTATATGAGTTTGATATGGGCTAATGTGCATACTAAAGAAAATACAGGAAACATTATTTGCATTAATTGTTTTAGCGATTTTTCTATTAAGATGCATAAAAATGAAAACACTATCACTATGCTTGAGATTATTAGAGAAGATGAAAATGGTTTTTATAGTGATTTTATTGACATATATGATTCTATGACTCAGCAAAAATTAATTGATGCTATAAACAACATAAAAAACATAAAAGCAGTTTTAATTACAGGTGATAAGAATGACCAAGTAGATTTTACCAACTTTTTAGGAGAATTTGAAGAGGAAGAAAATAATTATTTAATTAGCTTTAAGAGAGTTGGATTTATAGAAACAGGAGTATTTAGCAAAGAGGCAAAAAAAATATATCCAAGATTTGTAAATATAATTTCTCCAAGATTCGGAGAGACTCAATATTATAACTTAGCATTATTTGACTCATCAAAAAATATTGAAGGCATTCAGTATATAGGCTGTGAAAGTAAGTCTATGAGTTTTAATTTTGCTAATAAAGCATTAACACAAATAACTTCTTCATTATGGGCATCTGATGAACACACTTTAGATAAAGATAGCATTCTTAAAGAAGAAAGAGCAGAAGAGAGAGATGTTGTAATGGCTCAAACTTCAAAATATCCAACAAAGCTTTTTATTAACGGAACAGAGGCTACTTCTGTTTCTGATATTGCTATTGCTTTTGAATGGACTAAAGAAGAAAAATTTAATGTGTCAGCAAAGAGATATAATTTTCCAAATAATAAATTTACTTTAACTTTTTCTGGTAATGCAGTTTTTAATACCCAGTCAAAAGAGCTTTTTTATAATCGTGTTTTAAATGGTGATAGGCAGTCATTTGTAATATACAGCAAAACAAAATTTAGAGGCAAGGATTATCCATTTATATTTGTGAGTGCAGATGTTTCTGGAAGTCCTTCTTTTCCTACTATTGAGGCTAAAGATATTTCAGTTTCATTAAACAATTTTAAAGCTTCAGAAGATTCTATAGAGATGAAGAACAATTATTTGATAGCCTTCACAGACAGAGAGGAGTTATTTTAATTTTTAAGTATAATTTACTAATAATGTAAAACATATTTTTAATATAAAGAGTTCATTTTTATATTATCAACTTTTTCCCGCGTACGAGCTGTACCACCTTGCCGCACGGTAATGCTATGCTTTAATTATAACTTCTTATACGTGCGGGGGAATACCTTTTAATATACAATTAAATTATAAAATTTATAATAAAATGCAGTTCTTTTGGTTCTTTTATATCAATACCCACAGTCACTTCCTTCGGTCGTAAAAGAACTGGGGGTATTACCCTACGGGTACGCTTTGCAGGGGGGCAAAGCCACCATAAATAAAAAACTTAAAAAATATTTTTGATAAACTTAATAATTTTTAATATACAATAATTAATTCCTACTTCTGAAAGATGAGTTGTATTTGTCTTTTTCTTTCATTATCATATTTGATAAAAATGTGCTGTTTGAATATTCATAAATTTGTTTATTGTGTTTGTAATCAAAGTTAAAATAATTTTTTGATATTATAGAAGAGTTATAATAAATGCTTGATGTAATGTTATTTTGATAAAGAAATAAATTGTTATATATGTTTTTAAAATAGCCTTGAAAATAGTTATTAAAATATAAATTATTATTAATAAAATTGTTTGTATAATAATTATTTATTGGAAAGAATAAAAAATTATATGAGTATGATGTAACGCTGTAAAATATAAGCACTAATAAAATTTTTTTCATAATAAAAAACCTATTTAAATTATATCTTTATAATCAAATATATCAACTATAAAACTATAAAAAAGGAGTATATTAAATGCAAAAAAATACTTTTAAATGCAAAGAGTTTTTTAATAGATACATTGTAGAAGAGACAGTTTATAAAGAGGCTGATAATAATGAACTTATACCAATTAAAATATATAGCCGTTCTACTTTGGGGGAGAAGTTTAATGATGAAGACATTATAAGTATTAACAGACCAACTTTTAGAGAGAATCTTGATTATGTGAAGGCTAAAGAAAACAACAGCACAGATGATGATATATTTGTTTGGCTTGATGTGAGGATTAATGATGAATTAGCCACAAACTTACTTGATAAATGGAGCACAAAAGATATTAATGAGTTTGCACAGGTGATAAAGAGTTTTTTGTTAGAGAGGCGAGCTTTATAAAGATAAGTTATATAGAGCAAGCCGAAATTAATAATTTGGTTACTTATGCTTTTAATAATAGAGATATAAATATAAATGATTTTTGTTATTTGGAAGATGGAATTTTGAGTTTGTATACTTCTTTTAATTTTTGGGGCAAGATAATAGTTGAGGCATGGTATCAGATAATAAGCGATAGATATGTTTTAACTAAGTATGATGAAGATGATTATTTGAGGCTTGGGCTTAATTATGCTATTTACAAGTTTAAGAGTTTGATACGTGAAAAGAGATGATATTGACATTAATAAAATATTATGTAAACTTTAATTCTTGGTATAAAAAATTATTCAGGAATTAAAGTTATGATAAATGTTAGGTTTGAAGAATTAAAAGAAGCTATAATAAAAAAATTAATGTCAGCAGATGTTAGTGAGTTTGATGCAGAAGTTGTTGCTGATATTTTATGTTATGCTGATGCTAGGGGTATTCATTCTCATGGAGCTTTGAGGCTTGAGCATTATATAAAAAGAATAAAAGCTGGGGGTATAAATTTAAAATCTAATTTTAAGATAGAAGCAAAAAAGCCTTCATTTGCATTAATGGATGCAGATGGAGGTTTTGGGCATATTGCTATGAAGAAAGCTACAGAGTGGGCAATAGATACTGCAGATAAACAAGGAATTGCTGTAATAGGCATAAAAAATAACAGTCATTGCGGTGCATTGTCATACTATAATAAAATGGCAATAGATAAAAAAAAGGTATCGCTTATAATGGCAAATACAGACCCCGGAGTTATACCATATGGAGGTAAGAGAGCATTTTTTGGTACTAATCCTATAAGTTATGGCTTTCCTGCTAAAAAAGATTTTTTACTTGGAGATATGGCTACTAGCGAGGTTGCTTTAGGAAAGATATTTACAGCACGTGATAACAATGAAAAAGTGCCTATTAATTGGGGTGTTGATGAAAATGGAAATGCTACAGATGACCCTAAAAAAATAAAATATGTTACTCCTTTTGGTGGTGCTAAGGGTTATGTTATTATGACTATGATAGAGGCTTTTACAGGTCTTTTGATAGGGAATGTTTATTGTAATAATTTGGTTAAGATGTATGGAGATATGGATAAAAAAAGAAATCTTTCAACATTTATGCTTGTAGTTGATCCTTTTGTTTATAATGAGGATTATTTAGATACAGTTCAATCATTTATAGATGATATAAGAAAAGAGCCTCCACTAGATGAAAGTAAGCCTATAACAATACCGGGCGAGAGAAAAGAAGCTTGTTATAGAGATTACTCAAAAAATGGAATACCTTTATCTGAAAAAGTTTATAAATATGTTTTTAGATATTGATTGAGTATAAGAAATATATTAAACTGTATTTTTATCTAAAATTTATTATAGTTATTTTAGATTTGATATATATTTTTAGAATATAAACCCAAAATATTTGCACTTTTTGGTTCTTTTTGCGGCGGGAAAAAGAACAACAAAAAAGTTGAATAAAAAATTATTATTTCAATATATACCAAAAAGTTTTAATTCTTTTATTTATTTGCAGGGCTTTGCCCCCTGTGAAGCGTGCCCGTAGGGTAGCACCCCACTTCTTTTGCGACCGAAGGAAGTGCCCTTGCGGCATGCCACAAAGAAGCAAAAAGGCTGCATTTTTTTAACTCAGATTTAGGTATTACATTATATTTAATACATATTCCTTATATATAAAGATATGACATTTATAAAGCTAAAACACTTGCACTTTTCGCGAAGCGTACCCGTAGGGTAAAAACTTTGACGAAGGCCGCATTATTTCTCAGAAGCTAATTTTATAACGGTTGCTGGAAGTATCTTATGTTCCTCTACCAATACCCTTTTTTGAAGTATCTCTGCGGTGTCATCTTCTAATACATCTACTTTGTTTTGCATTATGATGTCGCCTCCGTCTACCATGTCCGTTACATAATGCACTGTGCAGCCTGATTCTTTTTCTTTGTTTTTTATAACCGCTTCATGAACTTTTATTCCATACATTCCCTTGCCGCCATATTTTGGTAAAAGCGATGGGTGAATATTTATTATCTTGTTTTCCCATTTAGATATAAAATTACTGTCTACTATAGATAAATAACCAGCAAGAACTATTAAATCAATATTATATTTTTTAAGCTCTTCGTCTATTTTTTGTGATAATTTTTCTTTATATTCTTTTCTGTCTATTAAAACGGCATCTATATTTGCATATCTAGCAATATTTAACCCTCCGCAATCTCTATCAGCAATCACTACATTTATTTTATAATAGTCTTTTTGATTGTCTATTAATGACTTTAAATTGCTTCCGCCTCCGGAAATTAATACCGCTATATTAAACATATTCCGCTGCTTTCTCCATTATTTTTTTCTATATGTCCAATTTCATAAACAGTCTCTTTCATTTCTCTTAATTCATTTATAATACTTTCTTTTTCATCTTTATCAACAATAATTACAAAACCAATACCCATATTAAAAGTATTATACATCTCTTCTTCTTTTATATTTCCAAGATACTGAATATACTTAAATATTTCAGGCGTATTAAAACTATTTTTGTTTATCACAGCCTTATAATCTTTTTTGAAAGCTCTAGGAACGTTCTCTATTAATCCTCCCCCCGTAATATGAGCCATACCTTTAATATTATATTTTTCTAACAATTTAAGTATAGGTTTAACATATATTCTAGTAGGGGTAAGCAATGCTTCACCAATTTTTTTATTTTCAAATGTAGCATTATAATCTCTAACTAATTTTCTTATAAGAGAAAAACCATTACTGTGAAAACCAGAAGAAGCTATTCCTAGTATAACATCATCTTCTTTAACTTTACTTCCGTCTATAATATTCTCTTTTTCAACCACCCCAACACAAAAACCAGCAATATCATAATCACCTTCTTTATAAAAACCGGGCATCTCAGCAGTTTCACCGCCAATTAAAGCAGCACCCGCCTCATAACATCCATCAGCTATACCTTTTACTATTAAAGCAGCTGTTTCACTGTTAAGTTTTCCACAAGCAAGATAATCCAAAAAGAAAATAGGCTTAGCCCCATGACAAAGCACATCATTAACACACATAGCCACAGCATCAATTCCAACAGTATCATATTTTTTCATAGTAAATGCAATTTCTAATTTAGTACCAACTCCGTCAGTTCCAGATACTAAAACAGGGTTATTGTATTTTCCAAGTTCATACATAGCCCCAAAACTGCCAATGTTATTTAATACATTATTATTCATAGTTTTAGCAACTACTTCTTTCATAAGAGATACGGCTTTATAGCCTTCTTCTCTGCTTACACCGCTTTCTTCATAAGAAACAGACATAAAATTTATTCCTTTTTTATATGGAAGTTAAGATGTTTTTAAGTATAACAAAAAATATTTTATAGTACAAGTATAATTTTTTATTTTATTTATGATATTGTTGATTTATGAATTAAATTTGGAACTATATTTGGTTTTATTCTATGATATGAGATGATATTTTAATAGTGTTTTTGTTAGCATATTAAAGAAAGAAGTTGTTAAATTAAATGTAAATCAATATTATCGGTATTTTTTTTGAAAAAATTAGTATTTACTTTTTTTAAAAAAATATTATAATATGTTTATATATTATGTTATTATTTTGTAGGGGATGACTAAATAATATATTAAAACATAATAAATTCGGAAATAATAATTTTTTAATGACTATTCATGGAGGGTAGTAACAATGATTATCAACAATAATGTTTCTGCATTAAATGCAAACAGGCAGTTAACTCTAACTGGCAATCAAATGACAAAAACAATTCAAGAACTTGCTAGCGGTATGAGAATTAATACTGCAGGAGATGATGCTTCTGGTTTAGCAGTATCTGAAAAAATGCGTTCTCAATATCGTGGTTTACAACAAGCTACTAGAAATGCTCAAAACGGTATATCTTTCATTCAAACTACTGAAGGTTACTTAAATGAAACTACTAACATTATGCAAAGAATGAGAGAATTAGCTATTCAATCTGCTAACGGAATATATTCTGACAGCGACAGAGCTTTAATTCAAGTAGAAGTTAATCAATTAGTAGCTGAAGTTGACAGAATCGCTTCTCAAGCTGAATTCAACAAAATGAACATGTTAACAGGACGTTTCGCTGCTGACGGTCAAACTCCTATCACTTTCCACATCGGTGCTAACATGGATCAAAGAGTATCTGTTAATATAGGTGCTATGACTGCTGCTAACTTACAAGTTGGTGGTGATACTCCTCTTTCTATCTCTTCTGTTGAAACTGCTAACCAAGCTTTAGGAAGAATAGATGAAGGTATACAAATGGTTGTTGCTCAAAGAGCAGAATTAGGTGCTGTTCAAAATAGAATGGAATCTATGGTAAAAAGCTTAATGATAGCTACTGAAAACACTATCGCTTCTGAAAGTGTTATAAGAGATGCTGATATGGCTCAAGCTATGGTTGCTTATACTCGTGAACAAATCTTACAACAAACTGGCGCTGCTATGTTAGCTAATGCTAATATGAAAAACCAATCTATAATGAGAATTATTGGATAATTTAGTCGTCTTATTACAAATATAGTAAAAAGCTCATTGGTATTTTTATACTGATGGGCTTTAATTTTTTTTGCATTAAAAATCAATATAAATTTTCGTTGCAAGGTTATATATGTATAAAAATAATGTGTATAGAAAAGAAAGAGTTGAAGGGAGAAGTTTTTTTGGTATTATTAAAAATGGTTCTTATTTTCTTTCTAATTTAGCAATTTATGAAGATGGTGTAGTTAGTGCTTGTGAGAAATTTGATATTTATCAGTTTGAAAAAGCATTAGAGAAAAAATGGGTTGTATCATTTATAGAAAATAATGAAGAATTAAATGTTCATGGTATAGGTGATTTTGAAATTTTAGAATCACAGTGGATGCATAAAGATGATTATTATGAATACATTAAAAGCATATTAAAAGAAATGAATCCTGAAATGCAGAATATTTATAAAACTACTCAAAGAGAAATAGAAAAATGGGAAAAATTAAAAGTATCATTTTTGGCAAGTCCAATTGATTTTAAAATGAAAGAGCAATTCGGATATGATTTATCTGGTGGTAAAAGTTATTTTATATTTAGAAAGTCTTATAATTATATATCTAGCAAAGAAATATTTTTAACTTGCTACAGTATTTATGATGATGAAACAATATCAATATATAATGACAATAATATATATAACTTTAATAATATAAAAAATATGTTTGATAATGATGAATTAATTTTATATCCTAAAGAAGATGATAGTATCATAATAGAAAATCTTGCAAAACTTAAATTAAAACTTGCTTTAAAATACACAAATAAAAAAGAAAAATTAAAAGAGATAAAAGAAAATATAAAAAAGATTTCAGGTAAAGAAAATGTTTTTGATTATGCAATAAAATGCTATCATAATTATCTTGTATATCCTTCAGATTATAATAGAGAATTATTAAAAGAGGCTTATAAAAAAGTACCTAAACATGAAAGAATATTTTTAGGCGATATGGACAATAAAGATTCTGATTTCAGAAGAATAATTTACACTCCTAATATAAAGAGGGAAGTATAAAACATATTTGATATAATTTAATACTTTAATTTGTTTTTAAAATAAATAAATAAATAAATAAAATTTGACAATAGTTAGTTTTTATTATATAATCTAGGCAAGTAATATTTTAAATAAAATCTATAAATAAAAATCTAATAAACAGAGGTGTAATATGTCAGGACACTCCAAGTGGGCTAGTATTAAACATAAAAAAGCCGCAAACGATTCAAAAAAAGGTAAAATTTGGTCAAAAATAGCAAAAGAGATAACAATAGCAGTAAAAGAAGGTGGAAGCCCAGATCCAGATCAAAATGCAAGATTAAGAATGGTTATAGTTAAGGCAAAAGGAACTAACATGCCTAATGATAATATAGACAGAGCTATAAAAAGAGGTTCAGGTGCTGGTGAAGGTGCTAATATAGAAGAAATGTCTTATGAGGGTTACGCTCCTGGTGGCGTAGCTATTATAGTAGACGTTGCTACAGACAATAAAAACAGAACTGCTGCTGAGATAAGGTCAATATTCAGCAAAAACGGAGGAAACTTAGCAGAGAACGGTGCTGTTTCTTGGCAGTTTAAGAAAAAAGCTGTTGTAATTATTCCTGCTGCTGGCAATACTGAAGAGAGCTTAATGGATATAGTACTTGATGCTGGTGCTGAAGATATAGAACAAGATGAAGAAGTATTTACTATTACTGGACCTATGGAAGCTTTATCATCTATAGTTGATGCTTTAAAGGCTAAAAATATCGAGCCAGAAAGTGCTGAAATAGTACGCGTTGCTGATAATACTATGACTATAGCTGAAAATGATGCCAAAAAAGTTATGAAGATAATTTCACTTTTTGAAGATCATGATGATGTTTCTGCTGTAGCTACTAACTTAGAGATTACAGACAACTTAATAGAAGAAGAATAATATTAGTTAATGATAACTTTAGGTATAGACCCGGGATTTGCTAGATGCGGTTATGCTTTTGTAGAGGCTAAAAACTACGAATACAAAATAGTAAATTCTGGGCTTATCGAAACATTTTCAAACGAAGAATATAATCAAAGACTTTCATTTATATACACTCAATTAGACTCGCTCATTAAACAATACAAACCAGATAATGCTTCAATAGAAGAGCTTTTCTTTTCAAAAAATACCAAAACAGCAATAAAAGTTGCTGAGGCAAGAGGGGTTATAATATTAGCACTTACTTTAAACAATATAGAGTTTAGAGAATATAAGCCAAGAGAGATAAAATCACAAATAACAGGAAACGGAAATGCTAATAAAGATGCTGTTATAAAAATGGTTAATCTTTTTACAGGTTCAAACATTAAGCAAGATGATACCGCTGATGCTGTAGCCATTGCTTTGGCACATGCTTCAAGAAACAGAATTTTGAAATAATTTTTTATGTGATATTCCAATTACATTAATTGTTTTTATTTATAATATTCAAATAGTTTTCTAATATTAGAACTGCAGCAATTAAATCATTAGCCTTTTTTTTAACACTTTTCTTTTTGCCTCTCAAAATAAAATCTGCCTCTTTTGAAGTGCCGTATTCATCTACAAAGACAACATTTACTTTTACGCTTTTTAAAAGAAACTCTGAAAACCTTCTTATCTCAGTACACCATTCACTCTCTTTTCCTTCATCGGATAAAGGAAGCCCAAAAACAACTGTGTCAATTTTTTTCTCTTCTATTATATCCATCAAAGCACGTTTTACTTTTCTTGCATTGCTTTCTTCTATTAGTTTGCATGGAAAAGGAATTTTTATGTTCATGTCCATAAAAGCAGTGCCTGTTTTTTTACGTCCGAAATCTACTCCTAAAACCATTAATATGATTTCCTAATTTTATTTATTCAAATTTATTTTCTCTTATTAAAGTTCTAATAAGTAATATAAATACTATTAACATTAATGCAGCAGCAGGAATTACTGATAAATAAGAGTTTTCAAATAAATATTGTAAATATTTTGAAAATGTAGAAAAATATAATAGTATAGTAATATATGCATATTTAGGTTTCATAAATGCATATATTAATGCTAAAATTTCAGCTATATAAAAATATCTTTCATGCATTGACGGTAATATAAATGGCATTGAAAAAGAAATTGTTAATGCCCATAATATAAATGTATCTATATTTAATTTGTTATTTTGTTTTATAAATATATGTAAGAATATAGCACATAATATTATTGCTAAGATTATAAAAAATGTCATAAACATCCATTTATAAAATTGTTCAAATAGAACTCCTGTAAATATTAAAGCTGGTAAAGATGCTGCGCTATTGCTTAAATTAGAATAACTTTGACTACCAAGTACAGTTAATACTTTTATAAAATTTGCACCAAATATTGTAGCTATTAAACTGGATATTATATGTGGAATAGGTATTAATAAGAAGTATTTAAAATGGAATCTATTTTTTATATATAGTAAAATTATGAATGGAAATATAAATATACTTTGTAATTTAAAAGCAAAAGCCATTCCATATATTAAAAATGCTTTTGTGTATTTTTCCTTATAAAATAGATATAATGATAATATTACAAAAGAAGAATATATAGCATCCATTTGTCCCCATAATGCACTATTAAATACTACTATTGGTGAAAATAGAACACATGCAAATGATATTAATGCTATGTATTCTTTATTGGTATAATTTTTTATTATTTTATATACCATATATGCTATAAAGTAATCAGCTATTATAGAAATTAATTTTACATATAATATAATAGATAAATCTGGTAAAACTTCTATAGAGAAATCTGGTAAAAATGAAATTAAGCAAATTATTATCATATAAATAGATGGATAATTTGCTGTATCATAAATATCTTTAAATCCAGAAAAACCATTGTTTTGAAAATGTATAAACCAACTTTTGAAAAAGGAATTATAATCTTTTGAATGCCATGGAATAAAATATAGTCTTATTATTAAAGATAACAAAATAACCGTTATTAAAAATATCTTATTATAATTGTTAGTTATAAAATCTATTATTATATTATTTATTGTTTTTTTATTATTCATTATATTACTCTTCCCCCAATACAGTAATAATATCATATTTTTTAAAATCATGAACACTTGATTTTATATAGGCATTATCTACATTTCTAATATTATCAACTTCTATAAACTCATTTTCTTCTGTTTTTATAAAAAGCTTAAATCTATTATCATTATGCTTTAAAAAATCTTTGCCTATATATATCAATTCATCTCCATTTTTAATTGTGTTATAAACGGTTATTTTTGCATATTCTTCGCTGTCATCTGCAATCATACCCATAAGCCTTCGGCCTTTTAAATACCCTTTTAGAGTAGGCTTTATATTATCACGCCCAAAATAAAAACCTGTATCGCTTTCTCTTCTGCTTATAGTGTCTAACTCTTTTAAATAGCTTGCAATTGGCTCTTTTTTTATAGCTTCAGGGTAAGAGTCATAGCCAATTTTATCAAGCAAATCTAATAACACTCTATAAACTCTCACAGTATTAGCAACATAATAAACACTTTTCATTCTTCCTTCTATTTTTATAGAATCAATTCCAGCCTTCTGAAGTAAATGCAAATATTCTGCCATTTGTAAATCTCTGCTGCTTAATATAGTAGAATGCTCATCTCCCTCTTCTATCTCCATAAACTCGCCCGGTCTTGTTTTCTCTTCTATGTATGTTTTAAAATTCCACCTGCAAACTTGTGAACATTCTCCGCCGTTTGCATCTCTGTTATTTAAAAAGTTTGAAAGTAAGCATCTTCCAGAATAAGACATGCATACTGCCCCATGCACAAAACTCTCTAATTCCAAATCAGTATTGTCTCTAATCTCTTTTATCTCATCAAGTGATAATTCTCTTGCTAATATTATTCTGCTTGCTCCAAGGCTTTCATATATTTTGCAAGAATAGCTATTTGTAACTGATGCTTGAGTGCTTATATGAATAGTGGCATCTGGTATTGTTTCTTTAACTGCTGCCAACACCCCTAAATCTGATACAATAAAAGCATCTATATTTAAACTCGATATCTCTTTTAAATAGTCTTTTAAATTATTTTTATCATATTCATGCAAGAAAGCATTTAATGTAAGGTATATTTTTTTGTTTAGGCTTTTAGCAATATCTGAACATTGAGCAAGTTCTTCTATGGTTGTATTTTTGCTTTGATGTCTTAAATTAAATAAAGCACCTCCTATATAAGCTGCATCTGCTCCATAATGATATGCTACTTCCAATTTTTCTTTATTGCCTGCTGGTGCTAGTAGTTCCATTTTTTATTTATCTCCATTTATCGTTATATTATTTTTAATTTGTTTTATTATTTTTAATTATAAAAAAATCAATAATTTAATTTTTAATATTATAATGCTATTAAGCAAAAAAAGTTAAACATCAGTATATTTTAATAAATGAAATATTTCAATAACTTCGCTTTACAGTTTTTTATTTTATTATATTATAGAACTAATATGAATGATGAATTGTTTCCAAAATTAAAAGAATTAGAACGATATTGCAAAGAAGACTTTCTTGTATCTCTTACAAATAAAGGTATATATAACAGAGCTTTAAAAGATTTTGAAAAGATTAAAGATGCTATAAATTTAAAATTAGATGATAATAATATAAAAATCTCTTTTGAAGATGTAGAAGTAATATTTAAAAATGATGAAATAAAAAACTCAGTATGCTCTTGCCCATCAAAAACTATTTGTAAACATGTAATAATAGCAATTCTTTATATAAAAGATTATCTCTCTAAAATAGATTATAATTCTCAAGAAGAAGAGAGCTTTAATAAAAATAATTTTAACTACATAATAAATACTTCAGTAGATGAATTAAAAAAACTCTCAAGTAAAAAAAACTTTGAATATGCATTAGATATTATTAAAAATAATTCAGAAACAAACATAAAAGAAGATAACATATTAGAAATAAAATTAAAAGAAGCTGTAATTTATTTTGAAAAAAACAGCAGCATAGAAAAATCCATCTGCTCTATTTGTAAGGATAATAATTTGTGCTATCATAAAATAGCAGCCATATTAAAATACAAAGAGTTTTATAATAATCTTGAAGAGATAAAAGAAGAATATAAAGAAATAGATTATAATTTAATTTCATTTTCAAAAACGTTTGTAGAAGATATTTTTAAAAAGGGAATATATTCATGTAATGAAAATGATTTTGATAAGGCAGAATATATTGCCACACAATTATTAATAAAAGATATACCATCTCTTTCAAAACTTTTTAGAAGTGTTGCTAATGGAATTGATGCTATGATTAATAAAAAAGCTTATTTTAGTAAATTATTAATGTTTAATACACTTGCAAAAATTTATAATTTGATAAGATATATAGAATCTTCAGACAATGAAACATTAAACGAACTAATAGGAGAGAAGAGAAGCAAATATGTGGAAAATAGATATTCTGAGTTTATTGGAATAGGTGCTTATCCATTTGTTCTTTCAAGCGGATATATGGGCTCTACTTCTTATGTTTATAATTTAAATAATAAAGAAATATATTCTGTTTCAAACATAATGCCTACTTTTTATGAAAGCAATAATAACTTTAGTATTTATGACAATATAAAATTAAATTATACAAAAAAAAATATTAATAATTTATCAATAGAAGATTTATCAAAAAATAAAAGCGGTATTGAAAATTTTAGAACCAATAATGACAATAAAATTTCATTAAACAAAAATACTAATTTTCAATTAAAAGAGCGTGTTAATTTTAAGTTTATTGATTCTATAAAAAAAGACTTAGAAGATATTTTTATTGAAAGTTATGAGGATATAAAAAATATTAGTTTTGATTATGATTATTTTTTTAATAGAGAAAATTATAAAATCATTATTACAGAGTTTGAAAGAATTGAAAATATAAGTTTTGATAAGATTAATCAGATATTTTATTTTGATATATTAAACAGCAAAAAAGAAACTCTAACGCTCAATATAAAATATAATAATATAAACAAGCATGGAGTAAAGTTTATAAAAGATTATAAGAACTCAAAGATTGACAAAGATAAATTTATAGTGCTGAAAAAAAGCAATTTTGCAACAAAGCCAATTAGCATAATAAATATTAATGCAGTTATAAACATATATTTTTAAAAATGTTTTTAGTATATATTGAAAACGAATATATTTTGTTGATTTTTATCTTTATTAATAAATATATTATCAACTTTTTTGTCGCTCTCGCGGTGCGGACTTCGTCAAAAAGTTTTTACCCTACGGGTACGCTTCGCGAAAAACGCAAATACTAAAGTTTTATATTAATAGAATATTTATTAAATATATTATAAATTATTTATTTTGATTAAAAATGCAGTCCTTTTGCTTCTTTGGGTCACCAAAAGAAATGGGGGTGTGGGGGTTAGTCCCCACAAATAAAAAACTTAAATAAAACAGAAAATTGTGTAATAAAATATAATTACCTAAGTATATCTCAATAATATGAGTTTAGTATTAAATATCTGTCTTTGCCTTTAGCATTAACATCTGGATTATAAACCACATAAACATTGTTGCCAAGCTCAACATATCTAAGAAGTTTATCATCAGAGAAAAAATCTCCCTGTATATATATTGCAGAACCCGGAGACATCGGGAAGTTCGCAGATGCTGTTATAACTTTTGGTTTTGTGTTTATTATTCCCTTATATCCGTATAAACCGCTTGTTTCATTTCTATAATTAGCCTCAAGCCATGTAGCATATAGTTCGCTCCAATCTTTAAACTGCTTTATGTTTTTATTTGCAGCGTATAGAATTGCTTTGTAAGTGTGTTTATATTCTTCTGGGGCGTTTGCTATGTCTTTATATATTTCAAAGCCGTTTTTTGAATGTATAGCTAGCCAATACATAAAAAGCGAAACAGTTGCATATTTATGCACAGTGTATCCTCCAGACCAATTAACAAAATAATCTCCTTTGGTGATAAGATACATAGAATCGCTGTTATAGTATTGAAGACGATTTTCTGGTAAGTATCCTCTATATGCTATTACTGCCGCTTCTGATAATGCCTCGTCCACCCACACATCAAAATCTGTTTTTTTGCTTTCTCTTAAGTTGCTGTAATGAATTATATGCTGAAGCTCATGAATTATTGTGTTTAATACAGAATCAACATTATCCCAGCCGTTTATATAATCTAAAAATATTATATTCTTGTTTTCATTTTCTATCTCACTGTAATTACCTTCAAATATAGAATAGCCTTGCATATATGGCTTAGATCCTGTGTGTCCGCCGTTTATATCCATTATAAGAAGTATTAATTTTGTTTTTATATCGCCGTATAAATATTTTTCTAATTCATAAGCTTTCATTGTTTGTGATAATATTTCTTTTAATATTTTTTCATCTACTGTAAGTCCATTTTCTAAATATACATCTATGCTTGAAGTTGAATATATATTTTTTGCTTTTATTTTATCTTTTGAATAATTGTTATTAATATATCTTACTGCATTGAATGTTTTTTCTTTATAATCAGCTTTATATATTTCGTAGGTTTTATTTTGATTTAATATGCTATTGATGTTTGCATTTAGTATTAATGTGTTTAATGATATTAAGATTAATACAAAGATTTTTTTCATCATAACAACACCTCGTTTTTTAACAAGTATTAAAAGTTCTGTTATAATTCTCGGCAAATAATGAATATTTAGATTATTTTAATTTTATTATTTATATGAGTTTTTGTTTTATTCAACTTTTTCCCGCCTTCGCACCAATACCTAAAGGTACTTCCTACGGTCGCACCCACAGGCACTCCTTTCAGTCGCAGGCACTTCCTTCGGTCGCTGTGCGGACTTCGTCAAAGTTTTTACCCTACGGGTACGCTTCGCGAAAAGTGCAATTAATTTTAATTATATATATTAAAAAAAATATATATAAAACTATATCCATTTTTGTCATATACAAGAATAATACTATATTAAAATGCAGTCTTTTTGCTTCTTTGGGTCATACCCACAGGCACTTCCTTCGGTCGCCAAAAGAAGTAGGGGTGTGTACCCTAAGGGCACGCTTCGCAGGGGGCAAAGCCACCACAAATAATAAAAAACAAAAAATTAAATTTAATCATATTAATTATTTCTTATATTAGAAAACATCTCTTTTCTTTTTTTTCTTCTCACTCTATTTATATGCCTTTCAAAATCTCCATTTGATATTAATTCTGCTAATACATATTGCTCAAATGTTGGTACAGTACAAGAATAAAATCCAAGTTCATCTATAAATTTATTTACAAGACATTTTGGTAAAACCATATATCCTACGCGTAAAGACGGTGATATGGTTTTTGAAAATGTATTAAGATATATAACATTATCATATTCTGAAAGAGCAAATATAGTTTCTTCAGGTTTGTTTGATATTGAAAACTCAGATTCAAAGTCATCTTCTATTATAAAATTATTTTCTTTTTTAGACCATTCTATGTATTCATATTTTTTTGAGGCTGATGCTGTAACTCCTGTTGGAAAACTTCTATATGGTGAAACATGAAGTACATTGGCATTTGTTTTTTGTAGCTCTGAACTTTCTATTCCGTTTAAACCAAGATTAAGAAATTCCAAATTCACTCCCATTGTTCTATATACCTGTTCTATCTTATGATATGAAGGATATTCTATAGCAAATATTCTGTTTTTCCCTAATAACATCACTATCAAATTATATAAATATTCTGAGCCTGAACCTATTATTATTTGATTTAATTCTACCTCAATTCCTCTGTTTCTAGCCAAATATTTTTTAATAGCTTCTCTAAGTTCAATACACCCTAAATTATCTGATTTAGTAAATATATCTTCTCCATAATCATTCATTACTTTACGCATAGTCTTTGTAAAAACAGATATTGGAAAGTCTGATAATATGTTATTAAAATTATTATTATGTTTTATTATTTTTTCATCAGATGATAAAAAAACATCTGCCTTACTAAAAATTACAAAAAATCCGCTTCTTTCATGAGATTCTATATACCCCTCATCTAATAGTAAAGCATAAGCATGTTCTATTGTTATTATACTTACACCTGTTTCTAATGCCATAGTTCTTTTGGATGGAAGTTTGCTTTTTAATGGATATATACCTCTTACTATATCTTTTTTTATTTGATTGTATAACTGAATATATGCCGGTGTTTTTAGTTTAGTATTAATTATATATTTCATCTGGTTATATATAATTCTCCTATTTTGGTTATTTTATTATATTCAGATATATTATAGAATTTTTATATAAAAAACAAGGAGAGAGTAAAATGCAAGAGAACAGATATGAATTAAATAAAAATCTTGCCCAAATGTTAAAAGGCGGGGTAATAATGGATGTTACAAGTGCTGAGCAGGCAGTAATTGCAGAATCGGCAGGGGCTTGTGCAGTTATGGCTTTAGAGAGAATTCCTGCTGATATAAGAGCTGCAGGAGGGGTTTCAAGAATGAGCGACCCTAAATTAATAAAATCTATACAAGCCGCTGTATCTATACCAGTTATGGCTAAATGCCGTATAGGACATTTTGTAGAAGCACAAATATTAGAATCTATTGAAATTGATTATATTGATGAGTCAGAGGTTTTATCTCCTGCAGATGATAAGTATCATATAAACAAAAGAAAGTTTAATGTTCCATTTGTATGCGGTGCAAGAGATTTAGGAGAGGCATTAAGAAGAATAAATGAGGGGGCTTCTATGATAAGAACAAAAGGAGAAGCAGGAACAGGTAATATTGTGCAGGCTGTGAGGCATATGAGAATGATACAATCTGAAATATGTAGAATAGGTTCTATGTCTGAAGATGAACTTTTTAATACTTCAAAAGAGCTTCAAGTTTCTTATGAGCTTTTAGAGTATGTGAAAAATAATAAAAAACTTCCTGTAGTAAATTTTGCTGCAGGCGGTGTTGCTACTCCTGCAGATGCAGCACTAATGATGCAGTTGGGAGCTGATGGGGTGTTTGTTGGTTCTGGTATTTTTAAATCAGGGGACCCTAAAAAGAGAGCTTCGGCAATAGTTAAAGCTGTTACTAATTTTTTAGATGCAAAAATGCTTGCAGAAATTTCTGAAGATTTAGGAGAAGCTATGGTTGGAATAAATGAAGAAGAAATAAGTATTTTGATGTCTGAAAGAGGTAAATAATTATGCGTATTGCTGTGCTTGCAGTTCAAGGAGCTTTTATAGAACATAGAAAAATGTTAGATATGCTTAATGTTTCTTCTATTGAGATAAGGCAGAAGAAGGATTTAAGTTATTCTTTTGATGGGCTTATTATTCCGGGAGGAGAGAGCACTGTACAAAGCAAATTAATTAAAGAGCTTGAGCTTTATGATGAATTAAAAAACTATATAGTATCAGGACTTCCTGTTTTTGGTACTTGTGCTGGGCTATTGCTACTTGCAAAAGAAATAAAAAATGATAACAGGGTTCATTTAGCTACAATGAATATATCTGCAGTCAGAAATGCTTATGGGCGTCAGCTTGGGAGTTTTTATACTGAAGGAGATTTTGCAGGTATTGGTAAAATTCCTATGACATTTATAAGAGCACCGTATATAGCTGAAGTAAATGGAAATGCAAAAGCTTTGGCTATTGTTGATAATCATATTGTAGCGGCATTGGAGGATAATCAGCTTGTAACATCATTTCATCCAGAGCTTAATAATGATTTATCAGTACATAAATTTTTTATTGATATGATTTCAAATAAAACTTAAATAAATAATATTATATATCATTTGTAATTTTATGGTTTGGTATTTATTTTAAAAAATTAATTTAAGGTAAAACCAAACTTTAATTTATTATAGATATTTCAATTTTTAGTATATACCTAAACAACTATGTTTTGTCAAAAAATTATTTTTTTATTTTTATTATTTGTGGGGACTAGCCCCCTGCGAAGCGTGTCCTTAGGGTACACACCCCAGTTCTTTTACGACCGTAGGAAGTGCCTTCGGTATTGGTATAAAAGAACCAAAAGAACTGCATTTTTACTTTAATTTTGCATCGTAATATTTAAATATATATTTTCAATATAAATTCTCGGCAAATAAAGTTTTTATCAAAGTATATAAAATATATTTCTTTCTAATACTAAATTAATGAATATTTAAATTATTTATAATTTGCACTTTTTGCAACTTTTTGCGGCGGGAAAAAGTTGAATAAAATAAAAACTTAGATGACAATTATAAAACAAAAATGCTTTACAAAAATTATTATTATATTATTATGTATATAAAATAAGCTTCTATAAGGGGATTTATTTATGGAATACAAACAAATAGTTAACGAAGATTATATAGCTAAAGAAGAAAACCCAATCAAACAAAGCGATATATATAAATTGGCAGAAGAGTTTGCAAGCAACAGCAATAATAAAAACTCAGAAAATAATTATGCAATGCTTATTGTTGATGCACAGAGAGATTTTGTAGATACAGAAAAAGGTGCTTTGCCTGTACGCGGAGCTAAACAAGATATTGCAAAGATAACTAAATTTATTTTTGAGAATATAAACTCAATTTCAGCAATATACACCACAATAGACACTCATAGATATGATGCTATATTTCATCCTTGTTTATGGAAAGATAAAGAAGGTAATGATGTTAAGCCTTTCACAGAAATTACAATAGACAAAATAGAAAATAAAGAAGTAATACCTGTTTTTGAAGATATTCAAATTGATTATGTAAAAACATTAAAATCGCAAGGCAGTCAAAATTTAATTGTTTGGCCTTATCATTGTATATACGCTACAGACGGCTGGCTTATAGAAAAACAATTATCTAATATGCTTCTTTTTTATGAGAGAGCAAAAAATACTTCAGTTAATAGAATAGTCAAAGGCACAGATAAGTTCAGCGAAATGTATGGAGCTATAAAACAAGAAGTTGTAAGCAAGTATACTTCTAAAAACTCTCATACTTGGATTTATACAATGAAAGATTATGATAAAATATATATATGCGGAGAGGCAAAAGATTATTGCGTTTATGAGACTGTTAAGCAATTATGCGAAGAATATGACAGCAGTGTTAGAAGTAAGCTTTATGTGATGATGAATTGCTGCAGTTCTATAGGCGATGAAATAAAATGCAATTTGAAGTATAAAGAGTTGTCAAATAAATACGGCATCAACTTGATAGAGATATAATTATTAGTTTATCAATTTTTTTATTGTTCTTTTTCCCGCCGCAAAAAGAACCAAAAAGTGCAAATGTAAAAGTTTTATATTCTAAGAATATTATTTAATATATCATAATGTACAATACTAAAATAAAAAATTACAAATATTTCTCTATTTCTGTGAATGCAACGCCTGCTTTCTCTTTAACATAAATATCAACTATTGAATTTGTGAAACTAGAAGGCTCCGGATTAATCTCCATTATTGTTGCACCAGCTCTCTTTGCTACATGAGGAATCTGAGCAGCCGGCATAACCTCCCCACCTGTGCCTATTATAATAAATAAATCACATTTCTGAGCATCTTCTACAGAGCTTTGAAAATCATAAGTTGGTAAAGCCTCTCCAAAAAATACAAAATTGGGCTTTAATATAGCATTACAATTCTCGCAACTAGGCGGGTCCATCGCTAATATTTTTTTATCTATTTTATATTTATTATGACATTTCATACATACAGCATATTGTGCAGTGCCGTGAAGTTCGTATACAATTTTACTTCCTGCCTCTTGATGAAGATTATCTATATTTTGTGTGATTACAGAACGCATTATGCCTTTTTTTTCTAATTCTGCTAATACTAAATGAGCTTTATTAGGCTTAACATTATCTATAGGCTCATAAAATACTTTTTTTAATGAGTGCCAAGCTTCTTTAGGGTGTCTAGTAAAATATGAAATTTCAGCGAATTGGCTTCCATGTTTTTCCCAAAGCCCATTTTCTCCCCTAAAAGGAGGAACCCCGCTTTCTACACTTATGCCTGCACCTGTGAATGCCACAGCATATTTTGATGTTTTTATTTTATTAGCTATTTCTTTATAATCTATCATACTTATTATTATATAATAAAAAGATATTATTTCCACAATAATTTTTGAATAAATTCTGTTATTTAATAAAAAATAAAAAAAAATGTATATTTATAATTTACTTTTTGTTTATATTTTATATACTTAAATATACATATAATAATATATTATACCAAAATAAAATATATAAAGATGATATTATTGTATTATTAATCAATCAGATAAATAATGATAAATCATTGACAGTAATATTTTTATGATATAATATAATAACTATATGTAATAAAAAAGACTGTAGAGGTATTTAAATGATTAGTAGAACACAGATAATGCGACTATTAAAATATAAAAATGCATTAAGAAGAATGAAGAGTTTTGGTTTTATCAAAGCATATTCTAATAACTTGGGCGATGCAATAGGAATAACCTCTGTTCAGGTAAGAAAAGATTTTTCACTCTTTAATATATCAGGCAATAAGAAAGGCGGATATAATATAGATGATTTATTAGACCAAATAGATAATATATTAGGCAAACAAATATCACATAATATAATATTAATAGGCTATGGAAAAATAGGTAAAGCTTTGGTTAATTATAGAGGTTTTGAAAATGAGTCTATAAAAATAATAGCAGCTTTTGACCATAATCCAGAAAAAATAGACAGAGAGGCTCCTACTCCAATACTTCCTATAGATGAGCTAAAAGATTTTATTATTAACAACAAAATAGAGATAGCAATATTAACAGTTCCAGATTTAGAAGCACAGAGAATGTTTGATGTAATATGTAATGCTGGTATTAAGGGAGTATTAAACTTCGCTCCTATAAAATTATTAGAAAGACCAGATTGTATTATTAATGATGTTAATATAGCAGATGAAATAGAGTCGCTATTCTATTTTATTAATGATGTTAAATTACCTTCTCCCAAGAAATCTAAAGAGAAAAAATAAGCTTTTTTAGATTATGGAACAGCAAAATAATATAAACAATCACGATGAAGATATAAAAAAAGATAATGATGAAGAGCTGCATAAAAAGAGGCTTAAAAGAAAAAAATTAAAAAAAATATTAAAACGAAAAAGAAAGAAAAAAAGAATAGCATATATCAATAGTCTTCCTCTAATAAAACTATTATCCAAAATAGATGACAAATTATTTTTAAAGATTTTTAAAGATAATAGAAAGGGTCCTTTTAAGAGTTTTATGAAGTTTATGAGCAGGCTTGGTGATGGTTATGTATGGCCTGTGATTTATCTTATATTTTATATGTTTAGAATAGAGTATCCTTTAATATATTTTTCTCGGGCATTAACTGCAGCTGTTATATGTATATTTGTTTTTTTGTATACAAAGAGTTTTTTCAGCCGTATTCGCCCATACAAGAAGCATGGGAAAATTCCTATAATGTATCCTCCAGATAAGCATTCTTTCCCATCTGGGCATACAATGGTTGCTTTTGCAATATCTTTTTCTATGGGAAGTTATAGTTCATATTCATTTTTCTTGTTTTACAGTATCGCTTTTTTAATAGCATTCAGCAGAGTTTATGTTGGACTTCATTATCCTTTTGATGTTGTTTCTGGAATAATATCAGGCACTGTTATTGGGGCATGTACTAATTTAGTTTTTTGTTATATAACAGGTCTTCCTATGATTGGTCATCTTTGATATAATATAGGGCATGAAAATATTTTTTGTATTCTTGTTAATAACTACTATAACATTCGCACAAAACTCTGTAATGGTATTTCAAAATAATAGCGATTATATGCATATGGCTCTCTATGATTTGGTTACTAAAAATATTTTTCTTTATTCTGATTTTAAAATTATAGAAACAAAAGAGAATAATAATTATAATCAAGTTAAATCTAAAATAAAAGAATTAACTCTTAAAAATAATTCAGATATTTCTATTTTATATAATATAAAAAATTTTAGAGATGGTTTTTTGCTTGATTATATTATTTATAATAATTCTAATAGTTGGTATGAGAATCAATATTATTTTAGAGAAACTAATATGTTTAATGCTGTTAATAAAGTTTTAGCTGATTTTTATAAAATGAATAATATAAATGTTTCTAGAGATGATTATGTAAAAGAAAATGAATATATTTCTCTTATTGGATATTATTCAGAGATTATGTCTAATGAAAATATTTATAATTTGTTTTATACTTTTCATAAAGATAATATTTATTTTAATATGGATTATTTGGAGTATTTATTTTCTAACAATGAAAAAGAAGATGATTTGACTTCTAATATATTAAAAAGTATTGATAAAAAAAATCATTATTATTTTTATGTACTTGGAATAAAATATTATAATGATTATAAAGTAAATGTTATATATGATGATATAGAAAAGAGTATTTTAAATTATGAGGAGGCTATAAAATTAAAACCTAATTCTTATTTATATAATGAGAAATTAGCTAAGGCTTATTTGCTTAAAAATGATTATGACAATGCTTTGAAATATTATGAGAATGCAATTGCTTTGAATAATAATAACACTGATTTAATAAAAGAAGTTTTAAATATATTAAACAGAGATTTTAATAAGAATGCAAACAAAATAATAGAATATCTTAATAAAATAATTAGCATAGATAATAATGATGATGAGGCAATAGAGGAGCTTGCTAAACTTTATGAATCTATTGGGGATTATGATAATGCTTATCTTTATTATAATAAACTTATGGAAGCTGTGAACTATCATTTGTATATTATAAACAATGAGAAACCTAATGCTTCACTTTATGATAAATACACAGCTAAAAAGAATAGGACAGAAATAAAAATAAAGTCTATAGAGAATAGAATGAAATAATTTTATACGCTTTGTGAAAAATGCAAGTTTTTTAACCTAATATGTTATGAATACATATGAAACTTAATACGATATTATATTTTACTTAATAAATGCAGTTCTTTTGCTTCTTTTATACCAATAAAAGAAGTAGGGGTTCGGGGACTAGTCCCCGAAAATAATTAAAATAAAAAATAGATTTTTTATAAACTTAAAATTTTTTAATTAATCTAATAAATGGAGATTTATGAAAAACAAAACTAAATTATCAATATTTTTGATGATACTTTCTGCTTTATCTTTTAGTTTGATGCAGATGAGCGTAAAAATCTCTGGTAAAAGCATTCCTGTAATGCAGCAGGTTTTTTCACGCAATTTAATAATAATGATAATTAGTATAATTGTGTTATTAAAAAATAAAGAAAGTTTTTTACCAAATAAAGAAAGCATTATACCTCTAATATTAAGGTCTTTATTTGGTTTTTTGGGAGTCGTGGCCTCATTTTACGCTTTTAATAATATGGTTTTAGCAGATGCCTCTATACTTCAAAATACTTCTCCTTTTTGGTCAACATTTTTTGCATTTCTCATAATAAAAGAAAGAATTTTTAAAATACAGTGGATTGCATTAATTATAGCTATAATTGGAGCAATGTTTGTTATTAAGCCTTCTTTTAATTCTAATATATTTCCTTCTTTAGTAGCATTATCTGGGGCAATGTTTGCTGGGTTAGCCTACACTATGATAGGTTCTCTCAAAGGAAAAGAAAGAAACTCTATTATAATACTTTATTTCTCTTTAATATCTACTATCCTCTCTTTAATTTTTGCTAAAAGTTTTGTAATGCCTAATTTGCATGAGTTTTTAATGCTTATTTTAATAGGCGTATTTGCTGGCTTTGGACAATTCTTTTTAACAGTTTCTTATAAAGAAGCTCCTGTTTCTACTGTAAGCATATTCAATTATACCGGACTTATATTTTCTTATTTAATAAGCGTTTTATTTTTTAATGAGTTAATAGATGTCTATTCTATTGTAGGAATGATTCTAACAATTTCGGCTGCGTTAATTGTGTATTTTTACAAGTTAAAAGCTAAGTGAATTTATTAAAATTTGTATAAAATGTAGTGTATTTTAGTTTACATTATATTTACAATACATATTTTTTTGTAAAATTAATTTATACTTCTTTACAAAACAATTAAAATATACTATAATTATAATATAAGGTTAAATAATTCCTTAAATATATAAAAAAGGGAGATTATTTATGAGAAATATTGGTTTAATAACTTTAGCTATGAGTTTTGTTGTCGGATTAAAAGCTTATGGTTTTGATTTAATAGAAGATACTTTTGATTTTATATTTGATGATTTAGCGAAGGTAATTGGAATAATAGTGATAATAGCTATTATAGTTTATTTTGTAAAGAAGCATTCAAAAAAGTCTAATTGATTTAGTATTTTGAGATAACTATTATTTGGAGAGACAATGAAGAAAATAATTATAGGAATATTTATAATATCATATAATTTTGTTTATGGTTTCGATTTAATAGAGGATACTGTTGAGTTTATATTTGAAGATGTTGCTCAGATATTTGGTATTATAGCTATGATACTTGTGGCTATGTATTTTATTAAAAAGATTTTAAGAGAAGATTCAAGCAGTTCAAAGAGATTTTCTTACCGCAGAGATGAAGATGAAGAAGAAGACAATAGAACTGGTATAGTAAAAAGAAACGGTGCTAGAGTTTATGATATTAAAAGAAATAAAGATGATTAAAAATAAATTAAATAACTAAATATAATTAAAAAAGGAGTATTATATGAAATATGTAATAATATCTTTGGTATCAATATTTTTTATATTTATAATTGCGGGAATGTTTTTTATGTTTAGAGGAAATGCAGGATATTTAAATTATTATTTATTAGATAATTTAGATGATATAGTAGAGGGCGTATTTGAGCTTATTGTTTTAGGTATTTTTGCTGTTATAGGTGTAGCATTTTTGAAAAAGATTTGGCAGAAACTATAATTAATATATTTGAGGATTGTAAATATTTTGTGCTTGCTATTTATAGATTATTTAATATACTTATATAATAATATTTTCTCGGAGTATAAAGGTGAAGTATATTAAATATTTATTATTGTTATTGGTTTTTAAGTTTTCATTGTTTGCTTTAACAGAAGCTGAACAAAGTTTATTTGATGCTGTAAATAGAAAAGATTATCAAAATGTTTCTACAATACTAAATAGTTCTCCAGACATTAACATAAATGCTTCTGATATGGAAGGATACACATCTTTGCATAGAGCTATTGTTAATAATGATTTAAATACTGTAATGGAACTTTTAAAAAATGAGAATATTGATATTAATTCAAAATTAGGAATAGAAGTTTCAATAGACGGATGGTATTTAGGAGGGGCTACACCTTTAATACTAGCTTCATATTTAGGATATACTGATATTGCAAATGCATTAATAGAGAAAGGCGTAGATATTAAAGCAAAAGATGATGTTGATGGCTGTATGGCTATACATTTAGCTGCGGCAAACGGAAAGAATGATGTTATTGAGATTTTATTAGATAGAGATGCTACAATTATAAATGAAGTAGACAATAAGGGGAACACTCCATTACATTGGGCTTCTATGAAAGACAAAGCTGATACTGTAGTGCTTCTTATTGAGAATGGTGCTGATATAGAGGCTAAAGATGTAGATAATTGGACTGCTTTACATTATGCTGCTGCTTTTTCTTCACTTCAAACAGTTGAGGCTTTAGTGAATAATGGTGCTGATAAAAATAGCCTTTCAATAGACGGCAACATTCCTGCTAATTATGCTAAAGATGAAACTATAAGAACTTATTTATCTGGCGGTAAAATAGACAGAGAAGATACTGAAGTTGTAGAAGAAGAAACAGAAGAAGTAGAAGAAACTCCAGCAACGGAAGAAACTACTGAAAACGCTGAAGATTCTACAGAAGAAACTGTTACAGAAGATGAATTGAATAATAATGAATTAGATACTACTCAAAATGGAAGCATAGTTGCTCCTAATGTTGTAGATTTAGACCCTAAACAATTAGAACTTTTAATAGCTGTAAAAAATAATGATATTATAGCGGTTAATGCATTATTAAAAGAAAATGTTAATCCTAATTTTGCTGATGAAGAAGGTTATTCTCCATTACACAGAGCGGTATTAAATGACAATTTGGACGTAGTTAATGTTTTACTTAGCTACAAAGATATAGACACAGAAATGAAACTTCCTTATGAGGCAAGTGTTGATGATTGGTATTTAGGAGGAGCTACTCCTTTGCTTGTTGCTTCATATACTGGTAATGCTGATATAGTTAATGCTTTAATAGAGGCAGGAAGCGACATAAGAGCAAAAGATGATATAGACGGTGCAACTACTATACATATAGCTTCTGCAAATGGAAATAATGAAGTTGTTACTATGCTTCTAAATAAAGATAACACTCTCATAAATGAAGCAGATAATATGAAAGATACTCCATTGCATTGGGCTTCTATAAAAAATCAAACAGACACTATCAATCTTCTTTTAGAAAATGGTGCAGATACAAAACTTACAAACTCTGACGGAAATACTGTTTTACATTATGCTGCTATGTATGGAGATGTTAATACTATTAATGCTTTACTTGATGCAGATTCTTCTTTGGCAAGCGTAGAAAACAATGAAGGAATCACTCCTATTTATTATGCTATCATTGTAAGCGATAATGACATATTATCATCATTAATCACTAACGGACAAATAGATATTAATAAAAAAGATTCTTTAGGATACACTCCATTGCATTATGCTGCTAATTATGGAAATATGGAAGCTGTTGTGTTGTTGGTTGAAGAGTTTAATGCTGACAAAACTGTAGTAAATGGTGATAATCTTACTGCTTCAGATATAGCTGCTAACAATTCTTATTATACTATAGTTGAATATTTAGGCGGTATTGTAAATTATGATAATCAAAATAATGTTACTACTGCTACAGAAGATGTTAATCAAAACATAGTTCTTCCAGAATATAACAAGAAAAGAGATTTATCTAAGAAGTGGTGGTAAAATAATAATAATTAAGTAAAACAATAAAGAGGTTTAAAATTAATTTTTAAGCCTCTTTTTTATTTTAGTTACTTGCAGGGCTTTGCCCCGCACCCCAGTTCTTTTGCCGATAGGCACCTACTCGGTATTGGTATAAAAGAACCAAAAGAACTGCATTTTTTAGCCTAAAATACTAATATCATAAATTTTTTTTAGTATGCATTCATTTTAATTCACACATAATAAAGCACTTCTTTTATAAACACATTATTTGATTTTGAAAGGTCTAAAATATCAAGATAATTAGCATCAGTGCCGTCTTCATTTTTTTCAATAGAGAGTATCGGTCTTAAAGGTAAATTAGTATTTTGCTGTATTACTCTTGCTGTTTGCCCATTAGATAATTTTACTTTTGTATTATTTGGATAAAAACCTATAGCCTTCTGAAAATGCTTTACTATATCCATATCAAAATCTTTTTTTGAAAGAGATATAATTATTTTCATTGCCTTGTCTGCAGTGCAAATTAAACCATCATTTCCATTAACAATAAGATTATTAAACTTATTTGATATAGAAACTATTTTACTGTAAAGCCCTATATCTCTATTTCCTTTGCCGAAAGGATAACCAGTTCCGTCATATTTCTCATGATGTTCTAATATGATATCTGCAATATTATCTTCTAAATTATCTCTCTTAGCAAGTTTATATCCATGCGTTGCATGTCTTTTAAGCATATTAATTTCATCTGCTGTTAAATTTTTTTTCTTTAATAAATATTCCTGAACAAGCATCTTTCCTATATCATGAAGTAAAGCACCAAGCATAATATTAGCTATATCAGCTTTTGTTAAATTCATCTCTATTGCAGTAATTGCAGATAATGCAGCAACATCTACCGCATGCTTATATATAGATTCATCTTTTCTTTTTAATATAGCTAAATAAGAATGAGCTTCCCTGTTTTCTAATATAGAATTAAGCATAATATCAACATCTTTTTTTAATTCTATAAAATTAACAGAGCCGTTATTTTTTGCTGTATTATAAGCATTTTTAGTTTTTTCTATTGTGAGATTATTTATATCTGATGCTTTTTCACTATCAATTTTTAGTATATTTCTTCCATTTTCTTCTATTATCACTTTTTTATTTAATTGATCTTTTATATTGTTATCAAAATTGTTTTCATATTTATTTTCTATTAACTCTACAACAGAAACTTTTTCAATAGAATTTTTTTTTAATAACTCTATAGTGCTTTTTGTTACAATAGAGCCCATATCTATTATAATATTATCATTACTGTCATATACATTAGAAGCTATTTTCATTCCTTCTTTAAGTTCTGTTATTTGTATATTAAACATATTCTCTCCGTTTTAGCTATATATATTTCGGAATAAAATATTACTTAATGCAATAAACATTTATTATTTTATAATTAATACAAACTCTCTTTTTTTGTTTTCAGCATATTTAGAACAAAGAACTCCAATTTCATCTATTATAATCTCTTCTGTAGGTAAAGTTAAATCCATACATAAAGCAGCAATTTTATTTTTTGAGTATATTTTTTTTACAGCATTAAGCACTTTTGAAAGCCTATAAGGAGTATCCAACACTATAACAGGAACATTCAATTTTTTTAATTCTATTAACTTTCTCTCTCTTTCTCTGTCATCTCTAGGCAAAAGTCCAGCATAATAAAACTCTCTAAAATTAAAAGGCAAACACATAATAGCTGCCGTAACACTGCTTACACCGGGTATAGGTTTTACTTTTATATTATAAGAATAACAATATTCAAGAAGCTCTCTTCCCGGGTCTTCTAAAGCAGGTGTGCCGCAATCACTGATGAGAGAAACAGTTTTACAATTTAATATTTTTGTCATTATATCATCAATATCTTTAGCTTTTTTTGTATGCTCACTGAATTCTATTAATTTTGATTTATCTATATTAAGATTAAGATTTTTAAAAAGTGTAGTAGCCTCTCTAAAACTTTCAACCAATATAATATCGCTTTCTGTTAATATTTCTTTAAGCCTCTCAGTATTATCTTTGTAATTACCAATATCTCTGGAAGCTATATAAACTACAGGCATCAAATTATTTTCTCCTCATTATAATATTTTTATTGGTATGCATATAATCCCAATTATTATTTATTATATTATTGCTTATAAATATATTTGTAAAGAATGTATTTGTAAGGAAGTTATTAGCTTTAGAGCGTTCATAAGCTTCATTAAGTTTTTTAACTTTTAGGTTTAAAGCTCTTGCTATGCTATAGGTTTCTTTGTCTATGTTGCCGTCTATATCGTTGGTTCTAAATCTGCATTGAAAAGCATATAACACTTTTCTTGAGTCATAATCCCATATATTGTTAGTTGGCATACTTGTATAACCATATTTTATAAACTCATTTTTTATATCTATTACAGTAGCAGTTCTATAATCATTACTCATCATAAAGTTGCTATAATCTTCTTCATCATACCATATACCTAAATCATATTCATCGTATAATGTTTTCCAAGGGAATTTTGGTCCGGGGTCTTTTTTTCTGTATGGTGCTATATCTGAGTGTCCTAATATATTGTAAGGTCTTATTCCATATTTATCTACCAGCTCTCTAAGAAGATATGCTACTTTTTCTATTTGTGATTCATCATACTCTAAATATTCATCATATGGAGTAAAATATAAGTTTTCAAGCTGTCTTTTAGTCATTCTTGCAAGCTGCTGAGGAGTGTTGGTTACTTTTTGTATATATCCTAAATTTACAATCTCTATTCCAACAGAGCTATCATTAATGCTGTATCTATTTTGATACATTGTAATTCCTGCATGCCAAGCTCTATTAGTATCATCTACCAGTTTATATATAGGTTCATTTGCTCTTGTTGTTATTAAATAATGAGAAGATACTCCGGGGTCTGTTAATACTTTTAAAGACATATCATCATCTAATGCAGTGTAATGAAGTATTATATAATTAATTCTTAAGTTGTATGAATCAGATTTATAAAGAGTCGATATTCTTGGCGGTTTTTTTCTTTTATTTATGGCAGGTGATGTGATTTCTTCTGTATTATTCGAGCAGGAAACAACTATACTTACAATCAGCAACATAAAAATATTTTTAAACATAACAAGCTACTCCATTAAATCTATAACGCATAAAACCATTATAATTGTCTTTTATCTCTATATGTGCAAAATGAAATGATTGAGCCGTGTTTATTCTTGAATGCTTATGAAGTAAATTTGAATAAAAACTCATAACAAAATCATTGTATATATTATCGGATAAACTTCCAATTCCAGAAACTACAGTGTTTACACCGCATGATAAAAATGATTTTACTATATTGCTGTCATTCATATTGCATGCATTAATAAAAATCAACTTAGGCGGATTTTCTAATGCAGAAATATTATTCAATATATAATTTTTATTTAAAGATAAACCATTTGAATGACCATGCGTAATAATATGCACTATATCATAATTTTCTAAAATTTTTACAAACTCAAAATAATCATGTTCTTTTTTATACACGTCAATATTTAAATTGTTATTAACAGATAATTTTTTTAATAAGTCAATTTCTTTTTCATCGTTTATATCATCATAGGGTATTGATATTACAGCAATTTTTTTGTTGTTTGTAATTTTTTTATGCATTACATTAACAGCACTAATATAAGAGAATATTATTTTTTCTGATAAAAATTTATTATTGTATGATAATATATCCCAAGGTATTGAAGAGGTTGTTTCATCAAGATTTAAATAAACTATTCTAAAGCCTTCAAATAAATGCTCTCTAAAATCTTTTTCTGGTATAAGCATATTCATTAAATAGTTTCCAATTTCTAAATATTTGCTTATATTATCATTTTCACTATTTGCTCTTTTTAATAATCTTAAATATTCTTTATATATACTGTTGTATGCACAAAAATCAAAAGGCTTTTTATATTCTGCAATATATAATGATGGGTAAGTTTCTATTGCTTTATAATGAAATATATAATCTTTTTTATTTTGTTTTTCTACGGTGCAGCTTAAAAATGTTTGAGATAGATTTTCGTTTAATAAAATTAGTCTCTCTTTTAACTTATAAAAAATATTTTCATCTATATTATAAATTGAAAAGTCATTATATTTTTCTTCGAGGTTATAATATATTCCTCTTCTCTTTTTGTAGGTGTCTGTTATGTTTAAATATAAAAAATTATCTTTTTCTGTTTTTTTATTTAAATCTATTTCGTATGTGCCGTATAATTTATTTTTTTCATTATCATATAAAAAGATATTAATTTTTTCTTTTTTATTTATTTTTTTCAATTGAGATTTTTTTATTTTTATACACTCAAAATTTGAAGAGTCAAAGAAGTTTTTGTTTTGTGTTATAATATAATTACTCATAAACTATTCTTTTATAAATTATTATTTAATACTAATTCCTATCAAGTATTTGTATTATATATTATAGATTTATAAAATAAAAGTTTTAAGGTATAATTTTTACATAAAAGTTGCTCTTAATTGTCCCATAGTACCAGTAAATATTACAAATAATATTAAAGATATTAAAAACCATATTATTCTAAATACTTTATTTTTTTCAGATTTTATTCCAATGAATGCATATGCAGATAAAACTAGCATAGAATATCTTGTTAGCGAATCAACATTATTTGTAGTTAATGGCATTATTATTGTAAATATAGAGTAGAAAGAGAAATATATAGGTACTTTTTTAACTGAAAATATAGAGAATATAAGCATAGTAATTGGGCATAAAAATTCTAAAGTAGTTCTTAAAGCAGGATATTTAAATATTCTAGTAATTAGCTTAATAATAGTTTTTATTATTGCTATTAAATTAGGAGTTTCTCTAGACCATGTTGTTCTTTGTGCTTCCAAAAAATATAGAGCATTACCAGTTTTAGCATACATATATACAAGCCATAAACCATATATGGCTATAACTACTATTAGAAAGCTAATTCCATTCTTAAGTAATTCTGAAGTTGATTTAATATTGTAGTTTTTTTGTTTTATATAATTTACAAGCATATCGAGACCATATGCAGCAAGTAAAGCTATACCATTTATTCTTGTAAGTATAGAGAGTCCGCAAAAAATAGCAGATATCATATAATCTTTGTTTCTATAAGATATTATTGATATTAAAATTGTTAAAAAGAATAAACTTTCAGTATAAGCCACAGAATTATAATGTGATGCTGGAAACATTATTAATGCTATAGTTGCATACATAGAAGCAGTTTTTCCAATATATCGTATTAAATAATAAAATAGCAGTAATATAACAATTATAAATGATATATTTGATATTGTAAAAGCAGACCATTCATATGAGCCTAAAAATATTGGGGATAATAATTTTATCATTGTAGGATATAGAGGACCAAATGCATATAAAGAACCATTATATCCATCTTTTGCTATTCTTATATAATTAGAAGCGTCATTAAATTGAAATATTATATCTAAAGAATTATGTACATTATTATATATATCATCGCCTTTTGGAAGATAATAGTATCCTATATTGAGCATTAATGCAAATATTATTCTTGTTGCAATAAAAAATAAAAATATAGTTTTTAATTCTTTTTTATATGTTTGAAAAAATGATAATACATTAGACATCATTATACCTTTTATTTAATTAATTTATTTTAGCATATTATACAATATATTTTATAAAATAAAACATATTGTATAAAATAAAAAATGTAATAGTATATTATACAAAATAATTTTAATATAAAGGAAACAAAAAATGAAAGTATTTATTAGTGCTGATATAGAAGGAGTAACAACAACTACACAATGGCCGGATACAGATATGGGTTCATTAACTTATAAAGAGCATGCATTGCAAATGACTAAAGAAGTTAATGCTGCTTGTGAAGGAGCGATACTTGCTGGTGCTAAAGAGATATTTGTTAAAGATGCTCATGACTCTGCTATGAATATAGACCAAACTGCTTTGCCTGATATTGTGAAAGTGCATAGAAAGTGGAGCGGAGATCCTTATTCTATGGTTGAGGGTATAGATGAGAGTTTTGATGCTGTGATGTTTATAGGGTATCATAGTCCTGCTACAAGCGGAAGTAATCCTTTATCGCATACTATGAGTAATTCTAAAGTATTCAGCATAAAATTAAATGATGTTGCGGCAAGCGAGTTTATGTTTTTTAGTTATGCAGCTGCTTATAGAAATGTGCCTTCAGTATTTTTATCTGGAGATAAAGGGCTTTGTGATGATGCTAACAATATGGACCCTAATCATCCTAGTTTAGTAACACTTGCTGTAAAAGAGGGTGTTGGTTATTCTACTATTAATTACTCTCCTAATCTTATGATTGAAACTATTAGAGAAAAAGTAAAAGAAGCATTAACACAAGATTTTAAATGTTTAAAACTTCCAAAAACTTTTAAGCTTGAGGTAACTTATAAAGAACATGGTTATGCTTATAAGATGTCGTTTTATCCTAATGCTAAAAAGGTTAATGATAATACAATAGCTTATGAGAGTAATGATTATTATGAGATACTCAGAGCGATAAAGTTTATTTTGTAATTTATTAATTTTATTATCATTGTTTTATATTTACATTTTTGTTTGTGCTCTATAAATGAGTTTTAAAATAACAATAAAAAAATAATAAAAAATAATAAAAAATAATAAAAAATAATAAAAAATAATAAAAAATAATAAAAAATAATAAAAAATAATTGTTTCAATATAATAATATTGCTTTTAAAAAATTATATTATATAATTATTACTACAAAAAATAATTTAAATATGGATTAATTTTATGAAAAAAGTAAATGTTTGTTTATTGGGTGCTTCAGGTGCCGTTGGTAAAGAGATGCTTAAGATATTGCAAGAGAGAAAATTTCCTGTTAATGAATTAAGATTATTAGGCAATAAGACAGCAGGTCAGAAGGTTATTTTTAATAATAAAGAATACACCATAGAAAAACCAAGTAAAGATTCTTTTAAAGATATGGATATTACTTTAGTTGCTGTTGGCAGTGATGAAAGTAAAAAACTAAGTCCTTTGGCTGCAAAAGCTGGAAGCGTTGTTATTGATAACAGCAGTGCTTTTAGAATGGATAAAAATGTTCCTCTAGTAGTTCCAGAGGTTAATCCTGAAGATGTTAAGCTTCATAAAGGTATTATAGCTAATCCTAATTGCAGTACTATTATTGCTTTGGTAGCATTAGCTCCATTACACAAATTTGCTAAAATTAAAAGAATAATAGCTTCTACATATCAGGCAGTATCTGGTGCTGGTAAAGAGGGTATGGAAGAACTTCAGCAGCAGGTTTATGATTATGCAGAGCAGAAAAAGTTAAACATAAAAGCTTTCAAATATCAAATATTATTCAACTTAATTCCTCAAATAGATGCATTCGACAGCAAAACAGGATACACTAAAGAAGAATTAAAAATGACTAATGAGGGCAGAAAAATATTACATGCTCCAGATTTACAAGTAAGCTGTACTTGTGTAAGAGTACCTGTTTTAAGAAGCCACAGTGAATCTATAACAATAGAAACAGAAAAGAAATTAACAGCTAAAAAAGCTAAAGAATTATTAGCAAAAGCTAAAGGTGTAAAAGTGGTAGATAACCCTTCACAATTTAAATATCCTATGCCTTTAGATACAACAGATCAAGATAATATATTTGTTGGAAGAATAAGAGAAGATATCAGTGCTAAAAACTCTTTAACTTTATGGTGTGCCGGCGACCAAATAAGAAAAGGTGCTGCTACAAATGCTGTACAAATTGCTGAGTTGGTATTGCCTTTATTAGATAAAGAGGGCAAAAAAGAAGAAGCTCCAAAAAAGAGAGTTTGCAAGCCGAAAAAAGCAGCTGCAAAAAAAGAAGTAAAAAAAACTGATAAATAATAATATTATTTAGTATAAAACTATAAGGCATTCAATTATATTGAGTGCCTTTTTTATTTATATTGTTTTAATTTTGCTGCTTATAAATATATATAAAATAATACCATATGTTTATGACTATATTCCATAAAAATGCAGTTCTTTTGCTTCTTTTATACCAATACCATACCTAAAGGTACTTCTTTCAGTCGCAGGCACTTCCTTCGGTCGTAAAAGAACTGGGGTGCTACCCTACGGGCACGCTTCGCAGGGGGGCAAAGCCCTGCAAATAATAAAAATAAAAAAGTTAAAAATTTTCAATATATTCTAAAATAACTATATTTTGTTATATGGTTTTTTATTCAACTTTTTCCCGCCGCAAAAAGTTGCAAAAAGTGCAAAATTTAAAACAATATTTATATTGTGAGTCAAAAATACAAAAATAAAAAATACTTTTAACAAAACATATTTCTTTTTATTGCTATTTCATTGACTTTTAATTTATTTATATTAGACTAAAACATATTAAAAAATTAAAAGTGATTGATTTATGATTAAAAATATTTTTGCCGTTTTTATTTGTATGTTTTTATTTTCTTGCAGCAATGCTAATGCTTTAAATAACAATTTATCTTCTAGCAATCCTAAATTATATTTTGATTCTAAAAAAGCTTATGATTATGTGAAAGCTCAAACAGATTTAGGGCCTCGCAATTATGGAAGTGAAGCACATAAAAAGGTGAGAGAATATTTTAAAAAAGAAATTTCAAATATGGGCTATGAAGTATTTAGTCATAAATTTGAAGCTCCATACATAAAAGGGAGAGAAGGCGAGAACATATATGCATTTTTAAATGGCAAAACTGATAACTATATTATAATAGCAAGTCATTATGATAGTAGAAGTGTGTCAGAAAAAGACCCATTGCCTGCAAACAGAAATAAACCAATAGATGGTGCTAATGATGGTGCAAGCAGTTCTGGGGTTTTGCTTGAGCTTATGAATGCTTTAAAAAATTATGAGCTTGATTATAGCATATGTTTTGTATTGTTTGACCTTGAAGATGATGGAGATTTATTTGATGTTGTAGGCACTTCACCTATTGAAACTGATTGGATACAGGGAAGCATTGCTTTTGTAAATGATAATGTGTTAGATAAAAATAAAATTAAGTTCGGAATACTTCTTGATATGGTTGGAAGCAGTGAGGCTTTATTTAAATATGAGAACTTTGCTTATACTTATTATTCTGATATTTATAAAAATGTATGGTCTAATGCTAGATATTTAGGCTATGAAAAGTTTTTTGTAAATGATTTTTATGGCGGCATAATAGATGACCACACTCCTTTTATTTTTAACAATATTCCTTTTATAGATGTTATAGATATGAGCTATAAATATCATCACACTCAAAATGACACAATAGACAAAATAGATATTAATACTTTGGAAGCTGTAGGAAAAACTATAGAGTTTACAATAGCAAATACTTTTAAATAATTAAAAAAATATTATTTATTCTAAACAAAATAATTAAAAATATCTTTAAAAGTTTATTATTATTGTTATAATATTTTATGTCTTTATATTATTTATTATACAGCAATTTAGAAGGAAATATATGGTCAATTTTTTTAAAAGCCAATCTACAGAGGCAAGAAGGGATTTAATACTTCATGGCTCTATAACAAACACATTAATAATGCTTTCTATCCCTACATTGATGATGACATTAGTTCAGTCAATGATTCCTCTAATGGACGGGCTTTTTCTTAATAATGTTACTAATACTATTATAGCAAGCAGTGTAAACTTTGCAGAACCTATAATTAATATGATGACAGCATTATCTCAAGGTTTGGGTGTTGCTGCTATGGCTATAGTGGGTCAATATAATGGATTAGGCGACTTTAAAAATGCAAAAAAAATATCTACACAAATAGTAGTTACAGGCGTTTTATTTGGTATTGCTATGGGACCTACATTATATTTAGTAAGCATACTTGTTTCTATGAATTTACATACAGGCGTTAAAGAAAATGTATATCAGTATTTATCATTATATAGTTTTGTTATGCCTATGACTTTTTTAGCTGCTTTATATAATGGTATAAAAAATGCCAATGGTAAGCCTGAAGCTACTTTTATAAGAAGTGTTATATTACTTTTATTAAAAATAGTTTTCAATTTTGTATATGTTTATTTTTTGCATTTAGAGATAGTTGGAAGTGTATTAGCATCTTTTTCTACTTATGCAATAGTTACAGCTTGGATGTATTATGATTTATTTATAAAAGAAAGCGATGATAAACTATCTTTAAAAGAGTTTAAATTTGATATTTCTATTTTGAAAGAACTCATGATAATAGGTGTTCCTTCAATGCTTACCACATTTTTAAGCAATTTAGGATTCTTTTTAATAAATAGTGAAGTTGAAAAATATGGTGCTACAGTATTAAATGGACAGGGTATAGCTAATAATATTACAGCAGTATGTTTTAATTTGCCTGCTGCATTTGGTTCTGCAGTTACTACAATGGTAAGTATGAATATTGGTGCTAAATATGCAGATAAAGCCAAAAAATCATGCTATACAGGAATGTTGCTAAGTGCTATTACAGCCATTATTCTTATAGTAATTGTAATACCTTTAACACCTTATATGACTATACTTTTTACAAGAAATGCAGAAGATTTATATGTTGCTAATGGGGCTCTTCCTATATTTGCATTAGGAGTTTTAGGGTTTGGTATTACTATGGTAGCACAGGGTGCTTTGATTGGGCTTGGACGTACACGGGTGCCTCTCATAATCAGTATACTTAGGATATGGTTATTGAGGTTTATATTTATAATAGTTACTACTAAATATTTATCGTATTGGTCAGTATTTTGGGGCAATTTATTTTCAAACACTATGGCTGGGGTTATAGCTTTTATTATTATCACTAGAGTACCTTGGGTATCTGTTATTAATATGAAGACACAAAATATATATATGCTTAGAGCAAAATTATTTATAGATGGTCTTAGTGCTAAATTTTTCCCTAAAAATATTGGAAAAAGAAAAGATTATACATTAAAGTTAAAAAATAAAATAAAAAACATTACAGACCCTATTAAATTATCAAAGTTTGAAAAAAGAGAAGAAGAAAAGTTAAAAAGAATGGAAGAGAGGGAGGAGAGAATAAGAGAGAGAGAAGAGAAGAGGGCAAAAGATGTTGCTGAGTGGAAAAGGCAGCTTGAAGAGATAAAACAAAATAGAGAGAAAATGAATGAAGAGCATAGAAAATATAATGAAGAGAGAAAGAAAGAAAAAGAAGCTAAAAAACAGCAAATATCAGAAAATGTGAGGTTAAGAAGAGAGGCAAGGCATAAGCTTAGAGAAGAAAGAAAGCTTGAAAAAGAAGAAAAGAAAAAAGAAAGAAAAAATTTAAAGAATAAGAAAAATGAAGAATTATAATACATTAATTTTACTTATAGCAGGGCAGTCAAGAAGATTTGGCGGAAAGGTTAAAAAGCAATTTATTAAAGTTGATAATAAGCCAATATTTATACATGCTTTAATTAATATGTTAAAGTTTAAATTTGATAATATTATTTTAGTAAGTTCAAAAGATGAAATAGACAATATAAAAAAGTGTATAGAAAAAGAAAATAATATAAATAGTAAGAGTAAAAAAGTTATGCATTATATAGAAGGCGGAAGTGAGAGAGTTTATTCTGTTTATAATGCAATTAAATATTTAAATGAAAATAATATAAAAACTGATTATGTGTTTATTCATGATGGTGTAAGACCATTAGTAACCAAAAAAGAAATATTAAGTCTTTATAATTATATATTAAAAAATGATGCTGCAATATTAGCTTCTAAAGTAACAGACACTATAAAAAAAGTTGATGGTAATAAAAATATTACAGAAACAATAGATAGAACATATTTGTATAGAGCAGCCACCCCTCAAGCATTTAATTTTAATAAATACTTAATAGCTATCAATAAATATATGAATGCTAAAACAAAAAAACTTGCAACAGATGATGCCGAGATATATAGCAAGTACTCTGGAAGTGTTGGTATTATAGAATGCTCATCTAATAATATAAAAATAACCAATAAAGAAGATTTATCTATTTTTAAAAAACTAAAGGATATTTAATTTTATTAATTAAATATGTAATTTTGCAAATTTGCTGTATATTTTTTGTATATTTAATATATATATAAGATATATTTTAATAAGTATATATCCGAAAATTTTATATAACAATTTTTATTTAAATAGGTTATTATAAGTAGTTATTTATAGCCTTATGGAGGTATATGAGTGCGTACCAAAAAGCACTCGCGTTTTAAACTTTATTTAGCTACTACCTTGATAGCTTTTTTAATACCTACTTTGTTTAGTGTTTCTTTTGTTTTTTCAAATAAGCAAAAGTATTTAGATAATATTGTTTTATATATAAATAAAGTAGCACCTATTGATATTCATATAGGTGATATAAGTTTATCGTTTAGATTAGAAATTATTCTTGATGATGTGAAAGTTTATTCTAAGGGTAATGATAAAGAGTTTGCTAGTATGGAGAGAGCTTTTTTAAAGTTTAATCCATTAAGACTTTTCATAAAAAAAGATATATTTTATATGCTTAGTGATGTTGATGTTACTAAGGCAGATTTTTATCCTGAGTTTTTAGATACTTCCATTTTTCAATCGAATACCAATGCTAATACAGATTATAGAGAGATTATTAAAAATGTTACTGATATATTATTGGATAAAAGTATTCTTGTTAGAAATTTCAATACCAAAATAGAAGACAAAGAAGGAAATACAACTCAAGTATCTATTAGGTCTCTCAATGGAAACTTTAGGTCATATAAATATTTTCTTACTTATGATTTAAGTCTTCCAGATGAAACTATTGTTAATTTTTCTACAGAAGTTAATCCTGATTTATCTTATTTAACATGTATAGTAAGTGCTAAAGACAGAGAGAAAGATTTATTTAAATATGATATAAATGCTACAAATAATAATGATTTTATAAAATTAAATTTAAAAAATACAGAAAAAGAAGATTTGCTTAATCTTAATTATGATTATAACAAAAGTAAGCTTAATTTTGAACTTTTAGATGCTAATATAGATAAAAATACAGTTTATAAGTTTGTAAATATAGCATTAGACACACCAATATTATATAACACTATAAAGCCTGATAAAGACAATCTAAAGATGATTAGCAATGCTATTAATCGTTTTGATTATTTGAGAATTAATGCTTATGGTGATTATGAGCTTGAAAAGGATATATATTTAGATTTTAACGTTAGGGCTAGTGATAAATTGTTTACGTTACATGCGGATGCTGAAGTTACAAATAATAATCTAATATTATCTAATGTTAATGTTAATACTTTAGACGGCAATATAATACTTAGCGGCATAGTGCCATTAAATGACCCTGTTTCAAGTGTATTGAGTTTAAATATTAATGAAATATCTGCGGGAGTTAATAAATTATCTGCTTCATTATCATTAAACCCTATAAGAGTTAATGATGAAGAATTATCTTCTAGTTTTATAATATCAGAGTTATCTTATGCCAATGCTTTAACACACCCTTTGAAATGGGTTGTAAGATATATGAAAAAAGAAAAATACATAGAGATGAATTTGAGTGCTAATAAGTATATAGAGCCTTTTGATGTTAATATATCATTAGACAATACTAGGCCTGTATTAGTGGATGCTAGCGGTATTATACCTCAAGAGTTATTTGTTGTATTTTTGGGGGGCAATCCTATTGATAATTTATCTTCTCTAAATGTTAAATATAGTTTAAGCAATGCTTCATATACAGATGGAAAAGGAAATATTCATGTATTAAATTTATCATCTAGAAAAATTTACACAGAGGAATATTTGATTAGAGTAGGGGCTTTGGCTTATAGCAATAAGATTGAACTTAATGATATATTTTATAGGCTTTCAGAAGACGGCGGAGTTAATGCCAGTGCTGTTGTAGAGTATGATAAGAATTTCAATGTAAAAGCCAATGGAAGTGTAAAGACTCCTATTGGTAATTATAATGTAAATGGCTTTACCCTTATAGCTACTAATGGAACTAGAATATTATATGCTTCTACAGAGAACTCTGAAATAGTTGCAAATGGTTCTATAAAGACTAATGGAGATTTTGAGTTAAATATATCAACACCAAATGAGTTAAAAGTTAATGATATATCTTTTGATGCTGATGTAACTATAGATAATTATAGAAATAAGCCATTATATTTGTATGGCGATGTTAAGTTTAATAAGAGTCTTTCACCTGTTGTTGCTTTAAATACTCAATTTGAACTTTCTAATACGAGCATAGTATTTACTAATATAATAATGGATTATGGTGATAATAGAGTATATGGGGAGGGTATACTTTCTTCTTCTGATGGAATTAATAAGTTTACAGCTTTACTTAAAGATGCAGATAACGTCGGACTTATTGCTTTAGATGCTTCAATCAATCAAAATAATGTATTTGGAAATCTTACTATATCTGATTTGCCTTTTAATCTTACAATGGCAGGCGGAATGTACGGTATAGTCACTGCAAACGCCACTGTAATAGGGCTTATTAGTGATCCTGTTGTATATTTGGATAAATTTAATATAAAAGATTTTGAGGTTTTAGGCGACAGATATGATGTTTCTTTAACAGGTTATTACAAAACAGATGAGCTTGAAATAAAAGATGTACTTATGAGTAAGACTGGTTCTACGGGTATTGTAAAATCTAGAACATTTAAAAAGAGCGGTGAACAATTAAAGATACCTTATGCTTATTTTTCAAAAGATTTGCATAATATGACTGTAGAAGTTGATGAATTATTTTTCTTGAGTACTTATTCAGGCACTATTAATTATAATATGCGTTCTTTATCAGACGGAAGCAAAGAGTTTAGAATACAGACAACGCCTATAACAATCAATAAAAGAAAGCTTCCAGAGTTTGGTACTATAGTAAATTATAAAAAAGATTATATTACTTTTGAAAACAATAAAAGTCATGGAATATCAGGAAGTATTTCTAATATAGATGGAGTGAATGAAACAGCATTAAAATATGTTTATGATGATTATAATATTCTTAATATTGACGGCACTGTAAAAGATGTTGGCAAAGATCAAGTTGATTTGCTTCTAACTTCTGATAGGCTTAATGTAGAGATATTTGAGATATTTAATGTATTATTTACAGAGATACAATCAGCACCAACTAACTTTATGGTTGATAATAAGCCTTATACTTTATATGCTAGAATGCATGGACCTAAAGATGATATTGCAATTGACGGAAGATTTTTAGGTCATGGAAAGAAGGTAAAAATAGCATATTTCTCTGATGTATTTGATAGTACAGTTGTAGACTTTAATTTTAATGGAAATATGTTTAACGTAAATAATCTTACATTTACTTACAAGGGCAAGAAGAATTTAGCTATTACAGGTGAAGCTGAAATATTTAAAAATAATATAAATTACATGGCTTTTGATTTACTTTCATCAGACGAACAATTAGGTCTTTTAAATGGTTCATTAGACCTTAATGTTGTAAAAATAAGAGGTCCTTTACACATAGACTTACAAGTTGGCGGAAATATAGCTGAACCAAGAATAGGCGGAACATTAACACTTATGAAAAGTGATGTTCAATTATCTATAAACCCTCAAAATACATATAAAGAGCATGTTTACGGAATGGCTAGTAAAATTTACTGGGATTTCATTATAGAGGCTTGGCAGCAGGTGCGTGTTACACATAATTTGGTTGGAGATGTTTACCTTGAAGACGGCTCTAAAATGAGTGTATATAGCACATTGAGAGACGGATTAGAGTTAGAGGGTACCATTAATTTTGATAGGGGAAGTATATATTATTTACAGAATGTGTATCAAATAGAAAATGGTACTTTAACATTCCCAGATGTTAATAGTTATGACCCTATAATAGAGGCAACTGCTTTTACATACAAAAAATATTATTCTCCAAGTGTTAGTGCTTCTTCAGATTCTTTGGAATATCAAAACTCAGGAGAGAGTGTTACGCTTTATATGGAGATGAATGCTAGGGTTTCTCAATTATTAACCGACAGCACAGGCGGTATTTCTCCTGTAAGATTCTATACTATTCCTTCGCTTGGACAGTATCAGGTTAATCAATTAGCAGGCATACCTCAGGGTACTTTTGGTAATAGAGAAAATCAAGTTTATGCCGAAAATCTAAACACTATAAACTCTGCTAATAATATGAATAATGCCCAATTACAGCAGCTTACTATGAATTATAGTGATTTAATATTGAGAAGTACAGTTTTAAGACCAGTAGAGCGTTGGGTAAGGCAGTTTTTGGGTATAGATTATATTAACTTAAGCCCTACGGTTGTAAATAACTTATTGTTTGTTACGAATAATAATAATCTTAGTGCTTCTTCTGTTTGGGATAACACTAGCGTAGGTATAGGTAAATATGTTTCTAAATATTTGTATTTGAAATATGATGTTACTTATAAAGTAAATGATGCTTCAAGGCCAAGTGAGTTAGGAAGACCGGTGGATGCTTATTATTTTGACCATCAATTTGGTTTTGAAGTTTCTTTACTCAAAAATTACAGACTTGCAAATTTTGTATTTGAGTATAAAATTAACCCTTTCAATATAAAAGGAACAGGACAAGACTTTAACATAGTTACGCGTTGGAGATTTTAGTGAAATTTATAAAGAATCGTTTTATCATTTTTATTTCTATTTCTATACTTTTTACTGCTTTTTTATTTTTAAGGGCGGCTGAGAGTGATTTTGACAATTTACAAACTTCACAAAATATCGCTGTCTATGAGGGTCTTACCATTAAAGATATAATAGTTACAGGGGAAGTAAGACTTACTGAGGATCAAATAAAAAATAATTTCCCCATTAAGAAAGGAAGTAAATTCGCTAGAACTGAAATTAATAATGCTATAAAAAGTTTATTTAATACAGAATCTTTTGACAGGGTTGCTATAGATGTTACAAGAGAAGATGACGGGATTATACTTAATATAGTAGTAGCAGAGAGATTTATCATTAAAGATATAATATACAACGGCAATAAACGTTTAAGCAGGACTGCTTTAAATGATGCTATAAAACCTATAATGCGTGTGGGAGACCCTTATATACCGCAGAAGTTAAATGATGCTGTTAATGCTATAATCACAAACTATCAAGATAAAGGATATTTAAAGGCTTATGTTGAGCCTAAGGTTACTGAAGATAAAGCTGCTTCTGACGTTGTTATAGAGATGAATATTGTAGAGGGTAATGAGGTTAAGGTATCTAGCATTCGTTTTCATGGAAATACGCATTTCTCGGCTAATGAATTAAAGAGACAAATGTCTACAAAAGAAAATGGTTTCTTATCTTTGGGTAAGTTTAACGAGTTTAAGTTTGAAGAGGATAAGTCTAAGATAGTAAAGTATTATGCTGATAGGGGTTATTATAAGGCAAAGGTAAATAATGTTCAATATACTTATCAGTGGAGGGATCCGCAGGTAAAAAATGAGCAGGATTTGATTATAGATATTTACATAACAGAGGGTGATAAATATTATTTTGGAGATATTGGATTTAAAGGTAATTTTGTTATACCTTCTGATGTTATACAAGCAGATATAAAAGCTAAAAAGGGTGCTTTATATAATTATACTTATCATATGGCTGATTATCAAGGCATACAAAATAAATATTCTGAAAAGGGTTATATATTTAGGCAAGTTATACCTGTTATATCGGTTAATGAAGAGAACAAGATAGTTAATATAATGTATGATATAGTTGAAAACGATAAAGCCCACATAGAAAATATTACAATAGCCGGAAACACTAAAACTAAAGACTTTGTTATACAGAGATATATTGATATAAAACCGGGAGAAGTATTTAACTCTGCTAAAATACAGCGTGTACAAGAGAGATTATATAATACGCAATTCTTTGATAACATTAATATTAGCGTAAAACCCGGTTCTGCTGAAGGGCTTATGGAGCTTGGGCTTAATGTTACAGATGGTAAGTCTGCTATGGTATCTGGAGGAGGCGGTTTTTCTACTGGTTCTGGTTTTAAGATATTTGCTTCTATTAGAGAAAATAACTTCTTAGGGCGTGGCTTGCAATTAGGTTTAAGCGGTGAGTTTGGTCAGACTCAAAAGAGAATAGCAGTTAATTTTGCAGAGCCTTATTTGCTTAATTTGCCTATATATTTAGGTTTTGATTTATCTTACTTTAATGAAAGTGTTAATACAGGAGACCAAATAGGTACAGATCAATTTGGACTTCCTAAATATTCTTACTATACAAGGCATGGTTTTGAAGGTATTGCGAGAGTTGGTTATTATTTCTTTGACTACTACTCTACTTTCTTGACATTTGACACCATTGTACAGCAGTATCAGCAGTGGTATGATCAAGGAGCAAGCGATGCAGGACCTGATCACGTATTGAATGATATTAAAAAATATTTAGTTCATAGAATAAATAAAAAAGACGGAAGTTTTGAAAGATGGCAAAGTGATTGGTTTACAACATTTATAGTATCTTATTCGCTTCTTAGAGACAGCAGAAACGACTATCTTAACCCTACAAGGGGAAGTTTCTTAAGAGGTACAGTGGACTTCTACTTTAACCATACTCAATTAATGAGATTAAATGCTACAGGTTTCTTGGCTGTGCCTGCTACTGAATGGTTATCATTTGCATTCTATGGAGAGATTGGTCAGATTGTGGCTATTCCGGGACTTCCTATTCAAAACGATGCAGATGTACTTTATTATCTTAACCCATTTGAAGATGTTAGAGGTTGGGATACTTCTAAATATACTATATTTAAACATAATAGAGGCTTAAGTACTTATGACTTGCCTAATGAGAATGGTCAAACAGATTCTTGGAGTTATGGTAGGGCTAAAGTAAGATTCTTTGCTGAGCTTCGTATACCTATTATACCTAGAACTTTAGGATTTGTCGGCTTTCTTGATGCAGGTCAATTATGGCTTCCTCATTCTACAGGTCTTAATTTTGACGGAGATGCTTATAATTATCCTTCACAGTTTATGGATATTAAAGATATATTTGACCCTTCACAATATATGTATTCTGTAGGTTTTGGTTTGAGACTTACTATACCTATATTTAATATTAGATTTTATTTTGCTAAGAGATTTGTTTACAATAAAGAGGATGTTGGTTTTGGTAAGGGTTTCCAAGACTTTGAGGGTGATACTTATTCTCCTCTTGGTAAGTGGCTTGGAAGAGGCTGGGGAATTGCATTTACAATGAACCATCCATTCTATTAAAATTATATATTGCTATTTTGCTGTTTTTATTATAATTTTTATTATATTTATAAATAATTTGTCAGTAAAATATAAAAGGAGAAAATAAATTATGAAAAAATATTATATTTTTGGCTTAATGTTTTTGTCTTTTTTGGTTATATCTGTAGTAAGTCCGAGAGTTTTTACTCAGTCATATAGGCTTACTAAGGTTGGTTATGTTGATTTGGATAGAGTTGTAAAAGAAGTTACTAAAGATGATGTTTTTGTTGAAAATCTAAAATTAAAAATGCAAGAGCAAAATGATAATAGAGATTTGGCTGAAACTAATAATACAGAAATTAATACTAATCCTAGAGATAATTCTTTAAGAGGACAAGTTAAAAGACAGGTAGCTTCATCACTTCTTGGTATAGTAAAAAAAGAGGGATACACTTTAATACTTGAGAGAACTGAGTATGCTATTCTTTATGCAGATAGAAATTTTGATATTACAGATGCTGTTATTAAAGATGTAAAAGAATCAGTTATGAAAAAGTAATAATTATTATTTAATAAAAATACATACTATTGACAAATAATAAAAAAGACTTTATATTAATATTACTCTGCTTGGTACGTGAAGCGATGACATTCTTGCACCACTATAATTTAATGCTAACGGGATCTGGAGCGAAGCATCAATGATAGGCTCGCCATTATCGCGATATGGTATAGAGAAATCAAGGTCATGTTTCTGAAGAGCCCACCTAACTATAAAGTTAGGTGCATTTATGTCGCATACGGCTAAAGCGGAGCTTTTTTATATATTATGTGTTATAAATTATTAAATATATTCGCTTATTATTAATCAAATAAAAACCCCCAATACATACAAAATTAGAGAGTAAATATGGATAATAAAACAAATAAAGAAAATGTGAGACTTGTTAAGGTTATATTAGAATCTGGTTTTGCAAGCAGAAGAAATTGTGAGAAAGCCATAATGTCTGGAAGGGTGAGAGTAAATAATCAGGTAATATTAGACCCTGCTTATAGGGTAAAAGAGAGCGACTCTGTTTCAATAGATAGAAATATTATAGAAAGGCAAACTAAAAGGTATATGGCTTTATACAAACCTTTAGGGGTTGTTAGCACTACTAAATATTTACCGGGCAGAAGGATAATTACAGAGTTTTTTAAGGGTATTAAAGAGAGGCTTTTTTATGCTGGAAGGCTAGACTCTGAATCGCGTGGTATAATGATTATTACAAATGATGGTGAGTTTGCTAATATTATAACGCACCCATCTTATGAAATATTAAAAGTTTATGATGTTACGGTTAATGGAAAAATAGATTCTGAAGCTTTATTAAATGCAAGCAAAGGTATCACAATCAAAAATGTTACATATTCTCCTTTTAAGTTTAAAATACTTTCAAAAGGAAGAGTACAAAGTAAAATTCGTCTTACTATAAACGAGGGTAAAAATAGAGAGATAAGAAAGATATTTGATTATTTGGGTTATAAGGTTATTGATTTGGAGAGGATATCTGTTGGATGTGTGAGCAAATATGATGATGTATCTGGTACTTTAGAGGCTGGTCATATTAGAGATTTAACAAAAAAAGAGATAGAGTTTTTCTTTAAACAAAAAGATAAAAAACTCAAAGAGATAGAATCTTTATTTTCTAATAATATAATTGAAAATGATGAAGAGTTTAATGAAGAAGACTTTCTAAAAGAGAGTGAAAAAGAAATAAAAAAAGAAGAAAAAAAGCAGCATGATAAGTCTAAATGGGCTAAGGCTAAACCTAAGAAAAAGAGATTATCTACTAAGAAATCTTCTACTAAAAAAGTTACTGCTAAAAAAACTTCTTCTGTTAAAGAAAAGAAATTAAAAACAGCAAAAAAGCCTGTATCTAATAAAAAGTCATTAAAAAAGAATACAAAGACTTCAAACAAGAGAGGTAAATAATTAGCCCTATAATGTTATTACAGGGCTATCACTTTATTAATATATTAAAATCATAGAAGTATATACATATTATTACTGTTAATAATACACTATAGAACAAAAAAAATCAATAAAATATTATGCTTTTTATTGATTTTTTATTATATTTAAAAAAATATTAAAAAAATAAATTACTAATTTACATTTTATAGGTTTTATATTATAGAAGGGGTTTGTTATGTTTAAGAAGTTACTCTTTTTATTTATAATATTTATATTAATTATATCTTGCAGAAGGGCTACTACACGTCCTACTTTAGATTCTATAGGAAGTCCTCCAGAAGATCCAAATTCTCCTGTTATAGATGTAGATCCAGAGCCTACACCTGAACCTACACCAGATCCTGAATTTATTATAATAGCTACTGATAGTGAAGAAGAAATAGAAAGTAAAATTCAAAAATATTATGAAAAACATACAAAATATGCAGCTTTCGTTGAAGGCAGCGAAGAAGATATAAAACAAAATAATACTCTAGAAAAAATTAATACAGTTATAACTAGAAATGCTTATTCTGAAGGAATATCATTAGATTTAAGTGAAACTACCATTATAGAAATACCTGATAATTCATTTTATGGAAATAAATATTTATCTTATGTAACACTTCCTGAAACATTGACTAGTATAGGCAATAATGTTTTTGGAAATGCTGAGAAGTTAATAGAAATTAATTTTCCGTCTGCATTGACAAAAATAGGAGAAGGAGCATTTAGAAGTTGTATTAATTTAAGAGAAGTTGATTTACAATATACAAAAATAACTACATTATCTCCACAAATTTTTGCTTATTGTGATAATTTAAGTAAAGTAGTATTTCCTGAGGGATTATTAACTATAGAAAATAGTGCTTTTAGTTACTGTGTATCATTAGAGGAGATTACTTTACCAGAATATTTTAGAACCATAGGAACATTTGTTTTTGCTGAGTGTACAAAATTAAAAAAAGTAAATCTAAATAAAAATATTAAATCTATTTATCACTATGCTTTTTATAGATGTATTTCTCTTTCTAGTATATCTTTACCAAGCAGTTTGATGGAATTGGGTATAATGGGACCAGAAATATTTCCAGATTGTACTTCATTATCAGATGTTGAGTATTTAGGTACAAACCCTGAAGCTATAAGTTGTTCAGGCAATGTATTTGATAATTCTATGCCAGAAAATCTATATTTACCTAATGTAGAAGAGCCGGCAGATCCAAATATGAAAGAGAAATGGGAAAAATTCTTAGGATATGATTGGACTGATAAAATAAAATATAAACAATCTATACCTATTAATTAAAAAATATTTTAGTAAAAAATAATAGAGAACTTATAATATTTATAGGTTCTCTTTTTTATGTAAATAATATAAACATTTTACTTGATTATATGGTTTTTATATAATATACTTTAAATATAATATTAAAATTAGAAAAATATAAAATATTTAGAGGTGTAATAATTTATGGAAAAAAATGTACAAGATAGAATTAATTCTTGGCTTAACGGCTCTTATGATGAAGAAACAAAGAAAGAGATTAAAGCTTTATTAGATGCGGGTAATGAAAAAGAATTGACAGATGCTTTTTATAGAGATTTAGAGTTTGGTACAGGCGGATTAAGAGGCATAATGGGTGTTGGTACTAACAGAATGAATAAATATACTGTTGGTGTTGCTACTCAAGGTTTAGCAAACTACATACTTAAACAAGGCGGAGGTGATTATAAAGTTGCTATAGGTTATGATTCAAGAAACAATTCTGATGTATTTTCTAAAGCTGCAGCTGAGATACTTTCTTCAAATGGAATAAGCGTTTATTTATATGATGATATTCACCCTATTTCACTTCTTTCTTATGCTGTGAGAAGTTTAGGCTGTATTGCGGGAATTGTTGTTACTGCTAGTCATAACCCTAAAGAATATAATGGTTATAAAGTTTATTGGACTGACGGTGCTCAAGTTATTCCTCCTCATGATAAAAACATAATAGATGAAGTATTAAAAGTGAAACCTGAAGAAGTAAAAATGGGAGATGCTTCAAAGGTTACTCTTATAGGAAAAGATATTGAAGATAAATATATGAATGATTTAATGGGTTATTTAGTTAATCCTGATATCATTAAAAAGCATCATGACATAAAAATAGTTTACACTCCTATTCACGGTTCTGGTTACAAAATGGTTCCTATGGCTTTGAGAAAGGCAGGATTTACTAATTTAACAACTTTAGAAGGAGCTCAGCCTCCTAATGGAGATTTTCCTACAGTTGAATCACCTAACCCAGAAAACCCAGAAGCATTACAAATAGCTGTTAACAAGGCTAAAGAGATTGGTGCTGAACTTGTTATGGGTACTGACCCTGATTGTGATAGAATGGGTTGTGCTTTGCTTACTAAAGACGGAAGCTATATGTATCTTACTGGAAACCAAATAGGCTCTATTATGGCTTACTATCTCATTACAAATAAAAAGAATGTGAAAAATCCTTATATAGTAAAAACTATAGTTACTACTGAGCTTGCTAGGGCTATTGCTGATGCTAATAATGTTAAGCTTTATGATGTACTTACTGGTTTTAAATGGATTGCTGATGTTATAGAGAGAACAAAAGACGGAACTTATTTATTTGGTTTTGAAGAGAGTTTCGGATATTGTATTAACTCAAATGTACGCGATAAAGATGGTGTTAGTTCTTGTTTGATGCTTGCTGAAGTGCTTGCTTATTGTAAAGACAATAATATGACATTAGCTGATTATTTAGAGAGCATTTACGAAAAATATGGATATTTCTATGAAGAGACTATATCTATCACTAAAAAAGGTGCTGATGGAGCTAAGGCTATAGCTGATTTAATGACTTATTACAGAAACAATTTGCCTAAAGAGATTTCTGGTATTGAAGTTGTTAGTATAAGCGATTATGAGAAAAAAGAAGTTTATGACAATAGCGGCAAAAAAATAAGCGACATCACTCTTCCAAAATCTAATGTTCTTCAGTACATACTCTCTGATAAAACAAAAATTACTATAAGACCTTCTGGTACTGAACCAAAAATTAAATTCTATTTTGAAGTTTGCGTAAAAGAAAGCAAAGATAAGAGACTTGCAGTTGCTAAAGAAAAAGTAGCTAATTTTAAAAAGTTTATAAAAGAGTAATATAATTAAGTATTAATAAAGAAGAAGCTCTTAATTAATAGGGCTTCTTCTTTATTATCTTTTATCATTCCCCGCACTTTAAGTTTTATGGTGTAAACCAAAAATATAATTTCTATTTATTTTATAGCTCGGTCATAAAAGCACACCCACCCAAGATTTTTTAAATTTGATAATTTTTTAAAGCACGCGGTAAATAAATTTATGTTTATAAATTACAATGCATAATTAATTAAATTTGTTTTTTATAATTATTTTAACGCGTGATGAATAAGTTACATTACAACAAATCTTATAAACAAAATTATAATACATGTATATTACTGGAAACAATATGAAAAATGGTATATAATACAGTATCATTATATAAAGGAAGTATACAAATGAAAGCATTAATTATTACAGATAATTTATTTGAAGATTCAGAATTATTTTACCCATATTTCAGACTTATAGAAGAGGGTGTGGAAGTTGATATAGCAGCTCTAAATAAAGGAGAAATTAAAGGAGAATATTTTTTCAAAGTTGAAGCTAAATTAGATTTTTCAGAAGTAGATCCTTCAAATTATAAGGCATTGATAATACCCGGAGGAAGAGCTCCTGAAGCTATAAGAGGCAATGAAAACGTTAAAAAAATAGTAAAATATTTTGTTGATAATAATCTTACTATAGGAGCTATTTGTCATGGACAGCAAACTTTAATATCTGCAAAAGTATTAGAAGGAAAAGATGCTACATGTTATATAGCCATAAAAGATGATTTAATCAATGCTAAAGCTAATTACAAAGATGAAAAAGTGGTAGTGTGCGGAAATATTATTACTTCAAGATGTCCTGACGATTTGCCATATTTTGCTAAAGAGATAATAAAGAAATTGAAGTAATATATAGATAAATAATAGAAGAGGCTCTAATTAGGGCTTCTTTTTTTGCTTTTTTTAATTCCCCGCCCATTAAATTTTATAACGTAAACTAATAATATAATTTTTATTTATTTGTAAGCTCAATTATAAAAAGCATGCCCGCCCTAGCTTTTATTATTTTTCAGTCTATCTAATCGCACGGTAAATAAGTTTATTTATATAAAAAATATTATATTTATAAACTTATTCATATTTTTTTTTTGGTTTAACGTGCGGTAAATTAAATTATTGCTCTAAATATGCATAATGAAATCTGTATCTTCCAAGCGGATTAAATATTGCCCCTTTTAATTTTGGATTAATCATAAATGGGTCCATTCTGTATATTATTGGTATTACTGGCATATAGTCAAATATTAAATCTTCTGCTTCATGCAATGCTTTTATTCTCTCTTCTGTATTCGTTGTGCTTGAAGAGAATTTTAATAAATCATTAAACTCTTTACTGCTAAACCCGCTATGATTAACAGCACTTACTTCCGAGAAAAAACTAATCATAGCTAAAGGGTCGCTATAGTCTGCAGTCCAGCCGCTTCTTGCTAAATCATAATTCTTCTCAACCATAGCCTGAAATGTTTCATTATATTCTTCAGATTTAATTGTAACATCTATTCCTAAATTTTCTTTATACATCTCCTGCATAGCTTCACATATTAAAGTAAAATATCCCGGAGTAGTTCTTATCTCTAATACAGGAAAATTTTCTCCATTTGTATATCCTGATAACTCCATAAGGCTTTTAGCTTCTTTTATGTTTTCACTGTAGCTTCCAAGGTCAAGATAATTGCTTCCATTTTCTCTAAAGTCTTTGCCTGTACTGTCTTTCATTCCATAAGGCACAAATGCATATGCCGGAGTTTGATTCATTTTTGTAATGTTTGATATTATATAGTTTCTGTCAAATGCTAATGCCAAAGCTTTTCTTATGTTTTTATTTGTAAGCACTCCTTTTTGTGAATTAATCTCTAAAAAATATATTCCATAAGCAGGCTCTTGTAATATATAATTTTCTTTTATAAGAGTAGATATTTCACCAAGCGGAGCTTCAATTACAGAAAATTGTATATCTCCAGTTTTTATAGCGGCAAGAGAAGTGTTTGAATCGCTCATTATAATAACATTAATTTTCTTAGCAACAATGCTGTCTTTATCATAATAATTAGTATTTACTTTCATAACAATTTTTTCATCGGTTTTTCTCTCTGTCATTACATAAGCACCATTTACAATATATGTTTCTGGGTTTCTTGACCAATCATCGCCATATTTTTCCACAATGTCTTTTCTCACAGGAAAATAAGCACTGCTCACAGATAAATATTCTAAGAAATATGGAGTAGGGTTTTCTAGTACAATTTCTAAAGTATTGTCATCAATGGCTCTCACTCCTAAAGCATCAACATTAGTTTTACCGCTTATCACTAAACTTCCATTTTTTACAATATTAACCATATGTGAGTACGCTGCTGCTGTTTTAGGGTCTGCTACTCTCTTTAGAGCATATTCAAAATCTTGAGCTTTTAGTTTTTCGCCGTCAGACCATTTAGCCTCATCTCTTAAATAAAAAGTGTATGTGAGACCGTCTTGAGATATATCCCATCTTTTAGCCATACCAGCTGCAACATTGTCATTTTTATCTTTTTTTGTAAGCCCTTCAAAGAAATGTATCATATATATTGAGCCGAAACTAAGTGAGTTTAGCGTAGGGTCTAAAGTTTTAGGTTCTCCGCCAAGCGATATAGATATTTCATTGTTTGATGAAGTTTTGTTGTTGTTATTGCATGAAATTATTGATAGTACTAAAAAAATAATGTATACAGATTTTTTCATTTTTCTCTCTTTAAAATTATTTTATTTAAATTATTTAAGTTAATTATTCTATTATTAATGTTTATAAAGTCAATAGTTATTGATAGGTATATAAAAAATAAATAATAGAAAATTTAGCAATACTACAGATATAAACTCCTAACTTTAAAAAAAGAAAAGAAAAAAATAATTGTGTATTAAAAAGCACTCCCCCGCACTCCTAAGAAGTTATAATTAAAGCATATCGTTACCGTGCGGCAAGGTGGTACAGCTCGTACACCGCACGCCTGAGAGACTATGATTAAAGCATAGCATTACCGTGCGGAAATCCGTTACGGCGAGTAATGGGTACAGCCTGTACTAAAAAAGGCCATACATATTAAAATGCATGACCTTTTATGTTTTTATAGTTTATTATTATTCTTGTGTTTGAGCGTTATTATTGTTGTTTTGCTGTCTTAATTGCATAACCTCATCATAAGTCAAATACTCTAAATCAGGGTTATATTCACCGCTTCTCTCTTCACCATTAAGACTAGGTATTACTAATCTTTGACCAGGAAGTATCAAATCAGGGTTATCAGGGTCTCTAAGTATGTTTCTGTTAGCTTCATATATTCTATACCATTCAATAGGGTTATTGTATATGTAGCTGTAACCTGCAATTCTCCATAAAGCATCAGTTAGAGGTACTCTTCTTACAACAATATAATATTGAGGCAATACAGTAACTTTTCCTTCTGTATTTATTTGCTGACCAGTAGTAGCATCAATTATTTGACCGATTTCTTCGTTATTAGCACCCATTTCTCCCGGTATCACTTGTCCGTCAAGAGGTCCTCTCTCTTGTATAGCATTCATAGCTAAATTAGCTTCCTGCATTTTCTCTTCAGCTAAATTATAATCATTATTGTTTAGAGCGTCTTCAGCTTCTTGAATTGTTTTAGATAGATTTTGTTCTTCTTCACTGTCTTTAGCTAAATAACCTTCGCTTATAAGTCTGTCTCTTCTTGCTTTTAATTGCTCTAGATTTTTAATAGCTTCTTCTTTTTTCATCTGATTAGCAGTGTTTAGTATATTGTCCATAGTTCTAGAAGCTTCCAAAGCTTTATCACTTGCAGTTTGAGGAGTGTTTTGTAAAGCGTTATTAGCATCAGTTAAAAGTTTTGATACATTTCTATCATTATCATCACCTTTAGCTATTACTTCATCATTAACTAAATTATTATATTTATTTTGTGCATCTTCTATATCTTTTTTAGCTTTTGCTATTGCCTCAGCTTTCGCTTTAGCTTCTGCTTCAGCCTTTGCCTTAGCAGCAGCTTCCGCTTTTGCTCTAGCTTCTGCTTCAGCTTTCGCTTTAGCTTCTGCAGCAGCTTTTGCTTTAGCCTCTGCTTCAGCCTTTGCCTTAGCATCTGCTATAGCTTTATTTATACCAGCCAATGCAGCTGATACATTCTGCTGAACGCTAGCAAAGTTGTCATTAGTAAGTGCTTCATCAGCTCTAGTTAAAGCACCAGTTATGTTTTTGTCATTAGCATCGCCTGCTTTTACACTCTTGCCTAATTCTGCTTGATATTTGCTTCTTGCATCATTAATAGATTTTGAAGCTATTGCTCTTTCTCTGTTAAGATATCCCTCTTTAACACTGTTGGCAGATTGTAAAGCATTATTGAAAGAATTAAATACTGTTGTGAATGTATTTGAAGAAGCAGTAAACTCTTCATCTGTAGGAGGAGTTTCAGGTTCTGGAGGAAGTGTATTTATAGCATTATTTCCTTCTTCAAAAAATTTAAGTGCCTCTTCATATTTTGTTTTAAATTCATTATCAGCAGAAGCACCTAATTGCTCTATTTCACTAATAGAACTGCTTGCATCACTTCTTGCTTTAGCTATTCTTAAAGTCATTAATCTATAAAATAATGAAACAGTAGTTTTATCTATAGAATCAGAAGCCTCTTGAGATTTATCATAAGACTTTTGATATTCTCCGTTATTTTGCAAAGTCTCAGCTTCTCCAGTAATTCTAGCTGCATCATCATAAGTTTGAGCAGGTAATATGCTAAAACTAAAAGAGATTAAAGCTATATAAGCTACGATTTTTTTTATTAAAGTACTCATTTTCTCTTATACTCCTTAAATTAAAAATTAGCTTTGTTGCTCTTGCTCTAAAGTTTCAAGCTCTTTTACCATAGCTTCAAGTTCAGCTAAACGCTCTTTTACTTTAGTTAAAGCTTCATCACTTCTATCAAATTGTTCTTTTGTTTTATTATATAAAGCTAAATAAGCCTCTTTTGCTGTATAAAGTTTATCTACTAATACTCTATAATCTTTAGTTTCAGCCGTATACATAGCGTTTGCTTCATTATATATTGCCTCTGCCTGAGCATATTCTTCACCATACATAACATTAGCTTTAATTTGACTAGCATTAGTATAATTTTCATCAGTTTGTTTTTTTAGTATTTCAGAATAAGGCGGCAATCCTTTATCTAAAACTAAATTATAATTAGTTTCAGCTGTAAGAAGTAATTCTTTAGCCTTCTCTGCCTCTTCTTTATTTTCTGCCTTCATAATGATGTCAGCCTCTGCATATCCTTTCTCAGCGATATCATAATCGTTTTGAGCAAAAGTTTTAATTTCAGTATACTTGTTTACAGTTTCTCTTAAAGCAGTAACTCTCTCATATTCTTTTGTAGGAAGCCCTCCGCAAGACATTACAAAGAAAGATAATGCTATAATCAGAGCCTTTTTACCTTCTAAACTCATATTAATACAATTCCTCCTGTTTTTTAATTATATATAAAAATACAAAAAAATAATATGTTAACAACATTATCGCTTAAATAATTAAAAAGTCAAGTTATTTTAATTATAGAATGCGTAGAATAAAATTTAAAATAATACTAAAATCTACTATTATTATAAATTGTTTATAAATAAAAAAGTAAAATTGATTAAATTGTAAATTGTTAAAAATATTAAATGTTTTTAAAATAGTACTTGCATTTTTTTTATTATATAGTATAATGGTGAAATCATTTCGCTGGTGTAGCTCAATTGGCAGAGCAGCTGATTTGTAATCAGCCGGTTGCGGGTTCAAGTCCCATCACCAGCTCATCTTTTTTATCAACCCACAAACACAAACACAAACACAAACACAAACACAAACACAAACACAAACACAAACACAAACACAAACACAAACACAAACACAAACACAAACACAAACACTTTTTTCATATTAATAAATCTACCCTTCTTTTCGATAATTAATCTATAATATATTCTTGGGATAACTACTATGGCAAATCTTAAATTAAAAGACTTAATTAAAAAAAATAATTTTTTTGTAATTGCAGAATCAGGCTCTAATCATGAAGGCTCTATAGAGGATGCTGTTAAACTAATTAGAGAAGCTTCTAAAGCAGGAGCTCATGCTGTGAAGTTTCAAAGCTTTACTTCAAAAACTCTATTTGCTCATAAAGAATATACTAAAATACTTAAAATACCAGAAAATGCATTAGATAATGTTGATGATATAGTATTAAAAAAAGAGTGGTATGAAACTCTATATAAAGAGGCTAAGAAAAACAAAATTATTTTAATGAGTACTCCATTTTATCCTGAAGCTGTTGATGATATGGATAAATATGTGCCTATATACAAGATAGCTTCTTGTGATATAGATAATATTCCGCTTTTAAGAAAAGTTGCCTCTACTAAAAAACCTGTTATACTTTCTACTGGTTTAGCTGCAAATAAAGATATAAAAAATGCATTAAACATTTTAAAAAATAATGAGGTAGCTTTGCTTCATTGTTCTGTGGAATATCCTACTCCTTTAGAAAATGCTAGATTAAATAGAATAACTGTTATGAATAAGCTTTTCAAAAAAAATATTATAGGCTATTCTGACCATACTATAGGAATAGATGCTCCTATTATAGCGTATAGTCTCGGAGCTAAGATTATAGAAAAACATTTCACAATCACACCAGAAAAAAAATCTGGGGATCATATAATAAGTTTAGATACCAATTCTATGAAAGAGATGATTTCTAAATTAAAAGACACTAATAAAATGCTTGGCGGAAATGATGCTTTAAAGACTGAGAAAAAAATGAGTAAGCAGGAGAAAAAAGAGCTTGTTTATGCTAAGAGGGGTATATATCTTAACCACAGCATGCTTAAAAATGAGATGATAACAGAAAAAGATTTAGTAACTTTAAGGCCATGTGTGGGAATATCTGCCAAAGATTATGATAAAGTTATTGGAAAAAAATTAAAAATTGATAAAAAATCCTTTACAGCATTAAATTTAAAAGATTTAAAAAAATAGCAATTAATAAAATTTATTTTCAATAAAATAAATTAAAAAACATCAATAAAGTAAACATAACTTATTTGATTTAATTCTTCAATATAGTATAATACAATAAAGTATAATAATAAAAAAGTTGGAGAATGAAAAAATGAAAAAATTGCTAGCAATATCTTTGTTTATATCTATGAGTATTGCCCTTCATGCTTATGAAACTATACCTTATATGTTTAACAATACTGTGCCTTATGGTATATCTCCTGATGAAGTAAATGAAATACTCATGTCTAATAGTTTTATAACAACAGAAGGACAAGCTGTAAGTGGTACTTTTTATATATCTTCATATCCTGATCCAGATTTAGCTTGGTATAATCCTCAAACTTTGAAGTGGGTTAATATAAAATTTACTACTAATGATATATCTGATTTATTTAAGAGAGATTTAAGCCTTTTATATTTCAATTACACATTAGAGGGTGAATATAAATGTATGACTATAACTGCAGAAAATTTATCTGAAGACAGCACTTTAGCAGGAAAAAATACTAAATGGGTTTATAAGTTCTTCTTCCATAACAATCAATTATTTGCAGTAAGTTCCCGCTATCAAGGTGATGGTGCTTTGGAACAATACAAGCAAAGAAATCCTGATAATGAATATGCAAATCCGGGATATGTTATGTCTTCAGGTTTATTCAATAGAACTTTAGATGGTTTCAAATTAAAATACGGCGGATTTAATAATAGTTTTGTGAGAACTTTAGATGATTTTACTTCTATGTATTATGGAAATTATATTAATGGACAGGCTGATACTTCTTTATCTATATTTTATGCTCAATATGCTATGAGAAATATTAACTTCGTTGCTTCTTATGTTGATAATTATAGAATGAGACCTATTTATTATAGATTCCAAAATAAAGTTTATGAAGATGTAAATGATATAACAGATGTTCCTGCTGGAATACCGCCTGAGGTAAAAAAAATAGACAGCAATGAAACAACTACTGAAAATAATCAGCAATAATTAAATTGCAATAATATATATAAAGAGAGGCTATATTTTTAGTCTCTCTTTTTTTTTGCAAAAAAATATATATATGATATAATAAATTTCAAAATTTATTATTTATTTAAGAGGTTTCCTACAATGGACTTAAACGAATTGAGTATAATTCAAATTAGAGAGAAATTAAAGAATAAAGAAATAGATGCAGTTAGTCTAACAGAATCTATTATAAAGAAAATAGAAGAAGATGATAAAAGAGAAGATAAAATATATGCTTATTTAGAAATTTTTAAAGATGAAGCTATAGAGCAAGCTAAAAAAGCACAAGAGAGAATTAACAAAGGGGAGGATTTGCCTCTTCTTGGAGTTCCTTTGGCTATTAAAGACAATTTATGTTATAAAGACCATTTAATGACAGCTTCTTCAAAAATGCTTGAAGGCTATAAAGCTCCATACACTGCACCTACAGTTCAAAGATTAATAGACAACGGTGCTATTATAATTGGAAGAACTAATATGGATGAGTTTGCAATGGGCGGTACTACAGAAACTTCTAATTATGGAATAACTAGAAATCCTGTTAATAGAGCTCATGTTCCGGGCGGTTCTTCAGGCGGTTCTGCTGCTGCGGTTGCTGCTAATTTTGCTTTTGGTGCTTTGGGAAGTGATACTGGCGGTTCTATAAGACAGCCTGCTTCTTTCTGCGGTATAGTTGGGGTTAAGCCTACTTATGGAAGAGTGCCTAGACTTGGATGTATTGCTATGGCTAGCAGTTTAGACCAAGTGGGACCTCTCGCAAAAGACGTTAAAGATGCTGCTTTAATGACTAAAATTATTGCTGGTTTTGACCCTAAAGAATCCACAACTTTAAACATACCTGTGCCTGATTATAATTCTTTATTAGATGGAAATGTTAAGGGCATGAGAATTGGGCTTGCTAAAGAGTATTATGAAACTGATTTATTAAATAATGAAGTGAGAGAAAATGTAATGAAGGCTATAGATAATCTTAAGGCTCAGGGTGCTGAAATAGTGGATATATCTTTGCCTAACGCTAAATATGGTTCAAGAGTTTATACTGCTGTTATGGCGGTTGAGGTTGCTTCTAATATGGGCAGATATGACGGTATAAGATATGGTTATCACCCTAAAGGCGATTTTAATTTAGATGAATATTATTATGCTTCAAGAAGTGCTGGTCTTGCTTTTGAAACTAGAGCTAGAATATTATTTGGTACTTTAATGACTGGTAAAAAATTCTTCTACAGTCATTATCAACATGCTCTAAAAGTAAGAAAGTTAATGCAAATGGATTTTGATAATGCATTTAAAAATGTTGATATCATAATATCTCCAACTTCTCCTATCACTGCTGGTCTTTTAGGTACAAGAGATCAAACAGACAGTGCTTTAGGTTTCTTGGCAGACAGTTATGCTTCTAATATTAACTTAGTAGGTCTTCCTGCAATGAGTGTGCCTTGCGGAGTAGATAAAAATAATATGCCTATAGGTATACAGTTTATAGCTAAGCAGTTTGATGAGGCTTCTATGTTTAAAATGGCTTATACTCATGAATTAAATTACAAATAATTAAAATTTTATACAATATAAAGGGCTTTTACTATTATTAAATAGTTTAAGCTCTTTATTTTTATATTAATAAAATTTTTTCATATTATTAACTAAAAATATTAATTTGCTATATATTTTTTAAAAATAATTTATATATTGTTATATTATTTTGTTGTATATTATTTTTTTGAGGTAAAAATAGAATGATATTATTGGTTTATTCAATGCCTTTTTTGGTTTATTTATGTTCCAGTATATTTTCAACAGTTTTAGTTATTAACTCATCAGAAATGGGAGCTAATGCATTTTTTATTTCTCTTTTGGCTGTATTTTATGGTATGGGTATGATGATGTCGGCAAGCACTTTTTCAAAGTTTAAAATACCAAAGAGAATATATCCTAGGTTATTATATATTCAATCTTGTATACAGGCTATACTGAGTATATTTTGTATAATATATTTAAACAATGAATTATCTCTTCTATATTCTTTTTTGTATGGAGCAAATACAACTATATTTTTTGTATGTTTTCAATCATTACTTGATAGTGTATCAAAAGATTTGCCTGTGAGAATAAGCAGCGGGCTTTTTATATTTTCTTGGACTTTAGGGTTATCTGTTGGACCTATAGTTACAGGATTTGTTTATAATTTTAATTCTAGCATTGGATTTTTTATTGTAATAGCAATGAGTGTTTTGATGTTTATATTATTTTATTTATCAAGACATTTGCATTTCAAACCTAGAAGACATAAATGGGAAGAGCCTTTTATGAGAGCTCCTAGATATAAAGTTTATATAGGTTGGCTTATTATATTTGTTGGTGCTTTAGTGCTTCATACATTAAGATTTATGTTTTTAGATTACGGCATAAAAGAAGTTGGGCTTTCAAATGGAAGTGCTACATTTTTAGTTGGGGTATTATCTGGGGTAATGTCTTTGGGAGCACTTTTTTCTGCATTCTATTTAAGAATATTAGAGCGAAAGAGAGTATTTACTATTGTTGGTTTGCTTACTCCTATTGCTTTAACTTTACTTTTAATTTCTAATAATTTTTGGGTATTTTTAGTATCATTTATATTTTTAGGTTTTGTAAGTGGGTTTGGATATTTCTTTGGACTTTATTATGCTTTGGCTGATCAAGAGAGAGATAGTGCCAATGTAGCTGTAAATGAAGCTTTAACGGGGGGAGCTGCTTTAGTTATCCCTTTTATAGTTGGATATTTAGCTTCAAACTTCTCATATTTTATAGCTTTTTTATTTATGATGATAATATCTTTAATATGTTATAGTATAGCTATATATTTAATGTGGCAGAGAAAAAGAACATCCTCAATTAAAGAAAAATTTGACAAGTTAATAGAAGAAGCAGATAAGAAATATAAAGCTTAAAAGTTTAATGGGGCATATTCATTTTTTTTGGCATATTCTAATAAATGCTCTATTTTTTCTTTGCATCCTCCGCAGCCAGTACATGCTTGAGTTTTTTCAGACACACTTTCTACAGTGGTGAGTTTATCTGCAGCTATTGCGGAATATGCTTGCCTATATGATACGTTTTTGCAATTGCAAAGAATCTTATCATAATTTATAGAGGTTTGACATTTTAAGTCTTCTATATTTAAATCCATAATAGTTTATCCAAAACATTTTTTTATTATTTTACCATTTTTACAATAAAATTCAAGAATATAATATGTAATTATTTGTTTCTTAAATAATTATCAAAATATTCTATTGTTTTTCTCAAACCATCTTCAAGTTTATAATTAGGCTCCCAATTAAGTTTTTCTTTTGCCAAACTAATATTAGGCTGTCTTTTTATAGGATCATCTTTAGGAAGTTCTTTAAAAATTATTTTTGATTTTGAATTAGTCATTTCTACAATTTTTTTAGCAAAATCCAAAACTGTCATTTCATGAGGATTACCTAAATTAACAGGACCAATAAAGTTTTCACTATTCATCATTCTTACAGCACCATCAATTAAATCATCACAGTAGCAAAAACTTCTAGTTTGACTGCCGTCTCCATAAACTGTAATATCTAAATTCTGTAATGCTTGTATAATGAAATTTGAAACAACTCTTCCATCATTCTCATTCATTCTAGGACCGTATGTATTAAATATTCTTATAATTTTTATATCAGTTTTATATTGTCTATGATAATCCATCATTAAAGTTTCAGCACTTCTTTTTCCTTCATCATAACAGCTTCTTACACCATTTGGATTTACATGTCCCCAATAGCTTTCTTTTTGAGGATGTTCTAAAGGGTCTCCATAAACCTCGCTAGTAGAAGCTTGAAGTATTCTAGCATTACAATCTCTAGCTAAATCAAGCATATTTATTATACCAAGTACATTGGTTTTAAAAGTTGCAACAGGATTTTTTTGATAATGTATTGGTGAAGCAGGACAAGCAAAATTATATATTTCATCGCATTCTATATGTATTGGCTCTGTTATATCATGTCTAACGCTTTCAAAGTTTTTATTGTCTAATAGATGTTTAATATTTTCTTTTGATGCTGTGTAAAAATTATCAACAGATATTACATAATTTCCTTCTTTTAATAATCTTTCGCATAGATGAGAACCTAAAAAACCAGCTCCGCCTGTTACAATTATTCTTTTCATAGTTTTTTATTCCTTAGAAAATTTTTTATATATAATACATAATATTTATATATTTTTCAATATCTTTATAACTTTAATTTTATAAATATTTATTAAACTTATTTTTAATCCCGCCCAATTAAGTTTTTTGTTTTAATAAAAATATATAACTTTAATTTTTTATAATGCTTAATTAAAAAAGCACACCCACCCAAATTTTTATTGTAATTAAAAAAATTATTTAGCCGCACGGTAAATTTATTTATAAATATAATTTAAATTTTTATTTCAACACGATTTATATTTTTTATTTCGCTTACCGTGCGGTGAGCGGATTTTTAAATTTAAAAAAGCTTGGGTGGGAGCTAAAATTAGAGTATTAAACAAAAAGGAAAAACAATTTAAAAATAACACTGAATATAAAAAGCCTAGAGGGTGGGGAGTGTAAATAAAATTTTTTATATGTTTAAATTATTATATATTTAGAGTCCAGTTTTCATCATTATGATATATCATAAGCTTTGTCATGCCGCCATCTACTGTGATGTTTTGGGCATTTATAAAATTGTTATTGCATATAAACCAAGCAGTAGTTGCTATATCTGAAACTTTGCCTATTTTAGCAGATGGGTGCTGAAGTATATCTTCTTTGCTAAAGTTGTTTTCATTAGAAGTGTTTATCCAACCGGGACTAATTGAGTTTACGCGAACTTTATGAGATAAACTAATAGCCATAGAATGAGTAAGAGCTATAATAGCACCTTTTGAAGCACTGTAGCTTTCACTGTCTTTTTGAGACATAAAAGCTCTTGTGGAAGCTATATTTATAATGCATGCATTTTTATTAAAATTATTTATTAGATTTTTTGTTATTTGATATGCTGATGCAACTGACACTTTAAAAATTTCTAAGAAGTCATCATAGCTGCAATTACTTAATAAGCCTTTGTTTGAATAGCATGCATTATTAATTAAATAGTCAATACTTTCGAATTTTTTTATTATTTCATTTGTGAAGTTGTTAATGGCTTTTTCATTGTCTATGTTGTCATTAATAAATAGGCATTCTCTTTTTAGTTTTTTCATTTCTTCTACTAATTTTAATCCATTTTCTTTGTCTTTATCAATAAAAGCTATGTCGCAATTATTTTTAGCAAAATGTAATGCTATTTCTTTGCCTATGCCATTAGAAGCACCTGTTATAACGCAAACTTTATTTTTCATTTTTTATAACCTTTAAATTTATATAGTTATTTCTATTCTATTGTTTTCACTGTCAAGCACAACACTCTCATAATATCCATCTCCTGTAGTTCTTGGATATGATGCAATTTTAAAACCATCTTGTTCTAATTCTTTTGTGAGGCTATCCGCTTTTTCTCTGCTTCCTACCGATATTGATATATGAGCAAAACCGTATATTTCATCATCAGTGTTTCTTTCTTTTATATCTTTTCTAGTCATAATTTCCAATCTGCAATTATCTTCAAATGTGAGAAAATATGATTCAAAACCTTTCTTTTCATTAACGTATTTATCATTACATTTACAGTTAAAATATTTAATATAAAAGTTTTTAATATTTTCTAAATCTTTTACCCAAACGGCAACATGAGATATTTTCATTTTTATGACCTAATAACATTTTATAATATTATAACATTAATAATCATAAATTATAAAAATAAATATAAAATAAATAACAAAAAAACATAAATTAATAGTTACAATTATTATTTAAATATTATATATTAGACCAATAATAATTACATATAATAGGTTATGGAGTATTTTATGATTAAACTTATCGGCATATTAGTAATAATAATAGGCTTTGCTTTAAAACTAGACACCATAAGCATAGTTTTATTAGCTGGAATAATAACAGGCATTGTTTCAGGAATGGGTATTATTGAAATATTGTCATTTTTGGGAAATGCATTCGTTGCCAACAGATTTGCTACGTTACTAGTTTTAACTTTAGCTACTATAGGTATATTAGAGAGAAATGGGTTAAGAGAAAGGGCTACAAAATGCATTATGGGTATAAGAGGAGCTACTTGCGGCAAGATATTGAGTCTTTATGTAATTATAAGAACTATTGCATCAGCATTATCTCTTAGAATAGGAGGGCATGTTAATTTTATAAGACCTTTAATTTATCCTATGGCTAGGGGTGCTTTAGAGAAATATGGCATTTATGATAAGCAATTAGATGAAAAAGTAAAAGCAATATCAAACAGTGTTGAAAACTATGGAAACTTTTTTGGGCAGAATGTGTTTATAGCTTCTGCTGGAGTATTATTAGTTTTAAGCACTTTGCAAGAATTGGGAATAGAGAATATAGATGCATATTCTATAGCAATTTCAAGCATACCAATGGCAATAGTTGCTATGATAGTTTCTGTTATAAGAAATTATTTATTTGATTTGAAATTAAAAAAATTAATAAATGCATTAAAAGAAAATAAAAATTAATGAGTATAATTTTATGGAGAATATAAATTATGGTAAATAATCTTTTAGAAGTTTTATATATAATTTCTGGAATCATAATAGTAGTATGCGGTATATATGCATATAAAAATAAAGAAAATAAAAAAAGAATAGGAAGTGCATTATTTTGGATAATATTAGGCTTTATATTTATTTTTGGTAAAGTTATTCCTTCGTTTGTTGTGGGGCTTCTTTTAATAGTGTTAGCATTATTAACAGCCACAAAAAACGTATCATTACAATCTTTAAAACCTGTGTCTGATGCATACAGAGAAGAAAAAGAAAAGTTATTTAAAAACTTACTTTTTATACCAGCCATATCAATAGGCTTAATAGCGTTTTTGGTTGCACAATTTACAAAACTAGGCGGATTAATAGGCTTAGGCATAGGTGCAATGACATCATTAATTTTATGCATGATAATAACAAAAGAAAAAGCTTCAACTGTTCCATATGAATCATCAAGAATGCTTCAGCAGATGGGACCAAGTGTTATAATTCCGCAGTTATTAGCTTCATTAGGAGGATTGTTTGCAGAGGCTGGAGTGGGTGAGATAGTAGCAAATATAATGAAAGGTGTTATACCTGCAGATAATAAGCTTTTTGGGGTTATTGGTTATTGTGTGTCTATGGCTATATTTACTATAGTGATGGGAAATGCTTTTGCTGCTTTCGCTGTTATAACTGCTGGGATAGGCATACCTTTCGTTATTGCTTTGGGAGGAGACCCTAATATTGTTTCTGCTTTAGGTTTAACAGCAGGTTTTTGCGGCACATTAATGACACCTATGGCTGCCAATTTTAATATGATACCTGCTTCTATATTGGAAATGGAAAATAAGAACGGAGTTATATTAGAGCAGATACCAGTGGCTTTAATACTTCTTGCAATAAACACAACTATAATGTATTTATTTGCTTTTAGATAAAGAATTATTGTTATAAAGAATAATTACAGAAAGTTATTAAGATTATAAAAAACTATTAAAATTATTAAAAACTATTTTTATAAAAAGGAGCTAATAAAATGAAAGTATTAATAACAGGATTTGACCCATTCGATAAAGAAAAAGTTAATCCGTCATGGGAGGCAGTTAATAGCCTGCCAGATAATATAGAAGGCAATGAAATAATCAAATTACAGCTTCCAACAGTATTTAAAAAATCCGCAGAAAAACTTTTTGAAAATATAAAAAACATTAAACCTGATATAGTTATATGTGTAGGGCAAGCTGGCGGAAGATATGAGATATCATTAGAAAGAGTAGCCATAAATGTAGATGATGCAAGAATAAAAGACAATGAAGGAAATCAGCCTGTAGATGAAACAATATTTAATGACGGAGAGAGTGCTTATTTCTCTAAGCTTCCTATAAAAGCTATTAGAGATGAATTAAAAAATATACCAATACCAGCAGCAGTATCAAATACAGCAGGTACTTTTGTATGCAATCATATAATGTATTCTTTATTGTATTATATAAATAAGAATAATTTAAATATCAAAGGCGGCTTTATACATGTTCCTTATATAATAGAGCAAATACTTGATAAGCCTAATACACCATATATGCCAAAAGAAATGATAGTAAAAGCTCTTGAAACAGTTATAAAAACTACAGTAAATAATAATTAATAAAAATTTGTAATATGACTTGCTGCAAAATATATTGATAACTATTTTTTAATATTTATTTTTATTTATTTTTGCAAGACAAGTCTATTATTATAAATAAAATATTTCATTTAATAAAGCTAACTTCTTTATAAATTTATTTTGATGTCAGTAAGAAAATCATTCATATTGATTTTGTATAAAATAATAATATAATAAGCAAAATCTTTTTTTTAAGGATTCATGTGAAAAATATTATCAAAAATGAGCTTCAAAATTGGAAAGCTATAGAAGTAGTGTGGATTATAATAGCATGCAGTATAATATTATCGCTTTCTATATATTGGAAGGAAAATATTATTGGCATAGTGTCATCAATAAGCGGTATATTATGTGTGATACTTACAGGGAAGGGAAAATTATCTTCATATGTATTTGGAATGATTAATACTATTCTTTATTCTATTATAGCTTTTAGTGCAAGATACTATGGGGAGTTTATGCTCAATGTATTTTACTATATACCTATGAATATAGTTGGTTTTGTACTATGGAGCAGAAATATGAATAATGAAAGTCAAGAAGTAATAAAAACAAAATTAAATAATAAATATAAAATTATAATATTTGGCTTTTCTTTTATATCAATATTTATTTATGGGTTTATACTAAAAAAATTAGGAGGTTCTCTTCCTTTTGTAGATAGTGCAAGTACGGTGTTTGCGATAACTGCACAAATACTATGCGTAAAGAGATGCACCGAACAATGGATAATGTGGATACTTGTAAACATTTTAAATATTTCTATATGGTATATTAATTTTGAAAGCGGGGGTGATAATATAGCTACTTTGCTTATGTGGAGTGTTTATTTAGTTAATGCGGTGTTTATGTTTATTAAATGGTATAGAGAGGCAAATAATAAAAATCAGATAAACTAAAAAAATCATTCGGAGGCTTTATGTATAATGTAGGGATGTACGGCGGTTCTTTTAATCCTCTTCATCTTGGGCATGTAAGATGCATAATAGAAGCCGCTAATCAATGTAAAAAGCTTTATATTGTTTTGGCTGTTGGAAATAATAGAAATGAAATTGATAAAAAAGTAAGATACCGTTGGCTTTATCAATTAACAAAGCATATTGGAAATGTGAAGATTATATTTATAGAAGATAATGCAAACACAAAAGAAGAGTACACCGAAGATTTATGGGAAGAGGATTCTATAAAAATAAAAAAGGCTATAGGTGAAAAAATTGACGCAGTATTTTGCGGAGATGATTATAAAAATAAAGATTCTTTTTATACAAGATATTATAAAGATTCAGAGTTAATATTTATAGAGAGAGATGAAATAAGCTCCTCAAAGATTAGAGAGAATGTTTATAAGTATTGGGATTATTTGCCTAATATAGTAAAGCCATATTATACAAAAAAGGTTTTGCTTTTAGGAAGCGAAAGCACAGGAAAGTCAACTCTTACAATTAATTTAGCAAATTATTATAATACCAATTATATAGAAGAGGCAGGAAGAGAATTATCAGAAAAGTCAGGGACTGATTTGCTAATGCTTTCAGAAGATTTTACAGAGATACTTCTTACTCATAAATTAAATGAAATAAAAGCAATAGAGCATAGCAACAAAATATTGTTTGTTGATACAGATGCAATAATTACAAACTTTTATATGCATTTTTTGGAAGATGAAAATATTATTGATAATGAAAGACTTGCAAAGGCGATTATACATATAAACAAATATGATGCCATATTATTTTTAGAACCTGATGTTGATTTTGTTCAGGACGGAGACAGAAGCGAAGTTATAAAAAATGACAGAATAAAATACAGTAATAAAATAAAAGATATACTTAATAGTATGAATATAAAATATCATTCTATAAGCGGAGATTATCAAAAAAGATTTAAAGAATCTGTTTCTATTGTAGATAGTATTTTAGAAAAAAACTTTTAGTGATAAAAATATCTTTATAAAACTAATAATATAATATATAATCTATTAATATAAAAACTCCATATAACAATGAGGTATATTCAATGAACTATCGTATCTTTATAGAAAAAAAAGAAGGTTTTGATTTAGAGGCTAAAAGATTAGAAAGTCAATTAAAAGAGAATTTTCAAATAAAAAGCAGTGTAAGACTTCTTAATGTTTATGACATTTTTAATATAGATGAAAGTAAATTATCTAATTCTATTAATGTAATATTTTCAGAGCCTCCAACAGATAGGGTAGTTGAAAAAAAAGATTTTGAGAGTTTAAAACATTTTGCTGTGGAATATTTACCCGGACAATTTGACCAGAGGGCTGATTCTGCATTGCAATGTTTGAAGCTTATTTATAATGATATTGAAGAAGTAACTATAGTAAGCGGAAGGGTGATAGTTTTTGATGGTAATGTAGATGATAGTGTAATAGAGAAAATAAAAAAGTTCTATATTAACCCAGTAGAAAGCAGAGAAAAAGATTTAAGCAAATTAGAAATAGAGCCTCATCAAAAAGCTGACGATATAAAAGATGTAGAAAACTTTATTAATTTAAACACAGAAGAGCTTCATAAATATAGAGATAATCTTGACTTGGCAATGACTTATAAAGATATAGAGTTTGTGCAGAATTATTTTAAAAATGAAGAGAAAAGAAACCCAACAGAAACAGAAATAAAGGTTCTTGATACATATTGGTCTGACCACTGTAGGCATACTACATTTATGACAAAGATTAATGATGTAAAATTAGAAAATGATAAGAGTAATTTTTCAGAAGTGATATTAAGTGCTATTAATAAATATTACAGCATGAGAAAAGAGCTTTACGGAGAGGATGTTGACAATAAAAGAGATATTAATTTAATGGATATGGCAACAGTGTCTGCTAAATATATAAAGAAAAAAGGAAAGCTTGAAGATTTAGAGGTCTCTGATGAGATAAACGCTTGTTCTATTTATATAGATGTTGATGCTATTGATGAGAATGGAAAAAACAAAACAGAAAAATATTTACTAATGTTTAAAAACGAAACTCATAATCACCCTACAGAGATTGAGCCTTTCGGAGGGGCTTCTACATGTTTGGGAGGAGCTATAAGAGACCCGCTTTCTGGAAGAAGCTATGTATATCAAGCTATAAGAGTTACAGGAAGTGCTAATCCATTAGAAAAGCTAGAAGATACTTTAGCTGGAAAACTTCCTCAAAAGAAAATAACAACAACTGCAGCAGCGGGATATTCTTCTTACGGCAATCAAATAGGGCTTACAACTTGTTTAGTTAATGAGATATATGATGAAGGCTATAAGGCAAAGAGGCTTGAAGTTGGTGCTGTTGTGGGAGCCGTTCCAGTGGACTATGTACGCAGAGAAAAACCAAAGGCAGGCGATATAGTTATAGTGCTTGGAGGAAGAACAGGAAGAGACGGATGCGGAGGGGCTACTGGTTCATCAAAAAGCCACACTGATACATCTTTAAGACTTTGCGGTGCTGAAGTACAGAAAGGTAATGCTCCGGAAGAGAGAAAGATTCAAAGGCTATTTAGGAATAAAGAGGTTACTAAATTAATAAAAAAATGTAATGATTTCGGTGCGGGCGGTGTTTCCGTAGCTATTGGTGAATTATCAGACGGAATTGACATTAACCTTGATGTGTTGCCTGTAAAATATTTAGGATTAAACGGCACTGAGCTTGCAATATCAGAATCACAGGAGAGAATGGCTGTTGTTGTTGAAAGTAAGGATGCAGATAATTTTATAAAACTTGCTAACAAAGAAAACATTGAAGCTACAAAGGTTGCTGTTATAACAGACACTAACAGACTTGTAATGTATTTGAAAGGCAAGAAGATTGTAGATATAAGCCGTAAGTTTTTAGACACCAACGGAGCTAAACAAGAGACTAATGCAGTTCTTAGAGACATTAATTTTGATAATAATCCATTTAACACAAAAAATGCATGCTCTCTAACTTCTCATTGGTTTAATATGGTGGAAGATTTAAATATAGCTTCCCAAAAGGGGCTCATTGAAATGTTTGACTCATCAATAGGGGCAACAACTGTACTCATGCCTTTCGGAGGAAAATATCAAATGACTCCAAGCGATGTAAGCATTCAGAAAATACCAATATTTGACAACAATGCAAAACAAATAAACACAGCTTCCGCTATATCTTGGGGTTATAATCCTTCTATAATGAAATGGTCAGAATTTCACGGAGGAATATATTCTGTAATAGAATCAATGTCAAAACTTGTTTCTATTGGTGCTGATTATAAAAAGATAAGATTATCATTTCAAGAGTATTTTGAGAAATTAGGAAGCGATGCTAAAAAATGGGGTAAGGTTTATTCTGCATTGCTTGGTACTATATATGCTCAGACTGAATTTGATATACCAGCTATAGGCGGAAAAGATTCTATGAGCGGTACTTTTAATAATATATCAGTGCCTTCAACTTTAATATCGTTTGCAGTGTCTACTGTTGACAGTAATGATGTTATATCTCCAGAGTTCAAATCTGCTAATAATTATGTGTATTTAATAAAGCATAATATGCTTGAAAACTATATGCCTAATGTTGCCGAAATAAAAGAGAATTTTGACTTCATACATAAAACTATAAAAGACAAAAAAATATTATCAGCATACACCATTAAATTCGGAGGCATTGCTGAAGCTCTAACAAAAATGTCTTTCGGTAACAGAATAGGCGTTGATATAAAAGATGAGCTTTATTTCTTTAACTTAATGCCTGCTTCATTTATAGTGGAAACTAAAGAAGAGTTAAATTATAAAAATGCTATACTAATAGGCAAAACTATTAATGAATACAAAATAAAAGTATGCGGTGAAATAGTGGACTTAGAAGAAGCAGAAAAATTATGGCTTGATAAATTATCAACAGTATTTCCTTATAAAACTTATGAAGATATAGAAACTTACAAGCTAGCAGAATATAAAAGAGAAGCACCATTTATATGCAAAAACAAAACTCCTAAGCCTAATGTTTTAATAGCTTCGTTCCTCGGTACTAACTGCGAATACGACACTCAAAAAGCATTCTCTGATGCAGGTGCAAACACCGATATTTTTGTATTTAGAAATATAAAGCCTGAATATATAAAAGAATCCATTGAAGAGATGTCTAAAAAAATAGATAATTCACAGATATTTATGATACCCGGAGGTTTCAGTGCGGCAGATGAGCCTGATGGTTCTGGAAAGTTTATCTCTGCAATACTTACAAATGAAAAAATAAAAACTTCTATACATAAACTCTTAGAACGTGACGGACTTGTTTTGGGTATATGTAACGGTTTTCAAGCATTAATAAAGTCAGGGCTTCTTCCATATGGAAAGATAGGAAATATTACAGAGAAATCTCCAACTCTTACTTTTAATAAAATAGGCAGACATATTTCACAAATGGTAACAACAAAGGTAGTTTCAAACAATTCTCCTTGGCTATACAACATACCTTTAGGAAGCGAGTTGGTTGTTCCTGTTTCTCATGGTGAGGGAAGATTCTTTGCTGATGAAGAGATAATAAAAGAGTTAATCAAAAAAGGTCAGGTTGCTACTCAGTACGTTAACTTTGAATCAAAGCCTACTAATGAGTTTAGATTTAATCCTAATGGTTCAGCTTACGCTATTGAGGGCATACTTTCAGAAGACGGAAAGGTGTTTGGAAAAATGGGTCATAGCGAGAGATACGCAGATAATTTATACAAAAACATCATCACAAAAGATATTTACAACATATTTGAAAATGGCGTGAATTATTTTAAGTAAAAAATATAAAAATTATTAAAAAAATAAAGCCATAGTCTTAAAAGATTATGGCTTTTATAAAATAATTAAAAATTATGTGTTGCTATGTTTATGCGTAAGAGGCGTAAAACAAAAGTCAGATTATATTGCTCTTGCAAATAATGAACAAGTTATTAATAAATTTTTGAAAAATATTTTTGAATTATAAACATTGAGGGTTGGTAATTTCAAACCTTTCATCAATATTTTTCTCGCCCCATTCACACATAGCTTCTAATATTTTTGATAGTGATTTACCTTTTTTGGTTATAATATATTCTACTTTTGGAGGAACTTCTGCATACACTTTTCTTTCTATAAGACCATCTTCTTCTAATTCTCTAAGCTGATTAGTTAGAGTTCTTTGAGATATGGGTTTCATGTATCTAAGCATTTCATTAAATCTTTTTGTTTTATTTTCTATAAGATAATTTAGTATAAGAGGTTTGTATTTACCTCCTATCATATAAAGCGTAACTCCTATTTCTGATGCTACTTTTATTTTTTTCATATAGTTTCCTATTAACTGATAGTGAAATAAATGTTACTTAATAACAATTATTTCCGTTCTTGTGTAACAAATTTATTAATATATTATAATGCATAATTATTTTTTATAAAGGAGTTTTTTATTATGAAGAAATTAGTAGTTATTACGGGGGCAAGCTCTGGAATAGGAATGGAAACAGCAAAAAGATTCTCAGAAAATGGACACCCTACACTTTTAATATCAAGACGTAAAGAAATAATGGAGAGTTTAAATTTAAAAGATTCAATAAGTGTAAAAGCAGATGTTACAAATTTAGAAGAAGTAAGAGCGGCGATAAAAATGGCTGAAGATAAATATGGAAAAACTGATTTGCTTATAAATTGTGCAGGAGTAATGCTTCTTGGAAATATTGATAAACAAAGCTATGAAGAATGGAAAAAGATGATAGATGTTAATATAAATGGAATACTAACAACTACAAATATAATACTTCCAGATATGGTAAAAAGAAATGAAGGTACCATCATAAACATAAGTTCAATAGCAGGAAGAAAGACATTTAAAAATCATGGAGTATATTGCGGAAGCAAATTTGCTGTGCATGCAATAAGCGAAAGTATTAGAGAAGAAGTAGCCGATAAAAATGTAAGAGTTATAGTATTGGCACCCGGAGTTGTGGAAACTAATCTTTTAGAACATACGACAAATGAAACTATAAAAGCTAATTATGTTGAATGGAAAAAGAGCATAGGAAATGGTTTAAATGCTTCTGATATAGTTAATTGTATAGAATTCGCTTATAATATGCCTCAAGATATATGCGTAAGAGAATTAGTTATAGCGAAGACAAAGCAAATAGACTGATAATATTATAGGCCATAGTATATTTTTGTGCTATGGCTTTTTAATTTAAAATTAAACCAAACTTTAACAATTAATAATCTTTAAAACTATAGAAGTATATACAACAAAATAAATTGTTCATTTTATATAAAAATATTTAATGCATAAAACTCAATACAAATTTTACAAAATAATTAAATAAAATACTAAACTTTTCTGTAGATTGCCGTTAATTATTATAGTTAATTAATTTAAGGAGAAATTATATGACTATAAGCGGTATATCTTCTAACAATGCTATGCAAATGAGTGCTACTTCAATTAATACTAAGCCTAATGTAGTAGAAGTAAAACCTACTAATATTAATCAACAGGCTCAAAACTTGTCTCCTCTTTCTAGCAGATATACTTATGCTATGGGAAGAGATGGTAAAAGATATATACTTCAACTTAGAATAGATATAGCTTCAGTAAGAGCTTTTAGTGCTTTAGCTTAAAATATAATTACAATATGCAGAGAAACCTATCTGCATATTGTTTTATTCTTTTATCTCTTTTACTACTATCTTATTGCCATTTACAAGTATTACTTTTAATTTAGCATCTTTTTGTATAAACTCGCCTTCACTAATAGCATCATATTTTTTATCATCAATTAAAATGTTTCCTGATGGTCTAAAAGGTGTATAAGCTATTCCCTCAAGCCCAAGTAAATCATCATAAGACTCACTTGAATGATAGCCTGATGTATCTGTTTCTAAGAACATTTTACTTTTAAATACTTTAGATTTTGTCATAAATCTTGCCATTAATATTATAAGTATAATGTCTATAATAAGCGAAACAAAAATTACAAATACAGCTTGAGATATATTGGCTATACCAAAAGACATAAATATGCTTGCAAATATGGCGATTATTCCTGCAATTCCTGTAACTCCAAAACCCGGTATAACAAAAATCTCTAAAGCAAGTAAAACTATACCAAGCAAAAACACAGCAGGTGCAATAAATCCGCTGTCGCCAATAAAAAATTGTGCCGTAAAAAATAAAAAGAAACATACTATAGCAATTACACCGCCTATACCAAAACCCGGAGTTTTTATCTCTAAATATATTCCAGCTATAGCAATAGATATTAATATGCTCAACACTGCAGGATTACTTAAAAATCTTAAAATAAAATCATACAGTCCTTCTTCAAAATTTATTATCTCATAATCATCAATATTTTTTATTTTTAGAATTTCTTCTACAGAGTTTGCTTTGCTATTTGCAATATTTATTTGAACAGCCTCATCAGCACTCAATGTAAGTAATGTTTTATCGTCCAAATCAATGCCGTCATCTTTTTTAGTTAATACAATAGTTTCATCAACCATAGCCTCAGCAGCCTTTGCATTTTTTTTAGAGTGTTCAGCAGAAGCCCTCATAGCAGCACGCATAGCACTAACTTCCTTTTCGCTTGCCTTCTTTGGCTCTCCACCTTGAAGATATACAGGAGTAGCCGCCCCTATAATACTTCCGTCAGACATATAAATTTCTGAGCAGCTTAAAGATATCAAAGCTCCCGCAGATAATGCATTTTTGTTTATATATGCTGCCACTGGTATCTCGCTTTCTATCAATGCGTTTTTTATTTCTAATGCAGAAGACAGAAGTCCGCCCGGTGTATCGAGCTCAAGTATTATCAAAGAAGCTTCATTTTCTTTAGCCTCTTCTAATCCATTTTTTATATATGAGGCGTACCATCTATTTACCTCCTGAAACTCTAATTTTTTTATAACATACACTTTATCTTTTGCATACACGTTTGAGAAAATAAGAGTAAAAAGAATAGCTATATAAAAAACTTTTTTCATAATTGTTCGTCCGTTTATGTATTTGTTATATTATATATTAAAACAATATTTTTTAGAATATGTACGAGCTGTACCACCTTACCGCACAGTAATGCTATGCTTTAATTATAACTTCTTAGTCGTGCGGGGGAGTGCATTTTAATGTACAATTAAATTATAAAATTTATAATAAAAAATGCAGTTCTTTTGCTTCTTTTATACCAATACCGAGTAGGTGCCTATCGGCAAAAGAACTATGGGTGCGTACCGTAAGGGCACGCTTCGCAGGGGGGCTAGTCCACGAGAACAAAAAACTTAAAAATTATTTTTGACAAAATATAGTTGTTTAGGTATATTATAAAGTAAATTAGCCCCAATACAAATACATAATTGACTTTATTAACAACACTTCAAAAAGAATATTTAATTATTAATATTATAGGAGTAAATATGAAATATAAACCTACAAGCAGAAAAGAATTAAAAGATTTAGTAACAGATGAAAGTATTTATTTGGGCGATATTGATACTAGCCTAATAACTGATATGTCACGCTTATTTGAGGTTTTTAATAGAGATAATTATGATGGTATAGAAAATTGGGATACTTCTAATGTAGAAGATATGTCTGGTATGTTTTTTTTAAATAGAAATTTCAATAAAGATATTAGTAAATGGAATGTTTCTAAAGTAAAAAATATGGCTAATATGTTTTTCTTGGCTGAAAAATTTAATCAGCCTTTGAATGATTGGGACGTAAGCAATGTAACAAATATGAATGGTATGTTTATGAATGCTAAAAGTTTCAATCAGCCTCTTAATAATTGGAATGTAAGCAAAGTTAAAAATATGAACAATATGTTTCATGAGGCTGAAAGTTTTAATCAAGATATAAATGACTGGAATGTAAGTAATGTAGAAAGTATGATTAATATGTTTTCATCTGCTTATAAATTTGATCAGCCTTTATTTAAATGGGATACTTCTAATGTAGAAAATATGTCTGGTATGTTTACTGATAGTAGGAATTTCAATAAAGATATAAGCAAATGGAATGTTTCTAAAGTAAAAAATATGGCTAGTATGTTTTTCTCTGCTGAAAAATTTAATCAGCCTTTGAATGATTGGGATGTAAGCAATGTAACAAATATGAATAGCATGTTTGAGGGAGCTAAAAGTTTTAATCAGCCTCTTAATAATTGGGATACTGCAAAAGTAAAAGATATGGCTAAAATGTTTTCATCAGCTTATGCATTCAATCAAAATTTAGATGATTGGTATATTGATAATATTTCAGATATGACTAATTTTAATAAAGATTCTGCATTAGAATTAACTTTTAAATTTAAAACTTATTTATATGCTTTGACTTTAGATAAAGAAGAAAAAAATAATTTAAATGATTTTATAAAAAACAATGCCAAAGAAGTATACAAAACTATAGAAAATCGTAAAAATAAAAAAATCAATCTTCCTAAAAGATATTTAATAAATAATTTTTATAATGAATTAAAAGAATTAATACCAAATTATATTGAAAGTTTTAATAGTATAGAAGAAGTTTATGATTATATAGATAAGAACTATAATAAAAAAGATGATAAAAAAGTAAAATTTATAGATGATATAGAAATAGAAAATATAGATAAAAGAATAATAAAATATATTTACTTATCATATTTAGAATTAAAAAGAGAAGTCTACAGAATAAAACAAATAGATTATATTATAAATTTGCTTGATGAAAAGTCTTTTATAAATGCAATTAAAACAATATACACAAGTACCAATAAAGAAACTTCTCTCATTATGTATGCAATATATGGAGGAGATGGGGCATTAAGAGAGATTTATAAAAAAGAAAAAGATTCAAAATTATGTTTGCTTGCATTTTCTATTAATAAAAACAGTAAATATGCTGTTAATATGCTTTATAATGTATTTAGAAAAAGTAAAAAATCTGAAATAAGAGAGATGACAGAAATAATAATTGATAAGATGGCAAAAGAAAATAATTTGAGTGTTTATGAATTCGGATTAAAAGCTGTAGAAAATTTCGGATTTGATAGAAACGCAGAGAAAATAATAAATAATAATCAATATAAAATAATTTTAAAAAATAATTATACTATAGAATTGTTTGATATCAAAGAAAATAAAACATTAAAACAAATACCTAAAAATTTTGATAATAGTATAAAAGAAGAAATTAAATACATAAAAAAAGAAATTCCAAATATTATAAAAAATCAGAGTAATAATTTAATAAAGATTCTATTAGCAGGAAAAAAGTACGATTTTAATTTTTTTAAAGAAATATTTATTGATAATCCAATAATGAATATATTTGCTATTAATTTAGTTTGGAATTTATTTGATGAAAATAATAATTTTATAACAACATTTAGATATTCAGGCGACGGAAGCTATACCAACTGCGATGATGATACAGTAAATATAAATGATAATTATTTTGTAAGTTTATCAAGCCCTATAGAAATGGAAGAGAGTATTATATCAAAATGGAAAAAACAGCTTGAGGACTATGAATTATCACAGCCGATAATGCAGTTTACAAATATAAAAATAAATAATTTAGAAGAAGCATTGAAAAAATTACAAAATATAGAAGTAAGTGTCGGTTCAATAAGAGAATTTTCTCAAAAGTATGATATGAATACAGAATATAAAAGCTATTATGAAATTAATGGATATTCTTATAAAGATTTACATAATAATCAAAGGTTTTATATGAAAACAAAAACTCTTAATACTGACACCAATAATAATTATAAAATAAGAATTAATATAAAGTTTAATAATGCTAGCAGCAGATTCATATATACTTGGCTTATACTTTTAATAAGTGATTTTGGATTAACTTGTATGTTTTGAATATGTATAAACTATAATATAATATCAACATTTTAAGCTAAAACAATTCAGGCTTTTTGCTTCTTTGGGCCATACCCACAGGCACTTCCTTCGGTCGCCAAAAGAAGTGGGGTGCGGGGCAAAGCCCTGCAAGTAACTAAAATAAAAAAGTTAAAAATTTTCAGTGTATATTAAAACAATAATTTTTTATCAACTTTTTTGTCGCTCAAAAAAGTTGCAAAAAACGCACATACTATAGCTAATATCTTAGGAATATGTATTAGTATAAAATAATACTTGTATTTTTAGCTAAAAAAATGCAGTTCTTTTAACAATAAAAACTCTAGGTATATTTTAATAATCTATATTATTATTTTTTAAGAACTCTATTGCTGGCTCTATATTTTCAGCTGCTAATTCTTTCATATTATCCATAATCGCATTCATTTCATATCCATCATTCTTTTCTAAAGCTATTTCATAAGATTTATTAAAATACTCTAATGCTTCACTATTCAATTTATTATAATTTTCTATATTGTTTTTTTCTTTTAAAGCCAATCTTGATTTCACTTCTCCTATATTATTAGGAGGAAGGGCAAGTTCAGAATTTATTTCTAATGCTTTATATAAATTTTCTAATGCCTTGTCATATTCTTTTAATTTCACATAACAGCTTCCCAAATTATTAAAAGCATATTCATGTTCTTTATTTAATTTCACAGTCATTTCATAATCTTTAGAAGCTTCTTCATAATTGTCCAATCCCTCATTAGCAAGACCCCTATTATAATAGGCTTCATCATAATTAGGATTTAATTCTATATACTTATCAAAATCTTTAATGGCCTCTTCATACAAAGATAAATCAAGTTCAGCAATACCTTTATCATAATATATTTTATAATTATCAGCTTCTAATTTTATAGCCTTGTTATAATCACTAATAGATTCTTTTATTAACCCAGCATTATATTTGGCAATAGCTCTTCCATAATAACATTCATATCCAAGTTTTATCGCCTTAGTATAATTCTTTATGGCTTCATCATAGTGTTGTGACATTTCATTTAAAGTGCCTTTCAAACTATATAAATAAGCCTTATCAGAATCTGAATTTGCATTATATAAAGCTTTATCAAAATCTTTCATTGCCTCATCATATAAATTCAAATTAATCTTTGCCATAGCTATTTCATAATAAGCCTCTAGATAATCATTATCTAATTCTAAAACTTTATTATAATCTTCAATAGCTTCTTCATAGAGTTCTAAATCAGCTTTAGCATTTCCTCTATAATAATATGCATCTGTATAACTATTATCTAATTCCAAAACTTTATTATAATCTTCAATAGCTTCTTCATAAAGTTCTAAATCAGATTCAGCATTTCCTCTATAATAATATGCATCTGTATAACTATTATCTAATTCTAAAGTTTTATTATAATCTTCAATAGCTTCTTCATAAAGTTCTAAATCAGATTCAGCATTTCCTCTGCAATAATATGCCTCTATATAACCATTATCTAATTCTAAAGTTTTATTATAATCTTCAATAGCTTCTTCATAGAGTTTTAAATTAGCCTTAGCATTTCCTCTATAATAATATGCATCAGCATAAGAAGGATTAAATTTTATAAATATATCAAAATAATCAATAGCTTCCTCAAATAAATCTAAATTCTGTTTGCATAAAGCCTTATTATAAATGGCACTTTTGTCATCAGGATTTAATTCCAAAACTTTATTATAATCTTCTATAGCTTTATTATATTCTTCTAATTCAGAGTACATTAAAGCTCTGTTATAATAAGAACCAATATCTGTTTCATTAAGCTCTATAGCCTTATTATAATCATTTATAGCCTCTTCAAACATATTCAAATTGGAATAAGCTAAAGCTCTATCATGATATATATAACTTTCATCAGGCAAATAATCTGCAGCAATAGTAAAATCTTCAATGGCTTCTTCAAATAAATTTAAATCAAATTTGGACAAACCTCTATAATAATAATACATATAATTAATTTCATCATACTTCGTTAATAATGTATTAAAATCATCAATAGCCTCTTTATGTTTATCTATCTTAGCATAAGATAAAGCTCTAACAAAATAAGCATCTTTAAAATCAGAATTTAATTCTAAAGTTTTATTAAAATCCTCTATAGCCTCATTACATAAACCTATATTATATTTAGAAACTCCCCTGCCATAATAAGCATCGCAATGTTTATCATTAAGCTCTATAGTTTTATCAAAATATTTTATGGACTCTTCGTACTCTTTTAAATTGCCTTTAGAAGCACCTATATGATAATAAGCACTTATTAAAATATTATGTATATTATTAATATCTTCATCGCTAGTTTCATCATTATTATTATCACTATAAATAATAAACTCATTATCAGAATAAAAAACTAAATCCTTATTATAAATATCAATCATCTTTTGCAAGTTGTAAATAGCTTCTTTGTATCTTTCTTCTATAAAGGCATTTTTTCCTAATTCATATAATTGCTCTATTTCTTTTTTTATCATTTATTTATCCTGAGTAAAATTTAGAGTTCAAATATTAAAATATTTTTATAATTTTTCAAGCAATTTGTTTAAGGCTTTGCCTTATAATAATGAAATATAAGACAAAGCCCAAATTTATAAACTAATGATTATGCTTCTTTAGCTGATGCTATTTTACTATAACTCTCCCAAGCAAATACAGCTTTTTCTTTACTATCTGCATACACTTCTTCAACATTGCATATATATAAATAATGATCCCCTGTTTCAATAAACTCTTTTAAACTGCATTGTATGGCAGCAGCACTATGAATAGGAATTTTTATTTCGCTTGTAGGAAGTTCCTGCATTTTTATTTTAAATTCTTCTATTTTATTAGTATCTCTTCCGCTTTTCATACCGCACTCCATTACAATTTCTTTAATATTTTCACTTGGAATTGTAATTATAACTTTTTTATTTGAACGAACTAATTCACCGCTATATGAAGTTTTAGCCATTGCATAAGCTATCATATTGGGATTATAAGATAAATAAGTATACCATGATACCGTTGCAATATTAGTGCTTCCGTCAGGTTTTTGAGTGCATACTAATGCAACAGGATTTGGAGAAGTGATTTTTGAAGCTTTTGCTAGATTTATTTTTTCCATTTTTTAATACCTCTTAAAATTAAAAATATTGTTAAATGATAATTAATTAATGATAAAAAACAAGTACGAACAAAAAAGTAAGAGACTCACCTTTAGTGAAGTATACCAAAGAAGCAAAAGATCAACTTTTTCCCGCCGCAAAAAGTTGCAAAAAGTGCAAATGTTATAGCTTTGTATCTTTTGGAATATCTATAAACTATAAGATAATAAAAATATTTTTAGCTAAAAAATTGTAGTTCTTTTGCTTCTTTTATACCAATACCGAAGGCACTTCCTACGGTCGTAAAAGAAGTAGGGGCGTGGGGCAACGCCACCACAAATAAAAAACTTAAAAAATATTTTCTAATAAACTAAAATAATATATTCTGAAATAACTATATTTTGTTACATGATTTTTTATTCAACTTTTTCCCGCCTTCGCTTTGTGGACTTTGTCAAAGTTTTCACCCTTCGGGCACGCTTTGCATGGGGAAAGCCACCACAAACAAAAAATTTAAAATACATTTTTACAAGCTTAAAAAATTTTCATTGTATATTAAAATAATAATTTTCTATCAACTTTTTCCCGCCTTCGCACCCATACCTAAAGGTACTTCTTTCAGTCGCAGGCACTTCCTTCGGTCGCCCTGAAGGACTCCTTTCAGTCGTAAAAGAAGTGGGGGGCTGTACCCTAAGGGAACGCTTCGCAGGGGGCAAAGACACCACTGATAAAAAACTTATATATTCATTAGTGTCTATGGTTAAATCATAAATTACATATAACAATAATTAAATATTTGAAATAATAAAAGTATATTATACAATATTATCATATTATAATTAGGTTATTTTTATGATAAAGAATTTTGAAATTCGTAATTACAGACAATTTAAAAATTCTAAGTTTGACAATTTTGCAAATGTTAATTTATTTGCAGGTGACAATGATACAGGAAAAACTACTATATTAAAATTTTTATATTCTATAACTCATCAACTTAAAAACATAAAAAATAACAATATTAGAGATTGCAATATATTTCAGTATATTAATAATCTTTATGATTTTAATAATTTTCAATTTGACACTAGTAATAAACCAACAGATAAACTAAAAAATCTTTATCTGTACGATGGAAATACTGTTCATTTTAATGTTTCTATTTCAAATAGTAAAAATGAAACTATAACTTCTAATGATAAAATTAATGGTTACAATTATGATTATAAACCTTTATTTATACCTGCTAAAGAAATTTTATCTATTATGAATGCTGTTATTTATCTTAAAAATCAAAATATAGGAAGCGGATTTGATGATTCTTATACTGATATAATTTATGAAATATTTGCAAGAAAAAATATTGATGAAAGAGAATTATTAAGTGTATTTAATAACAGATATGATTTTTATAATGGTAATATACAAATAGATAAAAATACTGTTAATTATTATAAAAATGACGGAAATATTTATAATATTAATATAATGTCTGAAGGAATAAAAAGGCTGGGAATATTTGAAGTTCTTTACAGTACAGGTAATTTAACAAAGAAAAGTATTTTATTTATTGATGAGCCTGAAAACAGTTTAGACCCTAAAATGCTTCGTGAACTTATGAGATTTTTAGTTGATATTTCAAAAGAAGGCGTCCAGATATTTATGGCTAGTGATGATTCATCAGTTTTAACTCAGCTTAGTCATATTGCATTAAAAGAAAATTATTCAATAAATTCGTATTTCTTTATAAAAGAATATAATTACACAAAAATAGACGGACCTTATGATATTTCAAAAACTTGTGCAGAATTAAAATAATATTAAAACAATAATTTTCTATCAACTTTTTTCCGCAGCAAAAAGAACCAAAAAGTGCAAGTGACATGGTTTTGTAAGTTTGGGATATATATAAACTATAAGATAATACCAATATTTTTAGCTAAAAAATTGCAGTTCTTTTGCTTCTTTTATACCAATAAAAGAAGTGGGGTGCGGGGCAAAGCCCTGCAAATAACTAAAATAAAAGAGTTAAAGATTTTTACTATATATTAAAACTATTATTTTATATCAACTTTTTCCCGTAGTACACGGTGTGGACTTCGTCAAAGTTTTCACCCTTCGGTCACGCTTCGCGAAAGTACAAATAAAAATTTAATTTTACTAATTAATGCAGTTAATGTAGTTTTTTGCTATGAACATGAAAACAAAATATTGATAAATAAACAATAGAATATATAATTATTTCAAGATTTTTATTTATAGGAGTTATCTATATGAAAGTAGCTATTATTTTTGGAAGCAGAAGCGATACTGATAAAATGAAAAATGCTGCCTTATGTTTAAAAGAGTTTGGTATTGAATATAAGGCTTTTGTATTATCTGCCCATAGAGTGCCTGAACATCTTGAAAAAACTATTAAAGATATAGAAAATCAAAACTTTGAAGTGATAATTGCGGGTGCTGGTCTTGCTGCTCATTTACCGGGTGTTATAGCTTCTAAAACTATACTTCCTGTAATAGGTGTTCCAATTAGTGCTAGTGTGCTTGATGGAATGGACGCTTTACTTTCTATAGTGCAAATGCCAAAGCCTATCACTGTTGCTACTGTGGGTATAAATAATTCTTATAATGCTGGTATGCTTGCCGTTGAAATGTTGTCTTTGAAATATGAGAGTGTAAGAAATAAATTAATAGAATATAGGAAAAAGATGAAAGAAGATTTTATTTCAGATAACGAGAAACCAATAGATTTTGGTATTTAATAGAGCTGTAACATATTGGCGAGGATCAAGTATAAAATTTCTGAAATATATTTATTTACGCATATAGTTAAAGAATAATTTTCTATCAACTTTTTCCAGCAGCTACGCACCTAAAGGTACTCCCTTCGGTCGCCCTGAAGGACTCCTTTCAGTCGCGGTGCGGACTTCGTCAAAGAACCAAAAAGTGCAAGTACTATAGCTAATATCTTAAAAGTTGATAAAATATAATTGTTTCAGTATATACTCAGTTTCGTGAAATTTTTTGTAAGTTCAATGATATAAAATATCATAAACTGTAAGGAAAATAAAATGCAAAATAATAAAAAAAATTACACAATAGAAGAAATAAAAGAATTAATAAATAAAAGAATTAATAAAAGAATAAATAATGAAAAACTCGAAGATGATGATGTACTTTACAATAAAGAAGCTCAAGAAATATTAAATAAGCATTTAAAAAAAGAGCCTAATAATAAAGAATTATTATTTTTATTAGCTTTGGTGCAGTATGATGATTCATATATTGATGATGAATATAAAAAAGTAATAGCAACATTGAAAAAACTTTTAAATCTTAATTATAAAAAAGATAAAGTTTTATACTATTTAGCAGCATCATATTATTATGACAAAGATTATGATAATAAAAAAATACAAAAAAAAATTATTGAATTATTAGAAAATGCTATTGAATTAAATAATAAAGATTCTGAATATTGGTATTTACTTGGAACAGCACATTTCTTTGTTATAAAAGATTATGATAAAGCTATAGAGTTTCATAAAAAAGCAGCTGAAATAAATTATACAGAAACAATTTATAACAATAAAGAATATTATTATTATACATTTGGGAAAATAAATTTATATTTAGGAAAAAGCCAAGATGCTATAGAAAATTTTAAAAAAGCTATAAAAGATTCAATAGATTATTTTAATAATTTTTATGAAGTGTCTAATTATTGGCATTATTTAGGCTTAAGCTATGAAAAAAACGGACAGTATGATGAAGCTTTGAAAAGTTATAAAATGGCATTAAATATAAATATAAGAAGCGAGTTAGATGATAATTTTTATAATTGTTTAAAGGCATTAAAATCATTGTATGATTTATATAAAAAACTCGGTAAAAATAATGATGCTATATATACTTTGAAAAATAGTATAAAAAAAGATGTATCAGCACCATTTATGATTATACCATATGATGATAAGGATTTTAAAGGAAGCGAAACTTATAATGATATAATTGAGGCATATAATGATATTATTTGGGATTATCATAAGTCAGCTGCATCATGCAGAGAAATGCTTGCAGATTTTTATAAAAGATATGGAGAATATGATAAAGCTATAGAATTATATAATCAAACATCTAAAGAGAATTATAAAAATATAGCTGAAACATATATAGAAGCTAAAAATTATAAAAATGCAATAGATACATATAAAATGATTATAAAAATGTATCCTGATGATGCATTGAATTATTATATTGATATTGCCCTTAATTATGAATATGCAGAAAATTATAATGAGGCTATTGATTATTACAATAAAGCTATAGAAATTGACAGTGGAAATTTAGACTATTATATTAATATTGCTGAAATATATGAAAAATTAGAAAACTATGAAGAAGCTATTAATTATTATAATAAAGCTATAAAAATTGACAGTGAAAATTCATACTATTATATTAATATTGCTGAAATTTATAAAAAATTAGAAAACTATGAAGAAGCTATTAATTATTATAATAAAGCTATAGAAATTTTAAATAAACCATGCAAATCTTATAAAGAATTAGCAGAATGTTATGAAATGCTTGGAAAATACAATAATGCTATAGAAGCATATAAAGAATATTTTAAAATAGCTGATGATGAACTATTCATATATATAAGAGGCAGTAAACTTGATACATTAAAAAATATTGCTTATCTATATGATAAACTTAATGATATAGAAAATAGAAATTTATATTATGAAAAAGCCATAAAAAAATGTAGAGAACTTATAAAAGAATATAAGAGAAACAAAAAAGAATATTTAAAAGAAATAGCAGATATTTATATAAAAATAGGAAATAAAGAAAAAGCATTTGAAATATATAATGACTTAATAGAAAAGTGTAATAAAGAAATATCAAGAAATAAAAATGATTATGAGCTTTTTGAAATACAGGCAGATTTATATTTGAAAATTGATGATAAAGAAAGTGCATTAGAAACATACAATAAAGCTATAGAAGTATGCCTTAAAAATATAAAAAGTTTTGAAAATAAAAAAATATCGATTGCAGATGATGATTATAAAAATAAAATAGATTATTATATGAAAGATTTATCATATTTAGCATTTTTCTATCAAAAAATTTCAAAACCAGATAAAAGCATACATATTTATGAAGAGCTTATAAAAATATATAAGGAAAATATGCCAGATAAAGAAGATAATATAATTTATTTAAAATCCATTGCAGAGCTTTATATGAAATTAAATCAAAAAGATAATGCTTTAAAAACATATGAAAGAATTTTAGAAATAGATAAATATAATAATGATGCAAAAGAAAACATAAAAGATATAGAATCAGGAAAAGAGGTAGAAACAGCAGACATTTTTGAATTATGGAATAGGAAGTATAAACAATAGGAGAAAATATAAATAGTATTTAAATAATAAAAGCCTAATATGTTTTTATTATCATACTAGGCTTTATTAGCTAATTAATTTTTTATAAAAAATAGGAGAATAAAATGCTAGATAATAAAAAAAATTACACAATAGAAGAAATAAAAGAATTAATAAATAAAAAAATAAATAATGAAGAACTTGAAGATGACGATGTGCTTTACTTCTATGAAGAAGCTCAAGAAATATTAAAGAAGCATTTAAAAAAAGATCCTAATAATAAAGAATTATTATTTTTATTAGCTTTGGTACAGTATTATGATTCATATATTGATGATGAATATAAAAAAGTAATAGCAACATTGAAAAAACTTTTAAATCTTAATTATAAAAAAGATAAAGTTTTATACTATTTAGCAGCATCGTATTATTATGACAGATATTGTTATGATAATAATAAAAAAATACAAAAAGAAATTATTCAATTATTAGAAAATGCAATTGAATTAAACGGTAAAGATTCTGAATATTGGTATTTACTTGGAAAAGTGCATTTCTTTGTTATAAAAGATTATGATAAAGCTATAGAGTTTTATAAAAAAGCAGCTGAAATAAATTATACAGAAACAATTTGGAATAATAAAGAATATTATTATTATACATTGGGGAAAATAAATTTATATTTAGGAAAAAGCCAAAATGCTGTAAGATATTTTAAAAAAGTCAAAAAATATTCAATAGATTGTTTTAGTGATTTTCATGATGAGTCTAATTATTGGCATTATTTAGGATTAAGCTATGAAAAAAATGGACAGTATGATGAAGCTTTAAAAAGTTATGAAAAGGCATTAGATATAAATGTAAGAAGCGAGTTAGATGATTATTTTTATGATTGTTTAAAGGCATTAAAATCATTGTATGATTTATATAAAAAACTCGGTAAAAATGATGATGCTTTGTACGCTTTGAAAGACAGTATAGAAAAAGATATATCAGCACCATTTATGATTATACCAGATGATGATAAGGATTTTAAAGGAAGCGAAACTTATAATGATATAATTGAGGCATATAATGATATTATAGATGATAGTTGGCATTATTGTCAGTCAGCTTCTGCATGCAGAGAAATGCTCGCAGACTTTTATAAAAGATATAGAGAATATGATAAAGCTATAGAATTATATAATCAAATATCCATAGAAAATTATAAAAATATAGCTAAAACATATAGAGAAGGCAAAAATTATAAAAAGGCAATAAATGCATATAAAATGATTATAAAAATGTATCCTGATAATGAATTGAATTGTTATATTGATATTGCCAGTACTTATAAAAATGCAGAAAATTATAATGAGGCTATTGATTATTACAATAAAGCTATAGAAATTTACGGTAAAAAATCAGACTATTATATTAATATTGCTGAAATCTATGAAAAATTAGAAAACTATGAAGAGGCTATTAAGCATTATAATAAAGCTATAGAAATTTTAAATGAGCCATGCCAATATCATAAAAAATTAGCAGAATGTTATGAAATGCTTGGAAAATACAATAATGCTATAGAAGCATATAAAGAATATTTAAAAATAGCTGATGATGAACCATTCTTATATACATATATAAGAGACAGTAAACTTGATATATTAAAAAAAATTGCTTCTTTATATGATAAACTTAATGATATAGAAAGTAAAAATTTATATTATGAAAAAGCTATACAAAAATGCAGAGAACTTATAAAAAAATATAAGAGATACAAAAAAGAATATTTAAAAGAAACTGCAGATATTTATATAAAAATAGTAAATAAAGAAGAAGCCTTTGAAATATATAATGACTTAATAAAAGAATGTGATAAAGAAATATCAAAAAATAAAAATGATTATGAGCTTTTAAAAATACAGGCAGATTTATATTTAAAAATTGATGATAAAGAAAGTGCATTGGAAACATACAATAAAGCTATAGAAGTATGTCTTAAAAAGATAAAAAGTTTTGAAAATAAAAAAATATCTAGTGCAGATAATGATGATTATAAAAATAACATAGATTTTTATATGGAAGATTTATCATATTTAGCATGGTTCTATCAAAAAGTTTCAAGACCAGATAAAAGCATACCTATTTATGAAGAGCTTATAAAAATATATAAAGAAAATATAACAGATAATGAAAACAGTACATTTTACTTAGAATTTATTGCAGAACTTTATATAAAATTAAATCAAAAAGATAATGCTTTAAAAACATATAAAAGGATTTTAAAAATAGATAAATATAATAATGATGCAAAAGAAAAAATAAAAGATATAGAATCAGGAAAAGAATTAGAAACATCATGTATATTTGGTTTATCTTCTAGAATCCTAATTATATAAGGTTCTTTTATAGCAATACCAAAGGCACTTCATTCGGTCGCTTTGCGGCATGCCACAAGGGCACTCCTTTCAGTCGCCCTGAAGGACTCCCTACGGTCGCAAAAGAACAGGGGGTGTGTACCCTACGGGCACGCTTCGCAGGAGGGCTAGTCCCCGATAATAAAAAAACATAAAAATATTTTAGACAGACTTAAAAATTTTTAGTATATAGTAAAACAATTATTTTCTGTCAACTTTTTCCCGCGTACGAGCTGTACCACCTTGCCGCACGGTAATGCTATGCTTTAATTATAACTTCTTAGTCATGCGGGGGAGTGCATTTTAATGTACAATTAAATTATAAAATTTATATTGTTCTTTTTCCCGCAGCTTACGCGGTGCGGACTTCGTCAAAGAACCAAAAAGTGCGAGTGCTTTAGCGTTGTATTTTTTGAATGTGTATAAACTATATTGTAATACTAACATTTTAAGCTAAACAATGCAGCCTTTTTGCTTCTTTGTGGCACGCCACAAGGGCACTCCTTTCAGTCGCAAAAGAAGTAGGGTGCGGGGCAAAGCCCTGCAAATAATTAAAACAAAAAACTCAAAATCATTTGTATTTTATCTTCACCAATTTCAAATCTACCGATATCATAAACAAACTAGGTAAAAATATTAATGTTAAAAGTGAAGCAAATAAAAGCCCATAAGCCATAGCCATAACCATAGGCACAATTAAATCTGCATTACCTCCAATTCCGTAAACTGTAGGAAGAAGTCCAAATATTGTAGTAACCGTAGTTAAAAATATTGCTCTAAACCTCTCGCCTGCCCCTTCAACTACAGCATTAAATACATCTTGTTTTGATTGTATGTTTCCTTCTTCTAATATTCTGTTTATCAAGTCAACCATTATAATACCATTATTAACAACAACTCCCGCAAGCCCTACTATACCAACGGCACCAACAAATGACATAGGCATACCATGTGCAGCAAAACCTAATATAACTCCCACAACCCCAAAAGGTATTATCCCAAGTATCATAAGTGGCTGAACAAATTTATTGAATTGTAATAGAAGTATTATATATATAGCTATAATAGCTACAAAATATCCATACAATATGCTTTGCATAGGCTCTTTAGTTTCTTTTACTTCCCCTCCAAATTCTATGCTTATATTAGGATAATCTTGAGAAATAGAATCAAAGAATTCCTGAACAGAGTCTGTTACTCTTATAGCAGTGGTTTCACCCAATACTATATCGGTTGTTATGGTTACAGATTTTTTACCGTTGTAGTGCCTTATACTTGATTGACTATTTGTAACTTCTATTGTTGCTATATCTTTTAATTGTATTAGTCTTCCATATGTGCTTGGCATATATAAATTGTTTAATACATTAGTGTCGTAGGTGTATTTTTTATCCATTCGCACTCTAAAATCAAGTTTATTCTCAAATTGCTGAATAGAAGTAGCAACTATTCCAGAATATGCCGCTCTCAATTCTCTTGCCGCATAAGCCACATTTACACCAAGCTCACTCATTCTGTCATAATCAAACAACA